>CAZPNU010000001.1:0-216977 GCA_964588075.1 uncultured Candidatus Cloacimonas sp.
GATTCCCTCTCCAACGAAGAACTAGCAAAATTCGGCAATCTTGTTGAATCACATCGCGTGAAAATCGAACGTTCTATACAAGAAGCTGTAGACGTCCTATTGAAAGAGAAGAGGTATATCTCGCTGGGCGGAAAGCAATTGGAAGGATTGAGACTGAGTAAGGCAGCAACAGAGCTGTTCAAACAAATCTACACTCATCCTATTCTGTTTCCTTTTGATGGCTTTGCCACCTCAAGAGGAAACGCTGCTGACACATGTTCCATGCTGACCAGGGAATTGATGCACTCAACACTGGATTATAGCACGGTAATGGCAAAACCGGTAAAAGACAAGAATAGGGCAAACAGCGTTCTCAAAGATGCTTGGGGTATATTCTCCGCAAATGGGAAAATCAACAGACGGCCTACCAATAACATTCTCAAGAAACTTTCGATCGAATGGGATGAGATACTACAAGAACGGATGCTGTCCTTGCGCGAAATGTATGACACCATGATCAAGCCGCCCTTTGGAGCTAATCTAGACTCAGCCGGATTATTCTTGAGCGTTTATATCTCCCCACGCAGCAACACCTTGAACGTATTCAAAAATCAACAGTATACGACTGTCAATGGGTGGGCAGGCGACAATCTTATCAGATCAAGACACTTCAATCCGTCTGTCTTGGACGATGCTTATCTACTCCTCAGATCTGATGACACTTCTGAGTGGGAAGCCCTCCTAGACGAGTGGGAGCAGGCAGATAGCCACATAGCCCGTGTAGATTGCATGGAGCGATCTGAAGTTCTCAAAGAAAAACTTCTCGTGCCGCCAGAGCTTTTTCATCGAGAGCAAAGACTGACTGAGCAAGCAAATGAATCAGCAAAGAAAATTGATGAAATGGAAGAAGCAAAAGACGATGCGGTAATGAGGATCAAGAATAATACCGAGAGTGGAAATGTTATCCCATTATCTTGGGGCTGCTCTTCTCTAAAGCGCTTAATAGCTAAGCTAGAATCTGAAAAACCTCTGTGGATAGACGAACAGATCGATGATATGCGACCGGTTCTGGTTGAAGGCAGACAGACTATTATCCAAGTGTTTCCGGATTGGCTTGCTCATATTAGCCCCAAATCCGAATCTCCTGATCATGTGGGAGAATTCAAACATCTGATGCTGAATAAGGTCAAACCTAATCTGGAGGATCTCGGACTTGATAATGAAGCCAGTAATCTTGATGCTCGAGTTAGATCATTGATTCGTCGGGTAGAAGATGTGGCAGAAGCTCGTAGATTGATTAGTGAGGTTGATAATTGGATACGAATCAGCCATGGTGTCCTTGGCACCAGTAGACTCAAAGATATCAGGACAGCCAAAGATGTAGCCAAAAGCTATGCCAGTAAGCTCAAGGGCATGTTTCAGAGAATCAACCTTAATGAACTGCAGGTTGTAAGAAAAGGCCTCAAAGACTTCTATGATTCTCTAACCACAGCCGAAAATGAAATCACGAAAAGAGCAGATAAAGTTTGGACTGCTAAGATAACAACTGAGGATTCAATAGATGAGTTGTTGGAGGAACTTGATTCTCTCATCAGAGCCTACGATGGACTGGAATCTGACCTGGAAGACTTTCATATATTAAAAAAGGCGCTACATCAGTTTAAACGATCATACGGTCGCTTAAGCGACATCAACCTAACCTGGAGTTCTTTTGATACACTCTCTACAGAAGTTGAACAAGAGACAGTCTCCAAGCTTGCTGAGGATGAACTTCCATGGCCACCCGAAGACGTGATTAAGAACATTGTCAAAACCATCTCTGATTCTCGTAAGCAGCTTAGTAAGGAATGGATAGATGAGATCCTAGCAATTGAACCGGATATTCCAGAAATGGATGTTGCAACGGCCAACCAGCTCCAGAATAAGCTATCTAGTCCACCAGCGTATGTAACTGATGCACATTTGAAGAAGCTTGAGAAGGTAATAAGCGCTCTCAATAAAAGGTTGAGTGAGATCAAGATCGAGTGGTTGGTGGAGAAGTTTAAGGAGTTATCCGAGAAAGATAGAAAGAAATTTCTGGCTTTCATTGGCTCAGAGTAAAACAAAAAGGAGTCTACAATGAGTACCCATGATCAAGGACAAAGGATAAGAGAGTTCTTTAATCAAAAAGCAATTGCTCTACAGAGTCAGTACGAAGTTATTGAGAAACTAATACCAGCCTCTAGCTCTAAAGGATCTGCTCATAAACCAGAAGAAGGACGATACGTTGAGAGCCTGATTCGGTCATTTCTGAATTCTGTACTTCCCAAAGAATTGAAAGCATTTTCAGGTTTCATCCTTCGTCCAAGCACAAAAACTGGTAAAAATGATCTAAGCCGCAAACAACACAATGATGCAGACGAACATTCTAATCAACTAGATATCATTGTTTATGATGTTGCCCATTACCCAATCTATGAATCATTTGAAGAGTTTGCAATTCTTCCTCCAGAGGGAGTTATTGCTATTTTTTCAGTAAAAAAAAGGCTATATCTAAACGACATCAAGAATGAACTGATTGCACTTAATAAAGCCATAAATCTATGCAGAGGTTGCTCGGTACTAGGACACAAATATTGTTTAGATACTGAGAAAGTGATCCAAAGAGCTCCAACCACAGGTCTTATAGCTTTTACATCAGCAAAGAAGGCGAATTCCTCAGAAATAGCTAAGAGAATAAGTAAAAAGGTTACCGAATGTTACTCATCTAACATATTCCCGTTTGATTTATTAGTTAGTCAAATCAATGTCCTTGATTCATTTTGTGTATTTAAGAAAAGACCTGAGCCTGGTACTGAGGAAGTGAAGTTGGCGAAGTATATCTATTATGACTATAGGCAACAACTACATAATGGATTACAATTCTTATTAACAGGTATATTAAGCTCGTATTACGATCCCACTAGAAGCAACATTAACCGACCGGGTTATACTTGTTTTGAACCATCGAGAAAACACGATGGAGAATATGAGCCAATCAACGTTTCCGGACTAAGATGTAGATAAGGGATTCCGCAAGCATGAGATTGGTGATTCTTATTGCCAAGGTTGTGCCTTAGTAATCTGTCTTGTAAGGAAAGCTAGTTATGCAAACTGAGAGATTCAATCAAGAAAGAAAACAAGTTCTAGATTCAGTTTTTAACGTAAGTAGTATTACAAAAATCTGGAGAAACATCGTTAAGGTTCAACTGAGAGGCGCTGACATCAAGGATTTGTATGACAATTATGACTTTAATTACAATATTGATAATCATGCAAAGCATCTTAGGAAAAACATTCTTTCTGGTATGTACAGAACAGAACAGCCAGTGTTCTATCGAACTGAGAAAAAGCTTGGAGTCTGCCGTTTACTTGTAATACCTAGTCCAAATGATGCTCTAGTGCTTCAAGTTGTAATTGAAGCAATTGCGAAACAGGTTATTGATGCTCAACCAACTAATAGAGCCTTTTTTTCCCGTGATAGGCATAACGTTCCTAAGATCTATCAAATAGATAACTATGGCCTCTCTTTTAGAGAACAGTGGAAGCTATTACAACACCACATTTACAAATTCTCGGAAGAGTGCAAGTACTTGGTAGTAACTGACATATCTAACTATTATGATAGTATTTGTGTTTCAGAACTTCGAAAAGTGCTGTCATCTCATACCCAAATAAATGAGGTGCTTGTGGACCTGATTTTTAATATCATAGCAGGCATTTCATGGACACCAGATTACCTTCCTTACACAGGCAAAGGCTTACCTGTCTCAAATATCGAAGGTATTCGCTTACTTGCTCACTCAATGTTGTATGAGATTGATAGGATGATTGATAGAAAAGCTCGGGGATCATTTGTGCGATGGATGGATGATATAGTTATCGGTGTAAACAAGCACAAAGAAGGCAAAGATATCATTTTCGCCATATCCGAAATGCTTAGAAGTCGTGGCTTAGCGTTGAATCTATCTAAAACAGATATTTATGAGTGTAACAGAGGCATAAAGGAGTTTGAGATTGAAGAAAACAAATACATTGACTTTATAACAAAGGAATACGTTGAGAATAATAATATCCAGATTCCAGCAGATGCATACAAGCGTTTTAAAAAGCACTTAAAGAAACACAGGACAAGATATTGGGACAAGGTTACAAAAAGATACATCACTTTCTTTGCAAAAAGCAAGTATGCCAGTCTATTAAATCTCGTTGCCAGTTTATACTTAACAGATGTAAGCTTGCGTCCCAATCTATTATGGTATTTGGAAGCAATCGGTTATCGCAAAAAATGCAAACAGGTAATTCTCGATATCTTAGGAAGCATTAATGTTTTTGACAGTATTTCACTTTTTCAGATTTCAAACCTGATAACAAATTGGCAGATTCCTACTTCGGTAAAAGAACGGTTATTTATTGATTCTGTAGAAAGCAAGTTGATTTCATTCCCGTTCAGCGAGCAAATGCCAATGAATTTTTACTCAGTTATATGGTTTAAAGCTAAGTATAGTGATGGAATAGCATTAGTTGAGTTTCTGAAGAGATTTCAGAATTTGTGGAATGGCAACGATTTACTTAGGCGACAGGCAGTAACTTCGTTGGCTAGATTATGGAACGTAGATAATAAGTTCGTTTCAAAGGTGTTAGATGCTCAAATTGTATCAAATAGTCGCGGTACAATATCAGTTGCGAGCTGTATCCGTATGTTCGCTGAGGCTAAATCACTTGAGGGGAAAGTAAATATGTACCTGTTTAATCGTCAGGCAACAGGTGCTTTTCCCTTGCAAAAGTTCTTAGTGTTATGTTCGTTTATGAACTCTGAGTCGATTAGAAAGAACCCTGATACATGGAAGAAAATCAATCACTTTATTACAGACCCATATTATCTAAAAATCCTAAGAGATACCTATAAATAGATCATTATGTAACTAAATTCTCCTCATATTGTGATTGCAGTTATCCTGTCCCAATTTGCAATTATCGGTGACCTGATTTGCAGAAAGCCTGTCAAAAACTACCTAAAAGGGTCTGGGAAAGGATGAGTAAGGATGAGCAACGATGCGACAGTTTGCAGTTTTCGCTGCACAATTTGCAGATTTCGTTGTCACTTTGCAAAAACCTTTCATTTAGGCAGGGGAATTGCCTTTTTACTTGACATTCCCCCTGCCTAAAAAAACATGACCCCGATTGCGTGCATCTTTAGCTCAGTTGGTAGAGCAACTGACTCTTAATCAGTGGGTCCGGGGTTCGAATCCCCGAAGGTGTACCATTCCTTTTACCATAAGCCCCATAAGCATATGATGCTTGTGGGTAGATAGATCACAGCGGTAATTTGCCCTTTGCTCCGCTATATAAATGTGCTAAAGCGCG
This sequence comes from uncultured Candidatus Cloacimonas sp., assembly GCA_964588075.1. Classification (GTDB taxonomy): domain Bacteria; phylum Cloacimonadota; class Cloacimonadia; order Cloacimonadales; family Cloacimonadaceae; genus Cloacimonas. Next base: position 5,365 of record CAZPNU010000001.1, read on the forward strand.
GTTACACATTTGCCGGCTTTAGCAGCCGGCTTTTTTATATATAAAGAGAAAACGAGCTATACGCTCGGGAACAGGAGAAACGAAAATGACAGCATTACATGCACTTGAAAACCCAGATAGAAGCGGTTACATATTCACTTCGGAATCAGTATCTGAAGGTCACCCCGATAAGGTTTGCGACCAAATCTCTGATGCCATATTAGACGCCTATTTAGCAGCAGATCCTCGCTCTAAAGTAGCTTGCGAGACTTTGGCAACCGAAAATAGAGTTATCGTTTCGGGAGAAATATCATCCCGTGCTCAGATTGAAGTTGAACCAATAATCCGTAAGGTTATTTCCGATATCGGTTACACCCATGCCAACAAAGGATTCGATGCCAATTGTGTTATCAACAACTACCTGCACAAACAGGAGCTTGCTTTGGAAGAGAACACCGGAGCGGGAGATCAGGGTTTGATGTTCGGCTATGCCTGTGCCCAAACCAAGAGTCTGATGCCCATCCCCATCGAAATGGCGCATAAACTGCTGATAAACTTGGCTGCTGCCCGCAAGAGCGGAGTAATCCCTTGCTTGCTTCCCGATGCCAAAAGTCAGGTGTCCATGCACTACATTGGTCGCAAAGCCGTTGATCTTAAAACTATTGTCATTTCCACACATCACAACGATATTTGTGAGCAGGAGTTTGATGAACTCAAGCATGCCATCGAGAAACTGGTGATAATGCCAAGCATAGCAGAGATAGAAGAAGAAAGCAAAGGCTTCTTCGAAACCAAGAATTGTGATATCAAGATAAATCCGCTTGGCAGATGGCACGATGGCGGTCCCGCAGCCGATACAGGACTTACCGGACGCAAGATAATTGTGGATACCTATGGGGGATGGGCTCAGCATGGCGGGGGAGCTTTCTCCGGAAAGGATGCTACCAAGGTAGATCGTAGCGCAGCATATATGGCAAGGCATATAGCCAAGAGCGTGGTTGCCGCAGGACTGGCTTCCGAATGCCTTATCCAGTTCAGCTTTGTGATTGGTGAGCAAACCCCCGTATCATTGATGGTGGATACCTTTGATACCGGTAAAGAGAGTGATAGCGAGATAGAAAGAATCATCGCCCGGAACTTTGACTTGACAGTTAAGGGAATAATAGAGAATCTTGACCTTCGTAAGCCGATCTTTTTACCAACTGCCAGTTATGGTCACTTTGGCAGGGACGGTTTTAGTTGGGAAAATGTAAAAACACTCCATTAAGGAATAGCATGAGTAATTTGTACCAAAGCCTTAGCGAAGCAAAGCCCTTCTTCCTGATTGCAGGACCCTGCGTGGTAGAAGGGGAGGATCTTATGCTGCGCACCGCAGAAACACTGAAGAAGCTGTGTTTAAGGAAGGGGATTAGCTTCGTATTCAAATCCTCCTACCGCAAAGCAAACCGCAGCAACTTCAGCTCTCCCTCCGGTCCGGGAACTCTGAAGGGCTTGGAAACATTGAATAGAATTAAAACAGAGCTTGAGCTGCCAATTCTGAGTGATGTGCATGAGTGTGCCGAGATTGCATCTGCAGCAGAAGTATGTGATGTGCTGCAGATACCGGCCTTTTTATCCCGTCAGACAGAACTAATCCAAGCTGCAGCACTGAGCGGAAAGATAGTTAACATTAAAAAGGGCCAGTTCATGGCGCCGGAAGATATGCAATCTGCTGCGTTGAAAGCTGCTTCCAAGGGGAATGAACAAGTCATGCTATGTGAGCGAGGCAGTAGCTTTGGTTATCACAACTTGATAGTAGATTTCCGCGGGTTCAGCATTATGAATGGCTTTGGATATCCGGTGGTTTACGATGTAACCCACTCATTACAGAAGCCGTCTCAAGGTTTAACCTCAGGGGGTAATCCAGAATATGCAGCGATGATGGCAAGAGCTGCCATAGCCACCGGGATGGTACATGGATTGTTTATTGAGACGCACCCTGACCCGGTTAAAGCTCTTTCTGATGCCTCCAGTATGCTACCACTAAAAGAGATGGAAGCATTGTTAGATAGCTGCATAAAAGTAGCTGAAGCAATTAAATAAAGGGGAATAGGTGGATAGAAACTGCTTGGTAAAGCCCTTCAAAAGACCTGTAACCTGGAGCGAGATAAAACTGCTGGTGATGGATTGCGATGGGGTGTTGACAGATGGACGCATTATATATGGTGCTAATCGTCAGGAGCTAAAACACTTTCACGGACATGACGGTATGGGATTCCTGCTGCTGCGTTATACTGAGATAAAAACCGGGATAATAACCGGACGCAGTTCTGAAGCACTCAGCAGACGCTGTGAAGATCTGCGTATCGAGCATCTGTTTCAAGGGGTTCAGAATAAACTGCAATGTCTGGATGACTTGTTACAAGAATTACACCTTGAATACAAGAATGTGGTGTACATGGGTGATGATTTTAACGATGTTCCCATTATGCGAAAAGTAGCCTTCTCAGCATCGCCTGCCGATGGAATTGTTGACGTCCAGAAGTTAGCAGATTGGGTAACCCCAAATAAGGGCGGATATGGGGCGGTTCGAGACCTGATAAACTTCATACTAACCCATAAAGGCATATACGAAAAGACGGTAAAACTGTACCTTGAAGATATTTGTTAACCTGTTGCTGATCATTCTGTTGTTGGTGGGGGCTTTCTCCTGCCAAAAAGATAAGCTGCAAATGAACACCGCGGCTATGGAGCGGGGTTTGCCGGACGAAATAAGTTACAATGTCCGTCTGAACCAGTTTATTGACAACAGGAATGAATACACTCTGGAAGCAAACAAGATAGAACGTTACCATGACCGAAGAATAATGTATGGCTATGGAGTAACCCTAAGCACTTACGATAAAGATAACAGGATAAACTCCACCATTCAGGCTGATACCACCATCGTGGATGATGCCCGCAACATCATATATGCACAGGGTCACGCTCGGATGACATCCCCCAACGGTTCGCTTAGCACAGCTAAGATTATCTGGGATAGAGCAGTGGATGAAATAACCGCACCCACACCGGTCGTGCTTGTGCGAGATGGTAGCATCTTGAGAGGTGATAACATGCGCACAAACTCTAAGTTGAGCTTTGTTGAAATGGATAAAGTATCGGCAGAAGGGAAAATTAACCCTGAGGAGTTAGACTGGTGATTAGCAATAAGCCTGCACTCTCCTTATGTTTACTAATAGCAATCATATTGAGTGCTGTATGTTTACAGGCAAAGCCAAACCAAGATTCAAGCGAAAAGTTTCGTCTTATCCATGCTGACAAGTTGTTTATGAATAAACTGGAGACGGAACAGATACTGGAATTGAGTGGTAATGTTCATTTCTTTTATGGGACAACAGAGTTCCGCAGCTCAAGAGCTATGATATTTGATGTTAAGAAGATTGCCAGGCTTTATGGTAATGTAACCGTATCTAACGACAGCCTTAGCCTTGCCGCTGATACTCTTGCTTATTACAGGATACCAGAGCTGTTGAATATGGGTGGAAGAGTGCTTGCCACACATAAGAACAAACAAGGTGACTATCGCTGGACTCGTAGCGACTTTGCCAGCTATGATAAGAAGAACGATGTACTTACAACCTGGAGTAATGTATCCGCCTACGATTACCGTGAAAGTGCCTATGCTCAGTGCGGATATGCACAATGGGATAGAAAAGCAGGTTACGCTTTGATGCTGGAGGAGCCAAAACTACGCTCCGGAACCACTGACAGCCTGTTAATACAATCTGACAAGATGGAATTCTTTGATAATGACCATAAACTGATAGCCACCTTCAATGTGCGGGTGGACACTAGGGATTACAAGGCTACAAGCGACTTCTTAATCTACTTCATGCAAGAAGAAAAAGCCGTTTTCACAGGTGAGCCTTCGTTCTTTTCTGCTTATGCAAATGCAGAGGCTCAGGAGTTTCATCTCTATTTTGAGGAACGCAAACTAACAAGAGCTGAGTTGATTGATTCTTGCTTTGTAGCATTTAGTGAAGTTGAAAACTCGGTGAAACAGAACAAGGTTAAAGCGGATTATATCTCTATGCTCTTTAATAGTGATCAGATTCGAAGATTCATCGCTGAGGGCAGCGTGGACTATTATTATGTCCAAGAAGCAACTGAGAAACGTGATCACTTTATAAACAGTGCGAAGGGAGTTTTCCTACAAGCAGATTTTGATGATCAAAGCAAGCTGAATTCAATGCAAATGAAAACAGGGATTAAAGGTCGTTATCTCTTTGATAACAAATCATAGCAATATAAGTAAGTTAAGCAATGGGGTAATGATCTGCTTGACGGATTTGATAGTGTTTAACAAAGATGCTCACTGTGTATAACAGCTAAATCTATAATGAGTAGCTGTAACAACGAGAATGTACAATTTTATTTAGGGGAGTTTGGAAGCAATGTCCACTACCGTTGATTTAAGCGCAGTTCTGAAAGAAGCAGCTAAGATGGAAAAGAATCCTTTGGGATACCTGAAGGATACAGCTGATTTAGACAAACTACCTATCCAACAGAGGATTGAACACCAAATCATCCGCGCATGGGGTCATCTTCTGATATTCAATCCCGAAACATGTAATAAACTATGCTTGGAAGGGCTGAAGGATACTTCTGAGTATAACACTCCGGGCGTTACAGCCACTTTTCTACTGGTGAGAGCTTCTGCGATGTCCATGATGGGGCGCTTGGATGAGATGAAGAGCTGTCTTGATAAGGCACAGGAACAAGCACAATTGTCTCAGACTTTTTTTCTGAATGTGCTGTGGAACTTGCACATGGTATCATACTATCTCCGAACCCAGGAACTGGCTAAAGCGGAGATTCTCACTTCAAAGACAGTGCCCTTGGTAGATAAAATTGAAGAACCTTATGTTAAAGTTGAGATTCTCTGGAGATTGGCAAGTATATACGGCTTCCTCCGTAAGTACGATATAGCTACTTTCTATTATATGGACTGTTACAGGTTGAGCTTACAGAATAACTACCGCCTGCGTGCTTTGCAAGTATCTGTGGAACTGGTAGCCCTGAACTCTCACTTACGCAATTTTAGCCAGGCAGAAAGCTATTACAAATTGGGTTTAGAATTAGAGAAAGAGCTTAACATCCCAAGTTATCAAATTGGTTTGAACTTCAATTATGGACTGTTGCACAAGTTACAAGGCAAAATAGACAATGCCATCAAATACTATCTGCAGAGCTTGGAGCTATATGAATCGGCGAAACTAAGCATCCCACTAACCTTATACAACATCTATAACAACACTGCTAATGCATATGCCGAAAGAGGGGAAGGCGATATTGCCCTTGTTTACCACGAGAAAGCAGAGAACTTGGCATACGCCATGAAAAACTATGCTCTTCAGATGCAGAGTTCTACTAATATTGCCCTCACTTTCATCTCCCTGAAACGGTATGATGAAGTGCTCCCACGTCTCAAGAAACCGAAGAGTTATTATCGTAAAACCAAAAACTGGGAGCTGCTTACAAAAGCTTTACGCACAGAAGGATTCCTGCATCAGAACACCAAGGATTACAAGAGGGGCTTTGCCGTGATGTGCAAGCTTGACGAAGTAAACATGAAGCTGGTTACTCAGATACGTAAAGATTTCTCCGTGCATAGTATTCGCCTGATGGAAGCACACATGGAGGATACAAGTAATCTTAAGACCAAATATGCCCTTGCAGAAAAGAGGCTGGAGCAAACCATCCCAAGCAACTTCATAGGCTCATCTCTGGCGTCTCGTAAGGTGGTTGAAAATGCAATGTTGGCTGCAATATATCCGGACACTTGTGTTTTTATCGAGGGTGAAAGCGGTACAGGTAAAGAGATTGTTGCCCAAATGATTCATAGCAACAGCACTCGCTGCGACAAGCCCTATGTGACCGTTAACTGCGCTTCCATTTCGCCAAGTCTGTTTGAGAGTGAGTTCTTTGGTCATATTCGTGGCTCTTTCACAGGAGCTAGCCAAGATAAACAAGGATTCTTCAAACTTGCAAATAGTGGGACTCTGTTCCTTGATGAGATTTCTGAAATGCCCATGGAGTTCCAGGCAAAATTGCTTAGAGCTATCGATACCAAAACTATCATTCCTGTGGGCAAGGGCAGTGAGGAGCGGGTTAACTGCAAGATTATTGCCGCCACCAACACCAACATCCACAAGCTTATTATTGAAAACAAGTTTCGCTTGGATCTGTTTCACCGCATCAATACGGTGGAAATTCGCATCCCGGCTTTAAGGGACAGGGTGGATGATATTCCCGACCTGGTCGATTTCTTTTTGGATAGATATGCCGCTGAGACAAAGAAGCCAAAGCCAAGAGTAACGAAGGATTTTATTCTTAGGCTCAGCAGTCATCCCTTCCCCGGTAATGTACGGGAACTAAAGAATTACATAGAACGTATTTATGTGATGTATTACCAACCCGTGTGGGATGCCAGGATCTTGGATAATATCAGTTCATTTAATATGGGGACCACGCTTTCCGAGCCCAAAGCTACAAGCGATATAAAAAGCATAGAAGCAAAAATAATACTGGATGCCTTACGGCAAAGCGGATGGAAGCAAAGCGATGCTGCCAAGATACTTAAGCTTACCGAGAGCACCCTCTGCCGAAAGATCAAACGCTTAGGGATTAAGCCCGCCAAATAACTAAACAATTACAGCCGCAGAATGCTTTATCAAAGTGCTCTGCGGCTGTTATATATTACTTTGTTACTTTGTTACTTTGTTACTTCATCACTTTGTTACTTCATCACTTCGTTATCTTTGCATACATCGTGCCACCGGATACGCTTCCAAAGAATCCTAATGCTCCCTGCACTCCTCCATGGAAATAACCTTCCGGCATATAGGTATAGCGGTAATAGTTATCATCGGCTGCCCATAATGTCACTCGGTAATCTCCATAGAACACGAAGGCTTGTCTGTAATCCTTAATCACCAGATAATTATCCGTTAAGCCCTGCTGTGCCTTGGATACATAGGGTCCAATAAACTGGATGCGTCTGATGCTTTCCCCACCCGCATTGTAACTATCTTCCATCTGTGCATCGGGGTGATCCATGCCAAAGACAGGATTGGTGAATTCCAGCTCGGTGCTGAATTCTTCCAAGCAATACATCTCAGCCATGAAGTTCACCGGACCGGCATATGTGCCCGTATTCAAGGCAAGAGGATACTTCCTGTCCACTTCATCGTATTTAATGCTAGGCATGGGGCTGGCATTAATACTGTAACCTTCACCGGCAATGTTATTCTGCATAAAATCAGGTGCCAAGCTAACCGCAACCGGCACCAGAGTTTCTGCGCTAATTACACCATCATGCCCGGGAATTGTAACTTCTATCCGATAACGATGTTGAGGCTGGATGATATGGTTGTTGTTATCCACATATTTTATCTTCATAGCCACGAGATCGGGCACCATATCCAAGCCCCATTGTTGGTTAGCCGTAAGGTCTTTTATCACCACCACTGCATCGGTTACGAACAGGGACATGGGGTCGAATTCTGCCAAAGTCTCGCTGCGGGTAACATACACAGGATGTTCACTATCTATTACGTGACCGGATACAAGCAATCCTGCTATGGAATAAACTTCGCCTTCAAAGCGTTCCGGTGCGGTGAACTTTGTACATGAGCTCAATATGGCAACAGCCAATAACAGAATAAATATGTTCTTTACCATTTTACATTCACTCCAATAAAGGGTAGGATGGGGAACTGAGTTTGGTCATCGGATTCCAAATCTATCCCTCCGCTTTCGTTTGCCACCAAGGAATAACTCCTAGAGCCTACATTCTTCCGGTTAAACACATTTATCACCTCGAAGTAGGGCTCAATCGATCCCCAACTCTTAATCCATTCATACTTGGTGCTGAGGTCTAAACGAACATATTCCGGCAACCTGACCCTATCTCGATAACTGTAGATAAGCTGGAAGTTCTCACCGTCAAAGAATACTCGTTCTGGTTTGTTTCCGGGCTGTCCGCTATTGTAAGTGAAGTTCATCCCCAGCTTAAAATCGCTGCCCAACACCTGAAATCCTGTTGCTTGGGTAAGGTTTAAGGTCTCCACAATGGTCAGACTGTGGTTGCGGTCGTATTTGGGATAGTATGCCACTCCTTCATGGGTAATGGGATCCAGATTGTAATCTTCCATCTTCCTCTTGGTCTTGCTCAAGGTAAGCCCGATAAAGCCTTCCAAGCCCTTCCAGTCAGTACGCAGCATCATATCCGTACCATAGGTGTATCCGGTACCTTTGTGGAACACATCGGAGAGGGTGCCTGTTTCATTGTTCCAGCTATAATCCGTTGCGGCATTATACTCCAATAGGTTTTCGTATGTTTTATAATATGCCTCGATATCAAAGGCGAAATCTGCTGTTAACTGGCGTTTGTAACCCACAGTGTAATGGAAAGATTCTCCCGGCTTAAGGCTGCCGTCAAGCGGGAACCAGACGTCAAAGGGAGTGCTCATTTCCATGGTCATAAGCGTTAAGTACTGGTGATACATCCCGAAATTGGCATACACGCTTTCGCCCACATCCAAGTTGCGTCGCAGGGATATTCTGGGCTCAATATTCTGATAACTCGCTTCGGGGATATGCTTCAAGTTCTTTTTAACCGTTTGATAAGCAGCAAAGCGCAAGCCGGGTTGAACCGTCCACAGCGGATTGATATCCCACACATCCTGCACATAGGCAGAAGCGGTTAGACTGCTTAGGTTTACATCCGGCATGGCATTGGGATCATATTGGTAGGAAGTGTTTGCTTCCAGCCATGTTTTGTTCCATTTCAGCTCTCCGCCAAAGTCTATCTGGTGTTTGTTATTTGGCTTATAACTCATCATTGCCTTTCCGGTAAGGTCGTGAATCCCGTTCAAGCGTTCAAAGGCAAGCTCACCGCTATCGGCAACCTGGGAGAAGTTACTGGTAAATTCGCTTCCCGCAAACACAAACTGGGCAAATAGCTTGGGATTGAAGATGTGCACCAACTGTGTAGTGAAAGTTTTGTTACCCCAATCCAGATTTAGGATTGCGCCAAAATCGAACTTTAACTTATCTCTGCCAAAGTATGCAGAGGCAGAAACCTTATCCTTGGGGCTGGCATCCCAGTTAACCTTGAAATGACCATCATAAAAGTAATAATCCGGCAAATCATCATATATCTGCTTCACCAATTCCAGATAAGTTCTGCGGATTGAACCCATATAAGAGCCGTTCTGATTGGCTATGTGAATTGGTCCCTCCATCGTTACCGAACTGGAAATTGCCGAAAGCCTCGCCGTGCCCTGATGAAAGTTGCGGTTACCCTGCCGGTTCATCACATCCAACACGCTGGACAATCTGCCGCCGTATTTCGCCGGATACCCGCCTTTGATTAGCTCGATACTCTCCACCGCATCACTGTTAAAGGTGCTGAACACCCCACCGAAGTGATTGGGATTGTAAACATCTATATCATCCAACAGGATAAGATTCTGGTCAGGCGAACCGCCACGCACATACAAACCGGAAGAGAAGTCCGAAATGGGAGCTACACCAGGCAGGGTTAGCACTGCCCTAAACACATCAGCTTCGATAGGGGCTACCACACTTTGGATTTCTTTGGTGCTCCTGCGAATCAAGCTGTTGCGGATGGTTGGTCCATCCTCCTCGCTTGCTCCGGTCACAGTTACCTTTTGCATCTGGATGGCAGAGCTTTGCAACTGCGCATCGAAACTTACATTCTGGTTCACTTCGCTAATAGTGAATGTATGGCTTAGAGTTTGGTAGGATATCATGCTGAATTCCACCGTATAAGAACCCGGCTCAGTTATGTTCAGCACATAATATCCTTTCTTGTTGGTTTGCATTCCAACCTTGGTTTCCACTATCCTAACATTCACATATTGCATCGGCTCGGCACTATCCACCCGTGTTACAAAACCACTGATGGTGGCGGCTGATAGGCAAAGAACAGGAAGCAGCAACACACAGACTAAGAGTATTGACTTCACTTGTACCTCATTTTGATTGAATTAGAGTCAGTTTTCCTTTATCGGCTTTTATGTCAAGTACTCTCAACAGCATTATCAAATCTTAACTGAGAGTGTTACTGCAGATTGTTTTTGAATGCTGTAAGCAAGATACTAACCGGCAGTGTATAGGTTAACTTACTTGAGTAGCATCTTAAATAGCTTTTCCTTTGACATCATATACTGCACCCTTAAACTGGCTACATAAGTAACTCATATGGTGGTTAAGTATTATGACAAACACAATGAAAGCCTTTATAACTGACCTTCAAAACCTGCAGAATGCCGAGAAAGCACAAAGTGCCATGTGGTTTTTCAAATGCCATGAAGGTGGATATGGAGAGGGCGATAAGTTTTGGGGCATAACCGTTCCTCAGCAGAGGAGTGTTTGCAAGAAATATCACAAGCTGCTTAATATAAATGAGTTATCAGAGCTGTTGCGCCATGAGATTCATGAGCTGCGTTTATCTGCGCTGATGATCATGGTGATGCAATATAAGAAGTGCAAAGATGAGTTAGCCCGAAAAGCGATTGTTGATGTTTACCTTGCTTCGCTGCAATATATAAACAACTGGGATTTGGTGGATTCCAGTGCTCATTATATCTTGGGAGAGTGGCTCTTGGATAAAGATTGGAGTTGCCTAAAAGATATGGCTATGGCAGATCATCTCTGGACACAAAGGATAGCTATCATAGCCACTCATGCTTTTATTCGTAAAGGGATTTTCGAACCTACATTCTGTTTGGCAGACATTTTGCTGAACCACAAACACGACCTTATCCATAAGGCGGTGGGGTGGATGCTTAGAGAGGCGGGTGCTGTGGATTATCAGGCGGAATATAACTTTTTGACCAAACGTTATAAAAACATGCCCCGCACCATGTTGCGCTATGCTATCGAGAAATTTGATGAAGCTATCAGGCAGAAATTCCTAAAGTCGGAGATTTAGCTGAGGTGAACTAAGCTTATCTGCCATCCATCTGGACAGGTGGCATCATCCTGCTGGCATGCGATATGCTTGCCAAACACCTCCCCAGCATATAGCTTCCAGTGGGGTTATCACCTTATTTCTGGGCTGCCCCTTCTTCATGTGGCTGCTGTTGAAATAGTAAAGCCAACTTGCGCAGGGTCAGTGTTTATGCCATCTTGTCCCGCAATGTAGAAGCCTCATCAGGAAGCTTTATCTACGAAAGCAATGTTGTGATGATACGTAGAGACGGCTATAAGCCTTTACCGCTCACCTGCTAATTCAAGGCAGTTAGCGTAATGCAATTACCCGGTAGAACTTCCTTGAGCTATTCGCAGTTGCCGTCCAAGTATTATCAGATGTTGTTCCTACCTGGGTGAAACCGGTATTGGGGTTATCAGAAGCCTCAATCCTGTAACCTGAAACATTTGGAACCACAGACCAGGTTAATGTTATCTGGTCTCCGGCACTGCTGATACTCAAATCAGTGGGAGCCGTTAATGCATTCCTGCATTGATAGTTAAGCTGATACACCCCGGTAGCTCCACTGTAACCATCCACCATGAACTTGAAATTGGCTGAAGTGTCGGGCACAAACTCCAGGTTGAAATTATAGCCTGATCCTCCATCATCATCGCCAGTAATAAGAGTGGTACCATTATCTTGATACATAAGGATGCGAGTATCAGTGCTACCGTAAGAAGAGAAAGTATAGATCATGTCCGCTCTGGCGTAAAACCTGAACCAATCCTCGTCCTGTGACGCATGCAAATTGTGGGTCTGATTCTGCATATCTGTGGAGGGAGTTATAGCGGTGTACTGGATGTTGCTATTGTCCGGTTCATAACTATCCGGACCAAGTTCCATCCAATAGTGGATATCGTAGTATCCCATAACACCCGAACTAAAACCAGCCACTTTTAGTTTGTACACAGCGGTGCAAGCGGGGATGAAGTTGATAGCAAAATTGTGGTCACCACCACTTTCGTCATCAGAGCACAGCAATGTTACACCATCTTGCTGATAGATAAACACTTCAGTATCCGTGTTTCCCAATGAATAAAATCTGTAGGTATAGCCATATAAAGCGGAGAATTGATACCAATCTTGATCCGGGATATTGTTGCTTATCTTCAGGGTATGGGTTTGAACAACTTCTACTTCATTGATATTGATTGCTTGGGCTTCTGCTGCTGTATCATCCGGTTCATAAGCATCCGCCGGCACCCATTTCAGGTAATGAAGGCGATAGAATCCATTAGTTATTCCTTGCACAACGGTCACTTTTACTTTCATATATTCTGTGGTGGTGGCAGTGTATTCTATCATAAAGTTACGCCCGCCCTCGCCCGTTAACTGGCTGTAAGCTACTATAGTACCGTCGTTTTTGTACAGTCCACCCCAGTAAAGTCCGGTATCCGAAGTGGAGAAAAATGAGTATGTAGTACCCTGAACTGCCGAAAATCCATACCAATCTTGGTCAGTGGCATTATGCAGGTTGTGTTTTTGGGTTTGGTCGTATGTTGCGATACTGAGGGGAGTGAATTGGTTGATGGAATTGTCCGGTTCGTATGCATCTGAAAGGACGGTAAACATAGTGTGGATAGTGTAGTTTCCGATAGCGTAGGGAGTATTTCCGCTGATCCTGACAAAGCAGATTTCATCTTCCACAGGTGTGTAGGTGATGCTAAAATTGTTAGCCTCGCCACTATCCTCATCCTGCATGATCAACGTTGTTCCATCAACTTTGTATAAATATATACGCACATCTGTGTTGCCGGTTGACCAGATGGTGTATGTCCCTCCCACATACGCGTAGAATAGTAACCAATCCCAATCTGTAAAAGTGTGCAGGGAGTGATACTGATATCCATCTACACCAACATTAAACCCCAATCCACTATGTTCTCCGGCTGAATCATCCGGTTCATACTCATCTGCTGCTGCCACATAGCTGTAGGTTATGGTATAAGCTCCGGTTGCACCGCTAGCTCCTATCACTCTCAGTTTGAAATTCCCACTGGAAAATATCTCCCATTGCTGGTTGGCGATATAGTTCCCTGTAGTTGGCGCAGGAGTTACCCCGTCATCCAGAAAGAGGGCAAGCTGAACAGAAATGCCGGTTACTACAAAACGGCAGGCTCTGCCTTCATATATCATGAATCTATACCAATCTTGATCGCCGGTGGTGTGAATTGTATGATTTTGGGATTGGGCAACGGATGAGACATTGATGATTCTGCAAGCAGCAGCAGTGTTATCCGGTTCATAAGTATCAGGATCAACCAGTGTACTACGGGAACCGCTTACATGAGTTTGTTCTGTAGCCCGGGGTTCTAAAATGGCATTAGGAGTATCTATAATTTCGCTCTGCACCAAAGGTTGGTTCTCAGATGTATCTTGATCGCCGGTTGTGTCAACTTGCTCCGCCACAAGGGTAGAGAAAATTAACGACAGAGTACTAACCATGATGATAGTAAACACTCGCATTTCATCTCCTAACTAGAAAAATACGAAAGCTGATAGCAGATAATGGACTTTGTCCCATTTCACTGTGTTTCAATTCTTTCAATGGCATAATGTCTTTCTCAAATATAACAATACGTGAAAGCATAAGCGCTTGATAACATTTCTCTCGTCTCGTCCTTATCGTCAAGGAAAATAACCAATACATCCCACTCTAATGTAGCTAATGAAACATTAGTCATTCTCTAATCATTCCTTAATGAGATTAGGGAATAACAACTTGATAATTCGTGCTTGACATGTTATCATAGAGGATTATCATATAGGTACAAGGATTGATTGCTTAACTGATATGATGGCTAAACGGTTAATGGAAAACAAGTAGCATAGTATTTATGATAGCTTCAAGGAGGAAAGAGATGCGAGCTAATCTAAAGAATGGAGTGGGTGCCTACTCGGGTAAAATGGATGGCGTGGTTTTTTGCCACTATCGGCGTGAGGGCTTGGTCTTGGTGCGTAAGTACAAGTATCCTACCTTAACGGAGAATAACCACAAATTGGGCGGAATCACCACCAATCTGCACAGTATTATGCCATCTGAAGGCTTCAAGAACGACATGCGCACCTATCTGGGCAGATATAACACCTTGCGCGAGAACGAAGGCAGATATGTGCGCTCCTGGGTGAATATGTACCTAAAACTGATGCGGGAAATGGCGCGGCGGGACAGCAGCATAGATTTGCTTACCCTTACCCGAGAGGAGATTTATAGCCGCAATCTGCCTTGCATCAGCATCAAAAGAGCCGTGGATGCGGGTTTGCTGCCTGTGGTTTACGACTATGCCAATCTGGATAGGGAGATGTAAGAGCAGGGTAATGGTGATGATGTTGTCTGGAGAGTTGCTCCTACATCTTAGCACATAAAACAAAAATCTTGACTAAAGGGCAAGGCAAAAAAACAGTTCAACAAAGAGAAATTACTCAGAGGGATTATGAGCGAGATAGCTATACAACGCTTCCTGAGCGAACTTGCAGAACTAAAGCATCGTAGCGGTAAACCAAATGAATCATCCATTCGCCTTGCCTTTATAAAGCTCTTGGGCGATTACGCCAAAGCCAAAGATCTGCGTCTTGTGCCGGAAGTTCCCGTAAAAGGCAAGCTTGGCAAGAATGTAACCCCCGATGGCACGCTAAAGGACACATTGGTGCTGGATTGGGGCTATTGGGAAAGCAAGGATGAATTTGACGATTTGGAAAAAGAAATCGCAGGCAAATTTGCCAAAGGCTATCCTGACGATAACATCCTCTTTGAAGATAGCACACATGCTGTGTTGTATCAAAATGGCAGACGCGTGGCAGAATGCAAAATGGAGGATGTGCCCAAGCTGGATAAGCTGCTAAAACAGTTTGTAAACTTCGAGCGTCCCGAAGTGCACGAGTTCAGAGTAGCAATAGAGCTGTTTAAAGCCGATGTCCCCAAGGTTACGGAAGCCCTGCGAACCATGATTGAAAGCAATGCGGAGCAAAATCCTGCATACCAAAAGGCACGCAACAGCTTTCTGGATTTACTGCGTGAGGTGGTTAACCCAAACATCACGCCGGAAGATATCCGAGAAATGGTTATTCAGCATATCCTTACTGCCGATATCTTTAATACCATCTTCGACGAGCCATACTTCCATCAGGATAATAACATTGCCCGCGAACTGGAGAAACTGGTTGGCACTTTCTTTACCAGAGAAGTACGCAATAGCTGTCTGGCAGGTATAAAACACTATTACGATACAATCAATGCCCGTGCCGCCCAGATTGCCGACCACCACGAAAAGCAACGCTTCCTGAAAGTGGTGTATGAAACCTTTTACAAAAGCTATAGCCCCAAGAAGGCAGACCGTCTGGGGGTGGTTTACACTCCCAACGAGATTGTCCGCTTTATGATAGACAGCACGGATTACCTGCTGCAAAAGCACTTTGGCAAGATGCTGCAGGATAGGGGAGTGGAAATACTTGATCCCGCCACAGGCACCGGCACCTTTATCTGCGATATAATTGACCATATACGCAAGGATAAGCTGGAATACAAATATAAACACGAACTGCACGCCAACGAAGTGGAGATTTTGCCCTATTACATTGCCAATCTTAATATTGAGTTCACCTACAAGCAGAAGATGGGCAGCTATGCGGAGTTCGAAAACCTCTGCTTTGTGGATACTCTGGATAACTACGTAAACATGAATAAAGATGCGGAAATGGATATCTTCAGCGTTACGGACGAGAATGCCGAACGCATCAAACGCCAGAATGAGCGCAAGATATCGGTGATAATCGGCAACCCGCCTTATAATGCCAATCAAATGAACGAAAACGAGAATAACAAGAACAGGGAGTACCCTAAGATAGATAAACGGATTAAGGATACCTATATTCATCATAGCACTGCTCAAAAGACTAAAGTGTATGACATGTATGCCCGCTTTTACCGATGGGCGATGGATAGAATTGGAAAAAACGGTGTGATCTGCTTTATCACTAACAATTCCTATATCAATGCCCGTACTTTTGATGGCTTCCGCAAAGTGGTGGAAGATGAGTTCCAGTATGCCTATATTATTGATCTGGGTGGAAACATTAGAGAGCTTTCCGGTAAAGATGGCATATTCTTGGGGGAAAAGCACACCATCTTTGGTTTGGCAGCCATGGTTGGAATATCCATGATGTGGCTGATTAAAGACGAGAAGGCAGAATATAACAAGTGCAGGATAGAATATATCCACCCTACTGACATCAGGGCTACCAGAGATGAGAAAATAGAATACCTGTTAACACATAGATTCTCAGAGATACCCTTTGAGCATATCCAGCCGGATAAGGACAACAACTGGATAAACCTGGTGGAAAACGATTGGGAAGAGATGATACCTGTAGCGGATAAGGCGGTGAAAAACAGCACTAACAAGGTTGGAGTTATCTTTGACTTGTTCTCAAATGGAATTGTTACAGCTCGTGACGAATGGGTCTATGATTATGATACAGCTACTTCAATCAGCAAGGCAAAGTACTTTATTGCTTTCTTTAACAGGGAGAAGGCAAGGTGGCATAATTCGGATAATCATATTCCAGTTAACGATTTCGTAGACAGGACAATCAAGTGGACAGAAGAACTAGAATCTCATCTAATACGGAATTCCGTACTGGAATTCGACGAGAGCAGAATTAGACCTTCCTTGTATCGCCCTTTTATCAAGCAAAACACATACTACGATAGGATTATTACCCACAGAGTCTATCAGCAAGATGTTATCTTTCCAATATGTTATCCTTCATCTGACAACAACGTAATATGCTTTATATCGGGAAATAGGTTAGATTTCGGCTTAATCTCCACGAATTGCTTGCCTAACTATGCAATATTCTCTCTTGACCCAGCACAATGCCTACCACTCTACCGTTTCGACAAAGACGGCAACCGTCATGATAACATCACCGATTGGGCTTTGGCAGAGTTCCGTGCGCATTATGCCGATGCTGGCATCGCCAAAACGGATATCTTTCACTATGTGTATGCCGTGCTGCACCATCCTGCCTACAGAAGCAAGTATGAACTAAACCTTAAGCGTAGCTTTCCCCGCATACCTTATTATGATGGCTTTCGCACCTGGGCAGAGTGGGGCAAAGAACTTATGGAGCTGCATATCGGCTTCGAAACTGCTGAGCCATACCCCTTGGCACGCATAGATACCGAACTTGACACAATAGGCAGCCCCAAAGCCAAGCTGAAAGCGGATAAGGAGCATGGCAGCATCATTCTGGATGAAGTTACCAGCCTTTGCGGAATACCGCAGCTTGCCTGGGATTACAAGCTTGGCAACCGCAGTGCACTGGAATGGGTGCTGGACCAATACAAAGAAAAGAAACCCAAAGACCCCACCATCGCCAAGCTGTTTAACACTTACCGCTTTGCCGATTACAAAGAAAAGGTGATAGACCTGCTAATGCGGGTATGCACGGTGAGCGTAAAGACAATGGAGATTGTGAATAAAATGGAAACACAAATCCGGAAGGAGAAGTAAATGAAAAGAACATGTTGGCATTTATTTGTTTTGCTATTTGTTATTGGTTGTGCACAGGTTCCTAAACCGATAGGTCGCCCATGGAAGAGGACACTTTCAGCAAAGGAGATCATTCCTGGATCGTCCATGTCACTATCTTCTGAGTGCCTATCAACACCAATAATCGGATCACATTCTTTAGAGGAAGGCGAAGTACTTGGCATTACTTCAGACCTGCTTGAACGAAGAGGATTTATCATCACAGACAAAAACCCACGGTATAAAATGAAGATTGTTTATCAAACTGATCATGACCAGAAGGATGTTAATTCAACAAGTTGTTATTATGATCAAATGACTGGTACTTACAGCACAAACAACAACTCTTTTGGTTTTGGCGTTCAGTTGGCACAATCAGTATACCTGATTAGGGCCCAAAGTCAGAAAACCACGATATCTACAGATTATTCAACAGATAGGTATACGCATTACCTTGCCTGTGAAATATATACATCAGATAATGAACTGGTGTGGAAAAATGATACATTCGTAGAAACAGGATCTGTTGATATTCTAGGAGCGCTTACTCCAATTGTACAGATTGCCTTTTCCGATTTGCCGTCTACTCGTTTGGTTGTACCTCATGTAAGAAAATTGAAAAGATATAGATTCGATGATTTTGCTAAATTATTCCTAAATTCTAGAAAGTTCATGTGCCCCGCACTACCCAACCTCATTAGTTTTCAAATCAACGATACTAGGAATCAGTCTAATTTTGAGACGTATGTAAATAATGTGACATATCCTGGAATATCAGATCCTACAGCTATCCTCGCATTTATTGATCTGCTTGAGACCGCAGAATTTGCTATTCCAAAAGGTAGTAAAGAAGATTGGGCAGATCCAACCGAAGCTAGTATCTGGGCAAGCGCTGTGCTGATTGGAAGGTACTATTTAGGAAATAATACAACACCCGTCAATGTAGTAATTGAGCTGAAAGGTACTAGCGACCAATATCTTGTTGAATCTTGTCGCATCGTTTCCGATAATGAATATGCTTCATATCAAAGTATGTATGATTCATGGATGGAAACTCTATCTATGTATTTCCAGTTTTACGTAGATACTGAAGATTAATTACTAGTATCTAGTATAAGGCAGTTAGGTGTTCGTGCGGATGAAGAGATGTTCGATCAAGCTTCGTCCATCAGAGACAAGGTTGCAGGGCAAATAGATGATAGAAACATCATCAGATTACAAAAGCTTGCTACCTGGTGGGTGAGCAAATACAACGAATAATGAAGAAATTGGAAACAAGCCGGTACTCTAACTGGGATGTTTAACCAATCAAGATATCTGTAGTTACACAATTCAAAGTAGGAAAACGAGAGGAGGACGTATGGCAAAGCACAACAGACCTTATGCGCCAGTTGCAAAGAGCATAAGAAGCGCATGGATTCAGAAGGGAATAGAACAAGGTTATAAGTTCCTTGTGATAACCGTAACCGATTCATATCCGTTTAAATTCCAGGCGGTGTTCGTTGAACAGAATACAATGCTATTTCAAGAAATACATGATTCTCACTTGAAAAGTAATAGCAATGTAGTTGAAGTTTACAACCTCAATTACGACATCGATATACAAACTGATAGGCAGTTATTGAGTGATGTGAATCTGGATGTTTACAGGAGTGTAGTTCCCCTGGATTCAACACTGCTAATACCGGAATGTCTTAACGAATGCATTCCAATTCCGTATACCGATGTTTTAGTGGCTCAATTTGACCTCAGTCATTGGTTTCAGACAGGATTGGAATACAGCAAGCAATACATGATTATCGTACGACATGATACATTATACCATGAGTACTATCCGATTTATGTAAACAGAGACTGCTTGTTTGATGCTGTCTCAAGCCTTCAACACAAGACTGAAACGTATGTAGTAGAAGTATATAACTTATGGTTTGACTTTAGAGAGCAATACATGAACCGTGTTTACAGCATTTTACCAAAGCCAAAGCGCTATTTTCGGGTTAGAGAAGAAAAAATACCTTTATTCCTTGGTAACAGATTCTTGGATAATGTCAGGCGTAGAATCTGGGAGTATATAATGTACTGTACTGCAGAAGGGAAACAGCCCGGAGCGCATACCTACAATGCAGCTTTCGAGTTAATGAGTTATTGTTATAGGGCGGATAAGGAAAACGTACAAACGATGCTATCCATGCTAATGAAAGCTATAGCATCTTTTCCCTCCATTTGTGAGAACGTATATAAAGCTCAACCTTTCTATGTGATTCTTAACAACAATTCATCTCTACCCTTGGCTGTGAAATCTATTGGTCAAAATCTTCGCTTGTCTAATCCTCATGAACGTCAGTTTTGCTTATCCTGCATGTATTTTACAGCCCCTAGTGTAGATTCCGATAGGTTTGCAGACATCATCCCATGGTATATCAGGAAGGATTATAACATCAGGACTCTCTTAAGTGTTTTCAGAAGTCTAGCGGGTGATATACAAGGTAAGTCTGAACTAATACAGGAGTGGAGTATGATCCCAGAAATATCACATGATAACATGAATGAGATTATATGGTATCAATCCGATTATTATGCGCCTAATCCAGTGAAGGAGCTATTACGATGTCATTGGGCATATTCAATAGTGTATTATATTGGTGATGAATTGAGAGAACTCGCAATTCATAATGATCCTGTACCTGATATGAATAATCCTTGGGAGTTCAGAATAATCCGGAAAAAAGCTGATAGTGGAGATTTGAATGCTATGTTGTTATTGGGTGCTGCTCTCATGTTTGGAATTCGGGGTCACGATGGAGAACATAAAGAGGCATTAAAGTGGCTGAAGCAGGTTAGCCGTCATGAACATCCTACCGCATATATACTTTTAGGTGATGCTTACCGCAGAGGTTGTGGAGTAAAGAAGGATCATGCCAAAGCCGTAGAATTTTATCATAAAGCCATAGAATTAGATTACATTTTGGGATATTATAACATGGCTTTGATGTATTCAAAAAGAAGAGGTGTTCATCGGGACCTTGTAAAAGCGTTGGCTTACTACATCGTTGCCAATGAAGTCTTGGATGATTTTTTTGACGACATTGAAGAGCAGATCAGCAACCTTAGGTCTAAACTAACCGATAAGGAAGTTAGGTCTGCAACGGAATTGGCTAACTCAATTATTCCGAAGATAAGGATAGTAGAAAATGAGCCTTACCGGTATCTGTCATACCCTCCCTTAAAAAAAAGAACAGGATTAGAATAATGCCCGCAAACAGCTAGGTCTGAACTTAATCAGACACCCGGCATGGAGCCGACTTTCACTGTTAACGAGCACGACTATAAGGTATGTAGAATAAGTCTGAGGTCATGTAGATTATTCGTTCTTCTCGGAAAGCTGTCTGAGAAATCGTCATTATAAACCCTCACCCCAAACTTCAAATGACCCTCATTTGGACAAATGGGAATAAAGCCTTATGTGGTGCGGAGATATGATGGACTATGTTTGGACTTGGACATTTGAAGTTTTGGTGAATGGATTTGAAGTTTTCAGTGAAGGTCTATAGTAATTGCCTGAGTAAATTGTAAGACAGAACAGATTGAGAGCAGGATGCTCCGGCTGATTTATTGTTGACAATTTGGCAAGCTGATAATAGCTGTCTAAATCATAATCAACACACATTAATCTACCGTCTGTTGGGGAGATACTGAAATGAAAAAACCACTGTTCTTGTTCACTATCCTTTTCCTTGCGTTGGGACTGAATGCAGAACCTCTTATGTTGTTTTATACAAATGATACCCATGGAACATATCAGCCCGAGGCAATCAAAACTGTTGCCGGTATTGATTCGGTGGAAGCCCTGTCCGACTACCTCAGCGATAACGGACCCAACCGTCTGGACGCGCACTACGACTGGGTCGGACTGCGCATCCGGGCGGTAGTGATATGAGCGGGGACGAGTTGATGGTGGCCATCTACAATGCGAACAAGTAAGGGGAGTCTTCTGGACTCCCCTTTCAATTCTCAACCTATTTACTACTTCATAAGCAGCATCTTTCTGGTTTCATGATTGCCTTTGGCTGAGATACTGCCAAAATATACGCCTGAAGCCATTGCCCGGCCATTATTGTCGGTTCCGTTCCAATTTATCGAGTGAGTACCAGCGGATTGGGTTTCCTCGATAAGGGTTCGTACCAGTTGCCCTTTGATGTTGTACACTGATAATTGCACCCAGCCAGCTTTCTGTATACTGTAAGAGATGGTTGTGGATGGATTGAATGGGTTAGGGTAATTCTTCATGCCAAGAGGATATATGGCAGTAAGTATCTCATCATCTATCTCAACTGCGGGCATGTTTCCGAGGAATGGATAACCGTTGTTGAATTGGTGATTGATGTCTGACTGCCAGATGTTTACGAAATCCCAATCTGTATATGTATTTGTTCCATATGGATAAGTCATTTCATTAGTGGTTCTGCCTTGTGCGATCCCAGCAGTAGAGGTTGCTCCCGAAGTTTCAATATCCCAGTAATTACCTGACATAGCCCCATCTTCAAAAAGTCCACAAAAACCTTTATCTGTTTGGACAACTTCCCCATATTCCACACATCCGGTGCTGTAGCAATTGCTGATTCCGCCATCGTTATAACCCACGAAGCCTCCAATGGAGGTTCCTGTCGCACTAATGCAAGTTACATTACTCAAAGAATAACAGTTGATGATACTACCCCATGTGCCTACATTCCGTCCAACAAATCCTCCCAGCACGCCGGCTCCGATTATGCTTGCATTGCTGTAACAATTGCTTACAATGCCTTTATTATAGCCTAAAAGGCCACCCGCATAGCGACTGTCAATGTCATTGCCTGATACGAAACAAGTGCTGGAACAACGAACCGTTGTCGAAGAATTTCCGGTTTCGCTAAGGTTACTACCGATCAAACCGCCGAAACAAAAAGTTCCGGATACCGAACCTGAGCAATGGCAATTAACAATGTTTGAGTAGCTAATCCCCGCTAATCCACCCACGTCCTCATTACCTGTTACACTAACATTCAACAAACGCACATTTTGGATCGTAGCTGCTTCTGTGCGGCCAAAGAAACCTATTTCGTTTTGCTGGGGACGATAAATGAACAGATTCTCAATAGTATGATCATTGCCATTGAAAACCCCGGAGAAATTCCTTTCATAATTATTATTGTCGTAATCGCCAATCGGATTGAAGCCTGCTCCATCATTCCAATTCTGAGTGTCACTAGCATCAATATCGGTTGTCTGGATAAACCAGCTCTCCCAACTACTGCTGTTCTCACTGATCCATTGGAGATTGTCCAAAGTGGCTACAATGTAAGGGCTGGCCTCGGTCCCTTCACCCTCTGGCTGTACCGCAACTGCGCCTAAAGTGCAAGCAGAGAAAACCAGAATAATTATCAAGCAAGCGATCTTCATGATTCCTCCTACTGATCATGATGCTCCTTATCTATGCCCACGCTTTTCTGTCAAACTTTTTTTTCAACCCTAAAAGACCATTGCACGTAGAAATGGACAAGTTGATTATCGAAATAGTTCTTGTACAAACCCTCATTTAAAACTTCAAATCCATTCACCAAAACTTCAAATGACCAAGCCCAAAAGATGATATGCCCGACGAATCATAAATTCATTGTATGCTAACTTACTTCAGATCAGTATATTGTGGATATAGCGTCAGATTCATAAGAATCATTGGGAATGTCCAAGTCCAACTAGGAAGAAGTGTCTAATCATATCATATTTGTTAACAGTGTGATAGCATCAAATGTCCAAGTGAGTGCAATTTGAAGTATTGAGTGAGGGTTTACAATAGCCGAGCCGGAAGAAAAATCTTAGCACTCTCACTTTTCGATTGACAACTTGCTGGACTTGATTAGATTGTCTCCAGATTAGCAGATGAACAGCATGACTGCTAAAAAACTCCGGTGGTGAACATGAAGAAGAATGAAATCAGGTTACACGAAACTCTCTCGGCTCTGGTGGATGAATACATCATCAGTTGTGAGCCGGTATCTTCGCGCTTACTGAACGAGAAGTACCTAAAGGATGTGTCCTCCGCCACTTTGAGGTTGGATTTGTTAAAGCTGGAGCAGATGAACCTTATCTCCCAGCCCCACACCTCTGCGGGAAGGGTGCCCACCATCAGCGGTTATCGGGGTTTCCTGAAGCACATTGAGGCAGAGCACGAAAACGTCAGCTATCCCAGGATGGACATCCTGCGCGACCTATTGATACATAATTATAAAGATACTCCTCGGGCTTTGCACTATATAATGCAGATATTGGCTAAGGAAACTGACCAGCTTTCCTTTGTGGCAGAGCCGGAGGTGTCCAGCGGATATCTGGCAAAGCTGGATGTTTTCTCCATAGGGGAGAGGAAGTTCCTCTTTGTGATGAGCCTGGATTCCGGGCTGGATAAAACGGTTATACTTAAGTGCGACAGTGACCTCTCCGAACAGCAGTTACGCAAGCTGGTGCGGTATTTGAATGATGAACTGGTTGGCTTGCAGGTGTATGACATAGCCAATAGGGTGTTGGTGGAGATGAAAGAGAATGTGGAGAACAGCTTGGTACGTCAGTTCCTGCTGGAGCTGCACAAGGCTTTTATTGAGATTAGCGACTTCTTTATCCACTACGATGGCAGCATCAAGTTCCTGGAGCAACCGGAGTTTGACACCAAAGAAAACATACTAAGATTTATGAGTCTTATACAAAGGCAGGATTACCTGCTTAACACCATGCGGAACTTTGATTCTGACCAAGCGGTGAATATCGTGATGGGAGAGGATTTCGGTTCGAATGAATGGATAGATTTTGCCATAATCTATGGCAAGTACGAAGTGTTCGGAATCCCAGGCTACTTGGGTGTTTTAGCGCCTATCCGCACAGATTATCGGAAGTTGATCCCCTTGATTCGGGATGTTACAACCACCATCACGAACACTACCCGCAAGGGAATGATTGTTACCAAACAGGAGGCAAGAGCGTGAGCAAAAAACATAACGAGAAGCAAGAACAAAGCCCGGAAACGCCGGAAGTTGAAGTGATAGACAGAGTTGCAGAGCTGGAGGCGCAAGTGGCAGATTGGAAGGATAAATACCTAAGAACCATGGCAGAATTTGAGAACTTTCGTAAACGCTCGCATCAGGAAAAGGCAGATTGGATACGCATGGCAACCTCTAAGTTTGCCGGTGAGATATGCGATGTTGCCGATAACTTTGAGCGTGCTTTGCTACAGGTTAGCGAGCAGGAATCCGAAAGCTCGTTTGCCAAGGGTATCATTATGATAGAAAAACAGTTGCGCCAAGCCTTGGAGAAGGAGGGCGTGAAGAAAATTGAAGCTTTGGGAGAAAAGTTTGATCCCGAATACCATGATGCTTTGGCACATATACCAAGCGAATATGAAGAGAATACCGTAGCCGCCATTATCCAAAACGGTTATACCATGCATGATAAAGTTATGCGTCCCGCACGGGTGGCGGTATCAAGCGGAAACAATACAAATATGAAATCCCTGGAGGAATAAATGGGAAAAATTATAGGAATCGATCTCGGAACAACTAACTCCTGTGTGTCCGTCGTGGAAGGCGGAAAGCCTGTGGTTATCGCCAACGCCGAAGGAACCAGAACTACCCCTTCAGTAGTAGGCTTTACAAAAGATGGACAAAGACTGGTTGGGCAACTTGCCAAACGCCAGGCAGTAACCAACCCCCAGAACACTGTGTTCTCCATCAAACGCTTTATGGGACGCTCCTATGGCGAAGTGGGCGAAGAGATTAAACAGGTACCTTACAAGGTGATATCCGGGCTGAAGAATCAAGCTGCCGTGCATATCGAAAGCGAGAACAAGGATTTCACTCCGCAGGAAATATCTGCCATGGTGTTGGGAAAGATGAAAGAAACTGCCGAGGCATATCTTGGCTCTGCCGTCACTGAAGCTGTGATCACTGTGCCTGCATACTTTAATGACGATCAACGCCAGGCAACCAAGGATGCAGGACGCATCGCCGGCTTGGATGTAAAACGCATCATCAACGAACCTACAGCCGCTGCACTTGCCTATGGCATGGAAAACAAGAAAGAACAAAAGGTCGCCGTATATGACCTTGGCGGTGGAACCTTCGACATATCCATTCTGGATATTTCCCAAGGTGTGGTGGAAGTGCTTGCCACTAATGGTGACACTCACCTTGGCGGTGATGACTTCGACAAGCGAGTGATAGATTGGATTCTGGAGCAGTTCAAAAAACAGGAAGGCATGGATCTATCCAAAGACCCAATGGCAATGCAACGCTTGCGTGAAGCTGCCGAGAAAGCCAAGATTGAGCTTTCGGGAACTCAGAGCACCAACATCAACCTGCCCTTCATCACAGCCGATGCAACAGGTCCTAAGCATCTTAGCGTGGATTTGAGCCTTGCTGAATTCAACCGTCTTACTGCGGATCTTATTGAGCGTAGTTTGGGTCCCTGCCGCAAAGCAATGCAGGATGCCAAGCTTAGCAACTCCGATATACAGGAAGTATTATTGGTGGGCGGAAGCACCCGTATCCCCGCCGTGCAGGATGCAGTGGAAAAGTTCTTTGGCAGAAAGCCTAACCGTAGTTTGAATCCTGATGAAGTGGTGGCAATAGGTGCTTCCATACAGGGTGCAATCCTCTCCGGTGATGATAATGTTAGCGACGTGCTGTTGCTGGATGTTACTCCTCTTTCTCTTGGTATTGAGACCCTGGGTGGCGTGATGACTCCGCTTATTGAGCGTAACACCACTATCCCCACCAAGAAGAGCCAGGTGTTCTCCACCGCTGCGGATAACCAAACAGCAGTTACGATAAATGTGGTTCAAGGCGAGCGTCCTATGGCTGCGGATAATAAGCCCTTGGGTCGTTTTGACTTGGTGGGCATCCCCTCTGCACCTCGTGGAGTCCCGCAGATTGAGGTTACCTTCGATATTGATGCCAATGGTATCCTGCATGTCTCAGCCAAGGATAAAGGCACCGGTAAAGAACAATCCATCAAGATAGACCGCGCCGGGAACATCAGCAAGGAAGATATTGAGCGCATGATAAAGGATGCGGAGATGCACGCTGATGAGGACAAGAAACGGCAGGAATTCATCACAGCCAAAAACGAACTTGATGCCCTTATCTTCAGCACCGAGAAGAGTCTTGGTGAGTATGGTGACAAGCTTTCTGAGACTGAGAAGAGTGAACTGGAAGCAGAGATAAAGTCTGCCAAAGAGCAGATGGAGAAAGCTACCGAAGCCGAACAGATGAACAACATCAAAGAGACCTTGGCAAAGAAAGCCCAGAAGTTAGGTGAGATAATCTATGCCAATATGCAGCAGCAGCAAGGTGCCGGTGGTGCAGGATTCGATCCCAATGCTGCCGGATTTAACCCTAATGACTTTGCCGGTGGTGCTCAGCAGCAAGAAGCTCCCAAGCAAGATGGTCCCATCGATGCTGATTTCGAAGTAGTTGACGATAAATAACGCACCCCATTGCCGGAGTTCAAAGCAAGCTATTAAGCACCACATGCTTTGAACTCCGCTTGCTTTTTTGGGTTTGACAAAAGCTAGCAATGTAAAAGCGTGGCTTAGATTAAGGAGAAGTGAATGGCAAAACGAGATTATTACGAAGTGCTCGGAGTTGATAAAAACGCCGATGACTCTACCATAAAGAAAGCCTACCGCAAGTTGGCGATGCAGTTCCATCCGGATAAGAACCCGGATAATAAGGAAGCAGAAGAGAAGTTCAAAGAAGCCAGCGAAGCATACGAGATATTAAGCGACAAAGATAAACGCCAGTTATACGATCAGTATGGTCATGCAGGAATAGAGAACCAATTTGGTGCCGGAGGTTTCTCGTGGGAGAACTTTACCCATCGTGGTGACTTGAATGACATCTTTGGAGAAGGCTTTGGTGGTATATTCGAAAGCCTATTCGGGGGTGGTTTTGGAGGCAGAAGCCAACGCAGTTCCAACCGTGGGGAAGATCTGCAAATAGAGTTATCCCTAAGCCTTAAGGAAATCGCCATGGGTGCCGAGAAGACCATTAAGATTGGTACCAAAGAATCATGTGAAAAGTGTGGCGGCTCCGGCAGTGCGGACGGTAACACCGAAACTTGCACTCAGTGCCGGGGAACGGGGCAAGTTCGCCAGGTGCGTCAATCACTCTTCGGACAAAGGCAAACCGTGTCTGAATGCCCCTCATGCCGAGGCGAAGGCAAGATTATCAAGAACAAGTGTCCCAAGTGTTACGGTGAAGGACGCATGGGCAAGGTTAAAGAGATTAGTGTTAAAGTCCCCGCGGGTGTGGAAGAAGGTCAATACATCCGCTTAAGAGGTCAGGGAAACGTTGGTCCTCGTGGTGGTGTAAAAGGTGACATCCTGGTGCTTATCCACGAGAAGCAGGATGATGTATTCGAGCGTGATGGTAATAACATCGTGCTGGAGTTCCCCATCAGTGTTTCTCAAGCCGTGCTGGGGGATGAAATTATAGTTCCTACCCTTACCGGATCTGTAAAAATGAAGGTTCCCGCGGGAACCCAGAGCGGTAGGCTGTTCCGCCTCAAAGGGCAAGGCATCCAAGGCTTGAACAGCTATTCTCGCGGTGACCAGATTGTTCGAGCAATTGTGGTTACCCCCACCAAGCTCAGCAAAGAAGAAACAGAGCTTTATACAAGGCTGAAAGAGTTTGACCATAAGCGTGAGCTTAAGCCGGGTAAGAGCTTCCTACATAAACTAAGAGAGTATTTCAGCTAAGGATATGCCTTCATACTATACCCCGGAGCTTGTTCCCGGCATCGGTAACTATACCCTCAGTGGTGAGGAGTTTCACCACTTAAGCCATGTGAAGCGGATAGCTACCGGGGATGTTGTTAAACTGAATAATGGCAAAGGTCTGCTAGCTGAGGGGAAAATCCTTCAAATCGGTAAGCACAGTGCGAGTATTGAAATCCTCAATATGGTGGAGCATACTGAGCCACAGAGCAACTTTGCCATTGCCTTTGCATTGCTAAAAAACAAACATGACGAACTCATTGTGGAGAAGTGTACAGAACTTGGAGCAATGGCTTTTTTCCCGTTGGTTACCGAGTATGGTGTCCGCACTCCATCCACCAACACTATTCAACGCTTTCGGCGTATTAGCCTGGCTGCGATTAAGCAGTGTGATAATCCATTCTTACCCCAAATTGCCGAGAGTATGGAACTTAACTCTGCCCTTAATGACATTAGTGCATCAGGTTGGCAACCGCTTGTTTGTTCCGAGCGCAGACCGGACTTATATCTTTCCAACCTACAGCTTGATAAGCCACCCTGTTTTGTGATTGGCTCGGAAGGTGGTTGGAAAGATAACGAATTTGCCTTATTCACCAGCCTCAAACTACTTGAGATAAGCATCTCCCCATTGATCTTGCGTGCTGAAACCGCAGCCATTGCCGTTGCAGCGCAATATGTGGCAAGATAAACTCCCCTTTTCCTTTTTGCTAGTGCTACTCCCTAAGCATAACTGTATAAAAAGTCAGACTACTTGCCGGCGTTGATTACATCAAGAACTCTCTTTCGAAAGGTGCTATAATCATCCAATTGATATGCGAGAACCAAAGCTCTTAAGCGAGGGGCAAGCTCGGGATAAACAGCAAGCTTCATAATGTCTTTCTGGGTGCACAGTATGACATCGGGCAGGTCACTCAGAATGGTTTGTGTTAGACCGGCATCTGCAAAGTGATGATGATCTGGATATACGTGGTGAGTGGCGAAACTAATGCCCAATTTACGAATGTTTTCCTCAAAGCCCTGTGGATTAGCTATCCCTGAAACAAGAACGATGCGTTTCCCATGCAAGCTTTCAAAGGGGAAGTGCTCCCCATGGCAATCCACACAATCCCGCAAAGTGGCATGGCTGTGAAAGATGTTCTCTGTGTTCAGCTTGCTTTCCCAAGAGCTAGTTTCACTATTCCCCTGCATGCGATATACAACAGCAAGACAGTTGTTGTTCAAAGCCCTAAGGCTTTCTCGCAGATAACCTGCCGGTAACACAAATCCATTGCCAATACCAGACTCAGCTGAAAAGCAGATGATATCCAAATCCCTAGCCACTCGGATATGTTGGAAGGCATCGTCCATAACCACCACTTGGGTACTGGGGTAGGATTTTAAGAGCAGGCGAATGGCATCTTTGCGTCTCCTGCCGACAACAACTGGGATTCCGGGTAGGGAAGAGGCAATCAGGTATGCTTCGTCACCCGCGACGTCAGCAGGATAAAGGAGTTTTGCACTGTTTGAGATGATCCTGGGAGAGTTCTCAAACTTGCCTTTGTAACCACGATGTGAAACTGCCACGCGGATGCCGGAATCAGCAAGCATCTTTACAAGGGCAATAGTCAATGGGGTTTTTCCACTTCCACCACTCACAATGTTTCCAATGCTGATTATCTTGCAGGGGGCGTGGTATTGCTTGGTGCTTAGTTGACGGCGTCTATATGCCTGAAAGGCAGCATATAGCTGCCCAACAGGATAAAGTAAGTAACTGAGGATGCTTCGCTTCAGAAGATGCTTGCCAATGAAACCGTGGATATCCAGCATAAAGCGAAACAGGTTCTTGGGGGATTATAGAAGCCTGCGGTCGATAAGTTCCACCAGCTTTTCCACATCGAAAGGCTTGAAAAGCACATCTTTTAGCCCATCCACTTTGGCGCGAACCAACACATGGTTGGGGTCATAACCAAAGCCCGTCATCATGATCACAGGGATGTTCTCATCATAATCTTTAACGCGCCAAAACAGCTCGTAACCATCCATGTCGGGCATGGCGATGTCGGTTAATACTAAATCTACCTTGCCTTTTATAATCTCCTGCATGGCTTTCATACCATCGGAGAAGGTAAGAATTTCCCAATCAGAGCGTAGGGTGGATATCTCGAACTTCAGATTTTGGACAAGTTCGTCTTCGTCGTCAACGATACATATTACTTTAGGCATTTCTATAACTCGTTTGAGGTGATAAGTTTGTGGATGCTAAGGTACTTCTCGCGGGTTTTGGTGATGATCTCTTCCGGAAGCTTGGGAGCGGGAGGCTGTTTATCCCAGCCAATGGAAGTAAGGTAATCGCGCATAAACTGCTTGTCGTAACTATTGGGGCTTTTGCCCATTTCATAATCTTCCAATGCCCAAAAGCGGGAAGAGTCCGGTGTTAATACTTCGTCAATCAAGTAAATCTGGTTGCCCATGGAGCCAAACTCAAACTTCGTATCTGCCAGGATAATGCCTTTCTTCAGCAGCAGCTCGTGGGCATGTGTGTAAAGTTCAATGGCTTTGTCTTTGATATAGTTTGCCAGTTTCTCGTCCATGCGGGAGAGGAACTCACGGTAGCTGATGTTTTCATCGTGCCCATCATCCACCTTGGTGCTGGGAGTAAATAGTGGATTATTGAACTTCTGACTCTCTTGCATATCCTCAGCAATCAGCATGCTACCGATAGTGTTGGTTTTGCTATATTCGCTCCAGGCGGATCCGCTGATATAACCACGAACGATACACTCGAAGGGAATCACTCTGGTTTTCTTCACCAACATACTGCGGCCTTCCAGATATTCTGCATAGGGATGCAGTTCGGCGGGGTAGTCCTGCACTTGATCTGAGATAAAGTGGTTGGGGACAATGTCCGAAGTAGTTTTAAAGAAGTGAGCGGATATAGCATTCAAGATTTTGCCTTTATCGGGAATGGGATCAGGGAAAACAACATCAAAAGCGGATATTCTGTCGCTGGTAACGATAAGCATTGTGCTTCCAAGGTCGTAAATATCCCGCACTTTTCCCTGACGGAACTGCTGTACTATCTTAAGTTTACTGATCTCTTCGTGCATTTATAGCTCCCTTTTTCTTAGGTAATCGTAAATAATTCTGCTTTCATCCACTGCTTCCATGTTTAACGCCAGAGCTTCATTCTCCCTGTATGAGGTGTTATCTGCGGGGAAGTTATATTCTCTGTTCTCATATACACAGCGGGTAATCTTTCCCTGCTGAACACTTAGCTTTTCGCTTTCGTGGTTCAAATTCTTGGCATTGTAAAGGAATATCAACCAATCCCGATACTTGCTAAGCAGTTCAATCTCGTCATCCAGCAAGCCGGCTTTTTGGAACTCCAAATCGTTATTATAATCATCTCTTGTTTTCTGCACCATCTCCAAAATGCCATTTTCCGGGTGCAGAAAGGCTTCCTTCAGCAAGCTGTCAAGCTTCTCAAGGCTATGCTCGCTTTCATTGTCCTTCTTGCCACTCAGGCTCAAGCACCAGCCCCGACAATCTCCCTGTCTATATTTCTCGCAAGGGTAGCTTTGGCTTTCGCAGGAGGGGAGTTTTAGGATGCGGGCATATGTATCCAGCACATCACTGAGGAAAAACCTGTTGCGGAAGGGACCCAAGTATAACCAATCATCATTGGTATGTTCGGTTATGGAGATAAAAGGCATACGATGAGCGTCCAAAGCAAGATAAACATAATTTTCCCATGCGGGCAGGCGATGTTGATAGAGTGGTAAGGACTCCAGAACTGCAGCCTTGTAATGAATCAGAGCAGAGACAGAGTCCGAGTGCATGGTATATTCCAGCGTTGTAGCTTGTTTCATCATTTCGGCATAGAGTCCATTATCTTCAGCTTTATTAGTAAGCACTTGCATTCTCAGAGCGAGTTTTGCTGTGTATCCTGAATACAGGACTCCTTCCTTGCTATGGAGAGCAAAGTAAGCCCACCCCTTGGGGAGGCTATCATATTGATTTGTGTTGTGTTTATCTAAAACAAGCATACTCATATTGCCATCCTTTTAGGATTATGGAAAATGTCAAACGAAATCAAGGGGGTAGCTTCAACGAATATCCTCCGATGCCAATTGGAGGATAATGTAGAAATATCTCCCAGCTTAGCCGGTTACGAATGTATGGATTTGCTCCATTTCTTACTAACCCCCTGCTTATTGATATACGGTTGAGATGCGGTTGCGATACCCAGCACTTTGCTGGGAGGCGCAACCGCATCTCAACCGTAACCCAATAGGCAAGACATTGGTGCTACCCCAAAAAAAGGGTGAAGCAATAGCTTCACCCTGAAGAGTATGAACAATGTTGTTTTTTTATGCACCCAAGGTAGCAACCATCACTGCTTTGATGGTATGCATGCGGTTTTCGGCTTCGTCGAAAACTACACTATTAGGACCTTCGAATACATCATCACTAACTTCCATGCTGGTAAGTCCAAACTTCTCGTGGATTTGCTTGCCGACGGTTGTTTTAAGATCGTGGAAAGCAGGCAGGCAGTGCATGAACAGGGTGGTGGATTTTCCGGTTTTCTTCATCATATCTGCGTTTACCTGATAGGGCTTAAGCAGTTTGATACGGCTTTCCCACACGCTATCCGGCTCGCCCATGCTTACCCAAACATCGGTGTAGATTACGTCTGCGCCTTTCACGCCTTTGGCTATATCGTCGGTAACGGTGATTTTTGCACCAGTTTCCTTGGCAACGGCTTGGCACTTGGCAAGCAGTTTCTTATCCGGGAATAGGCTTTTGGGGGCAACAATGCGGAAATCCATACCTGTTTTACAAGCACCGATCATCAGGGCATTGGCAACA
Source organism: uncultured Candidatus Cloacimonas sp. (assembly GCA_964588075.1). Taxonomy (GTDB): domain Bacteria; phylum Cloacimonadota; class Cloacimonadia; order Cloacimonadales; family Cloacimonadaceae; genus Cloacimonas. The sequence goes on from CAZPNU010000001.1 coordinate 38,573, forward strand.
TTGTTGCGTCCGTCTCCGGCATACACAAAGGTCATTTCGTGGGTGGGCTTGTTAAGATGCTCCATGGCGGTCATGAAATCTGCCAAGACTTGAGTGGGGTGGTCTTGATCAGTCAAACCGTTCCAAACCGGGACACCGGCGTATTTTGCCAGCTCTTCCACAATTTCTTGTCCGTAACCGCGATACTCAATGCCGTCATACATTCTGCCCAGCACGCGTGCGGTATCTGCGATAGATTCTTTCTTGCCCATCTGGCTTCCTGTGGGCCCAAGATAGGTAACATGCGCACCTTGATCCAAAGCGGCAACTTCGAAGGCACAACGGGTACGGGTGCTGTCTTTTTCGAAGATAAGGGCAATGTTCTTACCTTTCAGTTTTTGCTGTTCGGTGCCGGCATACTTTGCCTTTTTAAGGTCAAGGGAGAGATCCAATAAATACTTAATCTCCTTGGGACTGAAATCCATCAGGGTGAGGAAGTGGCGGTTTCTAAGGTTGAAAGCCATGTTTATCTCCTTTGTTATTATGTGTTTATTTCAGAATGCCAGTTTTATGGGCTTGTGCTATAAGGCAAGAAGATTTTTTGGTAGAGTGCTGTGAAAGCTTTAGTCAATTCTCCCGGAGCTTGATTTGAAGAACACAAAGATGTAGCAATATAAAAAAACTTGCAGGAAAACGGGCTTTTGATAGTATGACATATGGACACAGGGTGCCGTAAGCACATGTAAGATTTTTGATTTTTAACGGATAATAAACTATAACAAGAGGGAACATGAAACGCTTAGCTTTCCTAATCCTTATGCTTCCGGTGTGTTTAGCTGCCGGAGAGTACAATCTGGAGAAGCTGATTGAACACGGCTTGCAGAACAGCTTTGCCGTGCAAAAGAATGAGCTTAGTGCCAAAAGCGCGGTTAGTAATCTTAACTCCGCTAAGTGGAATCTTTTACCGGAAGCCGCGGTTAATGCCGGGGTGAACAAAGATCTTGATCCGGTTGCCGGTGGTAATGATCTCAGCAGTTCAGCGGGATTTAGCCTGTCCAAAACAATCAGCTTGAACGATGCAGCCTATTTCGCATACCGTTATGCCGCTTTGGATAACGAGACAGCCAAGATGCAGCTTGCAGCAAATACCAAGGACTATGTGTATCAGGTGTTCAGTGCCTATATCGAAGCTCTTTCCGCACAGAAAAGGCTAAGCTCTCTGGAAGAGAACCTTGCCATTCAAAACAGAGTTTGGGAACAGAGCAAGGTGATGCTCCAACTGGGGAAAACAACCCCCTTTGAGGTTAAGCAAAATGAGATTGCGGTGATGAACAGCCGGATTAGTATCATCCAACTACAAAACACCATCTCCACTGCTCGCAGCAACCTTTTTGCATTGATTCAAATGCAGGATGAGGGTTTGCCCCTGGCAGAGGTGGAAGTGAATGTTGATAAATCATTGCCTGAATATAGCACCGATGTTACCTCTTTGAAGCTGTTGCAACAAGACTTGAAACGTAACAATCTGAACCGAAAGCAGGATTTTCTGGAATATCTACCCCAGCTATCTTTGGGCTATAACTTCTCCCGAAAGGTGGGAGGAGCAGATTTTGATATGGATACATACAGCACCAGCCATGGGGTTAATCTATCCCTGTCATACTCGTTATGGAACCACTTTCGCAATGGTGAATCTGCCACCCGCAACAAAATAAACATGCAGATGTCGCAGATTGCCTACGATGAAAAGGCAGATCAATTGAAGCGAAGCTATGATTCTCAGAAACAAGAGCTGGAGTATTTGCTGCGTTTGGATGAGCTATACAGCGAAAAGCTTGCTCAATCCAGCGAACAGATAAAGCAGGCAGAAGAACGCTATCGCCTGGGTTTGATAGAGCTTTTGGAACTGGATAAGACAAGAACGGACTACATCGATGCTGATATTGCCTATTATGCGAATCGGTATCAGATTGTGCAAAAGCAGGAAGCAATAAACAAGCTGCTATCAAAGCAGATATTGGGTAAGTGGTAAGTATAACATGAAGAAATACATTAAATATATCGTCATAGTAGCCCTGATAATCGCAGCCATTATTGTTTGGGGTAAGCTGAAAAAGAATAAGAATAAACCGGAGTGGCGCACTGATACAACATCGCAGGGAGCAATTAGGGAAGTGGTTACCGCAACCGGCTCGCTAAACCCCTATGTGTTGGTGAATGTGGGCACGGAAGTAAGTGGAAAGATAGAGAAGATCTATAAAGACTTTAATGACCGGGTGAAGAAGGGCGAATTGCTCGCCAAGCTTGATACCGAGATATTGAAAACAAACCTGGAGGCAAGCAAAGGTGATCTGGCAAAAGCTATGACGGCTATGGAAGAAGCTAAGCTTGATTATGAAATGCAAAAAGAACTGCTTGAAAGGAACATGACTCCAAAGTACGATGTGCAAAAGGCGAAGTTTAAGTATGATACTGCCCAACAAACGGTAGCCAACGCCAAGCTGACCCTGCAGAGAACGCAGAAGAACCTCGACAATGCCTTTATCACCAGCCCTATTGATGGGATAATTGTTTCCCGCGATGTGGATGAGGGGCAGACTGTGGCAGCAAGTATGAGCTCTCCGACTCTGTTCAAGATTGCGAACAATCTGGATCAGATGCAGATTAATGCCAATGTGGATGAAGCGGATATCGGAAAGGTAAAACTGGGACTGCCGGTGGAGTTCAGCGTGGATGCATATCCTGCCAGTCGTTTTGAGGGGTCTGTGAAACAAATACGCCTTAATCCTACCACGGATTCTAATGTTGTGTCCTATAGCGTGATAATTGACGCAGCAAACCCTGACCACAGATTACTGCCAGGTATGACAACCAATGTTACCATCGTTATCCAAGCCAAAGAAGACATTTTGCGCATCCCCGAAACTGCCACCAGATTCAAACCCAGTAAAGAGATTTGGGAGATGTTTGGACTTAAGTGGGACGAAGAACTGCTTAATGTTGGCAAGAAAGCGATGAAAGCAGCTATGGAAAAAGCAGCAGCCGAAAGGAAGAACGCGGCTGTCAATCCAACTCAGCCCGGTAAACCTGCCGGCATGGACAAGAAACGTCCAGCCAATATGCCGGATAGCCTAAAGGCGAAGTTTGCTTCTCGAATGAACGGTAAGTCTCCGGGAATGGCAGCCTTTGCAGGTAAAGGTATGGAAGGCAGAAGAATACGCACCTCCATTGTGTGGGTGCTGGAAGGTAACACTCCCAAACCAGTGCCAGTTAAGATTGGAATATCCGATGGTGCAAATGTGGAAGTTATTGAGGGTATCGAACCCGGAGTGACCTTGGTGACCGGAGTGAATTACAAAGACGCAAAGCAGACTGAGAATAAAATGATGCCGGCTGGTCCGGGGATGGGGCGTGGATTCTGATATGCCTCAGCAGAATAATAACATACTGCTCCGCACAGAGCATCTAACCAAAACCTATACCATGGGAGACATCCACGTACATGCCCTTAGAGGGGTGGATTTGGCGATAAATACCGGTGAGTTCATTGCCATTATGGGTGCAAGCGGAAGCGGTAAAACCACCTTTATGAATCTTCTTGGATGCTTGGATAAGCCAAGTTCCGGGGAGTACTTCCTGGATGAGATTGCTGTACATGGTATGAGCGATGCAGAACTGACGGTTATCCGTAACCAGAAGATTGGCTACGTGTTCCAAAGCTTTTATCTACTTCCTCGCACCACGGCACTGGAAAATGTGGAGCTTCCTCTGTTATACTGCAAGAAATGCAGCTTGCACGAACGCCACGAGAAAGCCCTTCATGCCTTGGGAACTGTTGGTATTGCGGAGCGTGCAAAGCACTTTCCCAATCAACTATCAGGCGGTCAGCAGCAAAGAGTTGCCATAGCCAGAGCCATTGTTAATGACCCGGTGTTCATCCTTGCCGATGAGCCTACAGGGAATTTGGATACGCGTACTAGCATTGAAGTTATGGCGGTGTTCCAAGCTCTGCATAAGCAGGGTAAAACTGTCGTTCTTGTTACACACGAGAATGACATTGCCCTCTACGCAGATAGGCTTATCACCTTTAGAGATGGGAAGATTATCAGCGACAAGATTAATCCTGCCCCTCGCACGGCTACTGAAGACCTGAAGCTGTTGCCCAAGCTTGAAGAGGAGGATTGATGTCCATACTAGGCATTATCAGAATAGCCCTCAAGTCTCTTACCCGCAACAAGACACGCACCTTTCTTACCATGCTTGGAATCATTATTGGGGTGGCAGCGGTTATCACCATGTTGGCAATTGGGCAGGGTGCAAAAAAGATTGTGGAAGAGCAAGTTAACTCCATGGGTACCAATGTGATTGTTGTCTCTGTGAACTTCAGCCAATCCGGCTCGAATGTTCGCCAGGCAGCAGGTAGCGGAAGCTTGCTGGAAGTGGAAGATGTGGATGCCATACGCGACCAGGTGGATGGAGTGCTATATGCTTCTCCCGTTTACACCACGTTTGGCCAGTTAAAATACGAAGGGAACAATTGGCGAACCGGGATAATGGGTGTCGATGCAGATTATTTCTACATTCGTGATATGAAAACGAGCAGCGGAGAGCTGTTTCATGCCTCTGATGTGGAGAACGGTGCCAAGGTCTGTCTGATTGGTAAAACCGTGGCAGATAATCTCTTTGGTGATGTTGACCCCGTGGATAAAATAATCCGCATTCGCAACATCCCCTTCACGGTTAAGGGAGTACTGGCAGCTAAAGGGCAGAATGTGATGGGTAATGACCAAGATGATACCGTGATAGCTCCTTATACCACAACATATGCCAGGCTTTTGGGGCATCGTTGGCGCAATATGATGGTGTTGATCTCTGCAGAAAGTAAGGATGCTATTCAATTGGTGCAACAGGATATTCTGGATCTGCTCCAAAACAGGCATCGAGGCACCACCAGCGAGGAGTTTGCCGTGCGTACCCAAACTGATTTGGCTGATACGGCAAATAGTGTATCCAACACCCTCACGATACTGCTGGCATCGATTGCAGGGATATCGCTACTGGTTGGCGGTATTGGTATTATGAACATCATGCTGGTTTCGGTTACGGAGCGTATCAAGGAGATTGGTATCCGAATGGCTGTTGGTGCAGGTAAGCGTGACGTTCTGCTTCAGTTCATCATTGAAGCGGTTGCTATCAGCATCATGGGCGGTATAATTGGCATAATGCTGGGCTTTGGGGCAGCTAAGATTGTGGGGGACATCATGAAGTGGAGCATAGCCGTAACCCCATGGTCAGTAATCCTCTCAGTCGGTTTCTCCATGGCGATAGGCATCTTTTTTGGGTGGTATCCCGCAAGCAAAGCTGCCAACTTGAACCTGATAGACGCTTTGCGCTACGAATAACCACCTCTAATCTATTGAAATATAAGGCTGATGCAACATGCTTGTGTCAGCCTTTTTCCTTAACCCTCGCTTGGTATCATTACATGATCATTACATAATCATTGCATGTTTCATCCGTAATAAACATGTAATGATCAGGTAATGATACCAAGAAAGAAGGCATTAGGCTCTTTTTTTATAGACAAACAATCCAGCCAAGTTTTCTTGGTCTCTACTCTCCAAGACAAAGGAATTATTTATGAATAGCGATGCGGGTAGTCCGCTTTCCCGAATACGAAATATTGGTATCATGGCGCATATAGACGCCGGTAAGACCACCACCACAGAACGGATACTGTTCTATACAGGTTTTTTGCATAAGATGGGTGAAGTGCATGATGGCAATGCCTTTACGGACTGGATGGAGCAAGAGCGTGAGCGTGGGATCACCATCACCGCTGCCACAGTAACTTGTCTATGGCATGATCATCAGATTAACATCATAGACACTCCTGGGCATGTGGATTTCACCGCTGAGGTGGAGCGCTCATTGCGTGTGCTGGATGGAGCTGTGGGTGTGTTTTGTGCCGTGGGAGGAGTGGAACCACAATCCGAGACTGTTTGGCATCAAGCAGATCGTTACAACGTGCCGCGTATCGCTTATGTGAATAAGATGGATAGAATCGGGGCGGATTATGAGCGGGTTATTCAGATGATCCACGAACGCTTAACACCGCATGCTTACCCCATAAACATCCCAATCGGCAGGGAAGATAACTTTGAAGGTGTGATTGACCTCATCACTATGAAGGTATGGCGCTTTGATCCCCTAACATCCGGCTCAGAAGTGCAGCTTTCAGATATACCCGACAAGTTGTTACCAAATGCACAAAAGATGCGTGAGGGTTTACTGGAGGCGGTTAGCGAGTTTAATGACGAACTGATGATGCTGTTTCTGGAGGGAGAGGAAGTGCCGGAAATACTGCTAAAAGAAGCCATTAGGACTGGCACCTTATCCAATCGCTTCATCCCGGTGCTGTGCGGAAGCTCATTGAAGAACAAAGGTCTTCAGCTTTTGCTGGATGCCGTTTGCGACTTTTTACCATCCCCTCTGGATGTTGGCAGCACCAGCGGTTTTGAACCTAAAGAGCATAACTCTGTAGAAGTGCATCCCCAGCCGGATGGACCCTTTGTGGCATTAGCATTTAAGGTGCAGATAGATAAATACTTGGGTAAGTTGGTTTACATCAGGGTATATTCCGGAACTCTGAAGAAAGGCATGACCTTTATGAACCAGAGCAACGGAAAGCGTGAACGAGTATCACGCATGCTACAGATGATGAGCAACCGTAAGAATGATTTGGATAACCTGCATGCCGGAGATATCGGTGCAATCGTGGGGGCGAAGTTCCTTGCTACAGGCGATACCATAACCGACGGCAATATAGAGGTATTGCTCTCCAAGATGCACTTCCCTGATTCGGTTATCTCCATCGCCATTGAGCCTAAAACCAAAGCAGATCAAGAGAACTTGGGTTTGGCTCTATCGCGGTTGGAAGAGGAAGACCCCACCTTCCGCGTACATGTGGACAAGGATAGTGGTCAAACCTTAATCTCCGGGATGGGAGAACTGCATCTGGATATTATTGTGGATAGGCTTAAGCGCGAGTTCTGCGTGGCAGCGAATGTGGGTAATCCACAAGTGTCATATAAGGAGACTATCACCAACACGGTTGTTTGTAGCGAAACGTTTGTGCGTGATATGAACGGTAAGGGTAACTTTGCGGGAGTGAAGTTCCGCTTAAGCCCAATTGCCTTGAAAGATTTACCTGAAGATAGCAAGAATGTCTTTATAAACAACATATCAGAAGAACAAATCCCTGCTGAGTTCCATAAAGCTATCGAAGAGGCTGCCCTTAATGCCTTGAACGATGGACCCCTTATCAGCGGTAATGTGGAACGAGTTAAAATAGAGCTTATCGGCGGGGAATTCAATCCTCTGGAATCCACGGAACTGGCATTCAGGATTGCCACAGGCATGGCAATCGGCAGAGGCTTGCGTGATGCTTCTCCGATAATAATGGAGCCGGTGATGCTGCTTACGGTGATTAGTCCGGATGACTTTGTGGGCGATATCATCAGTGATGTGAATTCCAAACGAGGTAAGATAGACATCATGCGCCGGCACAGCGAATATCAGCAGGAGATTGTGGCGGAAGTACCCTTGTCTGAGCTCTTCGGATATTCCACCCGTATCCGTTCCATTAGCCAGGGCAGAGCAATATACACCCTTGAATTCAAGAAATATGAGATAACTCCACAAAGCGTACAGAATGCAGTTTTAAAGCGCATTCGTGGATATCTGGATTAAAAGGCTTGACAAGCAAAGGAAACTTTCAAAGCATGAATAGCATCAAGAAACAGCCCAAGGAGAAAGCTATGAATATTGAGCTTACTATCAATGGAAACGTTGCCAATATGAAGATTGAAGGCATATTGAACAGTGAAAATGCCCATGTGCTCCAAGAGAAACTTGTTGAAGTGATAGACTCCAAAGTTAATATTCTGGAACTGGACTTGTTCGATTGCCGTAATATCAGTTCAACCGGTATCGGTAAGATTTTGTTATTCTACAAGGATTTCATCTCCCGCGGAGGAGAGATTGAGGTTATCAGGAGCTCCAACAGCGTATATGAGCTTTTCTCCATGCTTAAGCTCAATCAGTTGTTCACCGTTAACCTGGGGTAAATGAAGCAAACCCGCATTCTGGTTGTGGATGATAGCATTGCTATCGTGAACAGCCTTTGTACTATCCTGAAAGTAAGTGGTTTTGAGGTGGATTCTGCCTTCAATGGCAGTGATGCCTTACGCAAGATTCACAGCTCGGAATACGATGTGGTGATATGCGACATCGAGATGCCGGGTATTACGGGGCTTGACCTCTTGGGGAAGGTGCGTAGGGATTACGACAGAGAGCTTGATGTTATCCTTATGACCGGATTCTTGGATCATGATTACTTTATAGAAGCCATCCGCATGGGAGCCTCGGACTTCATCCGTAAACCTGTGGATACCAAGCAGATTATCCGCTCTATCCACTCTCTTATGGAGCGAAGGCGTTCTCGCAATGATTATAGTGATTTCTACCAGAACACCGAGACGGCAGATTTTAACTTCGTTATCGACCCACGTAAGTTCTCAAAATTCGCAATATCCAAGGTGTTTAATTCCTTTCTAAGACAGAGCTTTCAGTTTAATCACAACTTATTGAATGAACTGCTCATCTGTGTGGACGAGATGGTATATAACGCCTTCATTCACGGCACATTGAATCTTAGCGTCGGGGAACGGGTGTTAGATCACAGCAGTCAACAGCGCTTAATTGAGGAACGTCTTGCCGATCCCGATATTGCTTCCAAACGCTTACGCTTTTCTTTCTGCGTGGATCACTCCCAAAATGTGATCAATATCTCTGTGGAAGATGATGGTAAAGGCTTCGATTATAATGCCTGGCTCAACAGAGTGGCAGAAGAGCCTAAGCTGAACTTAGAGGAGCATGGGCGAGGAATATCCATGTTATACCATCTTGCCGACACTCTCACCTTCAGTAATGGTGGGAGGAAGGTAAGCATCAGCAAGAACATACCCAAGAGCCACTAATCATGCAGCTTGGCGATATTGTCTGCAAGGCAAAAATACGCTCTGCTGAATCGCAAATTCCGCTTAGTGACTTTCTGTATGTTATAGCTGCTCAGTTAGGCTTAAGCAATACTGAGCTAATACTGAAACAGGAGTTGCCGATTAGCGCAAGCTTGGAACACTCCATTAATCAAGCTTTTAACCGCTTGCAGTCGCATGAGCCTCCCCAATATATAAGCGGTTCTGCAGCTTTTCACCACCTTGATTTGCAAGTGAATCCGGCAGTTCTTATCCCTCGTCCTGAAACCGAGGGCTTGGTGGAGATTGCCCTCAGGTACCTGCATGACGGCATGAGGGTGCTGGATATTGGCACAGGTAGCGGTGCTATAGCCATTGCATTGAAGAGCATGAACCAAAGCTTACAGATTGATGCGGTGGATGTTAGCGATACAGCCTTAAGTGTAGCTATCAATAATGCCAGGCTATATGGCTTAAATTTAAACTTTTATCTATCTGACTTGTTCCCTTCTACTACTCAAAAATACGATGCGATAATATCCAATCCACCCTATATCACGGCAACAGAGATGAAAGAACTTGAGCCAAAAGTGCGAGAATACGAACCTCATCTTGCCCTTTTTGGTGGTGAAGACGGCTTGGATTTTTACCGTAGAATCATGGCTAAAGCCGGAGACTTTCTAAATGCGAGAGGCTTCATTGCTTTGGAGCACGGTGCTTATCAAAAGGATGCCATCCAAGCTATTGCCAATCAGTTCGGCTGGTACAATATTGAAGCACACAAGGATTTGCAAGGCAGAGACAGATACCAGATAATCTTTGCCACGGACAGAATAAATAACAATTGAGGAATATAAATGGAACGTTTTGTAATCGAAGGAACTCGTAATTTAAGCGGTTCAGTAAGCATCAGCGGAGCAAAGAATGCCATCCTTCCGGTAATGGCTGCTTGTTTGTTAGCTCCGGGTAAGTCCATCTTGCGCAATGTCCCAAATCTTAACGATTTGAAGGCTATGGCACATTTGCTTCGCGTACTGGGAGCTCGTGTTGATTACGGCAAGGGCAGCATGAGCATTGATTCCAAAGATGTATGTTATACAGAAGCACCTTATGAATTAGTCAGCAAGATGCGTGCCTCAATCTATGTGCTGGGTCCACTATTGGCTCGATTGGGCGAAGCAAAGGTCTCCTTTCCGGGAGGCTGTGCCATCGGTACACGTCCGGTTGATCTTCACTTGAAGGCGATGGAGGCATTGGGTGCCCAGATAAGCATAGAACATGGCTATATTCATGCCCGTGCCAAGCAGTTAATCGGAGGTGACATCTACTTTGAGAAGTCCAGTGTGGGTGCCACAATTAATGCTCTGATGGCAGCGGTGTTAGCCAAAGGGAAAACCAGAATGTTCAATGCCGCCATGGAGCCGGAGGTGGATGCTACCATAGATTTGTTGAATAAAATGGGTGCGCAAATCAGCGGAAAAGGCAGCACCACTCTGCTTATCGAGGGAGTGGATGATCTCTTTCCCGTGGAAATGACGATGATTCCGGACCGCATAGAAGCCGGAACCTTCCTGGTTGCCGGTGCACTAAGCACCTCACCCATAACCGTAACCAATTGCGAACCTGCGCATTTAACTGTTTTATTAGATAAGCTTCGCGAAGCAGGCTGCCACTTGGAAGTGGGGGAGAGCAGTATCACCATCACCCCGCCACAAGTGATTAAGCCTGTAAATATCATCACCCTACCACATCCCGGTTTTCCCACAGATCTTCAAGCTCAGTTCACCGTTCTGATGGCACTTGCCGAGGGTGTGAGTTTTGTGGAGGATACCATTTTTCCTGATAGGTTTATGCATGTTGCCGAGCTCAATCGTCTCCAGGCAAACATCCGTATGGATCGGAACATTGCAACAATCAAAGGTGTTAAAGAGCTTAGTGGTGCCGAAGTTATGGCAACGGACTTACGCGCCAGCGCTGCTTTGGTGCTGGCGGGGATGATTGCTAATGGCACAACTACCGTATCCCGCATATATCATATCGATAGAGGTTATGATAGGATAGAAGAGAAGCTTAACGCTCTGGGTGCCAATATAAAGCGTATTGATTCATAATAAGTAGCTTTAACAACACATAGGCATATGCCTCAGTAATATATGGTTATTAGTATCCAATCTTGTTTGGATGCTTGATTGTTCTTATACCAAATACGCCTGTAATACGCATGAATTACGGATGGGACGCGTAATTCATGCGTATTGCAGGCGTATTTCAAGCAAGAAGGAAGAAAGATGAAGAAGTATTTCACATACTGTGGATTATACTGCGGGGCTTGCTGCAGTTTTATCAGCAAGGAAAAGCTGGATGGAGTTCAGAGTGCTTTGGAGATGCATACAGAAGCAGATGAACAGCCATGTAACGGATGCAATGATGATGGGCAAAGCTCTTGTGAATTCGTGGTTTGCAACAAAGAGCACGGTACAGAGTGTTGTGCTTTTTGTTCGGAATTCCCCTGTCCCATGATTGAGAAATTCAGTGTGGAAGAATGGGAGCATCATCAAGTTGTGTTGGATAATCTAATGCGTATCAAAGAGATAGGGGTTGATAGTTGGCTGGAAGAGCAGGCAAAGTATTGGCAGTGCCCAACTTGCGGTTGCAGGACTCAGTGGTATCAGGAGAAGTGTACTCGATGTGGAGGAGAGATACTGCGGAGGATTTGATTCCCTTGCTTTTGGCATCATTATTGCTTGACAAAAGTATTGAGCACAATAAGTTGTGTAAAACATATCTTTGGAGCGGAGATGAAATCAGACAAGGCAAGAGCAGCAATGGCCAGGTACGATGCGGGGTACAATTGTGCCCAGAGTGTGCTTGGGGCATTTGCTCAGGAATTGGGTTTGGATTCCGAGCTGGCGCATAAGCTAAGCTCCTGTTTTGGTGGGGGAATGCGTATGGGGGCAACCTGCGGAGCATTGAGTGGAGCGTTGATGGTTATAGGTTTGGCTAAGGGGTATTCGGAAGTGAACCAAACTGCCAAAGAGCTTACGGAACAGCATTGTTTATCCTTCATTGCACGATGGAAAGAAGTAATTGGCGATACAAATTGCAAGGGTATATTGGGGTTGGATGTTAGCATACCGGAGCAACGGCAAAAGGGCAGAGATGAAGGCGTTTTTGCCAGATATTGCCCCAACTGCATAGAGCAGTCAGTTGAGATGCTGGAAGAAGCTCTGGCTAAGAACCATTAGAACAGTCCTGCATTCGGAGCTTGCTTAAGGGAGAAACTGCCCTATATTGTACAGTAATCACATTGAAAGAGGTTTTGTGCAATGATAGTCGAGCTTAACGATCAAAATTTTGATACAATTACAGCGAAGGGGAATGTGCTGGTTGATTTCTGGGCGCCTTGGTGCGGTCCCTGCAATATGCTTTCACCCACAATTGAGGAAATAGCTAAAGAAGTAACGGACGTGGTGATAGGGAAAGTTAATGTGGATGATTATCCTGAGTTAGCCGGTAAGCATGGAGTAATGAGCATCCCCACTTTGAAGTTTTATAAGGATGGGCAAGAAATAGATAGCTCCATTGGAGTAGTGTCCAAGAACGTAATCCAAAAGAAACTGGAGCAGCTTAGAACCTGAAAGATATTGCTTGTCAGCTTTGGCTAACTTGAAAATCATGTCCTCTTGGGTAATAGCGTAACCGAGAGGAATAATAAGTGCCTAATAAAAAGTTAGTTAACAAGATAGAATATTACAGCTTTAGAGCATGGCTGGCGGGGTTTAGGCTTCTTCCGCGTAAGTGGGTGAAGAGTATCCTTAAATGCCTGTTTCTTGGTGTAGGCTATGGTATTGGTATTCGTAAAAGTGTGGCACTGAAGCAACTTAGACATATTTATCCTGATAAAGGAGAGGCATTTATCCGTTCCATCCTGAAGAGTTTATATGTTGGGATGGCGCAGACAATTGAAGAGATTTACCTAACAGACAATGAGCAGCTGTTTGCCAGAAGTGAGATTCATGGTAAAGAACATGTTGATGTAGCTTTGGCGATGGGTCGGGGAGCTATTCTTGCTACAGCGCATTTCGGCAACTGGGAAGCTGCACGAATACTTCCCATGGCAGGCATTCCTCTTAGTGTGATAGCCAAGACTCAACGTAATTCTCAGTTTGATGATTACACAAATCAAATCCGCAAAAGCTGTGGCTTGAAGGTGATTAACATGAGTAAAGGATTGCGGGATATTGTGCATCAACTAAATGAAGGCAGATTGGTTGCGATTCTGATGGATCAGAATGCCGGGAAGGCTGGCTTAATGATGGACTTTCTGGGTTATGAAGCATCACATTGGAAGGGTGTGGCCAAGTTATCTCTGCGCTACAAGGTGCCGATTGTCCCGGGTTTTGCCCGTAGAAATGATGCCGGAAAGATAGTATTCGAGTTTTTCCCTCCCATCCTGCATGAGGACTTGACAGATGATGAAGCAAACTATTATCTGGTGTTGCGGGAAGTTAATAAAATCATTGAAGCCCAGATTAGACGGTATCCCGAACAGTGGTTTTGGGTGCATAAGAGGTGGAAATATGGCTTTGACATGTTTGCATAATGCTTGGTACATGAATACAGCAGGGAATAAACAATTTGGCTATTTGGAGCGTGTAGATGTTTATTGATCACCGATATGAAGTTTTAGAAAGCTTAGGTTCCGGTTCATGGGCTAATGTATTCAAGGTGCGGGACATTCGTAGCGATAAGCTATATACTCTGAAACTGTTTCAGTACCTTGCTTCGGATGAATTGTATTCGCATTTCAGTGCTGAGGAGATGCACCACATAAGTAAGATTGAACATCCAAACTTGAATCATGTGGTGGATTTTGGTCATGTTGGGGATCACATATACTTCATCAGTGACTTTTTCGAGGGCAAAACCCTGGCTAACTTCAAGTTCAGCAAGGCGAAGGTGAACCAGATATACGAGATCGCCGTGCAAACCTGCTATGCGCTACATGCACTACATATTCAGGACATTCTGCATAAAGATCTGAAGCTGGAGAATGTTCTTTACAGGATGGAAGGTAAGTCTATAATTCTGAAATTGATAGACTATGGGTTTACGAAGATAGATACCAATAAGGACACTCAGATGGTGTCCGGAACTCTGCCCTATCTTGCTCCAGAAATATTCTTGGGCAAGCCGGCAAGTAAAGCAAGTGATTTCTATGCTTTGGGTGTTATTTTATACAAACTCACGACGGGTAGCTTTCCCTTTAGTGTGGATCAGATCAACACCCTAATCACGGGAGGTCACCAATACTTTATTCCAAATTTCCCCAGTGAGTTGAACAAAGATATCCCTCCCGCTTTGGAGAAGTTTATCCTAAGGTTACTTGAACGCAACCCGGATAACCGTTTTGGCAGTAGCGAGGAAATTGTTTCTTATATAAACCGTATTCACCATGTGGAATATCATTTCTCTGCAGAGTGGTCTATTCTGAACACGCTTCGGTTCAATAGCTATTTAGTGCGCGAGAAATATGCCCATCAACTGCTGGACTTTATCCCTGCCCTCGAAAGCAGTAATGGTAAAATTGTTTCGGTTATCGGCGGTGATGGATTGGGTAAAGATAACATAATGTCCCTTTTCCGATATCACCTGTTGGGTGGGCAGTATTTTATCTTTGATTATGAATGTTCACGCACGGATCATGAGGCTTTCTTTGCTCTGATAAAGGAGTTTATTCAGTCACTGAGTAAAGCTGAGATTGAACAGTATGCAAGTTTGAAGTTAATCTCGGAGAAACTGCGTAGATACTTGTTCGATTCTGAGCAGGAAGCTAAGGCAGTTAACCAAACGGCTTCAGAACTAAGGATAGACTTTGAATCGGTAAAGAGCTTGCTATTGGATATATCTGAGCGTAAACCCATTATATTCATAATCAGGAACTTCCAGCATGTGCACCGTTACACCGTTGATTTTATCAACTTTATCTCTCCATATATCATCAATCAGCGGATAATGGTGGCATTAACTTGTAACGATTACAACAAGATTAATCAGATAAACCATACGGTTATGGTGAATATTCCAACTCTTAACCTGCAGGAAAGCAGGGCATATATAAAGAGGCTGCTAACCAAATCAGTCCCGCCCCAGTTGAGCACCGATATATATCGAAGGTCCTCCGGTAACCCCCAATTTATCAAAGAAATACTGATAGATTTGGTGCAAAGAAAGAAGATCAGCTTAGAGGTGGAAGCACATTTCCCGGAGAACTTGAATGATTATGTTATGCCCTCAAAGTTGGTTCATTCAGTTTATTCCCGCTTAAGCCACCTGACATCAACAAGCTATGAATCCCTACAGAAACTGAGCATTGTACAGACCCCTTTGACGCGTGAGTTGATTAGTTATATCACCAAGGTCAGTGATCAGGAGTTGTATGGGTTGCTAAATGACAGCATATATAACGAGATTCTAGCCAAGGACGGGAAGAACTATTACTTCGCATTTACAGAGGCAAAAAAACGCTTATTCTCTGAATGCAAGCCGAAACAGCATGTGCTGGTATCAAAACGGGTGTTGAAGTATTATGATGGGAAAGAGCAGGTTGATACTGTATCATGTAAAGGGATAATAGAGAACGGGATATTGGCAGGAGATTTACCTGCTGTTAGAAAGTATTATCTGAAACTCTACCAACTGCAGAATGCAGAATATGAACAGGAAAATGCCTATGAAGCCATTTTGAATGTCTTGAAGTTGGATTTAAATCCCCAACTAAGAGTTCCTCTTCAAGAGGTGATCCAAGACATTTATAGTTTTCAGGAGAAAACCGAGACAACGGGATTCTATGATAAAGCACTGTATCTGTTCGATGATTCTGATAAACGTGATGCCGACGGCACTGGAAATGAAGAGAGGGGTAGCTTCCTCTGTCTTCCCGATATATTTGAGAAGTTCTATCTAATGGGAGCTATCAGGTATATGGCAGAGGATATTGATGCTTCACAAAGTTACTTTAAACAAGCTGAAAAGCTTGCTGGAACAGGCAAACAGTTATTGTTAGTTTGGCTGTTTCTGGTGCAAATATATGCCAAGAATGACTTGGATAAAATGAAGGAGTACATCGACAGAGCATTAAACCAGACGATGCCATTAGATATCAAAATTGCTTTTGTAGATAGACTGGCAGTGTTTTATGCCCTAAAAAAGGATCAAGATCGTGCAATAAAAACTATAGAGGATTTCTTAGGTTCCTTGCCTCCGGAGCATGATACTAAGGTTATGATTAGGCTTGCAAATATGCATAATAACTTAGGTGTTTTCTATTCTGAGCAAAAGAACATAGAGGAGGCAGATGAGCACCTGTTTACTGCTCTTAGCATATGGAAGCGTTATAATATAAAACGATACTTAGGTTTGATCTATAATAACATCTCGGATTTGTACCTGAAACAGGGGATTACATTGCTTTCGGAGCATTATTCTGAGATGGGGTATCACCATGCAGATGAGTTGAACTTGGTGATGACCAAAGCACTGGCACTACTTAACCAGGGCGAAGCCAAGATAAAAATGGGTGATTTTAAGGGAGCAGAAGCCAAGCTCTTGATGTGCCAAGAATTGGTGATGTCCAAGAATAGTAAAACCTATTTGTTGTCGGTGCAAAGAAATCTTGCCCTTGCAAAGAGCAAAATCAAGGGGTTTGGGCATTACTTCAGGTTCATTCAAGAAAGTCAGCCCGAGTTAATAGAGGGAAACATACTAGAGATCACCCCACTTGTGAAAACCTATTTCTATTATTTGAATGAAATGGCGAATACCAAGAAGTTGAAGAAGCTGATTCATAAGAATGTGCAGATCAATTATAAGCATATCCACGAAGAGGAGTTTTACCATAATGTTCTCAGCTTGATTGCCCTTTCTGAAAGAGATTATGAAACCGCTTTGAACGAATTAAAGCTGGCGATGAGACATGCAGGCGAGATCAACAACAATTATGCGATTGCGGTTTTCTATATTCTACAGATATCTTGTTATTATGGGATGAATGAAGTAGCAAGGGCTCGAGAATTGATCGAGTTAGCCCTCCCAGTTATAAAGGAAAACCAGTATCGCTATTGGTTATGCAAACTCGAGATACTGAGAATTAAGCTAGATCTCATCACTCCCGAAATACCGCTTAGGGAGCTATTAAGAAGGGTTGAGAGTTGCTTCACACAGTGGCACGAGTACGAATATTACCAGTTGAATGTCGAACTGTATCAGATAAAAATTCAAATACTTGTGGAGCTAAAGCAGGAACCAGCAGCCAATGCATGCTTTAAACGATATCAGGATTATTTGGATGAGATTACCAGCGATATAAGTCCAGACGATAAGCAGAATTATCTGCAAGTGAATAGATGTAATATCACCAGTGTTCGTAAATTTGATTTAGTGCCGATCACTTCTCGTGCTAAGGATTTGCGTCATAAATGGAATGAGATGTTGTACAACATCGCCAATGTGTACAATTTGGAAAGGATAAAGTTCCTGGTTGAGAAAGGCTTAAGCCAAGTTCTCTCTCCTTGGCAGTTTAAGTTAATGCAGTATTCTGAGAAGATCCAAAACTACACCTGTTTTCAGAGCTATAATACGGATATGGATAGTTTTGTTGATCCTGGTTTCAGCCAGTTTATCGAAAAAGCTTTCAAGAGCGATAACCTGGTGATGTTTGAAGCAAACGGCAAGCACTTGATGTTAGTGCCATTGCAGAGCGGGGCGAAAAGAATTGGATTTCTGTTGCTTTCCGATAATGGGGAGATGGAGTTCACCAAGCAAGAGATATCCATCATGCGCAATGTCAAGCAGCATCTGGCAGCACTTATAATCCGAATCCAAGACTACAGCCAGATTACCAAACGCATAGAGAAAATGAACCAATTGATGCAGATCACACATGGCTTGATGAGAATTGTTGATATTGATGATTTGGAACACGAGATCGTTTCGGCATTTATAGACTTCACAAACAGCAGCCGTGGGTTCCTGATTAAACGTGATAGCGATGGGAATAACATTTATAGGGTGCAGCTCGACAGTGCCAAGCAGATTCTACCCACAGTATCTGGCTTAAGTAAAACTGCCCTGAGTCTCAGTCAGAATACCAAGGAAATGGTTAGTACCTACAACGCTGTGGAAGATAACCGTTTTAAGAGTGCTATTAGTGTCCAGGACTATGTGTTGCATACCATATTCTGCTCACCGATCATTGTTGACAATGCCATTTTTGGTTATGTGTATCTGGATAATATGGACGATAATAGCAGGGAGATGTATCTCAACCCGGAGATAATCAGTCTGTTAACTGAACAAACCACTATAGCACTAAAGAACGCCATGCTCTACGAAAACCTGTTGAGTAAGAACAGCGAGCTTAATGCTTTCGAAATGCTAAAAGATGAGTTCATGGCAATTGTGTCGCATGAGTTGAATACTCCGTTAACCACTTTGCAGGGCCATATATCCCGCCTGAAAAGAAATCTGTATGCTGATGAGGAAGAACGAAAGGAGATCCTAAACAAAGTTGAGGGATCGGTAAAGAAACTGATATTAACGACGAATGACATCACTACTATGAATACCTATAACTTGATGAAATCTTTAACAATGGCACCTTTAGTAATTGATGAGATACTTGAGTTGATCCAACAAGAAGTAGAGATTCTCTCTCGAAAACGGAAGATGTTTATCAGGCTTGAGGTAGAGAAGGAGCTACCTAAACTAAGGGCTAATTGGGAAGCAATGCACTTGATGATTTATAATGTTGTGCTTAATGCAATCAGGTTTACGAACGATTTTGGTACTATAACTATTGGGGCTCGACGTTCGGCTTTCCAACAGGAGAAGATAGAAGGTAAAGAAACGATAGTGATATACGTCCAGGATAATGGTATCGGAATGCCTGAGTATCAATTGAAGAACGTGTTTCGCAAGTTCTATGAGCTTAATGAGATTTACGCCCATAAATCAGGCACTGTAGAGTATCGTAGCAGTGGATTAGGATTGGGATTATCCACATCTAAAAGGATAGCAGAATTGCATGGTGGCAATATCTGGATTAAAAGCAAAGAAAATGAGGGTACAACAGTGTTTATTACCGTACCATTGAAAGCAGGTAATAGGTAACGCCAATGATCAAAAGAATCCTTTTATGCACTATCATTATCGTGATGAGCCTTGAAATTGGGGCTCAGATAATATCAAGGGATACCCTTGCGGGAAGCAATATGGAGCAATATGCTTATAAGTATATTGTCGAGCTCTATGATTCCGGAGATAATGCTACATTACCAAGAGAAATATATCAATTTCAAGCTCTTTACCCTAATTCGCTATTTCTCCCGTATATTAAGTACATTCAAGCGAATTTACTTCTGGAAGCAGGCAATCACTCGGAAGCTCAAAGGCTATACACAGAACTACTTGATAGTAAGATTGACCAAAGTATATTGGCTGATGTGTTATTGAATTATGCTATAAGTCTTGGAGTTACCGGCAATTATAACGAAGCACTCCATCTTCTTCAGAGGATAGATAGTGAGATAACCGATAAAGTATATCATCTTGAAGCAGCTAAACAGCGTGCATCAATTTTCTATCAGCAAGGTCTGTTTTTCTCATCAGAGAAGGAGTACCGTAAAGGACTTAGTAATTCAGCTGAGGATCAGGAATTACAATTTGGTTTGTTTCGTTGTTTAATCAAGCTTCAAAAAGATGACGAAGCTTTAGAAATACTCTGGAATCAAGATCCTGAATCTATTATGTACCCCAAGTATGTAGTTCAATGGTTGGATTATTTGGTTGGGGACGAACAATATACTCAGTTTGATGAGTTTATCCTAAATAGTGCTTTAGGGTCAAGCGCAGGTTCGGCTGCAATGTTGGACCTTCGAGTACGCAGAGCTTTAGCTGTAGGAGATTATACTCAAGCTGATTCATTACTTGCAGAATACCAAGGCACAGAAACCAGATTTGCATATTATCGTAGCTTGGTTTTAATCTCCCAAGGACAAATAGAACAAGCTGATAAGTTGCTTGAAGACCTTAGCAATGATCCTGATGCGGAAATAGCTGTCTCTGCTTATCTTGAAAGATTAAAGTTGCTATATAACACAGAGCCTTTAGCTGCGATTTCTCAACTGTCAGCTTTTATAAATAGCGACGCAACAGATATCAAAAAGGCAGAATCTTACTATACCCTCGGCTACTTCAGCTATCATATGGACGACTATGTTGAAGCGATAAAACAGCTCTCATTAGCGAAACATTACGATGTTAGCAGAGAGCTTGGTTCACGCATTGAAATTCTTATAGCCGAATCGTGGTATGCTTTGGGAAGAACAGATATGGCGGAAGAAGCCTTCAATAAGTACCTAAATCATTACCCACAGGGGAGGTATGGAGATAGAGCCTACTTCTATCAAGGCTATATCAGATACCTGTCAAAAGATTACGTTTCTGCCAGGAAACTGTTATCAACCTTAATGAGTTACTATTCCGGTTCTGTTTATCTCTCGGATGCGAGCTTTTATCTTGCTGAGATGGATTTCTTTATGGCGGATTATAATCTTGCTTTGGCAAACTATCTCAAGACATATCACCTGAAGGCAGACAATGCTGTTGTTATACTCAGAATCGCCCAATCATATTACTACCTTGGAGATTATGATAATGCAGAGCATTATACGACCTTGCTGATTCCGAGTTACGACTCTACCTTACTAAAGGGAATTATTAGACTTGCCAGAAAGGATTACGCTGAGGCATTTAATCAATTTTCCTTGGCAGAGAGTTTTGCTGTTGAGCCTATTAGAAAATCAGAAGCACTGTCGTATAAGGCATTAAGTCTTTATCATATGAAGAGATTCAAGGAAGCTTCCGCTTTATACTTGCAACTCTCCAGCACCAAAGAAAGCCCCGATACCTATCTTTACCTTTCCGCAAAGTCGGCATTTGCAGCCAAGGATTATCATCAAGCACTGCAGTTGTTTGATGATTTCATAGATCAGTACCCTGAATCAGGATATTTTCTTCCTGCATTGAGCAGCATAGCAAACTCATATTACAACATGGGTAACTATCCTCAAGCGGTAAACGACTGGGTAAACATACTGATCCGTTTTCGCAATCATACAGAGTTTAGTAATTCTGATATGGCTATAATTAAAGATTCGCTACTAGGACTAGAGTTGGCTTTCAATCGTGATAGGGATGAAGGCAGAATAAGCGACTTAGTAGCTTTATCTGATACATTTGCCAGCGAATACATTCGTTTCGAACTTAACCTGATGTTGTTGAAGTTGTATGCCTCCGGTGGGGACTGGGATGAGGTGATCAGCAGCGCTGAAAGCATTCGCAAACTTTATCCTGATGTTGTTACCGAAGATATCAACCTTCTGATGGTTAAAGGGTTGATACAGCTCAAGCAGTTTAGTGAAGCTGATTCATTGCTAGCTTCATTAAATGAGGAACAGCCCAGTGCCAATATTCTCAATCAATGGGCTGAGCTCGAGGTTGCTACCGAGAATTTTACTTCAGCCATGGAGAAGTATCGTAGGTCGTTTGAATTAAACCCATCAAAAGAAACTTGGCTAAAGTTGTTGGAATGCTCTGCGAAGCTTGGATATGAAGGTTTTGAAGCTATCTGGGCTTTGGGTATCCAATACCCACAAGCTCAGGAAGATGCAGTTCGATACCGCTTACAATACTTGTACACAATAGCGGATTATGAATCTACGAATACCCTTGCTGAACAAGTGATTAACGGGAGCATAAATCCAGCTGATCATGCCCATGCTTTTTTAGTTATGGGCTTAGTTCTTTACCAACAGCAGGATTATATGTCTTGTATCGCTTCCCTAAAACGAGTTATCATGTTGTTTCCAGAATATAAGGATGTTCGCTTGAAAGCAGTGGAGTATAGCATTAGAGCTCAGATATACAATGGTGCTCTTACTGAAGCTGAAATGCAGATTGCCAAGTACTCCAACGAGCTGGATCAAGGTGTTGTTGTTGAGTTAAGTGAGCTTTTGGAAGGTAGATTATGAAGCATCTTTCTATCATACTTGTGTGTCTCTGCTTTACTGTACTATACGCTCAGACTCAGGACTTCCCTGATTTAAATGTTCAGGGTGAAAGTGAGCTACGCACACACCTTAACAAACATGCAATTCCTTTATTGCCTTCTGTGGCACAGAATGACAGTTTGCCATCGTTTATCCCCAGGGGATTGCTAAACGATAATCCCACATCCAAACCAGCTAAAAATGATTTAAATGGTTATCTACAGCTTGAGCTTAATGCAGCATTTGGCTTTAATAGCTATGTAAGTTTTTACCCTAAAGACACTTCTATCAATGCAATAACTCATAGACTTAGTCTTCAAGCTCCAGAAACTGATTTAACCAGCCTTCAGAATCGTCTGTCGATTGGTGCAGAATTGAGTAAGAATGTGCCTCTCGTGTTTCGATTGGAGCACATTGGAAGTAAGGCACAAGATTTCAAATCGTCGGTGATGGAGTTTTCGGTTACTCACCATAATAACAAACTGGATTATCGTGGATTGCGTTTCAGAGATGTACATTTCGCGCTGGGGCTAACGGGTGTTCAGCAGGAAGTGTTAACTACCGATGAATACGATTCCAATTTCGCGCTCAATGTTAGCGAGAGGTTGGTGTATGATAATCTTGATGTATATAGCAAGTTACTTGCTTATTCAGGCAGAGCAGGTATACACATTGCTCCGAGATTGATGCTGGACCTTCCGTCCCTGAACAACTTCCGTTTCCATATCCTTGCAGATAGCTACAGAGTTCTGCCTAGCTTGAGTTTCCTGTACAAGACTCAATTGACCGACATGCTTGTTGCTAGCGTGGCAAATGACCCTTTGCTTCTGCCCAACAATTACAGCGAACTGATGGAATCCACAGCCTGGCTTCAGCTACCTGCAATACACAAGCTTCAGAAGATGCCTGTGAATCTTAGCAGTAGCTTCGAGTTTCGCCTTCCCAAGTCGGACAAGGTTAGCCTGAGTAGCTTGAAGTTGAATAACAACATCGGTTATAAGGTACATGCCCCTGTTTTAACCCAAGGAATCGTGTATGGAGTTCCGAACTTGAACTTAACAGATGTAAGTTCATACTGCAGCTCTCTTGATGCTTTCTTCGAAATGCAAGATTTCACATTCAAACAAACTTTCGCAATTGAGCTAGGGTATTTACCAGGAGATAATTGGCATCGTGTGGGTTATCTTCCTGTACTTGGGATAAACTCTCTTGTTGACTATCGCATCAAGGATTGGATTGTGGGATTTGATCTTAAGCAAAGCTATTTCAGTAAAGATCACCTGGGCAGAAACCTTCCCGAATCTGTGATAGCCAATATTGGCGTGGAGTATCATAAAGCAGAGACCGCTGTGTATGCTCAAGTTGGAAACCTTCTAAACCATAATCAAAGGCTATACTCCGAGTATCCCTCACAAAAAAGAAACATCTACATTGGTTTTAAGCACAGGTTATAATGGAACAACAGATTAACATGCAAACCGATTCACCTGTGAAGGCTTCAGTATTTCATAGATTGTTGCTGATTGTTTTCGGAGATTTGAATGGTATTCAGGTCTTCCTTGCTCCTCTTACTTTAGCTTATCTGATAAAAAGTGATAGCATCCTCTTCAATATCACCAGTCTTTTCAGCGATAAAATTCACTATTTCCCACTCTTTATATTCTTGATAACTCTGCTATTTGTGGTGTTTATCATTGTGAAACTGTGGCTTAGGTATAGCCATCAACCACAGGAGTTTGTGGAAAAAGTGATTGAGGTAAATCTAAGTGTGCTTACGGTGGTATTAATCGCTTTGATTTATTATGCAATCTCTGCCTTCTTGGCTTATTTTTATGGAATCAAGTGTGGTTTAAAACCAGGCCTTGCTTTGCTTTATAAGGTATCTACATCCTCGGTTGTGGTTTATTACTTTGCCATTGATATTTTGCTGAGTGGATTCAATCGAAGGGGATATGGCCAGTCAAGGGCAGTTAAGTGTTTTTATGCTTGGCTACGAGTAAACAAAATGTTATTCATCCGCTATGCGGTTATGTCCTTAGTTGCGATTATTGCATCTGTTCGAATTTATCAGCTTATTCTAGTATATGCCATACATCCCTTCTACGAGGGTGTGTATAGTCTTAGTCATATAAACCTGCGTTTCAGCTTAGTACCTTTGCAACAAATTGGAGATGTTTTTATTAATATGCTCATTATCTTTCTGGCCTTTGCGCTTTCCTGTATTATGTATTATCCTCTTGGTTTACTAACCAGGCGTTTGTTAACAACACTCAATCCTATGAAAGTAAAGTAGGCTAACTCCATGCCAAAATTGAAAAGCAAAAAACCCCGAAAGATTACCCGCAAAGCAAAGCATAAGAGTGGCTCTATAACATTGTATCTGGTTATAGGATTCTTTTTAACCCTGGTAGTATGGTTGATTGTGAAAGAACCTGTGGGCGTGAAACCAACTAAGAGCTCGGTCTCCGAGAATCAGGGCACAGAAAGTCCCAAAGAAAGCACTAAGGATAAGAAACGTAAGAATAAAGAAGCTAAGCGAAGCAAGCCATCCAAAAATAGTAAGGGACAAAGAGGGCAGGAACGAACTGCAAGATCGGAAAAACCAACTGCTACCAAACCAGGACAGAGCCAGACTACAGTTTTACTCAGCCCGGATGAAGCAATCCAAAAAGCTATCAATAAACTTGGTGTTCCACATGCTTTTTATAAAAGGAAGATCATTAATGGTGTAGTTACCTACAATATCCCAATCAACCGTGGAGAGATGGATCTTACATACGCCAATATGATTTTTAAAGGCGATCTGGAGCGAAATGGAATCGTATTGCTTAAAGGAGTTGATAACGCCGGAAAACAGAGTCTCACTTTTGGCCAAAAAAACAGTAAGGATAGATACATTCTGAACATCTATTACGATTCAAAGCTATATGCTGCAAAACAAACACCCAGGACAATTGCAATTGTGGTGGATGATTTTGGCGAGATAAAAGGAGATTTACTTGAAGGCTTTTTGTCATTGGATAAAGCTGTGACCTTTGCCATCTTCCCAGACCAGCCAAATAGCGAATATACAATGCGCAGAGCTACCGAACAGGGCAGAGAAAGCATCATTCATGTACCTATGGAACCCATTGGTTATCCCAAGGTCAATCCGGGTAAGAACGCAGTTTTTGTTCAGTATGACGATGCCCAGATAGATAAACTAATAAGCAGATTCATAAAACAACTACCAGATTGTGTAGGGATTAACAATCATATGGGAAGTCTTGCCACAACCGATGAAGGGGTGATGAAAGCAGTAATGGCAACCCTAAAGAAACATGACAAACTATTCCTGGATAGTAGAACATCAAATGTTTCTGTGGCATATCCGGTTGCCCAAAAGGCACATCTACGCTCCTTCCGCAACGACATGTTTTTAGACTCACCCAACATTAGTCAATCTACTATGGATGCCAAACTAAGCGAGATAATCAGCTTATCAGCATCAAGAAGTAATATCATAGCCATCACGCATTGTCACAGTATAGACAAGCTGCAATATCTCAAGAAGATAATTGCCCATCTTAAGGATGCAGGTTTCACCTTGGTTCCTCTTTCCAAGGTGGGGCAATATAAAGTTCCCGGATTAATATAAAGGACAGTTTATGAGCTTTCTTTCTGCTATTCTACTGGGTATCCTGCAGGGCTTAACGGAGTTTATTCCTGTTAGCAGTTCCGGACACCTTGTTCTAAGTCAGTATTTCTTTGGTATCGGCGACAGTGCCAATATCTTATTCGAGTTATTTATGCACTTGGGGACTTTATTGGCAGTGCTGGTGTTTTTCCGCAACATACTGTGGGACTTGATAAAATCCGTCTTCAGCTGGAAGAACACAATGAACCGCGAGATACACCGTCAGAACCGCTGCATGGTTTTATACCTCATCATCTCCACTCTTGCCACGGCGGTGATCTATTTCCTTTTTGGTGATACCTTCAAGGCTGTGTACGATAATGCGGGATTGGTTGCCGGTTTATTGCTGGCTACCGGAGGCATGATCTTTGTCTCGGATTACCTTGTGGACAGGGGAATACCTGCCTCCAATATGGGTTTTTGGCGAGCAATACTTATTGGTTTGGGACAGGGGATAGCCATCCTTCCGGGTATTTCTCGCTCCGGTACCACCATCACAGCATCATTAGCCACAGGGATGAAGCGTAAGGATGCAGCACAGTTTTCTTTCCTTATGAGCATACCCGCCATTCTGGCTGCTAATTTAAGTGAGTGGAGAGCTTTTTTGGAGCTTGATATTAAATCTCTTCACAGTTATCTTGCCGGATTTGGGTTTGCTTTTGTTACCGGATACATTGTTATTGCCTTTCTCATTCGTCTCATCCAAAGCAATCGCCTTAAATACTTCGCTATATATTGTTGGCTGGTTGGCAGCATCTCTTTAATGGTAATTTATCTCTAGATTATGAACGAACAAAGCCCAATCAATGCCTTGGAGTTCAATGCAGTCTCGGTTAAACTGGGACGTTCGTTTTTGCTGTTTGGTAGTGATGCCTACTTGATTGACTTGGTGCTTAACAAGCTGAAAAACGAGTTGCGAGCAAATGATGCGGTGGACATCACCCTACTATATGGGGACGAAGTAAAAAGCTCCATCCTGGCAGAGCACTTGGATGCTTTTTCTATATTTTCTTCTTCTAAACTGATTATTCTCCGCAATGCTGAAGCTTTGGATAAAAAGGAACTGGAAGTATTGGGAGACTATTTTGATGCACCCTCGGATATCCAAACCGTCGCCATAGTGACAGATAAGATAGATGCAAGGCTTAGTTCTTGGAAAAAGATAAAAAGCAATTGTCTGCAAATCCTATGCGAACCGCCCAAATACGGAGGGTTAATGCGTGCATGGCTGGATGCAGAACTGAAAAAGCTGTCCAAACGCATGACTCCCAAAGCTATCGAGGAGTTCATCAATCGCATCGAACTGGATTATTATAGTGCTGCAAACGAGCTAAATAAGATAGATTTGTTAACTTTGGGCAGAAGCAACATTACCGAAATCGATGTTCTTAAAAGCTTGGGCACCTCCCGTACAGGCACCTTGATTGATTTTTATCGGGCTTTGGGCAAAAGGCAGTTAAAGCTCTCCATGGAGGCATTAGGTAAAATGCTCTCGGCTGATTGGGAGCCTCTACAAGTGTTTGCCCAGATTTCCAAACTATACCTTGTTCTTTGGCGTATCTTGCTATTAAGAAAGGCGCATGTTTCAGATTCTGAAATCCTCAACAAGCATATGCCGGATATTTTCCAGTCTCAAAGAAAAGAGTATCTTGATTTCAGCAGGCAATATAACCTAAGGTCTTTGGAAGCCATATTCGCCATTCTGCTTGAGACTGATGCCCATTTCAAGTTATCTGTTGCAGAACCGGAGATATTGCTCAGCAGATGCCTGATTAGGCTTTTGGAAGCATAATTGCGTAAGTCCGGTATTCTGCTACACATCAGTTCGCTACCAACTGAGTTTGGTATTGGCGATTTCGGTCCCTCCACCCGTCGTTTTTCTGCTTATTTAAAGCGTGAAGGCTACCAGTTTTGGCAAATACTGCCCATAAACCATTGTGGATATGGTAATTCTCCCTACAATCCCATCTCTGCCTTTGCCATTTCACCTTACCTGATAAGTCCCGAGCTGTTATATGAAAGTGGCTTGATCAATCATGCTGCGTTGGAAGCTGCAAAACTGCCAACCGGTGATTGTGTGTTTTATGAGAGCGTGTACAGGGTAAAGAATAAGCTAATCAGATTTGCTGCTGATAACTGGCTTATAGCAAACGATATTGAGAGTTATATTGCTTCCGAGGGCGAGCGCATAAAACCGTATATGGCTTTCCAAGTGCTCAGCCGCATTTATGCCGATAATGCTTGGTATAACTGGAATGAGGAACATCGCTGTTACAGCGAAGAACTCTTCCATGATCTATGGAATCACCGTTCCCACGAGATGAAGCTTACTGCTGCCTGCCAGTGTATTGCCCATGAGCAGCTAAAACAGTTTCGTCAGACTCTTGCTGATGATGGAATATGTTTGGTAGGGGATATGCCATTGTATCTATCTTACGAGAGTGCTGAAGTGTGGGCAAACAGACACCTTTTCGAGCTTGATAATGAGGGACATCGCCTCAGCTTTGCCGGCGTACCTCCGGATGCTTTTGCTTCTGAGGGTCAGTTGTGGGGCAATCCCATCTATCGCTGGCAGGTTATGCAGGATGACGGTTACAAACTGTTCTTCGATAGGATAGCTGCTACCTTGGACTATATCGATATCCTTCGTTTGGATCACTTCATCGGTTATGTGAATTATTGGCGGGTCCCGTGCATTTTAAGCAATACAGGCACCCCGCTTGCGCCAAGCTCTGCCCGTGAAGGTGACTGGATTCCGGCGCAGCCTTGGGACTTCTTTGCCAAGCTATGCGAGCGTTTCGGAAAGGAGCGTTTTATCGCCGAGGACTTGGGTATTCTTAATGAGGAAGTTTGCCGTGTGAGAGATACTTTCGGCCTTCCCGGCATGATAGTGCTACAGTTCTGTTTTGAAGATAGTGTTCCACAAGTTCGTCACTTCCCACAGGATAGATGGCTATATACCGGAACTCACGACAACTCCACCCTCAAAGGATGGTTCCAGGCTTTGTCTCAGGATTCTCCAAGTATCAAGCACCTGCAGCAATACTGCCAAGAGAACAACAACAAGGACTGCCGTCAGAAAATCTCTACTGAAAACATTTCCCGCATTATGCGTAATATTGCGGCTGCCTCTTCATGTGAGCGGATAATCGTCCCTTTCCAGGATATTCTATCTTTGGATGATTCTGCCCGTATGAATATCCCAGGCACGGCTTTGGGTAACTGGCAATGGCGTCTTGATGCCAACTTAGACTTACCATTCTAACTTTCACCACTCACTTCAGCATTTTAAGACCAATTATCAAGTACTGAGATTCGATTATCGATGTAACAAGATCTTAGTTTTTTAAGTGGTTTCATGTATCTGTTACCTGCCTCTTTCCTATATCCTGCCTATTGATATACGGTAGAGATGCGGTTGCGATACCCAGCACTTTGCTGGGAGGCGCAACCGCATCTCTACCGTAACCCTATAGGCAAGGTTTTAGAAATGGGTATGAAATCTACATGATTAATCCACTTATCCCGGTAATACAAACCGAGAGGCTAAGCAATTTAATCCTGACTATACCAGTTCACGTTTCTTATGATATACATAGCCAGTGAAAGCAGCACAAAGAGGCTGATACTGCCGATTAGCAGAGCGGAATCCTGCAAGCGAAGCAGCACATAGAGGAAGATATAGAGAAAGCTTAGCAGGGATGCCACTTGTAAAGCAAACCTCCGTGTCTTCAGAATACTGAAACAGTATAAGCTAATCTGCAAGATAACGCCTGATGCAGCAATCAGATATGACCAGCCAAAGGAGAGATGTTCGGATATTGAAAGCAGCAGCAGGTAGAATATCAGGAGTCCGCAACCTACCATCAGATATTGGATGGGGTGGATTCTCTGACGGGTCATAATCTCTGCAAAGAAGAAGGTGAGGAAAGTTAACAGCAGGAAGAGAACAGAATACTTCAGGGAGCGGGTGGTCTGTTGGTAATTATCAACCATGATCAAGAAGTTCACCCCCAGATTGGAAAGTTGCAGGATTGGCTCATCGCTGCTCCAAGTCTTTTTGATTCCGCTGTTCAGGTTACTGGTATGCCACGAGGCTTTGAAACCATCAGCGTTTACAGTTCTGCTTTCGGGGAGTAAATCTCCTACAAAACTGGGAGATTGCCAATCACCATCCAGGTCCACATATTCAGAGATCGCTGAACTGGCAAAGTTAAGCTGCTGGGTTCCGCTGATGGTGGTATGGATTCGTAGAGAGATTGCTTGCGTTCTAATATCCAAAGGCACTTTTGCTTCCAGTTTAAAGTCTTGATTCTTCTTCTCCACAGCATCGCCTTTGTATGCCGAAAAGGTGTCCTTAAGGTTCGTGGTCTCAGGCAGACTGATGATAGACAAAACACCTGTCGAGCGATTGAACACCAGAGGCACTCCATCAGCATCTCCGCTGATATCCTTCATTCCACGCTGGTCGTCTATATCGAAGCATAGCAACGCATCGTTCCAGCGTAGGGGTAACTCGCCATAAGCAGGATTATCAAGCACATATGGTGCGAAGCCGGCAACTATATCCAGTTTGGCTTTATATCCCGTAACCTTGAAAATACCACGCTTATGCATAACAGTTTCTATCTTGCCTTTAACTCTGATGCTGTCCGGTGCTATATGGACATATTTATCCGTTTCGGTTATAATCTCTTTGTTGTCATCGCCTATGCTCTTGGTTTTAACGCTATAGGGAATGCTGATAAAGGGACCGCTAACAATCTGCGAGCCACCCCACTTGCCGGCAATCTCTTCGATAACGCTTGTCTTACGGTTGTAACGCTCCCTGATGATAGAGCTTATCCATGCCACAGGGATCATTAAAATCAAAGTAATGAGGGCTACGAAAGCAAGCTTCCACATGTGCCTGTTGCTCCAAGAGCTTGCCTGTTTGATGTTTTGCTCGATGTTCAAGGTAAGTACCTCCACATTATTAGCTCTGGATAGTCTGTATATCACCCCAGCAAAGATCAGGGAGTTCTGTCAAGGGAAAAGCCGCTGAGGTGATTAGTAAATGTAGCTAAAGTTTATCCCACAGCTTAAACCGCCCCACTCTCTTTTACGTAGCTGTTGGCTTGGTTCAGGGGATGGGGTGGAGCTTGGCGAAACTTTACTCCACTTGATGGGCACCAGTTGCGCCAGATTAAGCTGCACCTTAGCCTTTCCCAAGGTGTAGCTTGCCATTATCGGAACATGGATGTATGCATCAAGTTCATCATGCCAATTGTAAGTGTTGGTGGTGTAGGTAAACAAGAAAGGATAGATAACAGCTTTACGGTTCTTAATAACTACATTCTCATTGTGAAACAAGTGATGATAAGCAAGGCTGATGCGGTAATCCAAGCCCTCTGCGGGATCATTCTTAGCACGGTAACTTAGCTCAGCTTCGGGAGAGTAAACCTCCACACCCAGCTTTTTGATGCGGGTGCGATGAGAGAGGAAGGTATCTAAAAAGGTGAAGGGCCATATATCCACGTATGAGTCACTGCCAATACCGCTGAAATAGGTGGCAAAGCCAAGCTTACAACTTAGATGTGAGAAGTCTCTTTGCACAGAGGTGGAGATGTTTAGTGCCCGTAAATTCTCAATAGAGCCATATACACCATCATTGTAACGCAGATCAGCGGAGGAATCAAGATAGTTGGCGTTTATTGCAAATCTACACTTTAAACTAGGTTTATAGGACATAGCAGCATGTAGCAAGAGTGCGTTGATTGAGTTATTGTACAGGCTGTCACATACCATTGGAGAGATGATTTCTGCGCCGAGGTTTAGCTTAAACATGCGTGTCTCTGCTTCTGCTTCCGCCGTGCTGTGCTGCCAAGCAAAAGGTATGGTGCCTTTTTCCTTGCCTATGGAATAGCTCAAATCTGCATTTGCCTCTTGGGTAGAAAGCTCAAGCTGATACTCAGTTTCCGGGAGCAGTGTTTGCGTCTTCAAAGCATAACCTGGTTGATCTCCCAGTTTCACAGAAGGAGTGAGGTTTAGGAAAGCAAGAGGGAAGCCCATGCTAAGCTCCAGGTATTCATCGGGCATGTTCAGTTTCAGACAATCCGAAACCTTGGGATAAAGGGCATACATCCCCTTTAGCTGATACTTGTTGTACACGGCACTTAGCTGCTTAACATCATCGGAATATCTATAACTGCTGTAGAAATGAGTGTCATACAAGTATTGGTGATACTCTCTTTCGGTGGAGAGATGATAGTAATCTCTAAGCTTGAAGCCTGCATCAACTGAGCCGGCACCAAATAGTAAAAGGGGGTATATCGTGCAATATACCCCCAAGAATAGATAGCTAAGTTTTCTATTAACCAAAGAGGTCAATCATCTTTTGACGAGTCATCCCCGGAAGAATCCCGCCAAAGGTGTAATCCGGGAAGTGGAGGAATTCATCATCAGCAAGAGGGTTACCATTTGCATCGGTATCATAACCCCAGTCCATGTCAACATCATGGTATCTTCTGGTCACATAGTTCACATTATAGACGGTTTGATATGATCCCTGATACCAGAAGGAATACTGGTTATCCCAAATCTGATAACCACTGGAATAATCCACATAGTCTTGCACCCAATCAAGTGTAGTGTCGTTCCAGTGTAAGTAAGGCAGTACAGCTTGGATATCGGGAATGGCACCATTGAAGAAAGCGCTAAGGTTCACGCTGAAAGGTATATCATTCAAGGTAAGGTTATATGTTCCGGCAAGCACTTCATTGGTTAACCAATCGGCAATGTCATTCACATTTTGCCAGTTCTGTGAGAAAGCTGGAGCCCCATCATCAGATGGAGGAATCTCGTCATTTAAGGAGATAATATTCTCTATCTTGATGATATCGTTATCTTGTCCTGCGCCGGTGTCAGTTTCAGCAAGGATGTAGTTCACACCGTTCTTCACATCAGCGGCTGCACCCATGATGGCAGCTTTGGCATTACCCAAGTGGGTCACACCCTCACTGGTAAGATGGGCAAAGGTTGGGTTGTTGTCCAGGTTATACTTCATCACCTTCATCTGAATTTGCATGCGTTGTGCTTCCACATAATCCCATTTGTAATCATCATTGTAGTAATCCAGATACAGGGTATTACCCACAACTTCGTAGTGGTAAGGTTCCCAATTGCCATCAATATTGGGTTCTTCAACGTTCATGTAGTCGTCCATCCAGCTGTAGTCACCATCTGCATCTTTCATATCCCAATCGTAGGTGAGCATCATGTTGAAAGCGGCTTGTACAGCTTTGGAAGCAGCGCGGAAGGCATATATTTCGCCACAATCCACTTCCACCATTTCTTCATCATCCACTTCTATCATCAACACAGTGCTGTCCGCCATGGCAACTGCTTTATCCAGGCGGCTGATTGTAGTGTCTATCCTGGGAAGAATGCTGTTCTTAATGAAGTTCTGCACCCGAAGCAAAGACATGGAGTTGTCCTTAGCATCGGTTACTTGCTTCATCATGCCATAGGGCACAGAGGCAAGGAATTGGAACTGATTGTTCAGTAATCTTTTATTACCATTCTCGAACATTCCGGCATCAGTTAGCATGCTCCACAGCTCGTTATCGTAATTGATCTCCACGATGGCAAGTATGGCCAAACCCAAGTTTGCCATGGGGTTATTGGCATCCAAACCCAAAGCACCGTCGAACTTGGACTTGATGTTATTGAAGGTAGCTTGTTGCATCAGGTCTTCCGAATCGTTTACGTCCGGTTCCGTGTTGCCAAGATCAATGATGGTGTTGTTTAGCAGGGTCATGCCTTCACGGGCCATGGCATTGGCAGCCGCTACATCAGTAGTTACGGGGGGTGTTTCCGGTTTGGTGCTGCTATCTAAGCACGAAAACAGAAACAGAGCCAGCACTGCGGTTAAGCAGCATAATAAGGTCATAATTCTTGGTTTCATTGATCACCTCCATGTCCAAGATTTTGAGCATTAATCATGCAGCGACTAAATCTGCTTATCAAAGCCTGTCAAGCAATATTTCATCTTACTCTTCCATTTTTCATTGTTTTCGTTGCATATCCCGATATTTATTGCAATCTTGTTAAGCCCAAATCTCTTGGAAACATCACATGATCATTACATAATCATTGCATGTTTCATCCGTAATAAACATGTAATGATTAAGTAATGATCCCAAGAGGGCTTGGCATAAGCCAACATTTTTCCTTGACGGAGCGAGGCACAATACAAAGTGGAAGCAATGAAAAAGATAATACATATCGATATGGATGCCTATTTTGCCGCCATAGAGATTAGGGAAGATCCATCTCTTAAGGGTAAGTGCGTCGTGGTGGGTGGTCCTCCCAATAGCAGGGGAGTAGTATCCACCTGCTCGTATGAAGCACGTAAATATGGTGTGCATAGCGGTATGAGCAGCTATCAGGCATGGAATCTGTGTCCACAAGCAGTATTCGTGCATTCCAGCTTCAAGCTCTATAAAGAGGTGTCCAAACAGATTAGGGAGATATTCTATAAATGGACAGACCTCGTGGAACCGATGTCCTTGGATGAGGCTTATCTGGATGTCACAGAGAATAAATTGAATGTTGATGATCCAGTAACAATCGCCAAGGCGATCAAGGAAGAAATCTTTGCCACCACCAAGCTAACATGTTCCGCAGGGGTATCCCATAACAAATTCCTGGCAAAGATTGGCAGCGACCTAAATAAACCTGACGGTCTCATCATTATCACTCCGGAAAATGCTCAAGAAATACTCTTTGCTCTACCAATAGGTAAGTTCCACGGTATTGGTAAGGTTACAGCACTAAGAATGCAGAAACTGGGGATAAACAACGGCAGAGACCTTTACAAATGGGAGCTTAAGGATTTAATTAAACTCTTTGGTAAAACGGGAATGTACTATTACCATGTTGTTCGCGGCATAGATAACCGAGAAGTGATAACCGAGTTCGAGCCAAAATCCATCAGTTGCGAAAGTACTTTTGACACGGATATAGACAGCATGGAAGAGCTGTTCGGCATCCTGCACAAGCTGGCGGAACGCTTAAGCAACCGCATGGCACAAAAGTGCATCAGTGGTCAGAATGTGGTTCTAAAGCTAAAATACGATAACTTCGAATACATCACCCGTTCTTGTCCAACCAAGGGCTCGTGCAATGATCCGGAAACATTATACAAATACGGAGAGCAGCTCTTAGTTGCCAATTGGGATTGTAATAGGAAGGTTAGATTATTGGGCTTGGGGGTTGGTAAATTGGACCGAAGCAGCGATTGTGAGCAGTTAAGCATCCCTCTTTGATAGCCTGAGCAAGCCTTTCTGATATAAGTTACTAATCACAATCAAAGACAATCCTGCAAATGTGGCTATATGGATTCCTTCCTTCAGGATGCCGGCGATAAACAATAATGATATGAATGGGGTGATAAAGATGAGATTGGAAATCTTGGCAGTGTTGTCAGTGTTCTCCAAGGCTTTAAACCATAAAAGGAAGGTTAAACCCATCTCGAAAATTCCCACATAAGCTCCGCCTGACAAAGCATACCACAGTCTTGCCTCCGGTGTAAATACCGCTTTATCGGAAACAATGGTGTATAACACAATCCCGATAAAGCCAATTAGGAAGTTAAAGAAAAGCTTTTGCACAGCAAGACGTTTATCCTTCAGGCTAATCACCCAATAAACAGCCCAAATGATAGAGGTAGAAAGAGCTATCAGCGAAGCGAAGCCATCATCAAACTTAAGCGATGACAAATCACCTCTGGTGGAGATGATAAGCACCCCCAGAAAGCTGATAAGCAGCGCTGAAAGATCCCGCAGCCTGAACTTCTCTTTCAAGATAATGATGCTGAACATGGCGAGAACTATTGCCCATGTGTAGTTTAACGCTTGCGCTTCCTGCGCTCGAAGACGGGAATAAGCTTCAAATAGTAACAAATAATACAACAGAGGATTCAGCAACCCGGCAATTAGGGACTGCCACAGATTTCTCGGTAAGGCAGCTAACCTTATCCTGTCCCTGCTCTGTAAGTTCCAGGCTACGCCCAGAAACAAGGTTGCAACAAAGGACGAGATTAGCAATAAGCCTACGGGACTAAGGTTGCGCAGGCTAAGCTTGAAAGCAGTGCTGATACTGGACCAGCAAAGGATGGACATCGCAGCATAGAGGTAAGCTTTACGTTGATTCTTCATGATAAAAGAGCAGGCAGCTCATGTAACTGAACTGCCTGCATAATAATTGTTATATCCTGCCTAATTAGGGCATTGCTTTATAGATGGCAGTGTATTTATTTTCCAAGTTCTTGTTCTTGGTTTTCTGAGCAGCAAGAATCAAGTATTGAACGGCGAACTTGCTGGTGTTATCCCAGTTGTACCACTTTTCGGCATAGCTTATCATCTGAGGGTAGTCTTCCTTCTCCAACAATAAAGCTACAATGGCGGTAAAATCATCTTCGTTGTTTCTACGATCAATCAGTTGCTTCAGATAGGCTAAGTCAGCAGCAGTATCTTTCATACTGGCAGCGATGTTGCGAGCATTGTCGATCAAGTCAATATTGGCAGGATCAAGTTCAATTGCCATTCTCGTTGCAGCCATGGCTTTTTCATAATCTTTCAATTCGTAATAGCAGGCAGAGATGTTCATCAGGTTGTCAAGATCCATCGGGGTTTGCAGTCTTGCCTTTTCGAAGTATTTAACTGCTTCAGTGTAGTTTGCTTTGTTATAGTAGAAAGCACCAAGTTCCTGTAAGTAAACCAGTTTATCAGGATCGTCCTTCAAGAGACTAAGGAGTATCTGCTCAGCTTTGGTGTCGTCCTTCAGCTCTTTCAGATAGATGTTTTTAAGCTGAATCATGGGTTCTGAACGCTTCATATCTAAGCTATGAGCAAGCTCGAAGATTTCCATGGCTTTATTTGTATTGCCGGCGGTGAGTTCTGCTTCACCCGCTTTGTAGATGCGCACCCATGTACTTTCCTTGCGTTTCTTCATATCGCGGATGGCTAGCTTTTCCTCATCAGTCAGTTCAGGAAAGGCTTCGGTAATCGCCATGGCTTTAGTGTAGTATTCATTGGCTAATTTATTGTATTCCACAGACTTCTCGAGGAAGGTCTCACCCTTGTGCAGGTTTATGTCTCCCATCCTACGCAGGGCTATGGCATGATCCGGATTATCCTTCAACACTTTGCTGTAATATACTTCAGCTTTCTCAACATCTTTCTGAGCATAATAGACATTGGCTGTCTTGTAGTCCACATTACCCTGAGGGCTAAGTTTTTGCCGGGCTGTGGAGCAGGCAGAGATTAGCAGCAGCAGCGTTACAGAGATGATTATCAGCTTTTTCATGCAAGTATCTCCTGATTACTTTATAGTTTTTTTCACTTTTACCGTTATGGGGTTATCGGTCAAGCATTTTTCTTGGCGATAAGCAGCCGTTTATGTAATCCATGTTCAATCAAACAGGTATAAGAACGCATTAAGCAACTACACAAAGTCCTTTTCACTTTTTCATTGCATCCTTCGAGGCAATACATGCATAATGTACTGGCAAGTCCCGGCGATATTTTTTACTTGACCGAATCACCTTTACCATAAGATTGCACAAATACCTTTAATCTCAGCCTGTGAGCTGGAAAGGAGAAAGAATGACACCAAGCCCCCAATTCCTCGGACGCTCCATGTTCGATCTGGACACCTATTCCCCCGAAGAAATCATGTACATCTTGGAAGCTGCCAAGGGCATGAAAGAAATCAACCTCAGGGAATATAAGAAAATCCCCACCCTGCGTGGAAAGACTGTTTGCACCCTCTTCATCGAAAACAGCACCCGCACCCGCATGAGTTTCGAGCTTGCCGCAAACCGCCTAAGTGCTGATGTGGTTAGCTTCCAAGCAAGCATATCTGCCCTACAAAAAGGTGAGAGCTTGCAAGACACCGTTTACACTTTGGACGCCATGGGCATCGACCTCTATTGTATACGACATAGCAGTCCCGGCAGCCCCCAATTGGTAAACAAATACAGTGGTAAACCGGTGATTAACGGTGGTGACGGCCGCCATGCCCACCCAACTCAGGCATTATTGGACATCTATTCCATCTGGGAAAAGCTGGGTGACCTGAAGGGTCTCAAGATAACCATCGTGGGTGACATCCTAAATAGCCGCGTGGTTCGTAGTAATCTTATCGGCATGCAAAAACTTGGAGCCAAGGTTACCGTCTGCGGTCCCAAGACTCTCATGCCCGGTAACATGGAAAGCGTATATGGCTGTCGTGTGGAGTATGACCTTGCCCG
Source organism: uncultured Candidatus Cloacimonas sp. (assembly GCA_964588075.1). Taxonomy (GTDB): domain Bacteria; phylum Cloacimonadota; class Cloacimonadia; order Cloacimonadales; family Cloacimonadaceae; genus Cloacimonas. Next base: position 76,670 of record CAZPNU010000001.1, read on the forward strand.
CGCTTTGCACGATGCTGATGTGGTTATGGGTCTGCGCATGCAACTGGAAAGAATGTCCGAAGGCTTATTCCCATCTCTGGAAGAATACAGCAAGCACTATGTGCTCTCCAAAGACACATTAAAGTATGCCAAAAAGAATGCCCTCATTATGCACCCCGGTCCCATGAACCGTGGTATCGAAATCCTCCCTGAGATTGCAGATGGCAATCAAAGCATCATCGTTGAGCAAGTTGCCAATGGTGTTGCCATCCGCATGGCACTTATGTTCCTTATCCTCGGCGGTAAGGTATGAGCCACCGCACAAGTAGCCCAGACCAACAACAATAAAAGCAAACTCAGGAGATTAACATGAAGATACTTATAAACAATGCCAAGATATACTTGAACGGTAAGCTCAGCAAGAGCGACATCCTCATCGACCGCAAAAAGATAGTTAAGATTGCTCCCAAGATAGCCGAAAAAGCAGATAAAACCATCAACGCCCAAGGATGCTGCGTGTTTCCCGGCTTCATCGACCTCCATGCTCACCTGCGTGATCCCGGTCAAACCTATAAGGAAGACATCGTTAGTGGAACCAAAGCCGCTGCCCATGGAGGTTATACTGCCGTTTGTGCCATGCCCAATACCGAGCCGGTTACCGATAACATCGCCTCTGTGGAATACATCCAGCTCCGTGCCAAAGAACATGGCTCTGCCAAAGTGTATGTAATTGGAGCTATCACCAAGGGCTCAGCCGGCACAGAAATTGCCGAAATGGCAACCATGAAGTCCGGTGGCATCGTTGCCGTTAGTGACGATGGCAAGTGTGTGCAAAACGCCAGATTGATGCTTTCATGTATGCGTTATGCTGCCAACTTCAACATTCCCATCATCATCCATGCCGAGGATTACAACCTTGCCGGCAAGGGTCAAATCCATGGGGGAAAGGTAGCTACCCAGGTTGGTTTAAGCGGCATCCCGGCACTTGCCGAAGAAGTAATCATCGCCCGCGACATCATGCTGGCAGAAAGCGCAGGAGCAAGGCTGCACATTGCCCATATCTCCACGGCAAAATCCCTGGAACTTGTACGCCAGGCAAAGGCAAAGGGCTTGCCCATCACCTGCGAGGTTACTCCTCATCACCTTGTGCTAACCGAAGAAGCCTGCCTCAGCTTCGACACCAATACCAAGATGAAGCCTCCCTTACGCTCCGAAGCAGACCGCCAAGCCTGTGTGGAAGCCCTGCGAGATGGCTTGATAGATTGCATCGCCACCGATCATGCTCCCCATGCTGATTTTGAGAAAGAAAAGGAATTTGACTATGCTCCCTTCGGCATCATCGGCTTGGAAACCGCTTTCCCCGTTCTGTATAAAAACCTTGTCCTTACCAAGCAGATCAGCCTTTCCCGCTTGGTAGAAGCTCTCAGCTCTGCCCCTGCCAAAGTGCTGGACCTCCCCGGTGGTAGCTTGCAAGAGGGAGCAAGTGCCGATCTCTGTATTGTGGATTTGGAGAAAGAAAGCCTGTTCAGTCCGCAAAACATCTTGTCCAAAAGCAAAAACACCCCTTGGTTAAACCAATCTCTGCCGGGCAGCATCCTCTGGACCATCTGCAACGGCAGCATCAGCTATCAACATCCGGATTGTAAATAGGAACACCAAATGGCAACAAATCCCCAACGGCGCGAAATAGCCATCTACTCCCGCGAGGAGCTTTGCGGGGGTTACTTCATCCTGTGGATATGGGATGATGAACTAAGCAAAAAGAGCAAACCCGGTCAGTTCTTCGAGATCCGTGCCCATGCCAGCTTGCATGACGCCTGGGATTCTCAGCGCATCCCCAAGCTGTATAAGCCCATCTCCATTTATGAAAACTCAGGTGGACGGATTGGCTTTTTCATCAAGAATGTAGGTCCCGGCACCAGTGCTCTTGCTCGTCTGAGGGCAGGAGACATGTTGGAACTGATTGGCCCCTTGGGCAACAGCTTCCCTTTGTTCAGCGGACGAAGAGTTCTGCTGGTCTCCGGTGGTATCGGCTATCCACCTTTATCATATCTGCAAAAAGAACTCATCAATCGCAATCTCATCTTCTGGGCACATGGTGGCGCAACACAGGCGGACATCTTCCCCTGTGACGAAGTATGGACGGTTGATGGCTCCATCGGCAAGATGGGGCTTGTAACCGAAGGCTTGGCTGATATCCTGCAAAGCAAGAGGATTGACCTAGTGATAAGCTGCGGACCAATCCCCATGCTGAAGCAAACCGCTATGATATGCACCGAATACGGCATAGAACACTACACCTCCATGGAAGCTTACATGGCGTGCGGTATTGGTGTATGCCATGGTTGTGCCGTTCCTGTCGGCACAGAGGAGAATTGGGACTATCTGCGCGTATGCAAGGAAGGTCCCGTGTTCAATGCGGCAGATGTGCTTTGGAGCAAGATATGATGATGCTTAATACCAAACTTGGCAAACTCAGCTTTGCCTCTCCAATAACAGTGGCTTCCGGCACTTTTGACCTGGAAAACCTCCAGTTCCTATCCCAGGACTGTCTTGGTGCATTTGTCTGCAAAACCATTACCCGCCAGGCAAAAGTTGGCAATCCCCCTCCGCGCTTATACGAGAGCGAAGCCGGATTGATCAATTCCATCGGTTTGCAAAACCCCGGCTTGGATAAGTTTGTATCAGAGTATCTGCCCAAACTGCGCGAAAGCCTTTCCATCCCGCTCATCGTTAGCTTTTCGGGCACCAGTATCACTGAGTTTGAAGAGATTCTAACCCGCCTGGAAGCAGAAGATGGTATCAGCGGATACGAGCTAAATGTGTCCTGCCCCAATGTGGAAAACGAAGGTATTGCCTTTGGAGTGGATCCGCAAGTGGTGCATAAACTCTGTGCCACCCTTGCCCCCAAAACCAAACGCGAACTTATCGTTAAACTCAGTCCCAACGTTACCGACATTGCCGCCATTGCCAAAGCTGCCGAAGATGGCGGAGCAAGCAGCATTGCGCTTATCAACACCGTGTATGGCATGGCTATCGACTATCGCAGCGGAAAATCCAAGATAAAGAAAGGTATCGGCGGTTACAGCGGCATCGGCATCAAGCCTATTGCCCTTGCCCTTACCCACAAAACCGCCCAAGCTGTCAAAATACCCATTCTGGCAATGGGCGGAATCTACACCTGGATGGATGCCATGGAATTCTTTTGGGCAGGAGCAAGCATGGTAGCTCTCGGCACGGCAAACTTCATTAATCCACTCTCCGCACAGAAGCTGCATCAGGGCTTAGCGGATTATTTGGAGGAAAATAAGCTCTGCTTGCAAGACATCATCGGTAAGTGCGAAATCTGATTCAGCCGAACTCACATCACAACTAAGATTAAGGTATAATAAAAGAGGGTGCAGAGCGAATGCTTTGCACCCTCTTGCTATGCATTGCATTTCTATGTATAATCATTCCGTCATTCCAGCGTCCGGGGTCCCCGACAGACAAGTCTTTGGCTGTTGGGGTGGTCTGGCTGGAAACCAGTTCTATTCTCTTTCTTTTTTACTTCAGCCTTACCACTCCGTCATTCCAGCACAAAGCACACATAACTTTGCAATAAGCAACCCGTCATCCCAGCGCTAAACACACATAACCTTGTAACAAGCAATCCGTCATCCCAGCACAAAGCACACATAACCTTGTAACAAGCAATCCGTCATCCCAACGCAAACACACATAACCTTGTAACAAGCAACCCGTCATCCCAGCGCTAAACACACATAACCTTGTAACAAGCTACTCGTCATTCCAGCGCAGGCTGGAATCCAGTTCTTTTCTAATCCATCAAAAAGCCACCTTCTTCAGCCAAGTCTTTCCAATCGGGATTTAGCTCTTCAATCAGGCGCAGTTTCCACTTTCGTTGCCAAGTGTTGATTTGTTACTCGTGGGTTGCAGTGCTTTCGAAAGACTCGTGTCTCTCTGCATAAACAAGTTTTGTTACGTTATACTTGTCGGTAAAACCCTACATGACTTGCTCCTTATGCAATGTTTTGGCATGGTTGCCTCCGGTGTTTAGGGTTTATAGATAATGGAAAAAGAACTGGATTCCAGCCTTCGCTGGAATGACGGAGTGGTAAGGCTGAAGTAGGAAAGAAAGAGAAAAGAACTGGATTCCAGCCTGCGCTGGAATGACGGGGTATTGAAGCTGGAATGACGGGGTGGATGAGCTTGAATGAGGGCAGTTCTTGGTTAGATAGATTGCCCCTGTTGCATAGCCAGGTAATTCCCTGCTAAACCCCTTATAACTCCGTGGTGCGGTGAGGGGTTCACGAGGGAATCATCAACCCATGTCCTGAAGTCATGATAGGTGGACTGCGACATATATTGCATTGCAGAGCAAGAGATTATAAACTGTCACATCCCGGATGAAGAAGATTTTCCTTATTTTTGTCACCGTCTAGGCTTTTTGTCACCCGTAATACTATAGAGAGAAAGAAATGTTAGCCTTTAGACAATAGAGCTGACAAACATAAGGAGAAAAAATGAAAGTAAGCTTTCAATATGGACTGGCAGGCTATACCGGAAAGGTGGATGGCTTGGTGTTTTGCTTTAACAAAGAGCTGGGGAGAGTGTATGCACGGAAAAACACCTATCCAAGACTCACTTCTGAAAACGAACGCATAGGGAGCATAACCTCTGCACTCTTTGCGCTAAAACCCAGTGAGGCATTCATTAATGACCTACTTCCCTATCGTATCCGCTACAACGCCCTTAGGGAAAACCACGGTCAACCAACGCGGTCCTGGAGTGCGTTGTATCTGAAGATGATGTACAACATGGCAAAAATGGACGATAGTATTGACCTGAGAACCATCACCAGAGAGGAAATCTACTCCCGTGATTTGCCTTGCATCAGCATCAAAAAGGCAGTGGATGCGGGTTTGTTGCCCAAGGTTTATGGTTATGAGGCTTACACGCATCAGTTATAGCCAAGCCATGTTTCCCGAAAAGCAGTAGCCGTAGTAAAAGGTGATGCAGCATAAATGGCTTGACTTCATGTCCGCATGCGATAAATGGGGCATAGAGTTTTAATCGGGAGGAAGCGATGAACAAGCTGATATTAATTATTCTGTTGCTGTGCCTTTTAGCCTTAAGTGCCTGTGCTCCGGGCTTGAATGACCGTAGTCCGGAAAAACCCGCAGGATTTTTGTGGGGAGTATGGCATGGGTGGATTGCGCCTTTTTCGCTGATACTATCCATCTTTGTGCCGGAAGTATCCATCTACGAAACGAATAACAAAGGCTTTTGGTACGATTTCGGGTTCTACCTTGCCATAGTTGGTGGTTTTGGCAGTTTGGCACTAAGCAGGCGCAAAGCAAGGAGATAGACTCTGTCCTTAATTTTGTTGCTGATTACCGCTGCCATCTGGGGCTTTGCCTTTGTGGCACAGCGTTTGGGGATGCAGGATTTGGATCCCTTCACTTACAATGCCATTCGTTTCGCCATGGGAGCGATATTTGTATGGTTGGTGCTGCCGAAAAGGCGTAAGCACAAGGAGAAAATACCCTGGTTGCTGGGAGTGGTGCTATTTGTGGCGGCTTCTTTCCAGCAGGTGGGGATAATGTACACGGAAGCAGGTTCGGCGGGCTTTATAACCGGTTTGTATGTGGTGATGGTTCCGTTGTTGGGCTTGTGGCGGCATCAGAAGCCGGGGAGAAGCACCTATGTGGCTATACTGCTGGCGGTGCTTGGTTTGTATTTTATCAATCGCCCGGAATCATTACAAGCCTCGGTGGGTAACCTTCTGGTGCTGATCAGTGCGGGTTTCTTTGCCTGGCATGTACAGTTGGTGGACTATTATGGGGCAAGGTATGAGACCGGACTGCTGGCTTATACGCAGTTTGCCCTTTGCTCTCTGTTAAGCGTGCTTTTTGCGGTGTTTTGGCATGGGGGAGAAGCAGGGCAGTATTTCTTGAGCCCTGCCTTTGGAGAGGGGCTTCAGCGAGCGATGCTTCCCCTCTTGTATGGGGGCTTGCTAAGTGTGGGCATTGCGTACACTCTGCAGATAAAAGCGCAGCAGAAAACAGAGCCGTCCAAGGCAGCGATTGTGCTGTGCAGCGAAGGAGTTTTTGCCCTGTTTGGCGGGTGGCTGATATTGGGGGAAGAGATAGGAATTAGGACAGTTATCGGAGGGATGTTGATCCTTGCGGCAATGCTGCTTAGTTCCCTGGCTAAACATTTTGATTGACAAGAAAAGCCCTGCATATTTTTAGTTCCCTCTATGTTAGCTGAATAGCTTTAAAAAGGATAACACAATGGTTTTATACACAGTAGCATTGATTGTACACGCATTGATTTGCGTGGCTTTGGTTCTGGTGATTTTAGCCCAAACTTCCAAGGGTGGCTTGGATGCCAATCTTGGTGGTGCGGCAATGAATGTATTTGGTGGAAGCGGAGCCTCCTCTTTTCTAAAGAAGTGGACTCAGATACTTGCCCTAATCTTTGCAGCCTCATGCCTGATGCTTGCTTTCTTGGTAAAGAATGTTCGCAGCGGTGCCAACAGTGGGGTGCAGGAACGCCAAAAGAAGATTAAAGACACCGAACAAAAAGCTCCAGCAAAAGCTCCTGTGGCTGCTCCGGCAAGCACACCTGCAGCCCCGGCAACTAAGTAATGATCTTTCAGCGCAGAAGTGGTGGAATTGGCAGACACGCAAGACTAAGGATCTTGTGCCTGTAACGGGTGTGCGGGTTCGAGTCCCGCCTTCTGCACCAATATACGATGCGCTCCCGAAAGGGAGCGTTTTCTTTGTTTAGCAATAAATAGCTCCCCCCAGGTTACTTACCCGTTGTATCGTGAGAAAAGCTGTTTGAACCCTCAAACTAGGGCTGATGCCCACAATCGGTAGAATAGGAATAAGAAGTGAAATCCTTTACCTTTGTATTAGGCTTTGCTAAAGGACTTAAGCTGCGTTATACGGCAGCGATGTTGTTTATCATTTTGGCTGCTACCTTCAGTTTTTTTAACCCCTTGATCATACGTTTTTGCATAGATACTGTGTTGGGAGGCAAGGCAGCGGATATGCCTTTTGGATTGTCTGCTCCCGGAGCAGGTGTGGTGCAATACTTACGCCATAACCTCTGGTTAGCAGGTTTAAGCATTGTGGTGATAAGCGTGATGGCGCATGGACTAACCTATATGCGTAGTAGATTCAGTGCGCAAGCGGCGGAAGAATTTGCCCGCAGACTGCGTGACAGGCTGTATGACCACATCCAGAAGCTGCCCTATGCTTGGCACAGTAAGGTGCAAACCGGGGATATAATTCAGCGTTGTACTTCGGATGTGGACACGGTGCGCAGGTTCATTGCCCTGCAGTTTGTGCAGTTGGGACGCAGTATCTTTATGGTGTTGCTCATTCTGCCTATTATGCTGTCCATGAATGTTAAAATGACCTTTTACTCCACGCTGGTGGTGCCAATAGTGTTCATCTATGCCTATGTATTCTTCAAGCAGGTACGGCGTAAATTTAAGGCACAGGACGAAGCGGAAGGATACCTTACAACCACGCTGGAAGAATCCATTTCCGGAATACGCATAGTTAAGGCTTTTGCGCGTGAAGAATATGAGATTAACCGCTTTGAGAAAGCAGCTATGGATTACCGTGATAAGAGCAGGGGACTGGTTACCCTGATGGCATGGTATTGGGCTTCATCGGATGCGCTGTGTATGTTGCAGATTGCCTTGGTGCTGCTGTTTGGCATACGCTTAACCATTGGCGGAGAGATAAGCCTTGGAACCTTGCTTGCCTTCAGCTCGTATATCGGAATGCTTATCTGGCCTGTGCGTGAGATGGGAAGAATCCTCACCGACATGGGCAGAGCACAGGTATCCATCGGCAGATTGCAGGAGATATTGGATACACCGGTGGAGGACTTCAACGGAGATATTCCTGCCCCGGAACATAGATTACGCGGAGAATTGGAGTTTCGCAAGCTTAGCTTTGCCTATGAAGGTGGAACTGCGATACTAAACAACATCGAGCTTAAGATTAATGCGGGTGAGACGATTGTGATACTCGGTGCCACAGGTGCGGGGAAATCCACCCTAACGAATCTTATCCCCAGGCTGTTTGATTATAGCAGCGGTAGTATTCTGCTGGATGGTAAAGAGCTGAACAGCTACAATCGGCAGTATCTGCGCAGACAGATTGGCATTGTGCTGCAGGAACCTTTCTTGTATGCTCGTTCATTGCAGGAAAACATTGGTATTGCTTTGCTGACGGCAGACCAGGCAGATGTGGTTAAGGCTGCCGAAGAAGCAGATCTTGCCGGAACTATCAGGAGTTTTGAGCATGGATATGAAACGGTTATCGGCGAAAGAGGGGTAACCTTATCCGGTGGTCAAAGACAGCGTTGTGCAATAGCCAGAGCGCTTATTCTCAATGCTCCCATTTTGATTCTGGACGATGCGCTTTCGGCGGTGGATACCGAGACGGAAGAAACGATTATCAGGAACCTGGCGAGGAGAAAAGGAAAAGCCACCACTATTATCATTACCCACCGTCTGTCCAGCGTTGCTCTGGCAGATAGAATTGTGGTGCTGGAACATGGCAGAATTGCACAGATTGGAAAGCACGAAGAACTGGTGAATGTGCCGGGTGTGTATCAACGCATCTGGAGCATTCAACATCAGTTGGAAGAAGAAGCAGGTTAAAATGAATCAGATATATCAAGAGAAAGAATTTAGCAAGAATCTGGATCCTAAGCTATGGCTTGCGGTTTTGAAGCAAGCGATGCCCTATAAAGTTCATATGTTCTGGATTGCGGGTTTAATGACCTTTATGGCGGGATTGGATTCCATCCTCCCGCTATTTACCAAGTATGCCATCGATCATATGATTATCCCCAAGAACATGGAAGGGATACTCCTATTCAGCTTGCTATATGTGGGTGTGGTGATAATTGGGTTTTTCACCGTTGCAGTGTTCATACACCTTACCGGTTTGGTGGAGACAGGCATGAATTACGACCTGCGTAAGCGTTGCTTTAATAAGCTGCAGGCTATGCATTTGGCATATTATGACCGTACTCCCACCGGATGGATTGTTGCCCGGTTAAACTCCGATATTTCCCGATTGGGTGATATTGTTGCCTGGGGCATTGTGGATTTGGCATGGGGTTTTGCCTACATCGTTATTGTAAGCTTCATCGTGTTTACCCTAAGCTGGAAGCTGGCATTGATCTTCGTGGTGCTATTACCGCTAATTGCCTATGTAAGCATCCGCTTCCAAAAGAAGCTGCTGGTGGCGTATCGCCTGGTGCGAAAGCTCAATTCACGGCTTACGCACAGCTTTGGAGAAGGCATCCACGGTGCCAAGACAACTAAAACTTTGGTGCGTGAGGAAGCGAACTTAGGCGAGTTCCGAGAGCTTAACCGTGAGATGTATTCCAGCTCTGTGAAGGCAGCAGTAGCCTCAGCACTGTTTATGCCCATAATCCTGATGGTGTCCTCTTTGGGTGTTGGTTTGGTGCTCTGGCTGGGGGGAGTGGCAACTATTAACCAAAGCATTAGCTATGGTGCGCTGGTTGCCTTCATCAGCTATACCATGCAGCTGTTTGAGCCGATATCCAATGTAGCCCGTTTGTTTGCGGAAATGCAGAATGGTCAGGCAGCAGCAGAGCGAGTATTCTCTTTGCTGGAACTGCAACCGGAGATTACCAATAATGTTCCCTGGGATGAAACCTGGAGCAGTAGAGCCATGCAGGGTGAGATTGAGCTGGAAGATATCAGCTTTGCCTACAAGGATGGACAGCCGGTGTTCAGCAATTTCAATCTGCATATTCGCTCCGGAGAAAGTATTGCCTTGGTGGGGGAGACGGGTACCGGTAAAACCACGCTGGTGAATCTCATCTGCCGTTTTTATGAACCGCAAACCGGAAGCATCAGGATAGATGGGATGGATTATCGCGAGATACCTTTGAAATGGATACATTCCCAGCTTGGTTATGTGCAGCAGGTTCCACATCTGTTCCAAGGTACGATAATGGAAAACATACGTTATGGCAGGCTGGATGCCACGGATGCTGAGGTTATCGAAGCCGCTAAGCTGGTGAATGCCGATGGGTTTATCTGCGAGCTTCCCGGTGCCTATCTGTACCAGGTGGGAGAATCAGGCAACTTGCTATCCACCGGGCAGAAGCAGTTAATTGCCTTTGCACGGGTTATTCTTGCCAATCCACGGCTCCTCATTCTGGATGAAGCCACGGCTTCCATAGATACCGAGACGGAAGGATTGGTGCAGATTGCCATGAACAAAGCTTTGCAGGGACGCACCGGCATTGTTGTGGCACACAGACTTTCCACCATTCGTAATGTGGATAGAATCCTCATGATGTATAAAGGCAAGGTTATCGAGAGTGGAAGCCACAGTGAGCTTATGCACCACAAGGGCAGATATTACAAGCTGTATATGAATCAGTTCATGCAGGAAACTGCCGATGCCGAACTTGCCAAGGAAGCATAAGGCAATCGGCACTTTTCTATTGACCAAATGTTGCCTTCCTAAAAGCATGCGTGAAAAATAATATACACATATAAGGGGAAACAATGGCTTACGGTAAGCTTAAAACCGATTTGCAACAGCTCTTCAGTGAGCTTAAGACGCAAGGACTGTATAAAACCGAGCGCATACTAAGCACCCCACAAGGTGCCTCAATTGGCGTTAAGGGCGGAAGCAATGCCTTAAACTTCTGTGCCAATAACTATCTTGGGCTGGGTAACCATCCCGAAGTGATTAAAGCTTCGCAAGATATTATGAACCACTGGGGTTATGGCTGTGCTTCAGTGCGTTTCATCTGCGGAACACAAGAGATACACAAGCAGCTTGAGGACGCTGTATCCAAGTTTTTGGGTATGGAAGATACAATCCTCTATGCTGCATGTTTCGATGCGAATGGTGGCGTTTTTGAGCCCTTATTGGGCGAAGACAGTGCTCTGATCTCCGACGAACTGAATCATGCCTCCATTATCGATGGAGTTCGCCTCTGTAAAGCTGCCCGTTTCCGCTACAAACACAGCAATATGACCGAGCTGGAAGCAATACTTAAGGAAACACAGAACCATAAGTATCGTCTGATCTGCACCGATGGAGTCTTCTCTATGGATGGAGATATGGCGAAGCTTAATGAGATTTGCGATCTTGCGGATAAGTATGACGCCCTGGTGATGGTGGATGATTCCCACGCCACGGGTTACATTGGCAAGACAGGTCGCGGTACCCCGGAACACTTTGGGGTGACGGAACGCATAGACATTATCACTACCACCTTCGGCAAAGCCATGGGCGGTGGTAATGGCGGTTGCACATCCGGACGCAAAGAGATTATTGAACTGCTGCGTCAGAGAAGCCGTCCCTATTTGTTCTCCAACACTCTTGCTCCGGCGATTGTGGGTGCCACGCTGAAGGTTATCGAAATGCTTACCGACAGTAACGAGCTTCGTGACAAAGTGTGGGACAACGCTTTGTATTTCCGTAAAGAGATGATCAGTGCAGGGTTCGACATTGTGGAAGGCAACACGGCTATTGTGCCGGTGATGCTTTACGACGAACCTCTTGCCATCCGCATGGCTGATATGTTGCTCAAGGAAGGGGTGTATGTGATTGGTTTTGTGTATCCTGTGGTACCCAAAGGCAAGGCTCGCATCCGTGTTCAGCTTTCCGCAGCGCATAGCCGTGAGGATTTGGATAAAACAATTGCCGCCTTCAAAAAGGTCGGCACCGAGCTTAAGCTCATCTAATTATGAACAAAGCCTGCGGGGCAATATACCTTGTTCCCGTTCCCATCGGGAACTTGGGGGATATTACCCTGCGGGCTTTGGAACTATTTAAGCAGGCAAGCCTAATTGCTTGCGAAGATACCCGTAAGACTTCCTTTCTGCTATCCCATTACCAGATACCTATCCCCAAGCTTATCAGCTTCCACAAGTTTAACGAACGCCAGCGGGAAAGCATCCTGTTTGAACATTTGGAATCCGGACAGGATTTGCTTATTGTATCCGATGCGGGTTCGCCGGGTATAAGCGACCCCTCGGAGAAGCTGGTGGATATGGCTATCTCCCGTGGGATAAAGGTGTTTGCCCTTCCCGGTGCCAATGCCCTGATTCCTGCTATCACCACTGCCGGATTTCGCACACAGCAATTCCAATTCATCGGCTTTCTTCCCCCGGATACTGCCAAGCGTAAGCAAAAGCTAAAGGAACTGGCTATGTATCCCTACCCGAGCATTATCTACGAGTCTCCCCATAGAATTAAGGACAGCTTGGCAGAATTGCTGGATTACTGTGGAAACCGTCGAGTAGCAATCAGCAGAGAGATATCCAAGTTACATGAGGAACATCTCTATGGCTTTGTGCAGGACTTCCTGCAGGAAGAGGAGTTTACTCTGAGAGGTGAATTTGCCATCGTTATTCAGGGTTGTCTGCGGGAATCAGACGAAAGCAATGCCAGTGCAGCGGATATAGCATATCATATTGCTCGCTGCCATAAAAGCGGTATGGGAACCAGAGAGATCAGCAATGAGCTTTCCTCTGTGTTCAACTTGCCCCGCAGCGAGGCATACAACACTGTTATCGCATATCTTAAGAAAGTTAACAAGCAGTGAAGCCCTTTTTACTTTTTGACTTTGATGGCACAATTGCCGATTCCCTGCATCTGGGCTGGAAAATCGCCAACATCATTGCTCCGCATTTTGGTCACGACGCTTTTAGTGAAGAGGAATTCGAGCATTTCCGCTCTTTGCCCATCACCAGAATACTTAAGGAACTGCATGTTCCTCTATATAAACTTCCCTTGGCTATCAAGATGGCACTTAGCGAATATCGCCATCTTGTCCATGAATTGGAGCCTTGCAAGGGGATTATCGGGATGCTGGAGCAGCTTAAAAATATGCAGATTCCCATGGCACTGTTAAGCTCAAACACCGGAGAGAACCTTAACCTCTTTCTCAAACGCTTGCAGATTGAAGCCTTCGAGTGGGTGGAAGGCACTTCCGGCATACTGCGCAAGCAGCATCGCATCAAGCAGCAGATAAAGAAACACAAGCTTGATCCCAAGCAAGTTATCTATGTGGGGGACGAAACGCGAGATATAGATGCTGCCAAAAAGTGTGGATTGAATGTGATTGCCGTCACTTGGGGCTTTCATACGGTGGAGTATCTCAGCAGCCATAATCCCGATTTCCTGGTGCATCATCCCGATGAGATTGTGGAGATTGCACGGCTGCAAAGCATAGCATACTCCGGCTAAGAGTTCGTATCAACATAGCAATTAATATAGTTATCTATTACTGTCTCTTCATCATCTCCCTTTATCTTGTATCCTTTCCACTTTCGGTTTAAGTACTTTACTTGCCGGAATCACTTGATCATTACATGATCATTGCATGTTTCATCCGTAATAGATATGCAATGATTATGCAATGATAGCAGGAACAGACTGGAAAAAAAGCAGGATACATCACTGCATCCTGCTCACATCATGATACGATGTAATGTTATTTGATACTTATCAGTTCGTATATCTTCACCGGCTTGGTTTTGCCCTTCACCGTAACCGAATCCAGATAGTTCACCTCAACTAAGTCCTGCACTTTCTCCAGAGTAAACTCGCTGATGATGATCTTCTTCTCGGTGTTATACTCCTTATTGATTCCTTCCAGGCGGGCACCAAGATTGATGGTATCACCAATGGCGGTGTAATCGAAAATCTGCTCACTACCGAGGTTGCCAACCACAGCAGTACCTGTGTTGATGCCAATGCCGATATCAAAGGATTGACGACCTTCAGCAAGCCACTTGTTCTGCATTTCGGTAAGCTTAACACGCATTTCCAAAGCAACTTTGCAGGCATTTAATGCGTGGTTGGGGAGAGGCACGGGTGTACCAAAGAGTGCCATAACCTCATCACCCACAAACTTATCCAGAATACCCTGATTGGAGGTGATGATGGTAACCATCTCCGTAAGGTATTCGTGCAGGATATTCACGGTTTCCTGCGGAGTGTGCGATTCGGAATAGGTGGTGAAAGAACGGATGTCCGAGAACAGCACCGTAATCTCCTGCAAAGAACCGCCGTAGGTGAGCTTTTTGGGGTCCTGGAGCAATTGATTAACCAGTTCCGGAGCCATATATTGTTGGAAGGCACTGCGGATGAAACGCTTCTCCTTCATGGTGGCAAGGTAGTGGCTTAAGATACTCGCCACATAGATGGCAATAAGCGCTACTGCCGTTTGCACGATAGGAAGAATCATGCCCTGTTGTTTGAACAATACCAGGGAAAGAGCGAAGTGTAAAGCAATTAGTAAAACAACTGCAATGGCGGAAAACTGCGGTTTTACCTTGTTGAAAAGGAGCCATAAAAGCACCAACAACGCAAACTCGGCAAGCAGATAAAGCCATGGATTTATCAGGTAAAGGTATGCTCCGCTTAGCACAGTCTCAACGAAATTCGCATGAATCTCCACTCCGGGAGTCCACTCCCCACCAAAGGGGGTGGGGAATTTATCGTGCAGTTCGTCCACTGTTGCCCCGATGAGTACGATTTTATCTTTGAAAACACCTGATGCAAGGATATCGTTAAACTCGTCCAACTCCACTCCCTGAAAGCCGGGCATGGTCATGGTGGAATCGTCCAGAACTGAAGCGTAGGAAACTTGAGGGAAGGTGCCGGCGGGTCCATGATAGTTAATAAGAGACTTATTTCCGCCAATAAGTGGGATGTTCTTATCAGCAAGCTTAAGATTATGCCTGCTAAGCTTAAGATGTTTTGCCCAGTCTGGCTGATATACACGGTAGTTTGCCAAAGATGCCACGCCGATGCTGAAAATAGGCACCGAGTCGAACGCTTCAAAGCAGGTATATTTGCGGATAAAGCCATCAATATCAGGATTCATATTCACAACTCCCCAAGACAGATTACGCTTGGTAATATCCGTGATGGGGGTAAGCATTTGGCTGGGCATACCGGCTTCCTTGGCGTGTAGCACCTTACCAGCAAAGATAACATTGTTGTATCGCGATGCAGTTTCGGCAAGGACATAGTCTTGCTCCGGAATCGAGTTTTCCGTGAACTCCACATCAAAAACGATCTGTCGGGCACCGGCTTTGTTCAGGTTTTCTATCAGCTTGGCATGATAACTGCGGGGAAAGGGCCAGGATTCGTTAAGGGCACTGAAGCTGGCATCGTCGATAGTAACCAGCACCACATCACCTGATAGCTGTTGCACTCCCCGAAACTGGAAAAGCAAATCCTGAGCTTTGTATTCCAAAGAATCAAAGAAGGGAACAAGGAATAACAGCTTAACTACGATAAGAATTGCGATGGGATAGATAAGCACTTTCAAATGTTTCACGTATGCTCCTTTTCATCTAGCCAATAATAACCCGCCCGGCTGAACTCAACCGGGCGGATACTGTTAGAATTTGGGTATTAGAATCTTTGTGTAAGCAGCACGCGCCAGGTGGTTGAACCGTAGTCCTTGCTGCTGTCATTAGCATTGCTGAAGCTCTGGAATCCAAGATTGGTGCTGATGACCATATCCTTTATCGGATAAGCTTCCAAACCAAGGGTGAAATAGTTGTAACCAAGATCACCGGAAAGGCTGGAATAATCCACAATGCGGTAATTTGCAAAGGGCTTGATTCGGTTTTCCCAGAGGCTGTAGGATGCACCAAAGAATAGATTCTGGTTATCGTTCTCCACAATGGGGGTAGTAATCTTTTGTTTTTGGTCACCTGTGGATATGGAGAATTGAGTGGTTAGGGGTATGGAAGTGTATCTATTGGTCATGGTGATGTTCAAGCCATTGCTTTCATTATCGGTTTGATACACATTGTTTAGCTTGGAATCATCGAAGCCGGTGCGATAGCTAATATCAAGCTGGGTTGGGACATAGGGAATCTGGACAATGTTGTATCCCATACCAAAGCTCATGTTCTTGGAGTTGCGAACATACTTCTGGAAAGGAGTGGTGCCCTGTATTTCCTTATTCTCCTTGTTCTCCCCGGCATTGTTGAAGAAAGCAGCCTTAAGGTAGGGGAGCTTATTGATTCTCAACATGGATTGAACAAACCACGAGTTGTAGGTATTGGTCTCACTTTTGTGGCTCATTAGGTTGTCACCGGACATACTGTATCCACCTGAGAACACCCAATACCTACCAAGGTTTAGCTGATCGGTGATGGTTAGGTTACGACTATCTTTGAGCTGATAGGAAGCACCCAAGGCATTAAAAGAGGCACCGGTCTCAGAATATTGCACATTGATAAGGTTGTTCAGGATTAGGGCACGGTAGTATGCAGTCCAAGCGAGGTTAGCTTTACCGGGCAAGAAAGGCTCCATGTTTTTGTTCACTACGAACAAGTCTTTGTAATCCACGGGGTTCACGGGGAAATCACCGGAGCCAAGGAACTCGTTAATTGTTGCATCGTCGATGGGACCGGGGATGGTGTTCTTGTTTAGGATGGAACCGGCAATCTCCGCACCAATGACCATGTTATTATCTGGCATGTTTATCTTCATGTCAAAGGATACAACGGCATTGTCTTGCGCCATTGTGCTGTAGATGGCGGTGGTGGTGTCTGCTCCGGCAGGGGTGTATGTAACCTTGTAGTACAAGCTGTCCAGCGAGCTTATCAAGTCACGATGGCGGGATGCGGTTAAACCCATAGACAAGCCACTGTCGTTGCCGACCTGGATTCTGGCACCTATTGCTTCCTGCTTGAAAGTGCCGGATTTCAGATCTCTGCCACTGGCATTTAAGATTATGGTTTCGTTTGTTGTCTTGCGTACACTTTGGCCATGAGCCCAGGTTAAGGAACCAACTCTGCCATAAAAACGGGCATACATACCGCGGATGTTTTTGTTATATAGTGTATATTGACTGAGGTTTGGGGAGTAGTCTCCAGCGAATAAATCCAAACCGGGTAGTTGCACCCCAAAGGTGTAGCGGTTCACAGGTTGCTTATTACTCTTCTCAAGCGAGCTAACATAGAGATTGGCTTGCATATTCAGTATGCCGTAGCTGCCGTATAGATCAGCCCATGAAGCAGCATCATTATCGCTAACCCCGGGTGTAACGGCAGGATCGCTGTAATCATAAACGTTGGAGGCAAAGTTCACGGCACCACGGAAGGTGAAAGGAAGGGCTCGTTTATTTGAACCGGGAAGAACTTCCGTAAGCCAAACATTCGAGTGAATAATCTTAGTTCCTTGCTTAGCTTTAATCACAGCTTTCTTCATTCCGGGAGTGGGATTGTCCTCTTTATACATGATGGTGGGGGCAGAAATCTGAGCAGCATAGGTTACGTCCCTGCCACCAACCCAAACCTCTATACTTGCAGGATCAATATCTTCTTCCAAGGGGAAGAATGAAACAGCCAGCATGTAACCTTCATCGGCAGAGATGCTCTCCTCTTCGGTGAGCAGAACAAAGCCATCAGATAATTCTCCCTCCATAGCCTTAGGGATAAGAGTGTATTTGGGAGTGAGTTCATCTAAGGTGGGGAAGTTCTCAACCGAGCCATCGGTAAGCTGAACCTCAAAGTAATACTCCATCTGGAGATCAGAGAAGTATTTTGCAGGGATCGTAGCCCAGTAATAAACAGAACCGGGACTCTCTTGGGTTGCAGCTTCACTCATCCAGGGAACTTCGCCCTCGTTGCGGAAGTAAACCTTCATGGAACTGATGTTATCCAGTCCATCAACAACTTCCACCATCAGTTTAACATCCTCCGCAAAGCCATAACTTAAAGGTGAAGCATGCTGAATGGATACAGCATAGGTAAATATGACGATTATGCTAAACAGCAAGAGAGATACTATCTTTTTCATACTCCACCTCTTTAGTAAGTAATCTCTATATATCTGGTTTTGCCGGCTTCATCAACCACGGGTATGCGGATAAGCTTTGGTTCATTCTTCTGGGATGATTCAATCTCAGCTTCTTCAATGGCAGAGGTATCATCGGGAGTGCTTTCACGAATCTCGTAGTTACCGGCTTCATCAATAACAGCAGTTTTTCCAGCCGGGACTGATTTCACTTCATCTTGATTCAATATTTTGATCTCCACCTCACCATCCGTGACGATGAACATAGATTCGCCTTTGTCAGACAGCTTGGTTAGAAATCCTGTACCTTTTACGGATGCCACAGTAGTGGGTGTTTGCACCATAAAAGCTCCCGTCTTGGGTTTTACACTGGTAAACACACTACCTTTGTCCACAACGACCTTCTTGCTAAGAGTCTTACCGCTACGATTTGCGGTAATACGAACAAGCGAGTTGGAGAAGACTTTTATCGTGGAAGAACCATCAATATACTTATATGCAGCGAAGGATTCTCCCCCGGTGCGGAGTTCATCGTTATTCTTCAGCAGTTCACCGTTTTTGAACTTGATAGCCTTAGCCTCTCGGGAGATGTCCACTTTACCTTTGGAAGCAGAAAGCAGTGCAACTGAATCTGCAGCGTTAAGAGTATAGATAAGGGCAAACAACATGCACAATAATACTATTCTTTTCATGCTAATCTCCTTTAGTCCTTAAGCTGAACCTGAAGTTCTTTACCAACCAATCCGGAAAGGATGTCCAAAGCATCCTGACCACTATAGGTTCTACCCTCATAAATAACTGTACCAACGGGGGTGTAACCTTGGGCTATAAGATTCCTAAGCACTTGATTGTTAAGTATATTAAGCTGGGCTTGGATGTCTGCAGCAGCATCTGAATTATTCTGAGATTCATCTACGAAGCGGAAGACAAACCAGTTGCTTTTTATTACTTGAGGGGTATTTGGGGTATGGCTGTCGTGACTGAACTCGTTATATAGCTCGGTACTAACCTGCCATGCATAATAATTCCCGGGATTGAATGCCAAGAAGTCTGAGAAGCCCGAGGAGGCAGACATATTCTGATAGAAAAGATTACCGGTACTTTCGATGTTGCTCGACGTTGGGGGATTGTTGGCAGGATATTCTCTGATAACGAGCTTCAAATCGTTGAATCCGGTAGCAATTGAGTTCCACTGGAAGCTTATTGGTCTTTCACTTATCTGAGGGGGAGTCTGTCCAATTGCCACTCCGGGAGACACAAGGTTAATTGCTCCCGCATTGCGGATTTTGATGATGAATCTTGTTCCAATATCTGAATCTGCAACAGTCCACTCATCGATGTTATACGGACGTACCCAGACTCTAATTTCCAAATCTCCATCAGGGAAATATCCTCCAAGCAGGGCTTCCTTAAGAATACGATTTGCATCGATAACATCACCTACCGATATATCCGTGCCATACTTGTTTTCGAAGTCAGGATGACCTTCGTTGGATATAAGCTCGCGGTTACTGAAGGTTACAATGTTGTCATAGAAACCAAGGTTCCTATGCTGGAAGTTTGCCTCAACAAGTTTGGTGTTATTCCAGAATATCCTCACCTTGAGGTCGATACGTTGACCGTTGTTATATACCCTCAATTCAGTCAGGTTGGGTTGGGACAATGGGTCGTCCGGATCGAAGGATGTTACTGCCATGGTGTTTACATCGATGCTTGAAGGGATAAAGGCAGCATTAATATCTGCCCATCCTACAATCGGCAACAACAGTAATACAAGAATCATGTAGAGTATGTGTTTCATGATTTACCTCCCTGCATTGCGCAGGCTTATTTTTATTATATTCGTTAGCAGGTCGCCAAAGGACATTCCTGCTGCTTTAGCTGCCATGGGAGTGAGGCTGAGGGGAGTCATCCCGGGCAGCGTGTTAACTTCCAAGAAATAGGGTTTAACGTCATCATACCTAAAATCAATTCTGGCATAGGCTGATAAACCCAAGGCCTTCCATATTCTTTCTGCATATAGTTGAACTAACAATGCTACCGATTCATCCAATTGAGCCGGTGCAATATATTCTGTTTTTCCCTTTTGGTATTTGTTGGTATAATCATACCATCCATTTAACGGTTTTATTTCGACCACAGGTAGGGCTTTACCATCCAGTACGGTTACGGTAAGCTCTTTGCCTGGGATATATTCTTCCAATAACACTGTGGGAGAGACATCCAGGGCGTTTTTTACAGCTTGTTTCAATCCCTTTAAGCTATCAACCCGGCTTATTCCAACTGACGATCCGGCATCGTTGGGTTTAACAATTATGGGCAGTCCCAGTTTATCTGCAAAGGTTGCATAATCCTCAGCATCATTGTAATCTTCCAGCAAGTCTCCACGCATCAGGATGTGCTTAGCCACCGGAATCCCTTCCTGGGCAACGATAAGCTTAGTAACATATTTATCCATTGTAAGGCAGCAAGCCTTGAAATCAGAACCACTGTATATTATCCCAGAGGCTCGCAATGCCGCTTGGATCTCTCCATTCTCACCATCACCTCCGTGTAAACCAATGAATACCAGGAGGGGATCAACTTGCTTTATTGCTCTTAACAGCTCAGTGAAATCAGGATACTCCTGAGGATCAAATTCATAGACCTTGTAGCCTATATTGGAAAGTTCTTTGGCTATTTCTCTTCCACTAACCAGAGATACCTCTCGCTCTGGAGAACTGCCACCTTTTAAAACCACGATATTCTGCATTTACACTACCTTAAATCTATTCTAATATTACGTATAAATCTGATAAAATACACGCAGTTCAAGCCCTAAGGCTGCCTTAAACCTTGCCACATCCTGCACATTTGCCCCACAGAAATCCAAAAAGCTAAACTCGCCTTTAAGTATATCCAATAGTTTCAGCGAGTGCATGGTGCTTGCCCCATTCTTCATTGCATCATCTGCAGTGGCTAGCAATACCGTGTATGCCATTCCGTTGGTTGCCGCAAGCAGAATGTTGCTGCTTACAACGCTGTTGCCTTCATAAACGTTATACTGCCTCAGTAATCCGGCAGCATGCAGTTTGGTGATAAAAGCCTCCAGTTTTGTGAAGCTAACTCCAAGATTTATCCCCTTTTTACTGTTTAGGTCTTTGGTTAGACGGATGAACTCTTTGGGAAGAAATTCTTGAGCAAAGGTGTATCCATGCCTTAGAGCTTTACTTAGTTTTTTGCTTTCATCGGAAAGAGTCTTTTCCTCACCTTGGAGACAACTGTAAAAAGTATAAAGAGGTTTGGCTTTCAATCCTGCCCAAGTGAAGCTGCGGACATCAGTAAAATCCGGAGTTAGGTTAAAGTGAATTCGTTTATAACGGGTCTTGAGATATTGGGCTATCAGTTCGGTGATATGCAGTTTCTCCAATAGAAGACGTGAAGGGTTGATGTTATCCGGTAACCAGAGATTCAAACCCTGATAATATGAAGTACTGGGGCTAACCAATGCCCTGTATCCAAGCATCTTGTTCTCATACATCGGTAAAACAGCTACCAACTCATCACCTTTGAAGCACTTCAAGTGAAACGATTCCCGATTATGAAGCTCTGCAACAGCTTGCATAAAAATAGGTTGGCTCCAGATATTAAGCGGCTTCTCGCATGACTCCGGAGAGCAGATTACAACATTGTATGCCATTACTTAGATATACTTTCCCAGAGTATTTAACAGTTCCATTAACTGGAATGGTTTAATGATATAGTCCGATGCACCTTCAACCATAGATTTATACGCGGAATCTACCGTTGGATAACCGGTCATGATTAAACAGAAGATATCCGGATCCTTCTCCAACAAGTCTTTCATCAATTCCAGCCCGTTTTTTCCCGGCATCACCAGATCAATTAAAGCTAAGTTATATTTCCCGGGTTGGAACTTTGCCATGGCGTGATTGGCATCTTCGGCTAAATCTACTTCATAGCCGTGTAAAGATAGAAAATCTCCGATAACTTCACGCAAAAGTCTGTCATCATCGACCAGGAGAATCCGAGATTTCATATTCCATCCTTACGCATTTATTCTTATACTTCCATAATACTGAGTTTCGTTTTACCGTCAACAAAAAAAACATGTTGATTTCTTTGGACACGTTCGTTTAGCTTAGCCAAGTTTTTTATTGACGAAAACAGCCAAGTCCAATTCATGGCAGGTATAATAATTGTGAGGTGGTTATGCAAGGAAGAGTTAAGTGGTTTAACAAGAATAAAGGTTACGGCTTTATTATCACGGATGACAGTAAGGAATACTTTGTCCACTGGAAGTCTATTGTAACCAATTCCCCCCGCGAACTTAAAGTTCTCGAGCAGGACGAGTATGTGACTTTTGACCTTATGGAAACCGATAAAGGTGTCCAGGCTATCAATATAATCAGGGTAAATCCCTAAGGTTTTACCCCCTATCTACATTATGAGGGTGAGAGCAACCAGTTTGCTTTCACCCCTTATTGTTACTAATATATGTGTTGACCTGAACAGGACATCGTTCGGAATAAACATAATTCTAATCCGAGGACAATGTATATGCCCTTTATACCAACAACTGCCTCAGAACTTCGTTCAAGAAATTGGGACAGCCCGGATATAATCATCATTAGCGGTGATGCCTATGTTGATCACCCAAGTTTTGCTGCTGCTATTATAGCACGTAGCTTGGAAGCTGCGGGTTATCGGGTTGGGATTATCGCTCAGCCCGATTGGACTAAGCCAGAATCCTTTCAGGTTCTCGGCACCCCGAAATTGTTTTTTGGGATTAGTGCCGGTAATATGGACTCCATGATTAACCATTATACCGCGCAGAGAAAATTACGCCATGACGATGCATACAGCCCCAATGGTGTATCCGGTTTACGACCGGATAGAGCTACAATTATCTACACTAATATTGTGAAACGCCTATTCAAGGGTGTACCAGTTGTAATCGGTGGCATAGAAGCTTCCTTAAGAAGAATAGCACATTATGATTATTGGCAGAATAAAGTGCGGAATAGCATCCTTGCTGATAGTAAGGCTGATCTACTAGTGTATGGCATGGGGGAGAAGCCAATAATCCAAATTGCCGGGCTTTTGAGGGAGGGGACTCCCTTGGCTGAGATGAAGAACATTCCTCAAACAGTGGTTTTTTACGACAAAGAAAAAGATTTCAGCGAATCCGAAAGCTCCATAATTCTTCCCCAAGCTGAGTCATGTGTAGATAAACAAATATTTCACAATATGAGCAAGCTCTTCAACGATTTTGCCAATGATCACGTGATCTACCAACAGAATGGTGGAAGATGGTTGAGGCATAATCCCCCGGCTGAAGTGATGAGTAGCTCCGAACTGGATTATGTATATAGCCTTCCCTTTGAATATGCACCTCATCCCTGCTACCAAGGCAAAGTTATTCCGGCTTTCGAGCAGATTAAAAACTCGCTAACCTCGCACAGAGGTTGTTATGGCGGATGTAATTTCTGTGCCATTGCCTGCCATCAGGGCAGAGCTGTGCAATCGCGTTCCCAGCAATCACTTCTACATGAGGCAGGGAGACTTAAGGGTACCATATCTGATGTTGGGGGCCCCACTGCCAATATGTATGCCACAAGATGTAAGCTTTCTTTCCCTAAAACATGTAAAAGAAGATCATGCCTGTATCCTTCCATATGCAGAAATCTTGTGATGGCTCATGATGAGCAATTAGGTTTGCTCGACAAGATGTCAACATTACCTGGGATAAAACATGTGTTCATATCCTCCGGGATTCGACATGATATGGCAATTACTAATAAGAAATACATCGGAGCTATCGCTGCAAAATATACCGGAGGAAGGTTGAAGCTTGCTCCGGAGCACAGCCAAACGAATGTGTTGAAATTGATGGGTAAGCCTAGCATCGATAGCTATGAAGCATTTTGTAAAGAGTTCTTCAATCAAACAAAGCTGCTAGGTATAAAAAGACAGATCATTCCTTATCTCATCATTGGTCATCCGGGGACTACTCTGGAAGATGCCAAAGCACTTCGAAACTGGCTGATGAAACACAACATTGTGGTAGAGCAGGTGCAAGAGTTTACTCCTACCCCCATGAGTATCTCTACTTGTATGTACTATACCGGCTTGGATTATGACACCGGAAAGCCTATTCATATCCCCAGCCCCGGAGAAGTTCACCAACAAAAAAAACTGGTATTGTGGAAATAATTCATCATCTATGGATTCATATCCGCAAATGCATAGTTGTCCACCTGCATTTGTAAGAGAATCAGATAGATTCTTCCTGGCAGACTAAGCTACTTTGCTAAATAACCCAACTGCATAACAGCTTGTATGGCATCGCATTATGGTATCATGAAACTTAAGATAATCTGCGAAAGCAACAAATGTGTCATCTTGTTGTGACTTTGGCAAGTAACTTGCACTAGAGAAGGGTATTCGAAGTAATATAGAGATTATTTTAGGGAGTAATAAATGGCCTCTGAGCCAGATATTTGTAGAACAAGAGCATGGGAAAGCTTCAAGGAAGATAGCTTGTGCATATACTAGATAATAAAGTCGATAGCTACAATATGTGTCAGTTTGATGTGTTTTCATTTCTCTGCCTCTCATCCAATAGCTTGCCTATTGATATACGGTTGAGATACGGTTGCGATACCCAGCACTTTGCTGGGAGGCGCAACCGTATCTCAACCGTAACCTATAGAGCAGGGCGTAAGAAAGCATTGGCTTGGGAATTATGTCACAGTTGGTGAGTTGCGCGGTGTCAAGGATAATGAGCAACCGCTATAACAACAAATATATGAACAACATACAATACAATCATGTCAATTCTTTGCTTTCTTGCCGAGTTTGTTCAAAAATGGTATTATGGCTTATCGGATGTTGCTTCGGGGCTAAGAAATGTATTGACACAGTATCCCTGATGCTTTTAATGACATCTGATGAAATACTGGGTTTAAGCGTTTACCCGGCAAAATATGGTTTAGATTTCCCGAAATTGGTGTTGGAAGCATCAGTAAATGATTATGGTGAACATATTAATGGATTTTTTAGTTAAAATAATAGGAGTGGGTTTATGAAAAAGTTAGTTTTACTGTTCATAACACTTATCTGTATTGGAGCATTAAGCGCGGAAGCTCTTAATTTCATGGATTTGAAAGACATGCCTATAACTGAGGACATTCTTCGAGAAGTTAATTATCGAAACAGTCTGGTCCGTGGTTACGGTTGGCAAGCAGGCACCCCCGGTGCCATTCCGATTGCTCCGGATGTTTTTTTGGAAGATAACACTTGGGAATTCGATTTTGAGCCCTACGTAAGTGTGAATGCCGGAACGACACTAAATGAACTTCAGCTTGGATGGAGCCAATCTTCCTTCTTCACAATAAGTGCACCCTATCCAGCCCAACCATTCAAACTGAGGTTTGTGCCTAATGCTAACTTCTTCGGAACCAAACCGGTGTGGGTAACTTTGTACAGATTAGACGGCACCAACCTGATTGATCCCGTGTCTAAAGGTATCAATGTTACCGTTACCAACGATGAAGATTTACCTTCCTTCCACTTCCCAACGACAAGCACTCCCGGCAATGTGAGTAGCGGATACCAATACTCGATGCAGGAAGATACACTTGAGGGGATTACTATAAATTTCGGTAACATAGTGACAATATATGACGGATCCAGTTACAACATCTATATTACTCAAACTACTTTCCCTCCAAGGGTGAACATAACGCAAAACGAAACAAATGACAAGATCGCCACTTTCATACCGGTGGCAGATTATAGCGGAGTTCAATATTTTATAGTTACAGCAGTGGAAAACTTACCGGGAGGCGTTACACAGCATACTTCCACAAGTTTCTCTATCGAAGTAACTCCTATCAATGATCCCCCAACGGTCAGCAGTTATCTGCCGACAAACGATCCCACATACACCGAACCAGTAACTGATATAACTATTGTACAAGATGATTTGGTTAACTTCAGTATCACCGGTAACGATGTGGATGCTGAACCCCTGTTTTATACGTGGACATTAAGCGGAAGCTTAAACGGGGCTCCATTCTCCACTGTAGAATCTACCACGGATGTATTGAATTATACTTTCAATGTCCCGGGAATCTATACCCTTGTTTGTGAGATAAGGGACAGGGCAGATGGAAGTGGTTATTCTGTAAACCATCAATGGAACATCGTGGTTAGCCCGGAAGGACCTTGGTTCGCTCCTTGGGGATCAAACAACGTTACAACATTTTCCACATCGCAGAACGTGACTCTTTCAACCCCCGGGATTGATGACACTGTAATATATTATTACACAACCGCTGTTCCTCCGGTGGTGCCTGCTATTGGCTCATTAGCTGAGCCGCAGATATATAATGGTCCAATCAACATTCCTATTCCTCCGCAGGACTATGTTTACACCATAACCGCTTGGTTCACACATCCCAGTTTACCGGAGTCTGTGCACAAAACTCAAGTATATAATATGACCGGAATGGTTGCTACTCCACAATTCGTGGAGGCGGCAGGATTGTATCCTTCCAATGTTGACTTCCCGGTTCATATCACCTGTGCAACCCCCGGTGCGTCCATTTACTACAGTCTGGACAATGGCGTGAACTGGTTGTTGTATAATTCGGGAACGGGAGTTGTGTTAGCACCTCATACCGTAAGCAACATCGTTGCATATGCAAGCAATCCCGGTTGGGATAACAGTGCGATTAGCCCCGTACACCAATATGATATCAGAAGGCAGGTTATTTTTGCTGCCCCAGTGATGGACACATATCCGTTGCCAGACATTAATGGTGATTATTGCGTATGCCTATATGACAGCGTGGAAGTGAATTTCACTCCGCCTATCCCTGTTCCTGCCGGTGCCAGCATAAGATACAGTATCAATGGGGATGAATATGTTTATAATCCTGCAGATTTCCCGTTGGCAATCTACCACACCAGCACAATAACATGGTGGGCAGAATATAACGATGCTGATCCAGATTACATACCCAGCACTGTGCATACATTCAGCATTCCGGTGAAGAACCGCACAAGATTAACAATGTGGCCCAATGGAACCGTATTCGATCCTCCCTCAGGCACCTATACCAGTCCTCAGAACGTGTTTATCAACACCAACACAGATCCTCCCAACGCACCCATATATTACTCTTTGAATGGTGCACCCTACCAACTATACAATAGTGGAGCAATAAATATATCAGCCAATGCCAGTTTGGAAGTATATGCAGATCCGATGCCGGTTTTAACAACGCTGCAAAGTTTGCACCAAACAGCTAATTATGTGATAACAGGAACCTTGCCGACACCCATTATAGCTCCGGTGGGATATCCTGCTATAGCTATGTATGAGAGCAATGTTAACGTTAGCATATCTCTGCCTGTGGGTGATCCCAGATGGGCTGCAGCCAATATTTATTATACAACAGACGGTACAATCCCTACTTCTGCCTCTACTCTTTATGCAGGTCCCTTTGTTTTAGATCAAGGACATTGGCAAGTACGGGCAATTGCGATATTAAATACCTGGTTAGATAGTCCAGTTGCTTTGCAGCAGTACTATGTAAAATTCCTTCCGGAAGTAACTTTCCTGCCAACAGCCACCGAACACTATGCAAATATAAATGTCGAGATGTTTGCTTATGACGGCGCACAGATTCGCTACACCGATGATGGCAGCGAACCTCATGCTGGATCACCAATCTATGCGGCACCCATTCCATTAATGATAGACCCGGATGGAACTTACAACAAGACATATAGAGCAAAAGCATATATGGCAGGATGGGTTACCAGCGATACAGCACAAAAGAATTATACTATGATTCCAACAGTCCCCAATCCGGTCATCACTGCTAATCTCCCAGGCCTTGTTCACGAAACACCAATTGAAGTAAGTCTGACTGATCCTCTTGCCGGGGTTCAGATATATTATACATTGAATGGAGCTGATCCTGACCAAGCTTCAACTTTGTACACAGTTCCTTTCACTTTAACCACAACCACCACTGTTCGTGCCAGAGCTTACAAAGCGGGATATAAAGAATCGCAGATCGTGGAGATAACCTACATTGTTGGCAACAACATCGGGGCTTTGGTTTTCCAACCTACTCCAGGCACATATTACGATCCAATTGATGTTACTATTAGCACCAATCCTCCCGCAGCCAGAATATACTATACCACAAATGGTGATGAACCTACGATAGCTTCCACAGAATACACCGGAGCTATCCATCTGGGGTTCAGTGCCAGTTCTGTGACCATTAAGGCACTTGCGGTTTTGGAGAATTGGACAGAATCACGCGGAACAGCTACATATAAAGTAACTGATGTTCTTGACACTCCAGTCATAACGCCCGGATCGGGAGAATATGCCGTTGGTTCCAATGTGAATGTGAACATCACTGTTCCTAATGGAACAATTAGGTATAGTATTGATGGTGCTGCACCTCAAATCTATGCAAGGGCTTTCGATGTAAGCAGACCTGGTTCGGGAACTATCACCATAACAGCTTGGGCTTATGTGGATGATGCCTCTTATTTAACTTCCGAAATTGCAACAGCTGTATATACATTCAACGGACAGCTTAATGCTCCCATAATCACGCACGTATCGGGAACCTATGCCGAAGCGATAAATGTCCGTTTGTTCAATTACCAGAATGCTACTATGTATTATAGCACAGATAATGGATTAACCTATAATGAATATACTTCTGGTTTAGCAGGCTTCCCCGTTGATGTTAATACTACCATCAGGGCATATGCAGCCAAAAGTAACTGGCAGGATTCACCGGTTGTTACGGCAACTTACAATTTCAAGGTGCCCAATCCGGTGTTTAACCCCAGCTCAAATTCATTTGCCCTTCCCTTTGATGCCAGCATCAGCGTTGTTAGCGGTGATCGAATATATTATACTTTAGATGGGTCTAACCCCACTCTTGCTAATCCCAATGCTCAACGATACACTGTGCCAATAGCAGTTGGATATGGCTATACTCGCATCCGGGCTATGGCTCATAGAGCCGGGTGGACAAGTTCAGACGTAGTGGAAGTGATATACAATGTCAATGGGCAGCTTGCGGCACCTTTACTAAGCTTGGCAAGTGGCTTATTCTACGATAATCAAAACGTGTCTATTTCAACTGTTCCCGAGAATGCGCGGATTTATTACACTGTTGATGGTACCGAGCCCACTGAAGGATCTAATTTATACGGCGGTGTACTTAACATCACCCAGAGCACAGAGCTTAAGGTGAAAGCATTTCTTGCCGGATGGGTACCATCAAATACCGTTACAGCTAGTTATGAACTAAAAGTGAAACCCGTTTCGTCACCTTTGCCGGCTACGGTTTACACCACACCGCAAGATGTTACTTTAGCCACCTTAACCCCCGGGACGGTGATTCACTATACTTTGGATGGATCAGTTCCTACAGAATTGTCACTGATATATGGCACTCATATTAATGTATCGGCAACTACCAGAATCAGAGCCAGAGCATATAAGAATGACGGTTTAACTTGGACACATAGTGATGAGTTTGACCAAACATATGCCATTAGTCAGCAAGTTGCAACTCCTATCTTCAATCTACCCGGTGGTGTTTATGGATATTCCCCTGTTCCTGTTACTATCAGCAGCACAACACCCGGAGCAAGAGTGTGGTATGCTTATGAAGGTGAGGGCTGGCAAGAATATACTATTCCTCTACAAATAGATGAAACCAAGATTGTGTATGCCAAAGCAGAAAAAGATGGTTGGGTACCTTCACCCACGGTTTATGCACATTATATCATCTCCATCCCTGTTGTCGCCACCCCATACTTTGTCGAAGAAGCAGGGATCTCATATCTTCCTGGAACATATAACAATGCCGTTGATGTGAAATTGGCAAGCACAACCCCCGGAGCTCAGATCTATTATACCTTAAATGGAGCAGACCCAACAGAATCCGATAACCTGTGTATGGCTCCCTTTACCATTAATGCAACAACTACTGTAAAAGCAAAAGCTTTTAACGCACCGAATATCCCTTCTGGCATATTAACAGGCATTTATCGTATCGAACCCCTTACAGTGCTTAGCCCGATAGTTGTTCCGGAAGACGATGTTAGCCCCTTCTACGAACCTTTCTATGTGTTCATGTATCCGAGAACAACAGATTCTGTGATTCATTACACAACAAATGGAAACGATCCTACTGAAACCGATTCCACTTACAATGCACCTTTCATGTTGAATGCCACAACTTCGATTAAAGCCAGAGCATTTAAGAATGGATTCTCAAGTGACGTAGTAATTCGGAACTATACAATAACCGGAAAAGTTAACATTTCGGGACTGACTGTATCTCCGGCTTCCGGCATCTATACCACCCCGCAAACCATTTCTGTCGCTGGTGCTTTGAATCCAATTACGGCAGTTCTCCGATACACGACTGATGGAAGTGACCCCACTCCTCTATCCCCATTGTTTGATACCTTGAATCCTTCCATGAATTCTGTCTTAAACTTGAAGATAAGAGGATTCTTGGACAACTGGTTACCCAGCGATGTTATCTCTGCAAACTATACATTCACAGGTCAGGTGATGGTGTCGGCAGACTTCTTTAGTTTAGATCCTCTGCCAATTTATACCACAAGCCAGAATCTGACATTGAACACTGTGACTAATCCCGCCGGAGCAACCTTGCGCTACACACTTGATGGAAGCGATCCAACTGAGCTATCTCCGGCTTACATAGCTGGCACCATTATACCCATCACGACAACAACCACTGTGAAGGCAAAAGCGTTTATGCTAAACTGGCTTCCCAGTGAGGTGCAAACAGCCACCTATACTATCACAGGCCAAGTAATTCTAGGCAATGTGATTCCTGAATCAGGTACTGTGATTAATCCACAGAATATCAGCTTCACATTGCCAACTCCCGGCGATGCAGCTGTGTATTATACAACTAATGGTACAATCCCAACCCAAGCATCCACTCTCTACAGCGGAGCATTTGTTATAGATGCCAACGATGTGATAGACGGTAACCATATAGTAAACCTTAAGATAAAGGCATTCAAAGCCAATTGGGATGCATCAGATGTGCTTAACGAGTTCTACACATTTAAAACAGGTACACCCCAATTCAGCCTTGCTTCCGGCGTGTATCCCTCTGCCCAAGTGTTGAACTTAAGCTCTCTAACAAACAGTGCTACTATTCGTTACACCCTTGATGGAAGTGAGCCTAACGAGACCTCCTTGCTTTATGCTGCACCTATTCCTATTACCCAGAGTGTAACTGTTAAGGCCAGAGCATATAATGGAGATTATCTAGCTTCTGAGGTATCATCTGCCACATACGTTATGGGGACTAACCAACTTGTTGCTCTGCCTACCTTTACTCCTGAACCGGGCATCTATTCATCCGTTCAAAGCGTAAGTATTAATTGTGCTACTCCTGGTGCCACCATTTACTATCGCACCGATGGCTTAGATCCCACCGAGAGTGATACTCCTTTCCTTGCGCCTATCGCTGTACCCCTAAACAGTACCTTGACGATAAAGGCTAGAGCATACAAAGAAGGATTTATCACAAGTCAGGTTGCCACTGCCACTTACACAGTGACAAATCAGGTACAAAGTGTAAGCTTCAATCCCCCAAGCGGAAGCTATACTCAAGCAAAGCAGATTGTGTTAACTTGTCCGACTGATGGTGCATATATTCTTTATACAACGGGAATCGGAGCACCTGATACACCATATACAAATGCCATATATGTAGCTGATAACAGCAGCATGACTATTAAAGCACAAGCATTTAAGGATGGTTGGGCTGCTAGTGATGTCACAACTGCTACATACACGATAACAGGAACCACCAGCTTCAATCAACCGTTGCTGACTCCCGCACCGGGCACGTTTACAGGTCCACAAGTAGTAACGATTGCTGAGCCGATACCGGCTGCTGCTGCTGTTTGGTACACACTTGATGGAAGTGTTCCCTCTCCAACCAATCCCAACGCTTTACTATATGTAGGACCTTTCGTTGTGGATGGCAATGTAAATCTACAAGTGGGTGCATATCTTGATGGTTGGGATCCTCAGTTATTTACAAGTAACGTATACACCTTTAATGTTGCAGCGCCATGGTACACACCCACACCAGGCTATTATGCTGATCCGATTGATGTGTCGATTCAAAGCAGCACTCCAGGTGTTACAATATATTACACTACCAATGGTGATGTTCCCACCACTTTGTCACCAGTTTACAATGTTCCAATTTCAATAAATGGTAATACAACCTTCAAAGCCATTGCCACCAAGGCAGGTTATAACTCATCACCTATTATTGAAGGTATTTACGGTGTTGGTGGAGCACCAATTCCCACGGTTGCGAGCCCGGTGTTTGATCCCATTGCCGGCACCTACACATCTCCCAGAGCTGTTAGTATCAGCACAAGTACTCCTGGAGCGCTTATCCGCTATACCCTTAATGGTGAAGTACCGACAGCCGTAAACGGATTAGTGTATAATCCCTTAACACCGATACAATTGGGAACAGATACTTATACCATGCTAAGAGCAATTGCTTATATGGAAGATGGTAGCTATTATGCAAGCCCGGTGGCTACCGCAGAATACACTATTACAGGGCAGGTTGCAGATGTTGTTTTCACTCCTCCGGCGGGAACATATTCTACACCTCAGACAGTGTTTTTATCCAATACAACACCCGGTTCGTTCTTCCGTTATACATTAGATGGCAGTGAACCCACCGAGAACTCACCTCTATACTCCACTACCGGTATCTATATTGCGATGAATAGTAGTGTTGTTATCAAAGCAAAGGGGTACAAACCTGGGTGGTTAAGTAGCAATACAACTACAGCAACTTATAATGTACGCGGTGTTTCATTTAGCCTCAATCCAGTTCCGGGCAACTACAATAATGCCCAGTCTGTAAGCGTTGTTGGTTTAAACCCCGCTAATGCCGTAATTCTATATAGTATCGACGGTTCAGAACCTAGCATCCCGTATACTGGTGGAATAAGCTTGAATGGAGGGATTGATAATAATGGAGTTAGAGTACTTAAAGTGAAGGGTAGCCTTGATACATGGTCAACCTATGAGGTTACCGGTAACTATGTATTCTATGCCTCTGTTCCTACCTTTAGCCCTCAAGCGGGCACATATGATTCTCCCAGAGTTGTCAGCCTAAACAGTCTCACTACAGATGCAATTGTTAGATACACCATTGATGGGTCAACGCCTTCGTTGACTGTTGGGGAGATTTATAATGGAACTCCCATTGCGGTTAATGAGAACATGACAGTTAGGGCGATAGCCTTTAAAGATGGTTATATCCCTTCTGCTGTAGTATCAGCAACATACGCTATTGGCTCTGTTACTCCAGTAGTTGTCAACCCGGTATTCAATCCCGGAACAACAACTTCTTTCACACCCCTCAATGTTAGTATCAGTACCACTACTCCCAATACGACTATTTATTATACAACCAATGGAGATGATCCCACCCCAGCGTCAATGGTTTACAACATGCCCATCCTTATTCCCGGGAACACAAATATGTTCATCAAGGCTAGGGCATATCGTGAAAATTGGTTACCTTCTGCAATAGTATCAGCGAATTATGTAGTAACCGGAACAGTGGCGAGCGTTGCCTTTGCACCTCTTGGTGGTACATATCAGACTGAGCAGTATGTGCAGTTAAGCACAACCACTGACGGAGCTGTTATCCGTTATACCACCGATGGAACAGAACCTAATAACACATCGCCTGTATACAATTCTGCGATCGTAGTGCCATTGAATACAAACGGAATGATTATAACTGCCAAAGCTTTCCGAAATGGATGGCAAACCTCACCAGCAGTTGCTCAAACTTATAATGTGACTGGTCAGGTTACGATATTGGATCCCGTTTTTAGTCCCATGCCTGGTACATACACAACAAGCCAAAGCATACTGATTGGCATAAGCTCTCCTGCAGGAGCAACATTAAGATATACTCTTGATGGAACAGATCCGACACCTACCTCTAATGCATACTCGGTGGGTTCGATTGTCCTCCCAACAGCATCAACAACAACAATCAAAGTTAGAGCTTACTTGGCAAACTGGGAAGCAAGCCCTGTATATACTGCTACGTACACCATAACCGGTCAGGTTGGGTTACCAAGCAATATGTTTGATCCAGTAGCCGGTATATATCAGACCCCGCAAACTGTCCATCTCATGGGGAATACGATACCATCTGGAGCAATTCTGCGTTATACATTGAACGGTGGTGAGCCCAATGAACTGTCTCCTGCTTATGACCAAGTAACTGGAATCTCAATTAATGGCAGTTCAATACTGCGGGTTAGAGGATTTATCTCAGGTTGGATTCCCAGTGAAACTGCTTCTGCAACATACACTATAACTGGTCAGGTTGTTTTTAACGCTCCAGTATTTACACCCGCAGCTGGTGCATATACAACTGCTCAGATGGTTGTTATAGGTGGAACAACACCTTCCAACGCTCAACGTCGCTATACAACTGATGGCTCAGAACCAACAATAAACTCAATGCTATACACAAATGATACCAGTATTAGTATCCCTCTTGGAAGTGTAACGACCATTAAGGTAAAGGCTTTCTTGGATGACTGGACTCCATCTGCGACGCAGACTGCTGTGTATAATGTAACGGGTCAAGTCATTATGACTGATCCTGTGTTTAGTCCAAGCCCGGATGTTTATACTACTCCTATAGCAGTAGTTATTAATAATGTAACCATGCCGGTAGATGCTGTGATTAGGTACACCACTGATGGTAGTGATCCCAATGAGACCTCCACTATTTATACACAGCCAATTCAAGTTGGGGCAAATCAGTCCATTACAATTCGTACCCGAGCTTTCAAAGATGGTTGGTTACCTAGTGCTATTAGTACCGGAGTATATAATGTGACAGGTCAAGTACAGATTACTGGGACTGTTTTTACCCCTGATCCGTCCATTATCTATACTTCAGCACAAAATGTGGTTATATCGACATCCACTAATACCCTTGGTGCCATAATCAGGTATACAACTAATGGTAATGAACCTGGGGAGAACTCGCCAATATACTCACAACCCATCAACTTGGGTTTGAACACGACAACGGAGATAAAAGTAAAGGCATTTAAAACGGGTTGGACTTCTAGCCCAACATATAGTGCTATATATACGATAACAGGGCAGGTTAACATTGCCGGCGTATCCATAACACCAGTTTCAGGAACATATCAGACCGTTCAAACGATCACAACAACCGGTTCCCTTGTTCCCAATGATGCTGTGTTAAGATATACTACTGATGGAACAGATCCTGTTCAGACTTCTCCCTTGTTTAGCACTCTAAATCCTCCCTTAAATTCATCGTTGAACTTAAAGATTCGAGGGTTTAAAGCAAACTGGTTGCCCAGTCCTGTGCTTAATGCAAATTATAACTTCACCGGTCAGGTGGTTTTATCAACTCCGATGTTCACTCCTGCTGCTGGTACATACAATGTTGCCACTTCTGTGAGCTTGAACACACTTACAGTTCCTGCAGGTGCTACCTTGAGATATACTCTTAATGGTAATGATCCCACTGAGAGTTCACCTGCCTACAATACAGCAATAGCCCTGCCTATGAATGCCACGACAACAGTTAAAGTACGTGGATTCCTTGCTGGCTGGACACCTAGTACAGTGCTTAGTGCTCAGTATGTAATGACCGGTGCTTTGGATATTGCGATGCCACGCTTTACTCCAAGCGCTGACTCATATTATACTGCTCAAAACGTGAGCTTGGGCAATAGTATCATTCTGGGTACCGCAACCGTTGCTACGGGAGCTACTATTCGCTATACTACCGATGGTACAGAGCCGAGCATTAGCTCAACACCTTACAATCCGGCTGAACCAATAGCTATTGCTGCGAGTACCACCCTAAAAATCAAATCCTTCAAGACTGATTGGATACCTAGCCCAACTTATGAAGCTGTGTACACAATCACCGGACAGGTTTCCATCTCTGGAGTCACTGTCAATCCTCCTGCCGGCACCTATCAGACTCTGCAAACAATTGGTTATACAGGTGCTCCCAGCCCTAGTGATTCACAGCTCAGATACACGACAGATGGTAGTGACCCAGTTGCTACTTCTCCCATATTCTCAACTCTTACTCCAGAGCTGAACACAAGCTTGAATTTGAAGATTAGAGGATTTAAGCCCAATTGGTTGCCAAGCCCTGTGATGAATCTGAACTACCTGTTTACTGGTCAGGTGGCAATCACAAGTTCCGTGTTTACCCCCAATCCAGCTATAGTATACACAAGTGCACAGAATGTCGTGATTTCAACAACGACTAATACACTTGGAGCGGTGATTCATTACACAACCAATGGAGATGAGCCAACTGAAGCATCACCCATATATAGCCAACCCATACCATTGGGAACAAACTCTGTTACAGTGATTAAAGCCAAAGCTTACAAGCCGGATTGGGCTCCCAGCCAAACATACACCGCAACTTACCATATTACTGGTAAGATTGAGTTTGCCGGAACACTGTTCAGTCTTGATTCACAAACTACATACACTGAAGCAAAAGAAGTTAGGATTACTGCAGAAGTATATCCTGAAGATGCAGTTGTTCATTACACAACTGATGGATCAATTCCCAATGAAACTTCACCCATCTTCGATGAACTTACACCAAGCATAGCATTGCCAGTAAACTCAATTACGGTGATTCAAGCGAAAGCCTTCAAAACAGATTGGATTGAGAGTGATGTTATATCTGCTACATTCCGTGTTACCGGTCAAGTAGTCCTGTCCGAACCTTCATTCAGTCCTGGTGCCGGAACTTACACGACTCAGCAAAGTGTTACAATAGCTAATGCACAATTGCCTGGAACCGGTGTAACTATTCGTTATACACTTGATGGTACTGAGCCTACTTCCGGTTCACCTGCGTATGTGAATCCTATAACATTACCAATGGCAACGGTTACAGAGATCAAGATTAAGGGATTTGCTGACGGTTGGATACCCAGTGATACTCATAGTGCAGTGTTCAATATCACCGGAACAGTGGCTGCGCCGATATTCAGCAGAGCAAGCAATCAGACATATGGTGCCGATTTTAAACTCGGTATCAGCTGTGCTACTCCGGGAGCTGTTATCCGATATACTATGGATGGTAGTGATGTAACAAGCAGTTCTGCAGTATATGAGGATTCGCTCAGCATTGACGGAGCTCAACAGGATTGGGTTGTTAAAGCTCAAGCCTTTAAAACTGATTGGGTAAACAGCAGTGTCACAATCGGCAATTTCAAAATTCTTCATGCTCCGATTAATGTCTGGACAGAGATGTACGACACCCACATCAGAATTCTTTGGAATCTTCCCAGCTTGAATCGTGGCTTGGATGGCTTCAATGTATATCGTAAACGTGCAGTTGACAGTAGCTTCCCCAACGCACCTTTGAATGCTACACCCGTGAGTGATATGATAGGTGGTAACTATTACTATGATGATTATGCCATAGTGAACAACACCATTTACCAGTACATGGTCAAAGCGGTTTACGACGGGGTTGAAAGTCCTCCAAGTAACATAGATGACGGTCAGTTGATATCTCCTAATTTGGTGATTAGCGAGACCTCCAAAGCATTCCCGAATCCTGCTGAAACTAGTACAACCATCAGAGTGGTACTAAGCAGAAACGACAATGTTCAGTTATCTGTGTCTATTTATGACTTCGCAGGTAAGAAGGTAAGAACCCTTTCAGTTCCCAGCACCATAACCAACAAGGTGGAGATTGCTTGGGATCTCAAGAATTCTGCCGGAGTAAAAGTTGCCCGAGGTGCTTACTTTGCCAGAGTGGTAGTAAGCGATAGCCAAAACCAATTCGAAAAAGTAATCAAGATTGCGGTTAAATAAGGAGGCTATGATGAAAACGAATATGCTACACACCCCCACCCGCATGATCAAGCTCTGTATCTTAACTATGATACTGCTGATTGCGCTTCCGCTTTTAGCCGAAGATATGAATAATTCTGCTGCCACCTATATCCGCATGGGTATAGGTGCGCGCATCATTGCGATGGGTGAAGCCGGAACAGCAACATCCAATGATGTAACTGCTGCTTATTGGAATCCTGCCGGACTAACCAGTATGAAAGATATTGAGTTCTCTTCCATGTATTCGATGAATATGGGAATGGATAGGAATTATCAATATGCAGCATTGGGTAAACGCTTCGGTTTTGGTGTACTTGCCTTAAACTGGATTGAAGCATCTGTAGATGATATTCAGGGTGCTGATGCCAATGGCAATGATACTGGCACATTTGGCACTGCTGACCACAATATCGCCTTAAGTTATGCCAATACATACAAAAAGATGAGTTATGGATTTACCCCCAAATTCTATCTTTCCTCTCTTGATGGTGAGTCTGAAACCGGTTTCGGTCTCGATCTAGGCGCGAAGTATGACCTTAATCAATACATCGAGACAGGGATAATGATTCGTGATCTGTACGGTACTCTTGCCGGTGATAGAATACCATACCAAATGCAAGCGGGTGTAACCGCCTACCCGTTCATCGGAGTTACTGTTGCTGCAGATTTAGTTTGGGAACAATCCGAGAAACCTGGTATAGCCTTTGGAGGTGAGTATTGGACATCTATCGGACGGGATCCGGAAGCTGATTCCAAACTCTCTGTGATCAATGTAAAGGAAAAGAACACCTGGGCGGATGTATTTTCTAATTTCCAAACAGGGGTGCGAGTTGGTTTTGATGCCGATAGCCGATTCTCTGCCGGTGCGGGTTTAAAGTTCCGCAATATCCAGATGGACTATGTTTACCGCATTGGAAATCATGATATCTTCAACGATGATCATATTATATCTCTGATTCTCAGATTCTGAGGGAGGAGATGATAATGGATAGAATACGATCAATAATCTGTATTGCGATTCTAACGATCCTTTGTTTACCCCTGCTGGGTGCTTTGGGATTGAAAGGTGAACGTTATGCAATCAGTGGAACTGAGTATTATCAACGGGGAGATTATCAGTCTGCCATCAAAGATTTTCTTGCTGCAAACAAAGCAGCCGAAGGGAGCAGACCTGAATACCTGTTTTGGCTGGGTAAATTGAATATTGCCGTATCTGATACGGCTCAAGCCCTGCAATGGTTCGATAAATACCTTGCAACTAATGACTCCAGGAATAGGGAAGAGGCACAAGATTACCTGCGAATATTGAATCGTCAGGAAAGCATCTTCGATAGTATCACTTGGCGTAGTATGCCATCCTACATCGGAAGCCGTAATTCTGACTATGGTTCTCTGATTACACCGGACGGGAAGTACCTTTGGTTTACCTCCATGGCTCCAACTCGTTTTGAGAAAGAGAACATCTGGCGTGCTGAAAGATTGGCCACCGGTTGGGGACGTCCTTATCCTGTTGATGAATTGAATACCGACAAGAATGAAGCGATAGGTTCCTTCTCAAGTGACGGGAATACTGCTTACATTTTCGGTAATTTCAAGCGTAATCAATTGGATGGTGATATCTATTCATCAGTTTACAATGGCAAATGGCAAGAACCAGTTGCTATCGATGCTGTGAATTCACCTCAAGTGGAAGCACACCCTATGGTATGGCGTGACTCACTTATGTTTTTCTCATCTTCTAGAGATGGTGGCTATGGCGAGTATGATATTTATTTAAGCATAAAGCGTAATGGTGTGTGGGGTACTCCCATGAACCTTGGTCCACAAATCAACACATCAGGCAGCGAACAAACACCTTTCTTGGATGCTGACGGCCGGACCTTGTTTTTTGCTTCGGATAAACATCCCGGATTCGGTGGCTTCGATATTTTCAGAGCTGTACGTATTGGAAAGGGATGGTTGAATTGGAGCGATCCCGATAACCTTGGCTTACCGGTTAATACCATTCGTAATGACAGGCACTTCTTCAAAATAACTGATAGTAACGAAGCACTGATTAGTTCTGATAGAAAAGCTGATGGCTTCGAGAAGCTCTATACTTTAAACCTAACCTTTACCATCCCTGCCTCTTATTTGGTTACTGATCCGGAAACGGGAGAGAAGACTCTGGTAACAGTGGGTGCCGATGGTGATGTAATTCTCAATCCTGAAGGTGAAGTTATTGCTGTCGTGACGGACAGTGGCGAAATTGTCACCCCCACAGAACTCCCTGAAGCTCCTGTTGTCATTGCTCCCGAGTTCTTCACAACCTTTGGCAGATTATCCGACGACAAGGGTAATGCGGTTGCCGGAGGCGAACTGGAGTTCAGCACTGTTATTGACGGGAAAACCTACAAAGATGTTGTGATAACTGATGAAAAGGGCTATTTCAATATCAAGTTACCGGTTGCCGATACTTACCATGTTATCGTTAACAAAGAAGGCTTCATGCTCCATGCTGAAGATCTGTCAGTTCCCAAGGATGGAAGCCCTGTATCTCTAAACATCACTCTTAAGGCTCTGGAAGTGAAGAAAGTGTTCGTATTCCAGAACATCCTCTTCGATTTCGATAAGGCTACTCTTAAGAACGAGTCACTACCGATTGTTGATGAGATTGTGGTTACCATGCTTTCTAATCCAGAAATTAAGATTGAGATATCTGGTCACACCTGCAATATCGGTAAGGATAGCTACAATTTGGATCTCTCAAAACGCAGGGCAAAAACCATTGTGGATTACCTTGTTTCTAAGGGTATTGACGCATCGAGACTCAGCTTCGAGGGATATGGAGAAAGCAAACCCCTCAACGGGAACAAAACTATCCAGGAAAGAGAACAGAACAGACGTGTGGAAGTAAAAGTACTTCAATAGTCTAGTTTAAGCTTGTATAAATAACAGGGCTTGCCATAATGGTAAGCCCTTTCTTATATCCTCATACGATAGCATTCTTGGTAGAGAGGCTTAAGAGATTATCAATCAGGTACTTTCAGGTAGATTACGGGAATCTTCATCTTCTCCTCCATGGTGAGATAATGAGTCAACCCCATATAATATTGTAGTAATTCCTTAATATGATTAGGGAATCATTAGAGAATGATTACCGATTCATTAGGTATAATAATATGAGACAGTAGATGTCCATGCTTGAAAAAACCCAGCTTTTCTTAACCGCGTTTCTTAACCTGCAACGGGTCGTATTTTTCTCTGTTATGAGAGCTATCTTTAAGACGACTATGAGCGTAATTGTAACTGCCTGCATAAGAACAAGATAGAAAAGTGTGATAAGGCAAGAAACTTCTTGACATAAAGAGGATATCATATAGTGTGGCAACAAGATAAGAGTGTTTTTCATATACTGCTTAACAGTGGCATACGGGAAGCTCTCAATATAATG
This sequence comes from uncultured Candidatus Cloacimonas sp., assembly GCA_964588075.1. Classification (GTDB taxonomy): domain Bacteria; phylum Cloacimonadota; class Cloacimonadia; order Cloacimonadales; family Cloacimonadaceae; genus Cloacimonas. The sequence goes on from CAZPNU010000001.1 coordinate 117,990, forward strand.
CGTAAAACTATAGGAGACAATAGAATATGCAGAATGCAACTTACAATGCCAGCAATATCAAAGTGCTGAAGGGGTTGGAAGCCGTTCGGAAACGTCCCGCTATGTATATCGGGGGAACAGGAGAACGCGGTTTGCATCACTTAGTATATGAAGTGGTGGACAACTCGATTGACGAGGCTTTGGCAGGTCATTGCGACCAGATTATCGTTACTATCACCTCTGAAGGTAATATTCGGGTGGACGATAACGGGCGTGGTATCCCTGTCGATATTCAAAAAGAACTTGGCTTACCTGCTGTGCAAGTGGTGCTTACCGTCCTACATGCAGGTGGTAAATTTGATGACAAGAGTTATAAGGTATCTGGTGGTTTACACGGTGTGGGTGTTTCGGTGGTCAATGCCTTATCTGAATTTCTGGAAGTAAACATCCATAAGGATGGTAAAGAATATTTTATGCGCCTTGAAAGGGGTGTACCTGTTACTGAACTGAAGGTTTTGGGAGAAACTAAACGTAAGGGCACAATCGTTACCTTCCGTCCTGATGCAACTATCTTTGAAACAACGGAGTTCAGTTTTGATTATCTCACTACGCGTTTGCGTGAACTCGCTTTTCTAAACTGTGGTGTCCGTATCGTACTGAAGGATGAGCGTAGCGATAGGATACATGATTTCAAGTATGATGGTGGGATTAAGAGCTTCGTGGAGTATCTTAACCAGAACAAGAAACCACTATTCCCCAAGCCTATCTACATCTCTGCGGAAAAGGAAGGCTTAACCTTCGAAGTAGCAGTACAATACAACGAGGGTTACCAAGAGAACATCTTCAGTTTTGCCAATAATATTAATACCATTGAAGGTGGTACTCATCTCAGTGGTTTTAAAAGCGGTTTGACCAGAGCAGTTAACACATATATTAAAAACGCTGATATCCTGAAGAACGAAAAGGTTAGTCCATCCGGTGAAGATATCCGTGAGGGCCTTACCGCCGTGGTGTCGATCAAGATATCCGATCCTCAGTTTGAAGGACAAACAAAAACCAAACTCCAGAATTCTGAGGTTGAAGGTGTTGTTAACAGCGCTGTGTACGAGAAGCTGATGACTTTCTTCGAAGAGCATCCTGCGGAAGCCAAAAACATCACTATGAAGAGCATTATGGCTGCCCGTAGCCGTGAAGCTGCCCGCAAAGCACGCGAACTTACACGACGCAAGTCTGTACTGGAGAGTGGCTCGCTTCCCGGCAAGCTGGCAGATTGCACCCTAAACGACCCCGCACAAACAGAACTATTCTTGGTGGAGGGTGATTCCGCAGGCGGATCTGCCAAACAGGGAAGAGACAGAGCTTACCAAGCCATTCTGGCTCTATGGGGAAAAATGTTGAATACAGAGAAAGCCCGCGTGGATAAGGTATTGAATAATGATAAAATACAACCTATTATTCTTGCCTTGGGTGCTGGTATCGGACCGGATTTTGACGTGAACAAGATACGTTATCATAAGATTATCATCATGGCTGATGCTGATGTGGACGGTGCCCATATCTCCACGCTGCTTATGACCTTTTTCTACCGCTATATGCGCCCGCTCATCGAGCATGGTCACCTATACATTGCCATGCCCCCTTTGTTCCTCGTGCGCAAAGGGAAACAGAAGATATACGTGTATAACGAAATGGAAAGAGATAAAGCCATCGTTGAACTGGGCGAGAAAGGTGTGATGGTGCAACGTTACAAAGGCTTGGGCGAAATGAACGCCGAGCAGCTTTGGGAGACCACTCTCGATCCTACTAATCGCTCACTAATCTCCGTTAAGATGGATGATGCCATCGAGGCAGACCGGATGTTTACCATTCTCATGGGCGACGAAGTTGAGCCACGCCGTGACTTCATCCAAACTAACGCCCGTTATGTAAAGAACTTAGATGTGTAAGGAGTAAGAGATAGATGTCTGATACTACAAAAATAATACCCGTCCAGATAGAAGATCAGCTTCGACAAGCTTATTTGGACTACTCCATGAGCGTTATTGTCTCTCGTGCGCTTCCGGATATCAGAGACGGTTTAAAACCCTCTCAGAGGCGCATAATTTATGCAATGCACGAGCTAAATCTCAGCCCTGGAGGCCATTTCCGTAAGTGCGCCAAGATTGCCGGTGACACCAGCGGAAACTATCACCCTCATGGTGAACAGGTCGTGTATCCCACGTTAGTGCGTTTAGCGCAACCATGGAACATGCGTTATCAACTTATTGACGGTCAAGGTAACTTTGGTTCACAAGATGGTGATCCACCTGCTGCCATGCGTTATACTGAAGCAAGATTGCAGAAGATTACTATGGAGATGTTGGCAGAGTTGGAGAAGGATACCGTAGATTACAAGAGTAACTACGATGAAACCCGTAAAGAACCTGTTGTATTTCCAGCCAGAATACCAAATCTGTTGGTGAATGGTTCATCTGGTATCGCTGTGGGTATGGCTACAAACATTGCCCCACATAATATTGGTGAGATTTGCGATGGTATGATAGCCCTGATTGATAACCCGGATATGGAGCCTTTGCAACTGCTTGAATACATTAAGGGACCTGATTTCCCAACCGGAGGTTTCGTGCTTGGTGCCGATGGTATCCACGATTACTTCGAAACCGGCAGAGGCAGATTGATTCTCCGTGGCGAAACGGAAATGGTTACTTTACCCAATGACACCGAGCAAATAATAATTCGCTCCATCCCTTACCAAGTTACCACGTCTCTGCTCATCGAGCGCTTAGTGGAATTGGTGAAGGAAAAAAAGATTGAAGGCATCAGCGATATTCGAGATGAATCCGGCAGAGACGGGATGCGTGTGGTTATTGTTGTCAAACGTAATCATGATGGACAGGTAGTCCGTAATCTGATATATAAGTATTCCCAACTGCAAACAACCTTTGGCGTGATTAATCTCTGTCTCATCGATGGAGTTCCCAAAGTTGTGAACATGAAAGAGATGCTGCATAGCTTCATCGAATTCCGCCATGATGTTGTGTTGCGACGAACAGAGTTCGAATTGCGCAATGCCAAAGACAGGCTGCACATTTTGGAAGGTTATCGCATTGCTCTGGATCATTTGGATGAAGTGATAGCCACTATCCGCGCATCACAAACCCCTCCCGAAGCCAGCCAAGCTCTCCAAGATAAGTTCGGACTCAGCGAAATACAAGCTAAAGCAATCCTGGAAATGCGCTTACAGCGTTTGACAGGCTTGGAAAGAGACAAGATAGAAAGCGAATATCGTGAACTGCTACTCACCATTGCCCGTCTTACCGAACTGGTGGAAAGACGCGAACTACGTATGAACCTCATCAAAGAAGAAACCATGGAAGTTCGTGATAAGTTTGCTGATAAACGCCGTACCACCATTATTCAAGCACCTGCCGGAAGTTTCAATATTGAGGATTTGATTGCTGATGAGTTGGTGGTGGTTACCATCACCCACGATGGTTATGTGAAGCGCTTGCCTGTTGATACATATAAAGTTCAGGGACGAGGAGGCAAGGGGCTTTCTGCCTCGAACCTTAAACAGGATGATTTCATTCAATACCTGTTTGTGGCAAGCACCCATTCCTACATTCTGCTGTTCACGGATCATGGTATGTGTCACTGGATTAAAGTGTTCGAGCTTCCCGAAGCCGGTCGTACTGCCCGCGGTAAAGCTATCGTGAACCTGGTGAAGTTTGCCGAGGGAGAGAAGATTAAGGCATTTGTTACCTTAAAGAACTTCCATCCTGACCAGAACATCATCATGTGCACCCGCATGGGTTTGGTTAAAAAGACCCCGCTGACAGCATTCTCACGTCCTCGTGCCAATGGTATTAAAGCGATTAAGTTAATGGATAATGATGAGCTCATCGATGCCAGAATTTCCGAAGCCGGGGACAACATCCTGATGGCTACCCGCAACGGTTATTGCAACCGCTTCAATGAGAGCGACATTCGTGCTATGGGGCGCTTCACCAAGGGTGTGCGCGGACTTCGCCTGCGTGATGACGATATGGTGATATCCATGACCATTGCCTCAGTTGCAGATATGCAGGAAGATGGTGAAACAAATACTTCCAGCTTACTGGCAGTTAGCGAGAACGGCTTCGGAAAACGCAGCCCTATTTCCAGCTACACACCTACCAAACGCGGTTCTAAAGGCGTTATCACCCTCAAAACCACCAAACGTAATGGGCACCTATCCGCTCTGATGCTGGTGCGCGATGAGGATGACTTGATGATTATCACCCAAGATGGCATGATTATCCGTCAGAAAGTCTCCGAGATTTCTCAGGTCAGCCGCAATACCCAAGGCGTACGCTTGATAAATCTTACTGCCGATGATGTTGTGCGTGACATCTCTATCGTTCCCGCAGAGCCGGATGATGAGACTTTGGATAAAGAAGTGGAAACCCTGAAGCAAAATCCCACCATGAACCTTACTGATTTGGTGGAAGCTGCGGAACTTCCGGAAACCGAGGTGGACGATATGACTGATGATAACGAGGAAATGGAAGATTCCGATGATGCCGGGGATGATGAAGAATAAAGCAGGCATCCATGCCCATTTGGGCTGAAGTGAATCTGCATGTATAGATTAGTAACCAAAATAATGAGTATGCTTATCCCGACAGCAGTTCTGCTGCTGTCGGGAGCTTGCTCTATCCGACAATTTGTTCCCGCTCCGGGAGTTGCTTCAGAAAGCCGTTATGCCTTGGTGAAAGCAGATTCTTTGCTCTTTGCCATTCGTCCCCAAAGCTATAACGGTGCCAATGGAGCAGTGGGTAACAGATTCTTTCCTGTATATTTGCGGGTTAAGAACACCGGTCAGCAGAAACGAATGATTGCACGAGGTTCTTTTAGCATAATCGCCGAAGGGCATCAGTTTGATGCTGTGCCGGTGGAGTTGATTCTGGCTAATATGAGGCAGGCATCTTTGTTAAAGGACTACCAAAATCCTTTCGCAGTTTCGGAGGATGACCCCATCATTCGGGATGAACAGCGGGATCAGGATGCCTATTATGACCTTATTTCCAACAGTTTTTCCTTTGGTGAGTTGCTTCCCGGTGCCATCAAAGAAGGATATCTTTTCTACGATAATCGTGTAGATGCTGCGGATAGCTTTGAAATGGATGTACTGGGCAAAAGCATCGGCTTTGTGGAGGCTCGGGACTAAGTCTGATATTGATGAATTGATGATATTGATGCCCTCCGAGAGTCTAACAAAACATCAAGCCATCTGCTAAGTTATCAATAACTACAACAGAACCGGATTAAGCCGATATTGCCTTGCATTCCTGTTATTGTATCCAACGCTGATATCCATGGCAATTACGGCTTGTTTATCTACCAAAGAATTGATGCAGGTATTAAAATCTCTCCCATTCATCCTGCTGGCAGTTAGCAAACGGCTGTGAGAGATATCCCTGTCCTGCACGGTATTGCGGATAAGGCTTACTATCTGCTTTTCATCCTGCAAGCGGCTACCTTCGCTAAAGCTAACCATCACCGGCATTGCGTTTTCAAAGTAGTAATCACATAAATACATTGCTTCTTGAGCAGTTATCAAATCTACTTTATTGGCTTCAAAGAATCGATTTAAACGGCAATATTCATCTGCCTCTTTGATTTCTTGCCAGTGCTTCATAGCAAATCCTAGTATACATAGCTTATACCAATAGCCGTCATATATCCTAGTAAAATAAGATGTTGCGCTGTCACCACGCTTGTTCTTCAATGCTTGCTTAAACTTACGAGTGTAAATCTCTTGCCGCCACAATTCAGTTTCGTGGGTCATGCTTAGAATATGTCTTCCGCTAAGATTACGAAAGACTTCAACTATTTCGCCCAGCTTCTTAATCTCATCCTCTGGAGCTTTAGTATTTCGAGTATCAAAATTCAAACAGTCCAAATCCACATTGCGAATGAAGCAGTATAAGAATCTGGGCAAAAAGCCGTTATTCCTATCTGAGTTATTCTTCAGTTCCTTAAATAAAGCCTCCGGTGTGGTCGCGCCAAGAATGCTTAAAGCGGGGTGGTTTATCCATGCGTCCACTTCCATCTTAGCAATCGATTGGCTTTGACCATCATATAGATTTGTGAGATCAAGCATCATGCCACTGTTGTAACTCTTATTCATATCCTGCAACCAGCCTGCCATTTCATTTTTTACGATTAAGCGTATTGAGTCTATCGATAACAGCTCCAATAATCTGGCGTGAGTGGTGTTTTTTACAATGATGCTTGAATTATTCCTATCTTTTGCCACCATTTCCTTGAGGGATTGCAAGTGGCTATCCATGATGTTGTTTACGGCAAGATTAAGGGTTGTGGATTTACGGGAATAGCCAGATTCACCTATAACCATGGCGTAAACACTGCAAAACACTGTCTGCCCTGCAGCATGCATACCAATGCGATTTCCTATGTTGCATGCAAGGGTTGGGATGAGAGCAGTAATCTTAGCACCGGGACTGCTGTCGGTAATCTTGTCAGCATGAATAAGGAAGTTTTGCATATACTCAGGCAGTTTGCTTATATCCAGCTTCACATCCTCCGGTTCTCCATAGATGTATTTCAGCTCTGGAAAGGCCTCAAGGTCGCTATCTTTGCCTGTATAGATAACACTGTTGAACCCATGCACTCTTGCTATGTGAAAAAGGCTCGCCAGCCCAACTGAAGAATACTTTCCCAGCGAGTTCCACACTTTGCTCAAGCTCTCAGCTTTATCTTGATAAAAGGGGTTGTTTTGAAACAGCGACCAATAATACAAACCCTTAACAGCACCATATTGATTGTAGAGAGCCATTCCGCAGCGTATCCAATCGCGATAGCTTATCTTGCAATTGCACAAGTGCTCCAGAGCTTGTTTTACATAATGTTCACTGAGATTTGGGATTATTTCGGTTGTATCAAGAGTTTCAGAGGCTATTTGATTTAGCTGGGAATCAATGTTTGCTTGCTCCATATTACGGTTACCTGAAAGAACTGTCTCAAGCTCTAGCTTGGCAGATTCATCCCTTTCTTCCAACAACACTAGCTCTGCTTCAGTATCCTGCTCATTGGCATAATCTTCCACCTGGAAGGGGGGTGCTGATTTGTTTTCCACCAGCTTAGGGTCATAGCTTACAAAACAAGCTCTGCTACGGTCGGGCGTGTTATCTGCTTTATATCCCGTTTGCTGCTCTATCTCCCATATCAATCTGTTCCAAATGCGGGCATATTGACCGGCATCTTTTACCGGTGAACTGAACAGCACCACCGCCTTTATGCCATTACGCGGAGAGAGGAAAGCGTAGCGAACATAGGGTATTTCTGCTTTCAGGCTTTGGGCAAGCTTCTCCGGGTCCTCTACATTATCAAAATCCAACACCAAGCCGCTGCTCTCGGTAACGTTTTCCTCACAGCGTTTGCCTTTCAGCTTGCCCATTATAAAGTATGGCAGATTCAGCTTTAGCTGCTTTGCCTGATCTGGATTTTCTTGCTTGCGGATTTTTTCTATGGCAGCTTGATAGGTTCCGCTCTGGATGCGAAACATTATGTCACTTAAGGGCCATTCGGTTAGCTCTTGCGGCTTGCGGATATCCGTTCCCAGGCTAACGCAAACTGTTTGTGCTTCGGTTTGCGCTGTTGCGGTTGCTTCCGGATTTGTAATAGTTACATCTGGCATGGTGTTCTCCAAAAAAGTTTATTCAGGGCAGCCGAATAAAATCGAGCTACCCCTACAAACTGATAAGGAGAACAAAGATCCCCTAAAGCGTGTGTTGGAATCCATTTTGTAACATATATCACAAAAGACCGCAGATATCACTTGACTAAAATCACTATTAAATGAGCATACACTCATCGCATTGTAATGAGTATAATAATGTTGTGTACAAACTCAGTATAGCGAAACAGAGATGGAGGATTAGAGTGCTGATTGAAAACATAAAGCCAATGACTGAAGCACTTCTTGGCAAGGGGGTTGAACTTCTTCCAAAAGTAAACGAGCTGTTTGAACTTGAGTTAGCATACTTGGAGTATAGCGTATTATCCCCAAGTAAATTACTTAAAAATACAGCTTACTTTAAATCAGTTAATGGTATTAAATCAAGACATTATTGTCTCTACTCATCAACAGCGGAGCTTTCCCAAGAAGATAAGTTCATCGAAGATAGTGGGAATTACTCATCAGCATATGCTAGCCATGGTCTATTCCCGTATAGGGGAAAATTTCACCCCCAGATGATAAAAGCACTTATAAATATCGCTGGAGTACAAAAGGGGGATATGATTCTTGACCCGATGGCTGGAAGCGGAACTACAAACATTGAGGCCGCATTGATGGGAATAGATTCGTATGCGCTTGATGTAAGTCCATTCTGCCAGTTTATGATTAACACAAAGTATCAATCCCTTACAATAGATCCGCAATTACTAGAGTACTTACCCGGAAGAGCGGAAGAATTGTTCGCGTACTTCTCAAAAGGCGACGTGATAAATAGGCTCGATTCAGTTGTAGAAAACGAAAAAAGAAAGGTTTATAATCTAGCGTTTTTGGCATACTTGGATGCCCTTGGATACTCAAAGAGAGTAAAAATGTCCAATCATGAACAGCTATTTATCAAAGTCCTAAATAAGTATCATACTTCAATCAAATCATTTACAACTAATGAGTACTACTCAAGAGAAGATATCGGTAATGTAAGTATTCTTAGGGACTGTGACGCTACAAATATTAGCCTACCAGTCGATAGCGTAGATTGCATTATTACATCTCCTCCCTATTCGTTTGCAATTGATTACATGGAGAATGACAGAGACCAACTACGATTTCTTGGTTACGATCCTGACGAACTAAAGACTAGACTTATTGGGTTAAAGGGTAAGAATAAAGAGGATAAGCTGTTTAACTATTTTGCTGATATGAAACTTGTGTGCTCTGAGGCTGCCAGAGTATTGAAGAACGGCAAGTATTTTATCGTGATAATAGGCTCTAACACAAACCAAACAGGTGGTGTTAGGCTAGAACATTCAGTTATTGAATCAGCTAAATCAAGTGGATTGACTTTAGTAAAAAGTATGCTAAAGCCGATAAGGGGGATGCGGAATACAATGAAAGATGAATACATACTATTTTTCAGAAAGGAGATTTAAGTGTTGAGAACCGAGCAAGATAAAATTAACACGGTCATTGAGAGAAATACGTATTTCTTCAGCAATAAGGATTTTGAGCAAGACTACGAAGGGTACATTTCCATGATTAAAGAGATACTACTAAATCTTAAACAAACTATCGATTGTGGGAAGCTTACAAAAGATGTGATTATAAACATCCTGAAAAGCAAAGAATATGGTTTGTGTGCAATCCTTGCATTAACAGGGCTATCTAATGAGTCGTTCAAACGTCTTCTAACTCTTGTTTCTGTTGTTGATGATAATGAGCTATCCACATTAGTTCATAAGTCCCAATGGTGTCAACCCAAGAAATCAGTTGCTTCTTTTCAAGAGATTAGTGATGCGCAGATAACTAAGTTACTATCTAACAATGACTACTTTGTCAAAGGTGTGGTAAACCTATTCTTTGAAGGATCATCTACACCTTATCTGGTAAAAACACTTCCGCTTTTTGAACTAAAGAAGCTCAGCTTATCCAAGCTGAAGTTTGAAGTACCTGAGCTAATAGATACTCTTGTAAGATATAAGGAAAAAGGGAGTTATGCAGGGAAGGTTGAAAACAACGCTGAAGCAATTCTTAAGGAAATGCTAAACTCGAAGGGGATAAAGCACAGTAGCGGTGATCTTAAGGAACTGATCAAAAAAGAAAACACAAAAAAACGTACAATGGACTTTTTGATTCCTGATAAAGATAATCCCAAGATAATTATTGAAAGCTCATATCTTGTTACTACTTCTTCCGGGCAAGGTGATAAGGCAAAAGCAGAAATCGCTGTAAGAGATTTGTTGAAAGTGCACTATCCGAACGCAAAATTTATCGGCTTGGTTGATGGAATTGGGTGGTACGTTAGAAGAGGTGATTTAGTAAGGATGGTAAGCGCTTTTGACGATGTTTTTACACTTCACCCAGACGAGATTATCAGACTTGTTGATTTCATTGAAAAAGAGTTGCATTAAGATGAAGAATGAAGGCATCATGTCAATAAATAAGATACTCCAAGGAGATTGCCTTGAACTATTCAAGAATATCCCCGACAACTCAGTAGATATGTCATTTGCAGATCCTCCCTTCAATTTGAAGAAAGGCTATAATAGCTATAAAGATAGCCTCCTTTTTGAAGAGTATCTTGATTGGTGCTCTCTGTGGATAGCAGAGATGGTCCGCGTAACTAAACCTACAGGTTCGATTTTCTTGCATAATATTCCCAAATGGCTTACCTACTATGCGCATTATCTCAATAAAGCTGCTCATTTCAAACACTGGATTGCGTGGGATGCCCCTACAGCACCAATGGGAAAATCTTTACAGCCTGCGCATTATGGCATATTATTCTATACCAAAGAAGAAAAGGGATCTAAGATATATGAACTTCGAATGCCCCACAAGAGAGATCGTATAACCGGTAGATTACAAAAGGACTATGGAGGGAAAAAAGACCTTCTACATCCGTTTGGACCTTTGGTTTCGGATGTGTGGTCTGATATTCATCGAATAAAACACAATTCGAAAAGAGACTCGCATCCTTGCCAACTTCCACTTCATTTACTTGACAGACTGATTCTACTAACCACAGATGAGGGCGACATAGTTCTCGACCCTTTCTCGGGAACAGGAACGACAGCAATATCAGCTAAAAGGCTTGGGCGTAACTATATCGGCTTTGAATTAGATGAAAAGTATGTTGAGATATCTACAGAAAAGTTATCATTGACCCGTGCAGATTCTATTCTGGGCTCTTCTTGGGTTAGTTACTATCTTGGAGAAGTAGTTACTCTCAGAAATAATGATTGGAGCAATCTAATTGATTACTTCGATGTACCCTATCCTGCTAAAGCGATTGATACAATGAAATCTAGGCTCAAGAACCATGCTCAAATGAATTTGAGCGATTTTGATGCCGAAAGAGAGACCTCTGACTTACAAGAGCAACTGTTATCGGGTGTAGTAGCAGTTAACGTGAGATAGTATCTTCATCCTTTCCATCAATTCATCAATATATGGTTTGCAAGCCCCAAGTGCATAGTCAATACTATGACACTATATGTATATATCTATTATAATATATATGTACTTATAGAATATCATACTCTGTCTTAAGCCAATGTTCTGCCCCGCTATAAAGCCAAAAATTAATGAATTGATGAGATTGATGTTTAGGCTTATAACCAAAAGGGAGAAGGTTTCCCCAGCCCTCTCCCTTAATAATGCTATGGATGCTTAGATAATTCCGTAGTATTCCAAGCCGCTTTCCATGCATTGCAGCAGGTTATTCTTATCTCCCATATATCCGCTGTAGGCATCGATTCTGCGTTCCTTAACAGCTTTATATATCTCATTAAGTGCATCGGGTTTATCGTAAGCCAAAAACAAGTCTTTTTGTCTGCCAGCCTCATAGAAAGTGTTTATCAGGTTCAGGTCGGACAGGTTAGCCTGAACCAATAACAAAGTTTCCAATCCAAACCTTCTTGATTCTTTTGCTTCTTCAAAGTAGTTACAAAGAATATTAGTGAGCACAGCATTAGCTTCATCAATCTCTTTCTGCCTGTGTGGATTCTCTTTATCTGCCTTAGCTAAGAAAATCCGAGCATCTTCAATAGCTTTATTCTCTTTTACGGAAAACAACCAATCTACATGGTCAAGCCTTCTTGCAGGGCTTTGTTGCATAGCGAATTTATTAATAATACCCTGTTCCTTCCACATGCATGTTCTGCCACTTTTAAAACCAGTCTTTAATAAACAACTGCCGAATTTCGGGGACACAACCTTTTGGTCCAGTTTACTGCAGAAGTAGTTTAGACCTCTCCTTATACTAGCAGCTGCTCTATCTGAGTTAGGTTTATCATAGCGTACTAGACCATTTCTTACATAGCGATGATAGCTATTGAGTAGCTTCTGTTGTACTTCGCTTAGCCCCCCCCTCCTTTTTATCTTCTCCAGTTTGTCCAGTTCTGTTTGGTACAGCTTTGCATTTTCGGGATCAATTCTGGGTATACCATCTTCGTAATCAAACGATTCAATAGAAGTACTCTTTTGCTGATTACTGTCAAATTGATCCAGGATAACCTCTTCATATTCATAGGTTTCGCCATATTCGTTTGATGTAGGTGGTTTAGCATTATTTGGTATGAGGGACAGGACCCCCACTTTCTTTCCGGCATTATCGATAAGCTGGAGCATTCGCCCGCGGAATTTTGGCTTATGATAGTCTGTTGCTACAAGGTGTCGGGCTAACAAACGTTCAAGCTGTTTGTGCTTATCCTCATACATGCGATACTCCAGCAGTAGCAGAAGCCAGCTCCCCATCTTTACTAAATCCAAACTGAGTTTGTTTGCAACCTTGATCCAGTCCTCCACCACTACCATCATCAGCGGGTCATCCAATATCTCCCAGCTTTTCTGAGTGAAGAAATAGAATAGAGGGCTAAGCTTAGCGCAAACTTTTTCTGCGAACACCGGGTTGCTGTGCTTAGCGATGATGCTTTGCATCTGCTGTTTTCTATCGTGCAAATCCGGCATCACGATGTCAAAGATGTTTTGGGTGGTCATAATGACCTCCTTGTAAGAGTTTTTGTATATAAGCCTATAAGGCGAACAATTTTTCTGATTTGCTCTAATGTCAAGCCCAAAACTCGGTAAATACACCCTAAAAATGGCAGTTAAGGCGCATAAATCAGCTTGGTAAATGCCTGCTAATATGTCTCTTAAGATTTCACTACATAATTGTAAGCCAATCTACATATTTTTTTAACCGGATGCTTCTTTGTTCTCCTTATATAGATATAGACCTGCAAAACACTCAAAGAGCAATGCTCGAATAGCTTTTCAAGTGCTGTCCCTGCATTGCACAGGGGGTGAATAATGCGCAGGAAAGGAGAGAAACCATGGAAGTTACTTTCAAGAACTTATTACACGCCTACAGCGGAAAATGCGATGGCATAGTGTATTACTTCAACCGCCGGATGAACAAAGTTATTGCGCGCAGGGTAACTAAGACAAAAGCACAGCCACAACACTTGAAACTAAGCGCTATAAGCACAAACCTGAAAAAGCTGAAAATTTCTGAAGGTTATCGCGCTAACCTGAAAGTTTACACCGAGATGTCGCGTATGCAGAGCGGTGGTAAAAGCAGTTTCTATAGCTGGAGCAATGTGTATATGAAGCTGATGTTTAACCTTGCAAAGGAGTATTCGTTGGACCTAAGCACCATCACCAGAGAGCAGATATACGATTCGATGTTACCCTGTATATCTGTAAAGACCGCAGTGGAGGCAAGCCTATTGCCACCTATCCCCGGATACGAAGCACTTAATCTGCCAATGTAACGAAATTGTTCTCCTTATATATGTGTAGAGGGTTGCAACTCGAAGATAAAAAATGGAGGACACATGAACACAGAGTTCATTTCCACGCTGGCGAAAGAGCTGGCAACACGCATCAATAGCGCTATCAACATCCCCTTGTTGAAGGAGGATGATGAGCAGAAGTTTTTCGAAATGGTCGTAATGGTAATTCTCGATATCGTTTTGGCGAAACTCGGTAAAGAGATTAAAACAAGCTCGTATGAGCACAAATAAAAGGAGGGCTTTCTTATGAAAGTAATTTTCAAGTTCGGAATCCGCACCTACAGCGGAACAGTTGATGAGATGACCTTTGGCAGTTACCGTAAGGATACGGTGTGCATCGGTCGCAAGTTTGTGATGCCCCAGTTAACCGCCAATAACGGCGTGATGGGGGAGAAGATTAAGAATCTGGCAGCCATCTATGCTCAGTGCACCCCTGCTTACAAGGCAGATTTGAAGGTCTATGCGCATCGTAACTCGGCAAATGTGCCCGAGGGCAAGATACCGCCCAATGCCTACGCCATCTTCATCAGGATGCTCTTCAAGTTCGCAGAGCTGGATAGCGGGCATATCGACCTGGCAACTGTTAGCTACGAGGATTTGCAGACTGTGGGAGCGGATATCGCCAGCGTGGCAGATGCCGTGGCAAGCGGTTATCTGGATAGCGTTAAGGATGCAGATCAGCTTGTGGCTGTGATGTAAGCCTATCCTTACACCTAACATAGCGGGGCTAAACACCCCGCTTTTTTTGTATCAATATCATCAATTCATCAATTCCCAGGCTTCACGGCAGGGGAAAGTTTATCCACAGAGAAGCGACAGCGTCGATTCAGTCAACCGGGAGCTTGGCTGCCCAATTGTTTCTATCTATACTCGTAAATCATCCACCCGTCTTTACCGAGGGCGATGAAGATATAGTCGTTTGCCAGAGCAAGGTCATACACCGTAAAAGGTGTATTGATATTGTTCAAATCTTGAATCTTGAAGGGATTGGAGATATCAAGTATTTTAACTCCGCCTCTGCCCAAACCAAGATAAAGCAGGTTATCCTTCACTTTGATAGATGTTATCTCGTTTGCCAAGCGGAACTGATTGATAAGCAGCGGATTGTTAGCATCGTTGATGTTAAAAGCCAGCAGATTTTTGCCAGCTCCTACCCACAGGGTATTGTCGTTCTTCACCAGGCAATTGGCATCTGCAATTTGGTAATTGGTGGCAATGGAATGGGGGTTGCTCTGGTCGCTAACATCCACGGCTACCAAGCCAAAGTCATTCAGGGCAAAGATATAGGGGAATGATGCCACAAAGTCGCGGATGCCCCATTTCTCGCTGAAAGTGGAGATTAGCTCACGTTTGCTCCCGCTGCCAATATTTACAATGTCTATGCCTTTGAAGCGATCTGCAATATAAAGAGTTGCCCCCTCGCGGGTAAGTTTATCGCCGATAACGGTGGATGGGAAGAATATCTTACCGCTGGTGGCAAGAGTATCGATAGGGATAATCTGGTTGGTAGGCTCTCTCGAGGCGATATAGAGATAGTTGCCCGTTTGACTTTCCATATCCTCTATCATGAAAGGTGAGAAAAAGCCGGCTTCCAGCCTCGGTTGCCAAGCGTTGAACTTGGAATAAACCAGCACTTGGTTATTGTTGCGGGTGTAGATTAATCCATCATTCTCCATTATGGAGAAAGCCGTTACACTCTTAACATGAGTAAGCGGGTAGAGAAAACGGTTTTCCACCGACCAAGCTGAACAAGATAGTGTGAGAAGCAGAAAGGTTGTTAATAGTAACCTCATGATTCCTCCAGGAGTTTACGGACAATCTGTTTGGAGTAAACCCCCTCAGCCTGAGCAGCGAAGGAGGGAATGATACGGTGCTGTAAGACAATTTCGGCAGATGCCTTAACATCATCCTCAGAGGGGGTTAATCTACCATCAAGAGCAGCACGTACCTTTGCCGCCAAGATCAAATATTGGCAAGCGCGAGGTCCTGCACCCCAAGCAACCCATTGCTTAATCTGCGGAGAAGCTTCAGGAGAATTGGGTCGAGTGCTGCGAACAAGCTTCACTGCATACTTCAACACGTGCTCGCTAACCGGCAGACTGCGGATGCTGTGCTGTAAGGATATAATCTGCTGGGCCCCAAGCAAGGGTTTAATCTCCGGGATTTCAGTTCCCGTAGTGCTCTCGGCAATCAGCAGTTCCTCTTCCCAGGAGGGGTAATCTATGCTGATGTAAAACATAAAGCGGTCAAGTTGAGCCTCGGGTAGAGGATATGTCCCCTCTTGCTCAATGGGGTTTTGTGTTGCCATCACGATGAAGGGCTTATCCAAAGGGCGAGTTGCGTTCCCGCTAGTGACGGCGAACTCTTGCATTGCTTGAAGCAAGGCAGCTTGTGTTTTGGGGGGAGTGCGGTTAATCTCATCCGCAAGGATGATGTTGGCAAAGATGGGACCCTTTATATACTCAAAGTGCTTGGTGTCGTTATTACTACTACTGACAAGAATATCGGTTCCGGTGATATCGGATGGCATTAGGTCGGGAGTAAATTGAATACGGCTAAAGGAAAGAGAAAGAGCTTGGGCAAGGGAGGAGATTAACAGAGTTTTAGCCAAGCCGGGAACACCTTCTAACAAGATGTGCCCATTTGCAAAGAGGGCAATTAGGATATCTTCCAATACTTTATCCTGCCCAATAATGCAGCGGTGCACTTCTGCCAAGAGTTGATTCTTGATGTTGCGAAGCTGTTCTATTTCTCCGAGTATATTTGTATTAGCCATCTATCTTTTCTCCTTTGAAAATCTTGTAGATCACCTCCTTGCCGGAGAGGGAAAAGGCAATAATACCCCAGAAACTCATCAGGCAAAAGGTTAAAACATGGGCAAAAGCCATAATTGCAGAAGCAATGGACTTTGTCAATCCAAATCCAATACTGAATACAATGATCATCATCCATTCATTGCTGCCAAGCTGAGCCGGGGGCTGTGGCAGCGCGTAAGAAAGGTTGATCAGAGTGTAGCCAAACAATGCCAGGGGGAAGGAAAACGGAATATTGAAAGATACAAAGAGGAGGTAGAAGTACAATCCATCCAATGCGATTCCCGCTGCGGTTAAACCAGTGGCAAATAGCAATTGCAGGGGATGATGTTCAAAGATGTTTAGCTCGGTTACAAACAGTTGGATGGCAGCATACACCTTAGTTCTGGCTTTTCCGGGGAGCCAGGAAAACAGTGCTTTAAGTACCTTGCTGACCCTTTCTTTATACCAGGCTGCAGAGAGAAGAAGAATCACTGTTACTACGAACACGAAGGACAGTAACCCCAATAGTACATACATGGCACTGCTTACATCAACCGCTAAAAAGGGAAGTAAGATAATGATAAAAAGAATGGCAATTGTGTCGAATGCTTTATCAACAAACACAGATGGAAGGGCTTTCATCAGAGCTGTGCCGTGGTTGCGCTTGATAAACCAGGCTCGCACCACATCCCCAACTCTTAAAGGGATGAGGTAGTTTATAAAGTTCCCTCCCATGGCATATAACCATGTACGGAATATCCCCGGTTTACGTTCATGTTCTGTGTTTCGGAAAGGTAACAAGAGATTCCAACGCCAGGCACGAAGGAAATATGCTCCCAAATATGCAGTGGATGCAAGCAGCACCCAACGGAAGTCCAGCTTGTTGAAATGAACTGCTAGTTCGTGTATCGGGTTAGTGTATAGCCATGCAGCAAACATGGCTATCCCCAAGAGACTGCCTATTACAAGAGTAACCTGGTTTCTGCGCATGTAAATACTCAACCTTTGGTAAATACTAAGTAACGATGATGCGCCCAATACTGCTTGAAACAAACGGGAGCTAAGCGTTCCAATAATGAATAACGCAGCATCCTCTCTGCGAAATGGCTGTCCTTACCTTCATAATACGGCATAATGCTAACTGCTGCCTTGGGTCTTGCCTTTTTAGCAGGAAGCTCTCTTTTAATAAGCTTGCTCAAAAAAAGCTCTTTGTTCATGCCAATATCAGGCCAAGGCGGACAATCGATAAAGCTATCTTCAAGCATTATCCACCCATTATCACTCATAATGTGCCGGATGCTTGCGGGATCTATGTGATGTGGTTTCAGCTTGGGATAAACATCAGGATGGTAATCTTTTATCTGCATTCGATAGCCTATTCCCTTCCGATTGGGTACACAGATGATGATAAGCTTGCTGCATACACGGCAAAGCTCGTAAAGAAACTGTTTTATATCCTGTGTGAACCACATAGCAGAAAAGTTATACCCCATATCGAAGTGATTATCGGGATAATCCAGTTGGCGATAATCACTGTTAAAGCGTATCTCCAGGGGTAGAGAAAGGTTTTCCCAAAGTTGCCGGATCAATTCGATTCTCTCAGCATCGTGATCCTCAAGACTAATGCAACAGCCCTTCTGAGCAAGAGCAAGCAAGTTGATACCACTTAAGCCGGTAAAACCAAAGGAAGGTGTTTCAATGATACTCTGTATCTTATATTGCTGCGTGTAATCCAGCAGCATTTGGTTTAGCACGATACGTTCGTATGATGAACCCAAGCCTTCATGTGGATCGCTGAAATACTTCCGCCAATCGTGGATTATCGGTATTGCCATTATTTACCTAAGTAGTCCTCTATAGTAAGTTTAAACTCAGGTATAGTGTAATGAGGGGTCGTTTGTTGGGCTTCCATCAATTCATAAAATTGGTGAACATCATAGATCCAGCTCTTAGAGATAAGTTCAAAGCGGGATACCCATAGTTCATTTTTTAGCATTCGCGCTATGCGCTCTCCCCAAGTGAAAAACACTCTATCCAGCATCAGCAATCTGGGATAATTTCTTCCATGCAGTTGACGGGATATAAAATCCACCAGTGCTTGCAGTTGGATTGGCTCCCTATCTGCCACATTTAGGGTTATACCATTCTTCCATGGATTATCCAGCAGCCAAACAAAAGCTTTCACCAACGCATCTATATGACATAAGTGTATCCAAACCCGCTTGTTTATAAGGGGGAAATACCTTTTATCCACCATCTTCACTAAAGTGTAGGGGAATCCTTTATCCCCTTTGCCATAGGTAATACTTGGGCGTACGATAGCTGCTTGTAATCCGTGTAAAATGCTTCGGTTAATGATCTTCTCTGCTTCAATCTTTGTGTAATGATAGAGGTTATCCGGGTTTTTAACTGTCAGATTGTTAGCTGGTAACTCTGAAGGTATTGCTCCGAACACGCCAACCGATGAGCAGAAGATTAGACGGGCATTTTTAGCCAGGCAATATTCCACAATCTGCTCGGTTGAGTAAATGTTGCATGCCAGATAATCTTTACGGGGGAACTTTCTGCCACCTCTCAGGGCACCGATATGCATTATGGTATTGAAGTCATTAGTAAAAAGGAAGTCTCTGAGCCCTATGGTATCTCCGATATCAAGCTGCACAATCCTGACTCTATCACTAAATTCATGATAACGTGAGAGCGGGGTCTTGGGTCTCACCAATGCTGTAACACTAATTCCGGGATGTTTTTCCAGAACCTTTCTTAAAACATTCGAGCCCACCAACCCGGTTATTCCGGTGATAAGAAGTTTAACCAAAGAGCCTCTGGAACCAGTTACGGTGTTTACGACTGTGGTGTATATGGACGTATTGATAGGGGATAGCTTCACCGCTGGCAATTGAGGCGGGGAAGATACGGCAGAGCAAGTCTGAAGTATAATGGTCTATTTGCTCCTCCAGCAACTCCCTTGCTATAAACAATGCGCCATAATCACCCCGAACATGATCATCCGAGGCAATAAAATGTGTCCACCCGTTATTAACCAGAGTCCAAGCAGTCTTCATCACCTTTTCTCCATAATGGCCAAGAAGGCTTCCGGCATTTGTTTGGATATATATGTTTCTGTTGCTGAGACTCTCTGCTATTGATGGTTTACGCATTATGCTTACATATCTTTCAGCATGTGCCAAAATGGGCTTATAGCCGGCACGCAATAACGGATAGATATTGTTATAAAAGTCATTGGGTAACCCGTTGAGTTCGCTCTCGAGCAATATATATGGACTGTTACCCAGTGTGAGAGAATGTTCTTTGATATCGCTAAGGATATCCTGTTGGAGGAACACCTCAAAGCCTGGCATCAGTTCTATCCCTATTCCTGATTCTTTAACCTTCGCGCTTAGTTCGGCAAGTTTTGCATCATACACACTGCGTGGGTACTGGTAGTGTCCGCGGAAATAGTGCGAAGTGAGATATACGCGTCTCACTCCACCCGCTTTCATGGCACTAAGCTGTTTCAATGATTCATCAATATCCTGAGAGCCATCATCAATCTTGGGCAGGATATGGCTGTGAATGTCTATCATTGAATTAAGGAAGCCTTTCCTTTATCATCGCTACAAACTCTAAGAGAACGGCATTATTGGGATATGGTTTCAGCATCCGCTTGCTCTCTTCAAGCATGTTCTCAACATTCTTGCGGGCTTTATCAAAGCCTAAAAGACCTGTGTAGCTTGCTTTGGATACCGGAACATACTCATCGTCCAAACCGTCGCTGCCACGGGCATAGTCTGCCTCTATATCTTCAATCATCTGGTACGCCATTCCCAGATTTAGGGCATACGAGTTCATCACTTGACGGGTATTCTCGTCGGCTTCGGCAAGGCAGCATGCTATATCTGCTGAAGCCTGCAAGAGGGAACCCACTTTTTTCATGTCAATGTATCGAAGAGTGTTAATTTTCATCACTTTGCGCCGATTTGCCAAGTCAACTGCCTGACCGCCAATCATCCCATAGCTTTTGGCATAACTCGATAAAATGCGTGTTGCTTCCAAGGCTGCATCTGCATCCTTAATCTCACCCAAACACTCAAAGGCAAGAGTGAATAAAGCATCAGCCGCCAATATCGCCACGGCATTATCGTGGTTCATGTGCAAAGCCGGCTGTCCGCGTCTGGTGCTGCGGTTCATCACACAGGGTAAATCATCATGGATAAAGGCAGCGTTGTGTAAAAGCTCCACAGCTATAGCAGCTTGAAGGGCATCATTTTGCTTGCGGTTCTTGCGAAATCCCGTAAGCATCTCAAACATCGAAATCAACAGTAAGGGGCGCCAGCGCTTTCCACCGGGAATAACAGCTCCGCGGATAGCCTCTTTCAGCTCTTTGGCATAGCCCTTGTCAAAGCTAAGAGTGGACTCCAAGCCTTGTTCTATCATCTCAAAACGAGTTTCGAAATACTTCTGTAATAGCAATTGACACTCCCTTTTAACCACAACTGGCATACATCATAAAATCAAGCCCCTATCAAAATATAATGCACGCTTTTGTCAAGTTTTTTGTTAACTCAGCACCGCGTGGTTGGAACTATAAGCGGATTTTTAGAAGGTTAATAATGTATATTCAGTCCTAATATAATGGACTTCACATACACATCATTAATGTTAGCTGAGGCTTGGTATCTGTGAAGGTTAACAGATGTTGCTAAATTGAAGTGCTTGATCATTACATAATCATTGCATGTTTCATCCGTAATAAACATGCAATGATTATGCAATGATAACAGGAGACAGCTCAGAGTGATTTAATAGTAAGGATGAAAAGGTTGACACGAATCAATGGCAGCAAAGCCGATGTGCAAACATTTCTCTTGACGGATGTAGGCATTTCAGACTTTTGGGTTGAAACAAAATTATCGAATGTAATAATAACGAAATAGGGAGCATAAGCCCATGAAAAAGTTTTCCTGGCGTGGTTTATCAATAGTCATATTTATATGCGTCACCGCATTTTATCTGGCTCCTTTGGCGATCCCCAATCTACCCGATTGGTGGAGCAAACATAAGCTGAAATTGGGTCTGGATCTTCGCGGTGGAATGCAGATATTACTTGAAGTGGATACTTCCGAGCTTTCAGAAGCCGATGCTCGTGGTGCTCTTGATCAAAACATCAAGATTATCCGTGAACGTATTGACCAATTTGGCGTGGCTGAGCCTACCATCCAAAAGCTTGGAGACAAGCGCATAATGGTGCAATTGCCCGGTGTTTCAAACTTTGAAGCTGCCGAGAAGCTGATTAAGCAAACAGCTATGTTAGAGTTCAAATTAGTTGCTCAACCTGAGGATAGCAAGAAGGTTCTGGAAATAGTCGATGCCAATGTTAATCAGAATCTCAGCTTCTTCCCCGAGCTAGCTGAACTGGCTAAAAAAGATAAGAAGCTGCTTTCTCCTGATTCCACAAAAGCAGATACCTTGCAAGCCGGAACTGGCGTGTTCAGCACTTTGGTTCGTCCCGGTGAGAGAGATTATACTGTGCAGTTCGATGATGTTCGCTTAGTTCAAGAGTTGCTTGCCGATACATTATTCCAACGTGCGGTTCCTATGGGATTCCAGCTTGCATTGGAAAAAGCCAACACTGAAACAGCCAAAGCAGATCGTCGTTTGGTGGTGTTACACTCTAATGTGGAGCTTTCCGGCTCCGATCTTGCCAAAGCAAAAGTGGAATTTGGTTCTTCCACATCTACCGATCCCCGGATTGCCAACAAACCATACATATCCATCGAGATGAAACGCGATGGTGCTATGAAGTTTGAACGAGTAACCGGTGATAATCTTAACCGTCGTCTTGCCATTGTGTTGGACGGGGTTGTATATTCTGATCCCAATATCAACGATAAAATCTCTGGTGGCAGAGCGCAGATTACCGGCTCTTTTACCACCAGCGAAGCAAGTGAACTTGCCATTGTGCTCAACACAGGTAACCTCGTTGCTCCGATTAAGCCTGTTTCCACCTCCATCATCGGTGCCACCTTGGGTAGCGATAGTGTTCGTAGCGGTACCATGGCAGGCGTGATTGGCATGTTGGCAGTAGTAATTTTCATGCTGATATACTACAAGTTAGCAGGATTTATAGCAGACTTTGTGCTAGTGTTCAACATTGGCTTCATCCTGGCGATGCTTACTGCCTTTGGTGCGACCTTAACCCTTCCCGGTATTGCAGGTATCATCCTCACCATCGGTATGGCGGTTGATGCTAATGTGCTTATTTATGAGCGCATCAGGGAAGAGCTTGATTTGGGTAAGACACCACGCAGTGCAGTTGATGCCGGCTTTAAAAGAGCAGTTATAACTGTATGGGACTCCAATCTGACAACCTTAATTGCTGCGGCAGTCTTATATCAGTTTGGTAGCGGTCCTATCCGTGGTTTTGCGGTAACCCTTGCCATTGGTATCATCGGTTCCATGTTTAGCGCCATAGTGTTTGTGCGCTCGATATTGGAAACTTTCGTTATCACCGCCACCAGTAAGAAACTGAGTATATAAGAGGAGATTACTGATGAGACTAATGCAAAATACAAACATTCCTTTCGTGGGTATCCGTTATTGGGCATATGCTATATCTATCATTCTGATAATTGTCGGAGTTGTTGGACTTGTTGTAAATGGCTTGAATTGGAGTATAGATTTCACCAGTGGTGTTGCTGCGAAAGTAAACCTAAAAGCTACTGATGCCAAGGTTCCGGCATTAAAGATAGACAAATTACGTTCCGTGTTAAAAGCTAATGGATTCCCCGAAGCTGAGATTCAGCATGTCGGAGAAGTTGAGAATGCTTCCTTTATGATTAAGATTAAAAGCAAGACCAGTTCCAGTGACGTTTCATCTGACACCAAGGGTAAGATATTGGATATCATTAGTACCAATTTCCCGGATTACGTTGCGGGGAAAGACCTTGCCAAGGACGTAATCGAAGAGATCTACGAAGTTGGACCCAAAGTTGGGGGTGAGTTAAGAACAGCTGCACTGTTTGCCGTTCTGGCATCCCTAGTATTGATGATTATCTATATATGGTTCCGCTTTGAGCTTACCTTTGGATTGATGGCTATTCTGGCTCTATTCCACGACGTATTCATTATCGTGGGTATCTTTGCCCTAACAGGCAAGGAGATAACAGTGCAGATTATAGCAGCATTGCTGACCATTGTTGGTTACAGTATCAACGATACAATAGTTATCTTTGATAGAATACGTGAGGACCTGAAGGTTTATCGTAAGGATCCAGTGGATGAAGTGTTTAACAGAGCCATTAACCGAACCCTGTCCCGTACCTTGATAACTGCAGGTACAACTATGTTCTCAGCTTTGGCTTTGTACTTCTTCGGCGGTAGCGTGCTGCATGACTTTGCCTTTGCCATGTGTCTGGGTGTGTTCTTTGGTACATGCTCGTCCATCTTTGTGGCAAGTAACTTGGTGATTGACCTTGCCCATGCAACTCACAAAGAGAAAAGCACAATCCAACACCTCACCAAGAGAAAGTAAAATACATAGCAAATATAAAAAAGAACCGCTTGAGAAATCAGGCGGTTCTTTTGTTTATGTCGCTTTCTGTTTAGTAAGAGAAAACAATCCCACTGATGGGGAAAACCCATTCGTCGGGCTTGCTATCCACTTCTATAGAGTATTCTTTTTGGCGGATTGTAGGATACTTATCTTTTCCGGAAAACACCGGAATGCACTCAACTCTCGGTAGATCTTCAGGATAATTGAAAGACACAAAGACACCTTTCGTCAGTTCAGTTATAAACACGCTAAGCTGATGGGATGCTTTGGGGTATAGGGTTTGAGTGTTGATACTGAAATGCACCATTTTCCCCACAAGCTTGTTAAGCTCTGGATGGCTACACCTAATCTCCAGGCAATTGTTATGAAGGCTTATCTCGGTATGCAGCACCAAGTTATCAAGTGTAACAGAACTAATGTGGAAGCTGTCACCATCCAACATGAAGGCATCATCCATCAACCAACGGTATTCCACATCATTGCGCATGAAGTATCTTTGCAATACCTCATCTGAAGCAGCACAGGCAACGATGAAATAGTCATTTTGCAATATCTTGTCGAAACTAAGTATGGTGTTAGCTCGGTAGTAACCAGCATGCAGCGATTGAGAAAAACTTATCTCATGATGGAAGTTATACCTGTAATGAATGTCCCTGTCTTTGTTGAAGAAGAAGCTACGCAGAATCTCACGGTAGATAAGCTCGCCAATCTCAACATTCTGTAACCGCTTGGAGATTGCTGATTCAATAATATGGTTCAGTTTGGAATCATTGAAGTCATCTGGGACGAAATCCCTGCGCGATAGGGGAGAGCTATGGACAAGTTTTGATCCATGATAATAATGCCGCTTGGCACGCCTACCAATCTGGCACAGTAATTCATAGGGATTACCTTTATATGCTGCCACAAGGTTCTCTGCACGTAGAGCTTCATCGTTACCCCCCAAGAGGTAGACAACATCTCCAACTTGTGCGCCTTGGACATCGCTTAGATCTATGGTTATCATGTCCATGGACACTCTTCCAATAACATGACAGAGGTATTGAGCTTGCTTTCCGGCTATAGCTCGTACGCTTATCTTAGCTACACCATTATTAGAGAGCAGGTAATCATATCCATCAGCGTAACCTATAGGTATAATACCGTACATCCCATCCTTTTCAGCTACCCAACTGCGATTGTAACCAATGGAATCACCTTTGTGCATTTCTTTCACTTGAGAAAGGCTGGCTTTGAAGGTCATCACCGGATTCAAATCAAGGGAGTGCATCGAAGTATTAACACCATAAGCCAAGATGCCTAAACGTACCAGGTTGCTGGCAGAACCTAGCTTGTTTATCAACGCATTCGAATTGTCAATATGCACATATTTAGGCTGTGTGGGGAGTTGTTCGACCAAATGGAAGAAAGCTTTTTCCTGTTGCACACTGAATTCATGGTCATTTTCTGCTGAGGCAAAGTGGCTGAACACTCCTTCGATCTCCAGATTAGGGAGATTCGATAACTTGTGGTACAGAACATGAAAATCCTCAGCTCTCACACCAGATCTATGCATGCCTGAATCAACCTTCAGGTGAATTCTTGCTGTCTTCTGTTGTTTGTAAGCCTCATTACTGAGGGCTGTAGCAAAACTAAGTTCAGATACAGATACGGTAAGGTTGTAGGCAAGTATGGTATCGATCTCTGTTATCAGACTCGGGGAAAGAACCAATATCGGTGCCTGGCAGTTCTGTATCCGTAGCAGCTTGCCCTCTTCGGGGTTGGCCACGCCCAAATACACTGCGCCTTCCGCTATGGCAATTCTGCTTATCTCCGCAGCACCATGACCGTAAGCATCTGCCTTCACGATCATCAGAAAGTTCTGATGCGCTTGCATATGGCTCTTAAGTAGGCGCAGATTATGTTCCAGAGCAGAGAGATTAATCTCCACCCAGCTTCGTTCAGTTGTATGTTTAATCTTCATAGTTAAAAATACTTAGCAGCAAGATCAGCAAGTGCGCTGCGTTCACCTTTATCAAGAGTCATGTGCCCAACCAGGGCTTCTCCCTTAAGCTTTTCCACCGCCACGGATAATCCGTTACTCTGAGAATCCAGATAGGGGATATCTATCTGGTAGGGATCACCGGTTAAAACAAGCTTGGTATTTTGTCCTGCACGAGTGATGATGGTTTTCATTTCGTGAGGGCTGAGATTCTGGGCTTCGTCAATTATGATGAATTGATCCGGTAGGCTTCTCCCGCGGATGTAGGTTAAAGGTTCCAACTCCAGAAATCCATAATCCATGAAGTCATTCATGCTGGCTTTCTTCTTGTTCTTGAACGAGTCACCGCTCTTTTCATCATGTAAAGAAAGCAAGATATCCATGTTATCGTAGATAGGCTGCATCCATGGGTTGAACTTTTCCGATTTTGTGCCGGGGAGGTAACCAAGATCTTTACCCAATGGTGATATAGGGCGAGAGATCACCAAACGGGAGTATTTACTATCTTCCACCACTTTCTGCAAGCCTGCAGCCATAGCCAAAAGAGTCTTGCCCGTTCCTGCTTTTCCTGAGAGGCTAACCAACTTCACGTCATCATCCAGCAATAAATCCAAAGCCATTTCCTGCTCATAGTTACGGGCTTTGATTCCGAAAACATCCTGTCCGGTGTAATGTGAAATGGCATACAGCAAATCATGCCCTTGATGATAACGTAGGGTCTTAATCTTATCTTTGTTAGCTTCATTGCTGACCCGTAGGAACTGATTGGCAAAGAAATCACCGTATATGTTGCTAAGATATTTCTTCTCTTCGATGATGGCAAATTGCTCCGGGTCTATCTCCAAATCTTCCCAACCTGTGTAGAACTCATCAAACTTAATGGTATCGGTTTCATAGTTCTCTGCTTTCAGACCCACGCAATCTGCTTTGATGCGTACATTCACATCCTTTGAAACCAAGGTAACAACAGCATCCGGATAGTTATTGTGGAAATAAAGGGCGGTGCCAATAATCAGATTGTCGTTGTGATCTATAAAGATTAGCTTTGATGCGGTGTCACTAACATCCCGATTCACTGTTACTTGTATGATTCCACCCGTATCCGTGCGGACACCTTCTTGCAAAGAGCCTTTAGAGCGCAGTGAATCCAGATATCTCCCAATCTGACGGGCATTGCGGCTCTTCTCATCCACGCCCTTCTTAAATTGGTCGATCTCTTCAATCACAACAATCGGAATCACCACTCTGTGTTCGGCAAAGGAGAACAGTGCCTGAGGACTGTGGATTAGTACATTTGTATCCAACACAAATATCTTTTGGTTCTTGGTGTGGGCTTTCTTTTTTGTCTTCGTTGTGCTAGCCATATTCTATTTGAACCAAGGGTTTAGCTTGTCTTTATATATAGGGAATTCATCCACCAGCTTGCTTTTCTCCGCCAGCTCAAAATCAGCATATGTGAAAGCAGGCCACAGGCTGCATCCACAAAAAGCGTATGAATCAGACTCCACAACCTCCGCAGCAAACCAGGTCTTCAATGGGATAACGATTTGCGGGAGTTCACCGGCTAGCACATTGCTGCCTAATAGAAAGCTCTCCCAACCCTTTTGGGAGCTAAGAATGTGTATCTTCAAAGCACTGCCTGCATAATGGTGCCACATCTCCTCGCAGGAAACCCTGTGCCAGGCACATAGCTCCGATGAGGGGAGAAGATATAATATAGATGAACCGAGTGCACGTTTCGTATGAGTTTGTTTACCGGAGTTATCTTTAATATCACCCGTTAGAGTGCTTTGCCAATTTCTGCGATAGTGTCCACCTTCCGGATGTGGTTGAAGATTGAGCTTGTCAATGATTTCACGATAATCTTTCATATAGCGTCACCTCATGTCCATTCTTGATTGCAAGTATTTACACCCTTGGCAGCGAAGTCAATCTTTATTTTCGTGGGCAAAAAAATGGTGCTGAAGGGGGGACTCGAACCCCCATGAGCTCATTGCTCACTAGTCCCTGAAACTAGCGTGTATACCAATTTCACCACTTCAGCACATGCTGTTTGGTCAAACTCAAGGAAAGCCGTTTATTTGTCAAGCAAGAAAAATTGTCTTATACGGCAGTGCAACGATGAGCGATATTTGTAAATATCAGATTACTGCTTTATGTATGTTACTTTCTTTGTATGTACCCTATCATCGATCATCATGCGTAAGATATAAACACCGGATGGCAAGTGCTTTGTATCGGGACTGGTAACATCCCACGTGAAGGTTTGCTGTGTACATGAAGCTGTATTCAATTGCCTTATCACTACGCGGGCTTTATAACAATCTCACTAACTATCATTACCTGATCATTACGTAATCATTGCATGTTTCATCCGTAATAAACATGTAATGATTATGTAATGATATTTGGCAATCAGTGATGTTTGGGCTTGGAATAAGACTTCAGGATATAGTAGTATCCCCCGAACACAATAGCCATCAGAATAACAAACACTGCTGAACTGGCAGGCTCGAAGCTAGGGTCGTTATTGAAATACATCACACCCGCCATGGCGCAAACCACCACACTCATGCTGAGAAAGAAGCCATATATCAGCATTTGCAGAGGAAAACTGCTTGCAGGACGCACCCACAAGAGATAAAGCGAGATGAAACCAAGCGGGATGGAAAAACCTAAATCGAAGGTGCGAACCAACCAAAAAGCGGTGGGGGAGAGATCGTAACCCCGTGCCGTACCGGTGGCAAACACGGTGAATATCTCCTTCATCCACATCATGCCAAAGAGGCTCATAAACACAGCAAAACAGGTTGAGTATATCACCAATGGTCTTTTGGAAAAGTGTGGTTTCCGGTGGGTTGAAAAAGCTGAGAGGCAATACATCATGATTAACATGGCAGATATCAATACAGCAAGGTAATAAAAGAAATAGTGTTCGCTGTTTCCACTGTAATTGGGTGCCATCCATTCCCACCCCAGAGCATAGCTGATAGCATAATACATTAAGAACAAAGGGGTAAGAATAAGCAAGTATTTACTGTAACGCTTCTTAGCGGAAAGTGCAAATGCCCCGATAATGAGAATGGGAGCAATGGCAAATACATTCACGAAGTCCTGCGCGATAAGCTGATTATTAACCGTTGGATGGGTTTTATACACGATATCACCCAGAAACATGGGTCCTTTGATACCCAGATAGATTAGGATGGCTGCGCAAATAAGCGAAATTAGAACGATAGCGTTGCGCTCGAAGGCTTCGGGACTTCTGTCTTTAACTCTTTTCATATCTATACCTTAAATAGTGTTTCTTGTTGTTGCAGGAATTCTCTTAGTTTAGCTTCTGCGGTGCCAAAGCTTCCTTTGTCCGGAACATATATAGGATCAGAATATACAACTTTGACCTTGGAAAAAGGATAGGGAAAGCGGAAGCGATCCCAGGAGGCAAAAAGCTTCTCCCTACTTGCATGGGCAGCAATCCCCACGATGGGAATGCCTGCCATGAGGGCAATCTGAAACATCCCGGGGTGCATTGTGCCTACAGGTCCCTTGGGCCCATCAGGTGTAATTGCCAGGGACATGCTTTTAGCTGCGCGTATCATCTCCAACATCGCTCGAGACCCTTCCCGCGTACTGGATCCCCGAATTGGCACATAGCCGAGTTCTTTCAGAGGTCCTGCAATTAACTCGCCATCTTTGGAGGATGATACTAATACTCCCGCATGGGTGAAAGCTCTTTGCATGGTAAGGATTAACAGATTTCTATGCCAGAATGCATAGATACAGCGGATACTATTTGATGATTCTTGGTTGTGCACTTCAAAGCGGATGCTGCGCCTAAGCAACAAGAGGAATTTAGCTGCCAGTTTCCGCTCCAGATAAAAAAGGAATTTATGCATAGGTGCGAAGTAGTTCTTTTACTATCGGGGGCAATTCCTCAGAGGGCTTTTTGTCGCTAAGCATGCCTTTTAGCTTCTGTAGTTCTGTTCGGATAAAGCTGTTGTAAACCTGGTCGTTCAATATCAACTCTGTCTGGCTGAAAATGGATTCGGGGCTAAGGTCGTCCTGAATAAGTTCCGGACAGAGGCTTTGATTGAGGATGATGTTTGGTAAGCCGATGCGACGGATACGGACAAAGCGTTTGCCAATGCTGTAGGATACTTTGGAAGTTTTGTAACATATAACCATGGGAGTACCTATGTACGCAGCTTCCAGAGTGACGGTTCCCGATGTGCATACAAGGCTATCGCAATGCTGCATCATCTCGTAGTTATAGCCATCTATCAATTTAACCGCTTTTCGATCGGCAGGGCTAAAACACTCCATATAAACATTGTGGTTAACGCTACGGGATTTGGAGAATAAGAACTCGTATTTGGCTGGATCCCATTTCGAAACAGTCTTTAGAAAGATGGGAAGCATGGTTTGGATCTCTGCATTTCTGCTGCCGGGGAAGAAACCAATCCACTTCTTGGCAGGATCAAGCTTGAAGAACTTTGCGAATGCTTCTCTGTCTAACTCGATAGAAATCTCTTCGGCGATTGGATGGCCCACATAGCTGCTAGATATATTATGTATATCCAGCATTTCCTTTTCAAAAGGAAGGATGCAGGCTACATGCCGGGTTGTATCTTTTAGTTGAAAAACACGTTCATGTTTCCACGCCCAGAATTGGGGACAGATAAAGTATAACACAGCTACTCGATAATCGTCTGCCATTTTGGCAATACGCATGTTTAATCCGGGATAGTCCACCAGAATGGCAAGATCGGGCTTATTCTTGGCAAAGAGCTTGCGTATCTTACTCTGAACACCCATAAAAAAGAATATATGAGCCAACACCTCGGCAAAACCCATCACGGCAAAGCGTTGGAAGGGAAACATTGGTATCAAGCCCTGTTTTTGCATTCGGGGTCCACCAATGCCAATATGCGTAAGATTGGGTATTGCTTGGTTGAGGCTTTTCATTGCTAACTCGGCATGTAAATCGCCGGAACTTTCTCCCACTAACCAAAAAATAGTGTATTCTCGTTCTTGCTTCTTCTTCTCATTCATTGTATTGCCATATTCCCCATTAATGATAACATTGTTACAACTGCTGCAGCAAGCAGCACACCGATAAATATGAACAACAAAGAGCTCCAGAACTTAAGTCCGAAGATATTAGCCGCAAAGGCACCGGTCCATGCACCGGTTCCGGGGAGAGGAATGCCGACGAAGATCGCCAGGCCAATGGATTCGTACTTTTCTATAGATTTACCCTTTTTGCGGGTGCGAGTGAATAGCCAGGAGGTTAATCTTGCCCCGTGCCGATTTCTACTGATCAAGGCAAAAAACCAATCCATAAACAGGAGGATCAAGGGAATTGGTAGCATATTGCCGATCACAGAGAGCAGCACAGCCTCATGCCATGGCATTTTAAAAAGCATAATGGCAATAGGTATACTGCCTCTGAGTTCGATGATGGGTAGCATGGAGATGATAATAATGATCCATACAGGGCTCAAACCTTGAGCAGCAAGCCAACTAACAGTTTTATTGGCAGTTGAAGCCGAAAACAAGGGCAGCACCATAACAAGCATTATCAAGAACATTAGCATCAACTTCGTATGTGATTTCACCAAAAACTCCCATTATTACATCGTTATGCCTACTTAATCAGCATACTATTTTCTGTCAATTCTCTTTTTTTATCCTTAACAAAATGATGGATTAACCATCCAATACGTCAATTTTGCTCTCATTCGTAGCATGAAAACCTGCATGAGTAACTCATCATTCACACAGGCAAATGTGCCCTAAGCTTCTGTATTAGATTAACTTTCTCCAGTCCAAAAAAAGGACTTGACGAGTTTGGCACTATTGAAATAATTCCACACATCAAGAGAAATAGATATCTAAAGGGGGTTCAATGAATAACTATTTCATGGAAACTCACCATCATGAGTGGATACTTAGCAACAGATGCGGAGCTTATGCGCTTGGTACCGGAAACCTGATAAACCAACGCAAATATCATGGTTTGTTGATATCAAGCGACCAAGTATTCAATCGAACACACTTAGTGGCAGGAATTGAGGAGAAAGTTGAATGGAGGGGTGAAGTTATCCATCTGGACAGCAACAATTATAGCAATTGTATATACCCGGAAGGTTTCTTACACTTGGTGAAACCTTGGTTACGCCCATATCCTGCCTTCTTATATTCTGCCTTACCCCACCAGAATGATATCCTGATACTGAAAGAAATAATGATGGATGAAAATAGCAACACTGTAATGGTTAAATATACAAACTTAGGTCATCACAGATTGCATTATGAGTTTCATCCCAAATTTACCATGACACCTCATCACGAACTGAATACTCCCGGCAGTTTAGATAACGAGCAGTTTGATTGTTCCATCGAGTTGGTCCGTAAAGAAGGCAAGGAAGCCAATGCACTGCTAACTAAAGACATTAAAAGTGAGTATAGTATTTCCGCCTCTGAAGGATTTGTGCGGTTCCATGCACATCGTATGGGAAATGGTGTGCAGGTATATGGAGCAATGTTGCAAGGTGAAGTGCTTCATAACCGGTATGTGTATTATAATGTTTTTTATCCCTGGGAAGTTATGAGCGGATATCAGGGAATCGGAGACCAGATTAGTCTCTTTCAGCTTAGTTTCGATCTCAAGGTAGGGGAGAGCAATTGCCTTCTGTTCAGCGATAAACAAATAGACAATGCTGAAGAGATGGTGAGACGCATTGAAAGCCGTTATGCTTACCTTCCCAAACCGAAGGATTTACCTTGTAAACCGGACGAAGACGATAGCTTGCTTAGTATGCTGGATTATGACGATAACTTCATGTTTAAGTATGAAGAATATATGCAGATATTGGAGTTTGCTCTCACAGATTTTATTGCCAATGACGATATTATAGCAGGATATCCTTTCTATGGTGCATGGGGCAGGGATGCAATGGTTGTGTTAAATGCTTTGTTGCACTCCCCAAACAAGATTGAAACCGTGGAAAGAATACTGGATAAGTACAGTGGTAGGATCAAAAATGGATTGATACCTAATATGTTAGCGGAGTCAGGCAGGGCCGAAAACTATGATACCGTCGATGCTACTTTATGGTTCATAATACTACTCTGGAAACTGGGAAAGATAAAGCAAGATACCGATTACTGGGCGAAAAAGATTGCTTTGACAGAAGGGATTTTAACAGCTATCGTTAACAACTTCAGTTATCCTTTTGATGTTCGAAAGGATGGTCTTATTGAACTTCACGAGGAATTTGCCCATGGAACATGGATGGATGTGCGTATTGATGGGAAGCCAATAACCCCACGCAGTGGTGCTCCCGTGGAGATTAATGCTTTATGGTACAACAGCCTTTGCTGCTATGAAGCAATGTGTATAGCTTATGCTCAAGCCACCAACGGCGCAAACATAGCACTACCGCAATTCGTTTCTCTTAAGGAGCAAGTGCGGGAAAGCTTTGGTAAGTTCTGGAATGATGGCTTTTTGGCCGATAGACTCAAAGGGAATGAGCCTGTGATTGAGATCAGGCCAAATGCCTTATTAGCTCTTTCACTTCCATGGCAGGTGCTTAGCCGAGATAAAATGGAACTGGTCTTAGAACGTGCTTTTATGGAACTATATACCAATTACGGAATTCGTACTTTGAGCCCAAGAGATATGAGGTTTCGGAAAAAGTATTATGGCACACAACGTGAGCGTGATCTTAGCTATCACAATGGAAGCGTATGGGCTTGGCTTTTAGGAGCATTCTGCGGATTGTATGTGAAAACATATATCAATGTGCGTAGTAAGCAAGAGATAAAAGAGACGCTATGCAGCTTCATTAAAACATTCCGACACAGCTTCATGAAAGGGCACATTGCCTCAATAGCAGAGATTTGGGACGGAGATGCCCCACATTTCCCCAAAGGAGCTCCGGCACAAGCATGGAGCGTAGCTGCTCTGTACAACATCGAAAGCTACATCGCTACCTTGGGAGATGAACAATGAAGATATTAATGTTCACTTGGGAGTTTCCACCCCTGATCTCCGGTGGCTTGGGAATGGCATGTTATGGCATGGTTAAAGCCTTGTTGGCACAAGGAATCAAGATCGACTTGGTGTTACCTACCAAAGAACCTGTTTATTTCCCTATGAGAGAGGTTAGCGATGTGGATACCCTGCCGGCAGTATTCTTAGATCCTCTGATGCAGCGAGAATACTCAAGGCATAGCTTTCTTACTGTTCAGGAACGGCTTGAGTACATTGGTATCAGCAATGAACCTCAGTCTTACTTTAGTTTTAAGGAGCTTCACCGCTATGCAGTGAAGGTACGTGATCAATATTGGATGCAGGATATTGTTAGTACTGAAGAACAAGAACTGTGGGATCAGATGACAATGAATCTGATAGGTGAGGAAGATCTGATGCGTAAGGTTCAAGAATATACCTTAAGGGCAGATCGATTCGCACGAACATTAGAGTATGATCTCATCCATGCGCACGATTGGCTTACTTATCCAAGTGGCATGCTTGCCAAACAGATTTCCAAAAAGCCATTAGTGGTTCATATTCATGCCACGGAGTTTGACAGAGCTGGTGGTCCCGGAGATGAACGTGTGCACAAGATTGAGCATGCAGGTATGACCTATGCTGATAAAGTTATTGCAGTATCAAAATATACTGCTCAGATGATTATGAGCCGGTATCGCATAGATACAGGTAAGATTCGGATTATACATAATGCCTTTTCGCTTCCGACAGATACAAAAATGACCAAGGAAAGGATTTTTAAAGGTCCGACAGTTCTGTTTTTGGGGAGAATTACGCTGCAAAAGGGTCCCGATTACTATCTTGAGGTAGCGGAGAAAGTATTAAAAGTCCATCCAGAAGCCAGGTTCATAATCGCCGGAACAGGGGATATGTCGCGGCATCTGCTGCGTAAATCTGCTGCATTGCGGCTTAAGAACCGTTTTCTGTTTACAGGTTTTTTAAACCGGAAGCAGGTGGAGCTAATTCTAAGAGCCGCTGATATATATGTACTGCCTTCTGTATCGGAACCATTTGGAATATCCCCACTTGAGGCTATGGCGTTTGGGATTACTTCAATTATCTCCAAACAGAGTGGTGTGGCTGAAGTGGTTAATCACGCCTTTAAAATTGATTACTGGGATGTAGATCTATGGGCAGAAACGATAAACCATTTAATAGAGAATCCTGATGCATGCCAGAAGATGGGTGTGGAAGCTATGCATGAGGTTAATCGCATCCAATGGGATGAAGCCGCTGAGAAGATCAGACACTTGTATTCCGGGATGTTGGCAGAATACATACGCAGGTCACAGAGTTAGGGGATAGTATGTTAAACATAGTTTTTTACTTTCAGGTACACCAACCATACAGGTTGGACCACTTCAATGTATTGGACATTGGCAAAAACAGTAACATCTTTGATGATAGATTGAACGGCCTGGTAATGCGCAAGGTTGCCGAGAAATGCTATCTGCCAACCAATAAACTCCTTTTAGATTTGATTAACAAGTGTGAGGGAAAGTTCAAAATTGCCTTTTCTATTACCGGAACAGCAGTAGAGCAGTTTAAACTGTATTCCCCCGAAACGTTAGATTCCTTTAAAAGATTGGTTGATACAGGATGCGTAGAGCTACTGGGCGAAACATATTATCACTCTCTGTCATTTCTATATGATACAAACGAGTTTCTTGATCAAGTTACTATGCACCGAGAGCTGATGCAGAAAGAATTTGGGTATTATACTACTAGTTTTCGCAATACCGAACTCATATATCAGGATAGGCTTAGTGATCTTATTTACGAGGTGGAAGGATTCAACACCATAGTGACAGAGGGGGTAGATAGGATACTCCAGTGGCGCACCCCTCTTTACGCATACAAAAACTACAGTAAAGATATAACACTGTTACTCAAGTACTACCAGCTTGCTGATGATATAGCTTTCCGGTTTTCTAACCGAGATTGGCCTGAGTATCCGCTAACCGTCCAAAAGTTCGTATCATGGATTGATCACCTCACCTTGGCTGAGAAAGGGGATAAGAACCTATTCTTAAATCTGTTTATGGACTATGAGACTTTCGGTGAACATCAGTGGGCAGAATCAGGCATATTCGATTTTATGCGTGATTTTCCGCAGGCAGTACTGGAGAAGCCGCACCTTGGATTTTCCAACCCTAAAGATGCAGCAGACTTATCTAATTACCAGCAGGAAGCTTTATCATTCCCCGAAGCTGTTTCATGGGCTGATGAGGAGCGGGATTTATCGGCTTGGCTGGAAAATGATATGCAGAAGAATGCTATCGAGACTTTGTACGAACTCTTCGCTAAAGTAAAGCAAAAAGGCGATCCTGAGCTATTGCGTATTGCCAGGATGCTCAGCACTTCAGATCACTTCTATTACATGTGTTCCAAATACTTCCAAGACGGGGATGTGCATAAGTATTTCTCACCATATGATTCGCCTGATCAGGCTTACACCTATTTTATCACTGCGTTGGCAGAACTGGAAGAAAGGATATTGGGTTAACAAATGAAAGGAAAGGTTTTAATCTTAGAGGATGATGTAATTCTCGCCGAACAAATTGCTAAGGTGATGAAGCGTTACGAATACGAGGTGCTAATCACCACAAATAGTGACATGTTTTTTGATGAGCTAAGGGTGTTTCAACCTGATGTTATACTACTGGATGTGTTCCTCATAGGATCACGTTTGAATGGAATTCAAGTATTAAAGCACCTCAAGACTAATATGGATTTGAACTACAAAGTTATAGTTATATCCGGTGAAGTCAGCACAGCACAAATAACTGAGATTCGTGAACTGGGGGCATATCATTTCACAGAAAAAGGTTCAGCATTCAGCACCAATCAGTTACTATTACATATTGAGAATGCCATTACCCTTAAAAAGCAAGAAGAAGAGCACATTGGTCTGCAAATTGAGTATATAAACCTGAAAAAGCAGTTTACCAGAAGCTTTCCCTTCATTGGTGAATGTCCCGCAATACAAAAGGTTAGAGAACAGATCGCTCGCTTAGCTTCAGTTGATGAAGATCTCTTTTTAATTGGCGAAACCGGCACTGGCAAAGAGGTTGCAGCTAATTATTATTACATAAACACCAAACGCTTTGGTAAACCATTCCATACGGTAAACTGCAGTGCTCTTACTGAAAGTCTGATAGAATCTGAACTCTTTGGACATATGAAGGGCTCGTTCACAAGTGCGGACAGAAGTAAAACAGGCTTCTTTGAAGAGTGTAGCCAAGGGCTGCTGTTCTTGGATGAGGTGACCAATTTGTCGCTGATAGCTCAATCCAAAATCCTACGTGCGATTGAGAATAAAGAGATACAAGTGGTTGGTGGGAACTTGAAAAAGGTTGACACAAGACTAATCTTTGCGTCCAACGCAGGTATAGATAAGCTGTCTGATTCCAATGTTTTTCGCAAGGATTTGTTTTATCGCATCGAGGGAAACATTGTGCAGTTACCACCTTTAAGAGAAAGAGATGACGATATATTGCTCCTGATGAGCTACTTCTTTACCAGTTTCTCCTCTCAATACAGCACCATTGATGAACTCGATCTACCGGCAATGAAGGCAGACTTACTAAACTATCCTTGGCCCGGGAATATCAGGGAATTGAGGAATTTCTGTAAATTCGTTATGATTAACGAAAGAAAGTTGAGCAACAGCGTAATTCTGAAGCATCTGAAACATAAAGTAACACACCAACAAACTGATGATGATCAAGATATGGACAAGTATATCAACATCCCATTCTTGAAGGATAGCGTTGCTGCTTTTGAGAGAGATTACTTGTTACATCACCTTGCTTTAAACTCCTGGCGGGTTTCTCAAACAGCAAAAAGCATAGGAATTGAACGTACAACGCTCTATAAGAAAATGAAAGCACTGGACATTATTCCTCTACCTGAAGGATAATAGCTTGTTTCGAGAAAACCTTGGCCTTCGCATCTTCGCCTTTTTGATGGCAATTTTCGTTTGGCTGCAATCTCAATTAGTGAATGAGCATCGCACTGAGGTAAACCTGCCGGTGAACCTCAAGTCTATCCCTAAGAACATTACTCTGGAAAAGCTTCCCCAAAGTATCCCATTTATTGTTAAAGGGAAGGGGTTCGACATAATCAAACTTGTTTTGTCCCATACAAAAGTGTCTGTGGATGCAAGCAAGATCCAGCCTGGAATCGAGTTAATCTCTTTGACAGACTATACCATAGACTTGCCTGAGAATGTGAATGTGACACTGATAGGGCCTGCAGACCAACAGAATATTGCTGTGAAAGCCGACGAATTTCACCAGAAGAGAGTTCCCGTTAAGCTGAGTTTTGATTCTACTTTAACCAGACAAAGATTTGATACTCTCAAATACAGCATTTATCCCGAAAGAGTTACTGTCTTTGGTCCAAAGAACAAAGTTCAAGCCATCCAATCTGTTAGCACCGAGTTTATCTCAAGAGAATTGAGCAATAAGAGTGAGTTCATCCTAAAACTCTCTTCGATGGGGGAAGATGTTTCATATTCTGAAACTCAAGTTCGGATCAAGCTATCTGTCGATCAAAGCGACACAAAAGTTATGGATAATATCCCCATAGAGTGTCGAGTTGGAGAGCATTGCTTTCCGGCAAAGGCTACTGTAAAAGTATCCGGTGAAGTTCAAGCGTTAAAGAACTTGAATGCAGACATGGTGATGGTAACTGTAAGCACCGAACGGGATGCAAGTGGCCTAAACAAACTGGATGTGAAACTGCCAGAAGGCGTTGAGCTTGTTGCAATAACACCGGAAAGGGTTCGAGTTAAATGATAGATAAACATATGATTCTTGCTTTCGAATCATCTTGCGACGATACATCAGTGGCGATTATTGATACTGATTTCAATGTTATTGTCAATCTGGTCTCCACCCAAGTTGAGCACCTCGCTTTTGGGGGTGTTTTACCTGAATTGGCATCTCGACTTCATCTGAAAAATGTAATGCTTTTAACCCAAAATGCTTTGACTCGTGCAAACCTCACTCTTGATGATATAGATGCTGTTGCGGTGTCTATCAATCCCGGTTTAATAGGGTCTTTACTGGTGGGGCTTTCTTTTGCGAAAAGTCTAGCTTGGAGCTTGTCCCTACCATTGATAACCGTGAATCACATGTTAGCGCATATCTTTGCCAATTTGATTGAGCATAAAGAGATTGAAGCTCCTTTTCTTGCACTTGTAGTTTCCGGGGGACACACCGAACTAGTTTACTTTAGAACTTATACTGATTTCGAGATAGTAGGAAAAACAGTAGATGATGCTTCCGGGGAAAGCTTTGATAAAGTTGCTAAACTGCTGGGGCTTGGTTTTCCCGGTGGGCCTGTGATCGACAAACTTTCCAAAGAAGGGGATGCCGGATATCTGAATTTACCAAGAGCCTTACCTGCGAAGGACAACTTTAATTTTAGTTACAGTGGCCTAAAGACTGCTGTAAGAACTTGGCTCTCCCAGCAAAGAGAAAGCACAATCAAAGAAAACCTTCCCTCCATAGTTGCTTCGGCTCAACAGGCAATAATCGATCCCTTGATCAATAAATCAATTCGTTATGCCAGGATGCATAACATCCCAAACATCCTTATCGCAGGTGGTGTGGCAGCCAATAGTGCCCTTCGCTCACAGCTTACCGATAAAGCAGCAAAGGCAGGCATCAAGGTATATTATCCCTCCATACCATTATGCATGGATAATGCTGCAATGGTAGCTGCTGCTGCGATTCCGAAGTATCGGGCATCTCTTTTCTCACCTTTAACGGTGAATGCCTTTTCCCAAAAGGGTACCAAAGCTCTTTAATTCACTCTGTTTCGTCCCTATTCCATTCGCAGCTAATGAAGGGGAGATTCCCTCATGAAGCCCTCGTCGCACCCGGGATTTACGCGGGAGTTACATGGGGTTTATCAGGCATTTGATCAAGAGCAAGATAACAAATAAGGGAGCAACCAGAGAAGCTGCTCCCATCATTCTTAAGGATATATGTTTACACGGAGATAACTTCAACTACTTCAGGTATCTCTTCTTTAACAATGCGCTCAATACCCGCTTTTAAGGTCAGCGTTGCCATAGGGCAGCCATTGCATGCGCCTTTAAGGCGGACTTCCACCACATTGTCTTCACGGACGTTTATCAGTTCGACATCTCCGCCGTCTGCTTGAATAGCAGGACGAATCTTATCCAACACCTTTTCGATTTTTTCTCTTTCGATAGCCATGGGTTACCTCTTCTTTATATTTCTGTTGTTTGTTTTGCTTTCTCGGAACTGCGGGTTGTTAGATAATAGAAAGCCGGGATGATTATGAGAGTTAGGAAGGTGGAAACCACCAAACCACCGATTGAAACTACACCCATGGATTGACGGAATTCCTTACCGGAACCACCGATCCCCAAAGCCATCGGCATCATACCTATAATGATGGCGAGGGTGGACATAATAATAGGCTTTAGTTTCATTTCTCCAGCTTCGATAAGCGCATCATGTGCGGAATATCCTTCCGCTCGCTTAACATTTGTATAGTCTAATAACAATATAGCGTTGTTAACCACAATGCCAACCAACATAATGATAGCCATCATCGAGAAGATATTCATCGCTTGCCCTGTGAAGAGCAAGGCAAGCACCACACCAATTAGTGCCAAGGGTACAGTGGCAAGAATAAGCAATGGTTGTGCAAAACTCTCCAAGATAGCTGCCAAAAGCATGTAGGTCAACAGCACAGCCAGAATGAAGGTGCGTAACATATCAACAGCGGTTTCGCCCATCATCTCTGCATCTCCACCCCAAACAACTTGATATCCGGTTGGTAGGTTTACTTTGGCAAGTCGTTCCTTAATTCCACCGGTAACTGCACCAAGGTTCGAGCCTTTGGCAATATCGGACGAGAACTGTACACTCTTGTAACGGTCGCGATGTGTTATCTTGTTTATTCCGGGTGCAAAGCGCACATCGGCAAGCTGAGATACCAGATAATTTCCTCCATTGATGGGTATGCTTAGATTCATGATTTTATCGGGAGAATCAATAGCTTCCTCAGTTAGAGATATCTTAATATCATACTGGTTTCCTGCTTCTCGATACTGGGTGGATACCATACCTTCCACAGAGGTGCGCAGAGCAAGGGCAATGTCATAGACCGTTGCACCAATCTCTGCCATTTTGGCTCTGTTGGGATATAGGGTTAGTTCTGCTCTACCACTTCTGGTTGAAGTATCCAGATTGCTAAGTCCGGGGGTGTCCTTTATAGCGTTGAACACTTCATTTTTAAGCTGTTCCAAGCGGTCGTTATCCTGACCCTGGAGGAAGAACTCAACCGCAGAGCCTCTGCCTCCCACCATACCGGCACCCATGCTAACTTTAATCTTAGCGTTGGGAATGTCTGCCAGTTCTTTGGTGAGGATGTTCACCAAGTCATTAGAACTTAGCGTTCGTTCTTTCAAATCTACCAGAGTCAAGTCGGCAGAAGCAAGGTTGGTTCCGGTGTCTATCATTCCTTGGGAGCCGAGGCTGGTAACAATGTGCTCAATTTCTTTGTGCTTCGCCACACGGTTGTTAATCTCTTGCAGCACTTTGGCAGTGTGATCCAGGTTGAAACCCTGAGGCAACTCTACCTTGATGCTAATGGAGCCCTTGTCGATGGTGGGGAAGAGCTCCATACCAACCACCGGGAACAGAGCAAGGCTGGCAATAAGCACAAAGACTGTAATCACCATGATCCCCAAGCTACGCTTATGAGATTTCAACACATTGGTGAGGAAACGAGAGTATAACGTAGAGAACTTGTTAAACCAGGCATCAAACTTGAGCCCAAAACGACTGTCGTGCTTACCTTCGGGTATAATCATGGAGGCAAGCATAGGAGTGATGGTGAATGCCGTGATGAGGGAGAAAATCGTAGCAAAGGTTACAGTCAAAGCAAACTCTTTGAAGAATTGGCCAATCATTGAAGTCATGGATGCAATAGGTAGGAAAACCACGATGTTGGTAAGCGTGGAAGCCAACACTGCAACGGTTATCTCCGAAGTTCCCACTTCAGCAGCCACTCTTCGGGTGTTTCCCATATCCTTGTGTCGGAAGATGTTCTCCAACACCACCACCGAGTTGGACACCAAGATACCCACAGAGGTGGATAAACCCATAAGGGTCATCACGTTGAGGGTGAAACCTGCCATGCGGAGGAACACGAAGGTGGATATAATGGAAATGGGCATGGATAATGCTACAATTAAGGTGGAACGGAGATCATGCAGGAAGAGGAACAGTACCAATCCAGTGAGGATAATCCCCATCCAGATGTTGCCCATGGTATCATCAACTGTGGCTTTGGTGAAGTCGCTGTCATCTCTTATCACATTTAGCTCAACACCTTTGGGAAGTCCTTTCTGCATATCGGGTAAACGCTTGCGTACTTCCTTGGCTATATTCACGACATTACCATCGGAGCTTTTGGTGAGAGATAAGCGGATGATGTTATCCTCAACCTTATTAGCAGGTACATTGAAATATGTGGCTCTGCTACGCACTTCTTCGTTTCCGTCGATAACTTGGGCAAGGCTATTTAGCTTCTTTGCCCCAAAGCGGGTGGGTATCTCTGCTTCATTAAGCTCTTCCAAGCTCTGATACTCCCCTTTTAAGCGTACGGAATACTCTTGGGATCCACGGTTGAAGTTTCCTGCGGGCATATCCATGTTTTGTGCAGCAAGGATTTGAGTAAGCATTGGCAGGGAAAGCTGGTTCTCATAAACCGTACGGTTGTCCAAGCGTACTTCCACTTGCCTCTTGGTTCCACCGGTCATGCTTACTTGCGCAACACCTTGTATCTGAGCAAGACGGTCTTTAATCTTCAAATCGGCAAGCTCATACAGGTCTTTACCGCTCAGATTTCCAGAAAGCACAATATCCATGAAGGGTTTTGAAGAGATGTCGAATTTCTGGATAACCGGCTTCTCAGTTCCAGATGGTAGATCTCTGAGAATAGCATCAACCTTGTCTTTTACTTCCTGATTGGCAATATCAACAT
The DNA here is from genome assembly GCA_964588075.1 of uncultured Candidatus Cloacimonas sp. Taxonomy (GTDB): domain Bacteria; phylum Cloacimonadota; class Cloacimonadia; order Cloacimonadales; family Cloacimonadaceae; genus Cloacimonas. The sequence goes on from CAZPNU010000001.1 coordinate 160,931, forward strand.
CTTTGCCAAGCTCGAAAGCTATAAATACGATGGATACACTTTCCATAGAGTATGATTGAACATAATCAATCTGGCTAACGGTAGAAATGGCATCCTCGAGCTTCTTAGTAACCTGTGTCTCAATTTCACGTGGTCCGGCACCGGGATACACAGCTTGAATTGACACAAAGGGAACCTGGACATCAGGCATTAGGTTAAGCGGCATGCCTATGTAACCTAGTATCCCAAAGACCACGAACACCAAAATACCCATGGTAACGAGCACCGGGCGTTCAATAGATAGTTTAGATAGAAACATAGTGGTGTTCCTTATTCGATTACGCGTAACTTGGCATTATCGGTCAGCATATTCATACCTTCGGTGACAAGTAGGTCACCGATATTTAAACCGGAGATGACTTCAAAATCCAAGGTGCTGTCCAATCCTGTCTCAATGGGGGTTTTAACTGCTTTATTTGCGTTATTCACCCAAACGAACTTATCTCCATTCTCGTAGCTGATCAATTCTCTGGGGATAACAATCACGTTTGGTTTGGCAAGTGTTTCGATATTCACTTCGGCTGTAACACCGTAGTTTATCTTCTTGTTTATCCCGGGGAATTGCACCTCAACCCGGAAAGCCTTGCTGTTTGCATCCATTGCCAAAGAGATGTCCTTAACTTTCCCATTTATCGTCTGGTCTAACCAGGTAGCAGTTGCTTTCATACCCTTCTTAAGCTTGGTGATATCCGATTCAGGAACCATAATAACTGCCTTGTAGCCATTGGTTGAAGCGACAGTGAACAGCTCTTTTCCCGGGAATACCTTTTCGCTGGGGTTGACCATCATTGCAGTAATGACTCCGCTAATAGGGGCGCGGACGTTTATCATCTGCTCACTGGATTGTAGATTGGCTCTTGCCACCTGATACTGTGTTTCCACATTCTCCAAATCCTGTCTGCTGATGGCACCCTTCTCATTAAGGCGTTTCATGCGTTCATATACTGCCTTGATGCTATTAAATGCACTGGTAGCTTGCTCGAATTGAGCTGCAGGTGTATTAGCAGGAAAGCTTATGATTACCTGATCCTTAACAACTCTATCTCCAACCTTGGCATTAATCTTGGTTATGATGTCCGACACCATTGCTGTCTGGGTGGATTCTTCACTACCGCTAAGAACGGCGTTGTATTTCAATTCCTGATGAAATGTTGAAGTCTCCACGCTGGTTTGACGAACAGGGATTCCTTCTTCATTCTGTATTTGTTCCATGTTTTTGCTGTCATCTTGTTTCTTACCACAGGCAAAGAGCAACAGCATAATGAGTATAATGCCTAAGTATTTCTTCATTGTTCTCTCCATTATAAGCTAATACCAATTGATTTCTTAAGGTTGCGATCTGCCGATATTATCTGGTATATCGACTGATAGTATTGTAGTTTGATTGCTTGGAGCATTATCTGTGCATCGAACACTTCAAGTTGAATGCCAACCTGGTTGTCATAACGCACTTGAGCCAGCTCTAAGCTACGCTCAGCTAATCTGATATTCTGAGTTTGAACATCGTAGTTCTGCTTTGCATTCTGTAAATTCTGGTGGTTTTGTGTTATTTGTAAGGTTATCAATTCTTCTGCATCACGCTGCTTCAGCTTGGCTTGAAGATGATCATGTTTGGCGTAGTTTCGTTTGGAAGTATTGGAGAATCCGGTGAACAGCGGAATCTGGAAACCAATTCCCACTCCATACTTAGAACCAAAATCACCGGCTTCAATACCATAATTATCAGCTGCAGTAAACAGAGAATAGTCAGCACTAAGAGCTATATTGGGCAGATAGTTCCCCTTTTCTGCGTTGTATTTTATCTTCATAATCTGGGTGTTTATATCTGCTAACTCAAGTTCGATTCTGTTAGCCAAACCTCGGGAGATTGCTTCTTCTAAACCGATATCAAAGCTTTCCGGCAAGACAAAATCTCCCTCTGGAATGATGCTTCTATCTTCAGTCCCAATTTGTTTACGGAAGGCAGATAGAGCAAGATTGTATTGATTTTCTGCTGCCAGCACTTGCGGCTGAAGTTTTGCCACTTCCAGTCGGGCACGTAACACATCAAACTCGGATACCTGACCTTCACCCGAAAACAGTTCCACCCTTTCAAGGTGTTTGGTTGCCAAGCGGAGACCATCTTGCTGTACTTCCCAGAGCTTTCTTGCCAACAAGCATTGATAAAAGAGCTCGGTTGTTTGCAGAGTAACTTCCTGCTCTGTCAAGTTGTAGCGCAGCTTTTGTACACTACGGAAGCGATCCACCGCACGTATTCCATTGATAAGCTTTCCACCAAGGAACAGAACCTGATCCATCTTCATCTGTAGGGCAAAAGATCCTTCTTTAACAGGGGATGAAGGTATCATCGAGTTTACCACGTTCTCAATTACAGCCGAGAGGTACTGATCATTATCAGTTGCAGCGGCATCCAATCCTCCGGAAAAACTTACCTGCGAAGGTACAGCTGAATCCGGCAGATAAGTTGTTGAAAGGTTATATGCTCCTTGCAAGTTTAACTGAGGTAAAAGTGATCCTTTTACGTCCTTGTAGGTTTGCTCTGCTTTGTACACATCTTCTTGAGCCATCAACAGCTCTTTGTTGTTTCTCTTAGCTTGGTTGATACTCTCATCCAGGCTGATACCCCACAGCATTGCGAACAGCATAAAGGGGGCGATGATTAGGCTTTTCTTCATTTGTATGACCTCAACTATCTGATTAAAAGGGTGAATTAACTTCTTACTCAATTTATGTGTCAATTTTCCGAATCAAGCTCTTGAAAGAAGAAATACTGTCAAGAACATAAACGTTAACATGATACGCTGCTTCAAACCATGATGTGGTTGATAATGGCATCCCACATATTTTCCAGCATCTTAATAAAGTCAAGATTCTTCAATTTATCCAATACTTCGCAATCTGGTCGATCTTGAGTACAAATATTATGATGAGGGGACTGTGTTACATGCTCCATAAGATTTATCGTGCCAATACTGCTCATCCACAGTGACAGTGCAATTTCGATGGGGTTAGTATCCGGTTTGAATACACCCACCTCTATGCCCTCAATAATGGGCTTACATACAATTTCCCATATTCTGTTGTTACCGGATGCCAAGTCATAGCTTATCTCATATTTCTCGAACACTACTTCGTCCACCGGCTCTAATCTGTTTAGCATTTTTAAATAGTCCGTGAACTTCAGATAGAAATCCACATAAGCTCTGCCCATGGCATGGAGGTTTTCTGTGCATGTATTCTCCGCTTTCTGGGAGGCTTCAATCGTGTTGCAAAATTCATCCACCACGATAAGCAATACCGCCAAGAATAACTCTTCCTTGTTCTTGAAATACAGGTACAAGGTAGCTTTACTAAGCTCTGCATGCTTGGCAATTTCGTCCATGGTTGCATTTTCCAAACCTTTGGTGCAAAACACATGAGACGCCGCAGCGATAATATCTTCCCTGCGTTGTTCTTTTTCTCGCATCCTTCTTTCCAGGATACCCATAACTTATCTCCTGTCAATAACTATCAGTCTTATTGCTGACTGTTGGTCACCATGTAGAAGAACGTCCAGTTTATGTCAAGCAGTTATTTGTAACTCTCCTCCTGTGATCATTACTTAATCATTACATGTTCATTACGGATGAAACATGCAATGATTATGTAATGATCTGGTATTGTCATTGTGGGAGATAGTATTGAGATGGCTATGGTATCTAAGTCTAAAGGGAGATAGAATTGGCTTGGGGGAAGTTCCGGGGTGGGATCAGCTAAGCAAGTCGCGTATCTCAGCTTCCTGAGTGCTGCACATATCGCAGAAATTCTTAGCCTGGCAGCTTTCGAACAGCTCTTTTGCTTTACTTAACTGATGTAGTGCTCGTTTATAGTATCCCTGCTCTCGGGCTATCATAGCCAGGTTAAATCTTGCTCTGCCGGCATCATCAATGTCTTGGATTTTGGTTACCATCTTCAATTGACGATAATATAGCTTTCTTGCTTCGCGGTAATCTTTTTTGCTCTTGGCGATGTTTCCCAGGTTACCCCATGTATGAGCGATTCCTTCTCTGTCATTAATCCTTTTCTGGAGGATAAGGTTGTCTCGGTAAACAGCCTCGGCTTGGGAGTATTCTCCGGCTTTAAACAGCAAGTCACCCAAAGCATCCCGACAGAATGACACCCCTGTGTAATCGTTTATTCTGATAGCTAACTCCAAAGATTGATTGAACAGGGTTTTAGCCATCACATAATCGTCACGGTAATAATACAATTCACCCATATCAAACAGAGTTATAGATTCCTGCATCAAGTTGCCGATGTGTCTGGAGAGCAACAGGCTTTTATTGTAGCACTCCAGTGCTTGCTCATAATCCATTTGATTACGGTGATGAACCCCCAGATTAAGGATCACTTTTGCATAACCGTTGCGATCGCCTTCTTGTTCTGAATATTTCAAAGCGCGGTTGTAGAATTCCAGGGCTGTATCCTTGATGCCCCTACGTGATAATGCAGTGCCAACGCCATTACATGCAATACGTAACGCAACATTATCATGCAATGACTCGGCAAGGATTAACTTGTTGCGATAGTACTTTTCCGCAGTTTTATAATCTCCGGTGTTTATGTAAGCTTGGGCAATTATCCCGGCAAGCTTGTGTTGTACTGCAGGTATCTCGTTCAAAGTTGGATATAGTTTCAGCGCTTCTTTGAAGAAAGGCTTCAAGTCATTGCTGAATAAGCATGATTCTAAGTATACGTTCTTAATCAAAGGCTTAAGCTCTTTTATCCTTAGCTTGGTTAGTTTCGATTCTAGGAAGCTTTTAAGTTCCGTATATTCTGCAATGTTATTAAGGTAGAGAGCGAAGAGATACACCCAATAGTCATACTCGGGCATATCAACTTCCATGTCAATATCCAATAGAGCTTTGGCTGTGTGGTTGTCCCCGAGCATGATTGAACATTCTGCCATTCTAAGGATGGAAGAAATCCGTTCCTTTTTATCAGAACAAAATAGGCTTACCTTTTCATAATAGCTAAAACTACTGCTCCAAGCTCCTGCCTTGAAATAGATATCTGCCAGAATTCTACTGTAATGCAGAACCTTATCTTTTCTATCGGCCTGTAGAAAGTGATGTATGATGAGAGGCATATGTTCAACATTGGTTGAGTGTTGCGTCTCTAACATGGTAGCAAATCGGAAATGAAGATGCTGTTTCTCTGAGAGCAGAATACTACGATAGATACTATCCATGAAAAGAGGGTTCTCGAAGTTATATAGAGGAATATCGGCTGAATTGATAAGCTCTAGAACACCCTCATGAAGGAGTTGGTTAACACAAGATGCAATCGAAGAGCTATCCATCTCCGGGTTATAACTCACCATATCAGAGATACTGAAAGGATTGGCAAAAATGGAAAGCAGCTTCAGGAAGTTCCTCATGCTCGCCGGATAGGACAAGTATTTGGCAAGCAATATGCCATCCATGTTCAAGGAGACCTTGCCCCTGCTCTGCCATTCCTGAAGAGTCTTTTCGGTAAGCAGGTCATTGCCGTAATCCTCAAATCCCTTTATCTGATTTAGGAGGGCAACCAGAAACTTTACATTACTACGGGATATTTTATGCAGTAGGCGGAGAGCTTCTTTACTCACTAAAGGTAGATGGAACTCAACTATCTCTTGCGATTGTTGAGCTTTCAAATCCCCAAGCATAAGCGTATCTTGTTTGTATCCAATGGGTATGGATATCATAGCCTCAGGCGTTGCAGTGTACACTACCTTAACTTGGGATGCCAGTAGGAGCGGAATCAGTTTACAGATAAGCTGGAGTGAAGTGGGATCGTAATCATTAAGATTGTCAATTGCGAGAATGGGGGTATTGTTAAGCAAGCCGGCACAAAAATCTGTTATGCAGGAAAGGGCTATCTCTAAGAATCTTGAAGTCCCTTGTTGCTACCGAAGCAAATTGTGGATTAGAGTTGATATTGCCCATGCCGGGATATACTGAAAAGCCGTTATATATGTCATTATAACTTATTTCTTCCGAACCTCCGAAACTCTGCACGGGAATGGGTATCTCCTGTATGTCGTTCCAGAGTATATTACTGTTAAAATTGACACTGGCATTGGTAGCTTTTACTCCGATAGGATATCCATAAATGGTGTTGTTATGCACTGTCCACGGACCATATCCCATAAGCTCGAAAGCTCTGGCATTGGCAATTGGATCTTGAAGTAGAAACACCTGACGTCTAAGTGGCAATGGATTTGTACCAGATGCTCTGATACCTGATAAGCAATCTATTATCAGGTTGTTATCCAACACGGTTCTATTCCCGTCAGCAATCAATATGCCAACATCTGTACTATCTATCTCTGAACCACTGAGGCTACCTTTAACATTTGCTCCCAAGTATATTCCTGTTGTTTCAACCCGTAAAGTACTGGTACTATTCCGTACCCGCACATTGGTAAGGGTTGGAGTGCTGTCGATCCTGCTATCCACATCCATGATCTTCAAGCCGGTGCTGAAGTAGTCGAGCTGTATGTTATTTATTGATAGCTTGGCAAATCCCGCAAAGCTTGCTCCAACTGTCTCGTTACGCAGGGTACTGGTACTGTTGCGCACACGGACATTTGTAAGAGTAGGAGTGCTTTGATTCGTGCTTGCTCCCTCCATGATGTAGATAATCCCGTTATTATAATTCTGAATGTCAAGGTCAGTGACTCTTGCCACAATATTACCATCAATTTGCACACCTGTGGATGTAGTACGCAACGTACTGGAGCTATTTCTTACGCGTACGTTTGTCAATGTGGGAGTGCTTTGAGTTCTGCTATCCACTTGCATCAGGATACCAGTGCTAAAGTCCGTTATTTCAACATCGTTAACTGTCAGCAATGGCGTGTTCCGTACCACTAAGCCATTGGTTAGATTACGTAATGTGCTGGAGCTGTTTCTAACACGCACATTTGTTAAGGTCGGGGTTGTGCGAGAAACAGTGCTGACATCTTCCATTAATATCCCTGTGGCAACATCATCTATCTGAATGTCATTTAGGATGGGTGCTGTGTTTCCGCTGATACTTATACCCACACCTGTATCGACAAGGCGCAATGTATTACTGCTGTTTCGAACTCGTACATTGCTAAGAGTGGGGGAGGATGATGTGTTACCACCGGCTCCGAGTGTTATACCCGTTCCAAAGTTATCCGTTTCTAACCCATTAATAACTGCATTACCAAGGATAGTTACGGCAGTAGTGTTGCCCAAATCTGTGCGTAAGGTGCTGGAGCTGTTTCTTACTCTAACATTGGTTAGGGTGGGCGTGTTACGAGTTCCACCATCTCCATCAACAACAACACCACCGCGGTAATTCAAGATCTCTGCTCCTGTAATAGAACCGCTGCTATCGGATATCCGAACTGCCACGCTATCGGCAAAAGTTGTGGTATCCGAAACGGCAATATAGAGGTTATTGATATCCGGGCTTTGCCCTCTTATATCCAAAGGTAAATAGGCATCTATAATCTGACAATCTTCCAAGATACTTGGGTTCCGCTGTTGGTCGCCCCAGAACCGTAAACCTCCCCAAAAGCCACTTTGACCTCCGGGTCTGAAGGTTACTCCATTGGCATTAAGCGAACCTTGCACATCAAGCGGTTCTTCACTGAACAGATTAACCACCACATCATCCTGAATAACTATATCAGTTGAGCTATCTACCACCACTCCGCTGTACAGATTATATGGTGATCCCTGTAATGTCCAAGTGCTGGGTATGATATCACTAGTGACAGCTGTGCCAACCAAGTGTATCAGGCCGGGCATAAACACAACAGCACTTTCATCTGCCTCGGTGTTTGTTACCGTGAGATATACGTCATATGTCCCTGCATTTAGATACTGATGGAATGGGTTCTGTTCGGTTGAGCTATTCCCATCGCCAAATGTCCACTCCCAGTGATCGGGGTTTCCCAAAGTCGCATCTATGAATCCCACAGTCTGTCCGGCATATTGGTAAGTAGATTCAAGGTTAACAATTGGGTTAAATTGCTCCAATACATGCATCGTAAAAGTGGTGCTTGCTATCTGTCTTCCCATGTTATCATTCACCACAATACTGAACCCTCCCGATGTCGCACTTTGCGAGGTAGAAGTGAATATGGCTACCAATTGGCCAACTGTGTTAGGGGTATTAACAGGACTATAGGTGAAGCTGACCGGGTTTTCAATTCCTATGGGAGCAATGCTTATCGATAAGTCCGCATCCGGATTGTCAGGATCGTTGATGTATCTGCCAAAATCTACTGTGAAATGTGAGTTACGAATGAAGTACATATCAGTTGGCACACTTAAGATTGGTGCATCATTCACAGAAGCTACTGTAACAACAATGTCCTGTATGGGGCCCTTGCCAAACTGATCTACTGCCCTCAAGGTTATTGTTTCAGTGCCAAACCAGTTGCTTTCAGGAACAATGGTAAGGTATCCAGAACTGATGCTTGCCTGAAGATGATCACTACTTATACATGATACGGTAATGGGATCGCCATCAGGATCGTTGAATATATACATAATGTCGGTAGGTCCCCATTGTGTATCTTCCACCATGGTGTTTATCTCATTCAAAGGATGCACAACTTGTGGGTAAGCATTTGAAGCCAAGATCAGATCTGCTCTTAACTTGCTGGATACAATACCGGTGTTGGTGCGTACCTTTAACCTAACACTATACAAGCCAGGAACATCAAACATATGCACAGGATTTTGTACAAAGGCGTCGAAGACACCATCATCCTCAAAATCCCAACTCCAATCAATTATTTGCACCCAGGGTGTATCTGGATCAATTCTGCTGTTATCCGTGAAGCTGACTTCAAAAGGGGGGGTGACCGTTTACCATTGATGCAGAGAAATCAACCACAATCGGCAAGGCATCCACAACTACTGTAATCATTAAAGTTTGATCCGCCGTATCAGGATCATTGTTGGTAATATGAAGCAAATAGCTATAGTTATCAGCTATTATGCCTTCGGTGTTTACGATAACTCCAATACGAGATGATGCTCCGGGGGCAACTGTGCCTTCGCTAACATCCAAACTTATCCAATCGGGTATGGCAGAGGTGTCATTGAAAAAGGTCAAATCAGTAGTGCCTGTGTTAAAGATGTCGAAGTATGATGAAGTAGTTGACTCTTCCTGAGTTTGAATCACAAGGCTGTTAGGATCAAGTACAATGTTGGGAGATGGCTGGTTGCCGATACCATTCACGAATATTTGATACAGTCGTGAATCGGTTGTTTGTAACTCGATTGTGGCAAAATCATCCCCCGCATCTGTGGGAGAATAGTTTACATGAAGGATGATTGCATCACCAGAGCCAAGCGAATACGGAAAGTCTATCACTTCGCTTGTGGCAGAATTTACCATCGTGCCAAAGCTGTAATCTGTTGATCCGGTCATAGTGACATCGTTGATTTGACCAGTTCCATACATGGCAGCCCATTCTGCTGTCAACCTCACTTCCAGATTTGCTGTGTTGCTTGCGCCAACATCCAGAGTGCCAAAATCATAATCTGCGGGATATGTGAGCATAGCCGGATCCATTCCTCCGGTGGGTGCTCCTATCCCACTGATATTTATACTCTGAGGTGGGAAGGTTGCCGGGCTAACCTCTAACATGGCAGACGCCATGCCGGGACCCATTGGGGAGAACATAACCTCAATTTGTAGGGGGGCAGCAGGATATACAGTAGTTGGGAAAGCAGGAAGCCCTATTAGGAAGTACGAAAAATCCCCCAAGATACTAACTTCGTTAATTACTACTCCAGCGGCTTCTACCGTGCTAATAGTCGCAAATCGTGTCTCACTTGTCCCAACATTAACAGAACCAAAATCAATGAGATCCGGCGAAATGTTCAACACCTGAGCTTCCGCAAAAGAGAAACAGACAAAAAGCAAAACTACCAAAATCAACTTGGTAAGCGAAGGTTTCATAAATCCTCCCGTTTCTATATTATAGTTATAAGCTCTTCCATCAGTTAGCTTATGGGAGGAAGCCGTTTCTTCTCAAACTACTCTAGTATAAGTTCGTTCACTTGGGCATATGGTTTTCCGACAAGCGTAAAGATGGCAGGAAAAACAACACACTATCATGATAGCATGCTATGTAGTTTGCGAATTGTGGTCAAGTAATATTTTGCCTATTATTCAGAGGGCATGCTATTAAAAGTGACATTCTCATTTGCTACATAGATTTATGTTCATCAGTAGGGACCGCAGATATGGTTCTTAGAACAATTACTTGATCATTGCCTAATCATTGCATGTTTCATCCGTAATAAACACATAATGATTAGGTAATGATCCCAAGAGACGCCAGAAGCATCACAAATAGGTATAAAAAAAGAGGAACAGGCTGAAAACCTGTTCCTCAATGTATTTAGCGGTTATTCTATAATCCACACTCTGTGATAATCGTATTAATCAGAGCCTTCGCATCGGTATTATCCATGAACGCCAAGGGGAATCCCAAGGTGTAGGCTTTACCACCGCTGTTAGTCTCTTTTTTGATACCCACAGGCTGGTTGTTGAAACTGTTATAAATGGTTTCATTCGCCGGGGAGTAGCTATCCATTCCCACAGTTTTGCACCCAAGTTTGTAAATAACGGTTCCTGTGTGATTGGGGAAGTAGGCGACTGAACCCAAGCCCTTTCTGGTGTTAACAATGCTGCTGAAACTTGTTGTAGTGTTCAGATCAACATCACTAAAACCGTTTGATCCAACAGCTTTATAGAAGAATGGATTGTTGGTGAGCGAGGATCCCAGCGCAGATAACTGCGGAAGTGCCCCAAAGCCCATCAGATTTAATAGGGTTCCTCTTCTGCCGGTGGGAGAGAGGGTTTCCAAATTAGCTTTTAATCTGCTGGTGTGGGAAACAAGCAAGTTACCACCATGTAACATGTACAAAGTCAAAGGATCAACCACGTCTACGAAGTTTCCATTATCGGCGGGACTGTCATTATGATAAACAACAAGCTTATACTTCTGCAAATCGCTAAGAGCAATCTGCCGCTTTCGGGCATCAGCGTAAGTGGGATTGGTATAGTTGTCTATAGATGCTCCGGGAGGAACTTGGTTAACGTAACGGACTGTTCCACTATACCCACTGAACATTGATGTGTAGAGGTTGGTCACAGTTTCTTGGGGAGACTGATTGGCGTTTGGCAAATCATCATCTATTACGAGGATTCCGTTGCGAGCTGATTCCGGGATATATCTATGTAAATAGAAGGTGTAAACAGCGGGTTGAGGATCAACGACACCCTGAAGGTCTTCACAGGCAACCTCAAAAGTGTGTTCTCCGGGTGTTCCGGCATCGGGAATTGGTAACCCGGTTAACAGGATAGATTGTCCGATAACAGAGTTCTTTGGCACTCTCAGCCATCTGTCGCCATTATCATCCACAACTTCAAGATGTTTGTAGGGAGGGAAATTGTACGCATCATCATCGTATCTAATCCAGAAGTGGGTGATTTCACTAAAGTAGTTTGTGCTGGTAGCTCTATCTAACACCACATCAACTTTTTTACCGTGCTGAAGGGGTTGTTGATTGGCATCCAGGTAGGTAACCAGACCGGAGGATGTTACATCGCCATACTCACCAAACCAACCCCAGCGTAACCACAGTTTAAGGTTATTGGAATATACTGCAGTGTACTTATTTTCTAAGTCTTTGAATAGAGGAGTTGCCCAGCGTTGGCTACCCTGTACATACTGAGTGGGTAACACTTCAGGGGTAGTATCGTCACCCCAATCCTCATAATGATAATCGCCCATGGCATAAGTCTTTTTGCTGTAAATCAATGTGGTGGGAGTAAAGCCACCCTTAACTTTAAACTCTATCTGAGACGCTTCCGCAGGCACAGAAACAATACCGGCTAAGTCCGTTGCACGGGCTATTACACGAGTCTTGGATACCTGATTGCCATTGGCATCATAATCATAACGTAGGGGAGGGTTAGACTTAAGATTTAAAAGGAACTCACCGATAATGAGGATATTCCCCGGTTCAACAACTTGAGTTTTAGTATCAACCCAAACCAAACTTTCCGGAGGAGTAATCACGTTTCCGCTTAAGTCTACCTTCATGATTTGGAATTGGTAGCGATAAGGAACAACAGGAATAAAAGGATCAGAATCATCCATTGAGAAGCTAAGCTTCAAACCTGCTCCCACAACACCACCGTTGGGGTTTCCCTTGGTTGTGGAAATGGTGCAGGTGGGGCGCATGGAGCTGGTTTTAAAGTTGCGCCAAGCGAAAGCGGGAGTGATAGCTCCGCGATTATCTATGGCAACAACCTCAAACTTACTTGCTCGAACCAGCGGATTGCCATTGGCATCAGCAGCGGGGAAATTTATCACGGCATACTTCTGTGATGTCCAAATAGTTCTTCGGGTTGCGGGATCACTCAGAGGCATGGTCTCATCTTCACCGGGCACATAGTGAACTGCCCAACCACCCTTTGGATCCAGATCGAGGAGGTTTTGGGGTATCAGGTTATCTGCAGCAGTGGCGATAACTTCATAACCGGGGGTGGCGATGGGATCTCCATTTTCATCCAGAACACGGAAAGCGTATCCGGCGATGTTGCCGTCCTTATCCCAGCCATGCCAGTATATACGTTGTTGAAAACTATAAGTAATGTTGGTATCATATCCGTTGGTGACATAGGAATCGTCCCAGCCTTCAAAAGATGTGATTTTTATCTCCGGGGCTTGATTGCCGAACCGGGTTCCAGATTTGCCGCAACCAGCCAAAATCAGCATGGTCACCAGCAACATCAATATGATGGACAAGAGTTTAAAACTCTTTACTTGCATCATTCCTCCCAAACATCTGGTTAATTATCTTACAAGTTGGCATCAAATATGAGTGCGATATATTCGTCAATAGTTTTGTTACACCCAACACTGTCCAAACACGCTTTAATCAAGTTCATAAATAATACGGAGGTGGTAACAGTACCCACTCCACCCGGGACTGGAGTTATAGCTAAAGCTTTGTCAAAGCAATCATTATAATCTATATCTCCCACGTAAATCTGCTTGCCTTCAGCGGTTGTGACCTCGTTTATACCCACATCTAAGAGGACACAATCTTTTTTTACCATGCTTTTGGTAACAAAGTCAGCCTTGCCAATGGCAGCAATCAGAATGTCTGCATTTGAAGTTATAACATTCAGATTAGCTGTTCTACTATGGCAGATGGTAACTGTTGCATTGGCATATCTCTTCTTCCACAGAAGTATGTTAGCCATTGGTTTTCCCACGACATTGCTTCTGCCTAGAATGACTACGTTCTTTCCAAGGGGGTCAATACCGTAATAATGCATCATCAGATACACTGCAGCCGGGGTACAGGGAAGAAAGGTATCCATCTCCATGGCTAGCTTTCCTATGTTTATGGGATGTATGCAATCCAGATCCTTGTCTGGATTTATAGCAAGATTGATGGTATTCTCACATATATGTTTGGGAAGTGGTTTCTGAATCATGATGCCATGAATATCTATATCCTCATTACCACGACGTATATGCTCCAATAATTCTTCCTGAGTTGCATCTTCTGCTAAGTTAACAAGTTCGGTTGCGCAACCAAGTTTTGTTCCGGCGGAAATGATGCTTTTCACATAGTATGCAGAAGCAGGGTCATTGCCCACTTGAATTAAGAGCATTCTAGGGTTTAGCTTCTTGTCGATAACAAGAGCTTTTGATGCTTGATTGATAAGGGTTGCAACGGGTTTTCCGTATAATACTTTTTCCATTTCAGTTCCTGAATACTTCGCTTATATTGAGTATTTAATCCGGGTTATCTCCAGAGCGATTCTGCTCTCGTCATCCAACTCCACCAGCACAGCATTAATCTGCACACCCAAATCAGAGGCTTCATAACGCATGGGGATGGAGCTTAGGAATTTACCCACGATTATCTCTTTCTTAACTCCGATAACACTGTCGTGAGCCCCCGTCATACCAACATCACTTATGTATGCACAACCAAAAGGAAGAATCTCTTCATCAGCAGTTTGAATGTGAGTATGAGTTCCAAGGCAAGCACTAACTCTTCCATCAGCGTGCCAACCCATTGCACGTTTCTCCCCTGTGGATTCTGCATGAAAATCAAGTATGGTAGGGATTTGATCAACATTCCTTTCGAGATGCTTATTCAAGGCGATAAAGGGATTATCACAGGCGGGCATGTAGGTCTGTCCGCTAAGAGAGATCACTCCAAGGGTCTTTCCGTTTTTATTGATACGATGAAATGGGTTTCCGGGTATTGATTCGGGATAGTTCAAGGGTTTCACGATTCTTGGCTCACTTTTAATATATTCTATAGAGTCAAACCTATCCCATAAATGGTTTCCACCTGTAACTGCATCAACACCGGCACTGAAGAGAGGAGAAAGGGTTTTATCTGTTACGCCCTTTCCGTCCGCGAGATTTTCTGCATTAGCTATAACGAAATCCGGCTTGAATCTTTCTTTCAAGCCGGATAACTCATTTAATAAGGCGTGCCTTCCGGCTTTTCCATAGACATCACCGAAAAAGAGGACTTTCATCTATTTTGCCATGGCAATTTGTCTTGTTTCACGTATAACCGTCACTTTAATCTGGCCGGGATATTGCACTTGTTTCTCAATATTGGCAGCAATTTCTGTCGCTAATAGGGCTGTTGTTCCTTCATCCACTACCCCCGGTTCCACTATGATACGCAGCTCTCTACCGGCTTGAATAGCATAAGACTTGCTTACGCCCTCAACCGAATCAGCAATTTCTTCCAGCTTGGCAAGGCGCTGCATATAAGTTTCCAACATTTCTCTCCGGGCACCGGGTCTGGCACCGGATATCGCATCGGAAGCCTGAGCAAGAGCGGCATATACGGAAGTCGCTTCAACTTCTTCGTGATGCGCTTCAATAGCGTTAACTATCAGCTTACCCTCTCCATTCTTACGGGCGAGATTAGCCCCGATAATTGCGTGGGTTCCATCGAACTCATGATCAACTGCTTTACCGATGTCGTGCAGCATACCTGCTCTGCGAGCAATCTCTTGATCCAATCCTAATTCTGCGGCTAAGATACCACAAATCCAAGCAGCTTCAATGGAGTGTTGCAATACATTCTGGCCATAACTTGTCCGGTAGTGCAAGCGACCCAATACCTTTATGAGATTGGGAGAGATGTTATGAATATTGGTTTCCAGAACGGCTTTCTCACCAATCTTCATGAGGGTTTCTTCCATCTCTTTGGTAGTCTTGGCTACAACTTCTTCAATTCTTCCCGGGTGGATTCTGCCATCAGAGATTAGCTTTTCCAGAGATAGACGGGCAATTTCTCTACGCACGGGATCGAAGCAGGACAGAACCACTGCTTCCGGGGTATCGTCAATAATCAAATCCACACCCGAGGCTTTCTCGAAAGTGCGTATATTTCTACCTTCTCTGCCTATTATTCTTCCCTTCATCTCGTCTGAAGGTAAGGACACAACGGACACAGTGGTTTCGGAAACGTGATCAACCGCCATGCGCTGAATGGCTGTAGAAAGTATCTCTGCTGCTTTTTTACTGACATCAAGTTTAAGCTGTTCAATAGTCAAGCGAGCATCATTAGCTGCCACATTTCTTGCCTGAGATATAAGCTCTTCGCGAAGCCTGGCAACTGCTTCCTCGCGGGATAAGCCTGCAATCTCGGCAAGCTTGGTCTTTTGCTCGGTTACAATCTGATCATATTCGAGTTTCTTATTGCTAAGTTCTTCTTCTTTGGCTTTAAGTTTCTTTTCTTGTTCGGTAAGATTGGTTTCCTTTTTGTCCAGGGAGTCCAATCGTTTATCCAGACTGCCGAGTCGCTCGTTATATTTCTTCTCTTGAATCCTCAGCTCTTTCTGGCGTTCCTTTATCTCTTCATCCATGATGCGCTTTTGCTTAAACCATTCTTCTCTGGCTTCTAAAATGGCAGCTTTCTTGGCATTCTCGGATTCGTGTTTAGCCTCTTTTTTGATGTCTTCAGCAATTTGGTTGGCTTGGGAAATTAGTTTAAATGTGCTGTTGCGGCGGATCATGTAGATTATCAGAGCAGCCACAAAGCCCAATATAAGCCCTATTCCCAGCGCAAGGTAGGGGTTCATCATTTGCATTGAATCATTCCTTCTTTTTGCATCTATGAAGCCTTGGTTTCCCAAAGCGAATTAATGTGCCCGCATGAACCGTGTATGCTTGTCCTTACAAAGCCAAGCATTAAGTGGGCATCTACCTTGTGAGCTTTATGTATCCGGTCTGTGCCGGCTCGCATGCCACTCATGGCTTGATTCCCGATACATTATTAGCTTTTATGCAACTCATATCACGAGTTCTGCAGGCATTTATACTTCTGGTATTATCATCGAAATCATTTGATTCATTCGTTCCAAATCTGCGCTAAGCTCATTGTTCTTATCGCCTAAGATCAGAACTTGTTCCTGTTGCTGAAGGCATATCAGCAACAGTAGTTTGGTGAAATCCAGATTTTCGTAGTTCTCGTTTAACTCACCTATCTGACGGTTTATCTCGTCAGCAACCCGTTTGGTACGGAGAGGATCGTCGCTACGGAGCCGAAAACGTCTACCGTAAATCTCGATTTCAACCGATTGCATGGTTTATTCTCCACCCTCAAGCATAGGGAAGATGCTGTCTATCTTTTCGATAGCGCCTACGGCAATGCTCTCAAACCCGCTAAGCATTTTCTGCAATTCGTTATATCTGGTTTCTAAGCTATTAAACTCCTGTTGAAGAGCATGATACTTTGCGCTAAGCTCTTCATTGGATTGACTGCTTTCTTCAATCTGGCTGAACAACTGGAAGTTTTCTTCTGTCAGTTGTTTGTTTTGGGCTTCCATTTCTTCTAGTCTTTTCTTGTCCTGGGTATACTGATCAATCAGCTTTTGAACTCTATCTTGTAAATTTACTACCGGGTTTTCCATAACTTCTTACCTCAAGTTAATTTGCCATTTATCGGTTAATCTTAGCTTAATGCTAGCTAAGAGTTCATCTACCTGTTCATCTGTCAATGTTTTTTCTGCATCTTGGAATTTTATCCTGATAGAAAGACTGCGTAAACCGGATGGAACCTGTTTTCCGCGATACTCATCAAACACTTTCACATCACATATCAGATGCTTATTCTCATATGTAATACAAGACACAATGTCCGAGTAGCTTACATTATTATCAATTAGAAAGGACACATCTCTGGTAACTGCTGGATAGCGTGGAATGGGCATATATTGCAGTTTAACTTGTCTGGTTAATGATGCAATAACATCAGCATTTACATAGAGAATCCACACTTCCTGCTTCAGGTCTATCAGATTGATACCAAAGCTTTCAGCCACGGGAGCGGATAACTTGCCCCAATAACCAAGCAACTCTCCATTCAACTTATAGGCAACACCTTGCTTATCACTGAGGAATGGAACAGATATCGGTTCTGTGTCATATCCGCTTAAGGATGTTAACGATAACAACTCATCCATCATCCCGCGAACATAGCTTACGCCCAATTGAGTTTGTGGTTCTTGCCAGTGCTCTTCTCTGAGGTTCCCCGTCATAGCTGCGCAAAGCTGTATCGGTTCTGAACGGTTGCCATTACTAAGTACATAGGTTTTACCCATTTCGAAGAGTTTTACATTCTTCTCTCCGCGGTTGATGTTATATGCCATATTCTGCAACAAATGAGGTATTAACGAGGTGCGTAACACACTCATATTGCCGCTTTGAGGGTTTAGTAGCTTAATCATGTTCATTTCCGGGTCACTTTCGCAATAACCTAGTTTAAGCATCAGATCTGGATCCGAAAAACTATAGTTCAAGGTTTCAAAGCAACCACGAGATACAACATAATCGCTAATCTGGCGCTTAATCTTGTAAGCGTGACGGTCCATTATCCTGCCGGGCAGAGTTTTCTGAGGAACTTTGTCATATCCGTCCAGACGGGCAATCTCTTCAATCAGATCGATCTCGCGCTCCAAATCCACCCGTGATGGGGGTATCTTGAAGTACAATGTGTGAACACAATCAGGCTGCTCAGAGTATTCGCTTACTCCTTGTTTCATCTCTTCCATATGGTGACAAACTACAGCGCTGAAATCCGTAATGTTCCCCTCAATCCAATCACCATATTGAATGAAGCTTAAGCCCAGTTTCTCCAGATACTCGCGGATTCTATCACCCTCAAGTGAATATCCGATTAATTGCTCGTATCTTTTGGGTCTAATTCCCAATACCATTGGCTTAGAGGGACTATTCCAGTTATCATAAACAACGTCAATCATTTCAGCTTCGGCTAGCTCACATATCAACCGAGAAGCTCTGAGGGATGCATTTTCCACCGCGTGATCGCTCAAATGGCGTTCGAAACGATAGGATGAATCCGTGCTTATCTTATGCTTATATGAGGTTTTACGGATGCATCCCGGGTGGAAGGCAGCGCTTTCCAACACAATCATGTTTGTGTTTGCATTAATTGCCGAATCCAATCCGCCCATAACACCGGCTAAAGCAGAGGCTTTCACGCCATCCGCGATAAATAGCTCATCTCCATCCATCACATAGCTCTTGCCATCCAAGGCAGTAAAAGCTTCTTTTTCCTCTGATTTACGGATAACTATGCAGTTGATGTTGTCACCTTGTTCCGGCGATAAGCGGGTGTAGTCAAAGGCGTGTAACGGATGTCCGAACTCCAACAATACATAGTTTGTAATATCCACAATGTTATTGATGGGACGCAGCCCTGACTTTATCAAAGCGGACTTCATCCATAGGGGAGATTCTTTTATCTGAACTTTGTTAAACAGCCTTGCCATATACCTGGGACACAGTTCCGGCTCTTTATTTATCAGCTTAAGGGGCATAATGTGCGCATCACCACTAGCCTTGGGCAAAGTAAGTTCCGGGGTTTTAAGAGGAACATTCAGCTTAGCCGAAAGGTCGCGGGCGATGCCTATATAGCCAAGTAAATCAGGCCGGTTAGGGGTAATCTCCAGCTCAAAGATTGTGTCCGGCAGATTGTATAGCTCGTTTGCGCTTATCCCAATTGCCATATCTTCGGGAAGTTCAATAATTCCGCCGTGATTATCGGAGATGCCAAGTTCTCTTTCGGAGCAAAGCATTCCATGCGATTCTACACCGCGGATTTTTGCCTTGGCGATGGTGATGCCTTCCAGTTCAGTTCCGGGCAGGGCTATAACCGCCATCAATCCCGCTCTGCAATTGGGCGCACCACAGATAACCTGTATCAAGCCATCTGCGGTTTTTTCTGCGTAATGGTAATCGCCAATATCCACCATGCAACAGTGCAGATGATCAGATTTGGGCACAGGTTCTGCGCTTACCACACGAGCGCTTATTACGCTTTGGGGAAGAGCTTTGATATGCTTAACAGCCTCAACTTCAATCCCTGCGAAGGTAAGCAGTTTCTCCAGTTCCGTAACAGAAGCGGGCAGGTCTATATAGTTTCTTAGCCAGGCAAGCGTAATCTTCATCGGGATTCTCCTTTGAACTGGCGCAGCATACGCAAATCGTTCTCGAACAAGATACGCATATCGGGGATGTTATATTTTAGCATGGCAATTCGTTCGATGCCAAGACCAAAGGCAAAACCGGTAAATAATTCGGGGTCGATTCCAACAGTTTTGAACACATTGGGATCCACCATTCCGGCTCCACCCATCTCCAGCCAACCGGAATGTTTACACACTCTGCATCCTGCTCCTCCGCAAACAACGCAAGAGATATCCATCTCTGCACTGGGCTCGGTGAAGGGGAAGAAATGAGGGCGTATCCGGGTGCCGATGTTTGCACCAAACATAATCGAGGCAAACTGAGACAAGGTGTCCGTCAAATCTGCCAGGCTTATCCCTTTATCCACCACCAATGCTTCCACTTGATGGAACACAGGCGAATGGGAGGGATCGGGCTTGTCGTTTCTGTAACATCTGCCGGGGGAGATTATCCTGATAGGCGGAGGGAAGTTTTCCATGACGCGTATTTGAACAGTTGAGGTTTGGGTGCGCAACAAGCCTCCACCTTCCAGATAGAAGGTGTCTGCAAGATTGCGTGAGGGATGATTAGCAGGAGTGTTTAGGGCATCAAAGTTGTGGAAATCATCTTCGATATCCGGACCCTCTGCTATCTCAAAGCCCATGCTTAAAAAGACCTCATCAATTTCTCTGCGCACAATGCTTAGCGGGTGATATCCGCCTCGGGAACTTGTGAGGCCGGGCATACTGATATCCACCGTGTTAGCGCTTTTGTTGGTGTTCCAAGCTTCTTCTTTAACCTTGATGTTCTGGCTCTCGAGCAGGGCTTCTATCTTGCTTCTGCTTTCATTTATCAGGTTACCGAAAGCGGGGCGTTCTTCCTGGGGAAGTTCCCGTAAACGAGCAAAAAGCCCGTTTAACAGGCTTTTCTTGCCCAAATACTGGGCTTTGATATTCATGATGTCATTGGCATTACGGCAAGCCAGAATATCCTTTTCCGCTTGCTTAACAAGTTCACTTAACTGCTCACGCAAAGCTTCTTCCTTTGGTTTTATCTATCGTTGTTTGGGTTTATAATCCTTTGGCAATTTCCACCAAACGGGCGAATGCAGGGGCATCGTGCCAGGCAAGGTGGGCGAGGGTCTTGCGGTTAATATCGATGTTGGCTTTGTTCAGTCCGTTGATGAACTTGCTATAGCTCATGTCGTTCAAGCGGCAAGCTGCGTTGATACGGGTTATCCAAAGGCTACGGAACTGGCGTTTTTTGAGCTTCCGGTGTGCAAAAGAGAATGCCATACCTCTTTCCACGGTTTGACGGGCAACGCGATATATCTTGCTCCGGCGACCAAAAAAGCCGCGGGCATTAAGCATGTATTTCTTTCTTCTACGGTGGGCTGCTACATTATTTGTACTTCTTGGCATCTTCTTTCTCCTCTCTTAAAGTCCCAGCATCCGGTAAACTCTTCCTTCGTCGCATTTGCGGACGATGGCGCTGGTGCGAAGGTTACGCTTCAGTTTGGGGGATTTCTTGGTTTTGATGTGAGCGCTCTTGGCATGGTGGCGCACAACCTTACCCGTTCCGGTTACCTTGAAACGCTTGGCAGCCGATCTGTTTGTTTTGATCTTGGGCATGTTTATCTCCTTAGTTTTATCTAATCTGTGTATTCTAATGTATATATGTTAAACGCTTTATGCTTCTTCCTTCGGGGTTGGTGCTTCGGTTAGGACAGGCTCGGCAGCCACCTCAACGGGTGCATCCGGGTTAACCGGAACTACTGCTTCTGCCGGGGCTTCCTTTGCCAAAATGCGGTCTATATCCTTTTTGGGGGAAACAACCATGGAAAGCAAGTTTCTGTCGGATACAGGTTCGCTGTCTATATCCACAATGTGCGCCAATTCAGCTTTCAGCTTGTCCAACACGCGGTAACCAAGCTCCTTATGTGCCATCTGCCTTCCGCGGAAACGGATGGTGAACTTAACCTTGTTGTGCTGCTTAAGGAACTTTATGGCGTTGTTTTTCTTAAAGTTGAAATCGTGCTCTTCGGTGTTGGGACCGAACTTTATCTCCTTAACTTCCACTTCGTGCTGTTTCTTACGGGCTTCTTTGGCTTTCTTTTCCTTCTCGAAATAATACTTGCTAAAGTCCAGTATTCTACACACAGGTGGATCGATGTTGGGAGATATTTCCACCAAATCGAGATCAGCTTCTTCTGCTCTGCGCAGAGCTTCACGAACGGAGACCACACCAATCTGCTTCCCATCGGCACCAATCAGGCGTACCTTCTCGCAGTTTATCTGCGTGTTTATGCGTTCTTTGGGAACCACTTCCTTGGTCTTGGCCTTTCCCTTTTTAATCCGGATTATAAGAACCTCCTTCTTACCGGAAATGAAACAGGCGAATTCCTAAGCTCAAGGAAATCCGCCTGCATCACAGTAAAGATCTTGTCTTTATTTATTATATTTCATAGCCTTACGAGCACGATAGCTGTAAGGCAGAAGCAAGCGGCTTCTTTTCTTTGCACATAAGATTCCAAACGCCCTTTCCTGTCAAGCGAAGTTTTTGAGCTTTTACTTGCCCGCACCTTTTTACGCTACAGGGCTTAGCATTCCCTATGGAAGTTCAGGCAGTCAGTATCCAATGGAGCTTGATTGATAGCTGACTGCTTCGATGAAGGATGCAATAATGAATCCCACCCTTATAATGGTTATTGGCACTCCCCAGTAAATCCACTTAGTTTGAGCCTTCAAAAGGTTCTCAACTGTCTTAAACTTGCCAGCTTTCTTTTCCCAGGCGAGTTTGTTAGCATCGTTGGCGAGTAAGTATGATAAATATAACATGAATGCAATATAAATCAAGTTACCGTTACCTGTTTTATCTACAAGGCCCACTACTATACCACCCATAAGATTCAATAACATCAATAAAAAAAACCAACCCCATTGACTATACGCCCCAGACCATATTATGGGTAGCATGAATGCTCCCCAGTTAAACCTCTTAAATGGTTCAAGGTTCTGTGGTATAACCGCTTTCGAATCCTTTCCAGGAGGAACCATCCTTTTAAACATCACCTTCGCAGCGATTACCCTCTTTTCATATGGTGAATTTAAATCAATAATGAAGCTTAAGAGTTGATCACTACTTGTATGAAGCGCATCGTTAAAACTATCGATACTTTGCTTGGCTGAAAAGTAGTTCCCCCCTCTTGACACAGGGTGCCTATCGTCATCAAGCTTAATATCAATAATGAACTGGATAATAGCATTCTTTACTTCAGTTTCAACGCTTGAGTCCAGAAGAAGCCTCAATAAATCTTGATTACACAATTTGTTTATGAAGAGGTTGGATACCTTGTTCTCAAGCGTAAGATTCTTAAAAACAAAAGCATCAATTTGTGCCATAATTGGCTTCCTCCATTTTTTCTAATTTCTTATTTGGTAGTATAATTACTTCATTAACCAAGAAACCGAATCAGTATAAACTCACCAATTCTGCTTATGATTCAAATAGGGGAAAGTATGATCTGAAAACCATTTATCAGAATATGCAATTGAATCTTCCTTTGTTTTCATTATGGGTATTATCTTGTCATCGCTTGGTAAGGGACTGGGGATAAACATGCGCGCCAATTCAATATCTGTTTTGCTCAAATCTACTCTTCCCAAGTATTGATAGCTGTTAAGAGTGTCAAGATAAGCACAACCAGCCCGAAGAGAACTATGCTTATCAAGCAAATCTTGGGGAACCATCCGGAATATGCTAATGTTAGGTACATGAGGTGTTATTGATTCCCACCAACCGTTCAATGATACCTTAAGTCTGCCCACATATGTATAGTTTCCCTCGCCTTCGTAGTATATACTAACGCACTGTGCACCGATAGCTTGTCTGATAGAGTCAATTTTGACTATTGCATCGTTAGTATGTGTTCCCGTAGGGTTTTCATCAATAAACGCTTCCAACATAGCCACATCGGCAGAAGCGGACACGGTATTCCAATCATTTCTACTGCCATCGCCTTTCTTACAGGCTAATAAAAATCCTAAAACAACACAAATTGCTACACATATAACGAAACTAGCAAATCTCATCATTACTCCTTAACAATATCATATTCCGGAATTTAAGTCAGTCAACAAGCTATGCTCCATGTGAATCAATGCATAACACGGAAACTTTACTGCGCATCAATCGCTTTAAACGTCCTTTTAAGCAGCATGTATTAAACGATTGTTACATACTTTGCATGCTCTTTTAATAGGTAATTATCTGTCAAGAAAAATCTCTAACTTACTCACATCCCCCCGTTTTTCAAACAAGGTATTATAAGTAAGAAGTGACACCTGAAATGTCAAATCGTGACACCAGTTTGACAAAACCCCAGAAAAGACCTCAGTTTGTGACACTCTTTTGTCAAATTATCGGAATCCCAGCCCCTTTAGAAGTGACAGCATTTTGTCAAATCATGACAGCAGAATGGCAGGTTGTGACACCGATTTGTCAAACGCAAATGTGTCACTGTATCAGAACAGACCAATTCTTCGAATCAATGGTTTTTAGTTGCTTTCTTTTTATATGATAATCAAGGTCGATGAGATTATAACTTCTATTAATCAGGGAATCCTTGGTGAGTGTTTGACAGATTAACAAACGAGGTGATAAGCATACAACCGCGATCGTCAAACTCTCAGAATGAATATTGGCAGTATCTAAGTTTCGAAGGTCCTTCTGAAGTTTTACTAGAAGCCCTTCTCTTTTCTTAGATGATGTAGTCAGTGTACCGTTATTAACGCTTTCAAGCAAATGGTAGTATAAGTTATTGCCAGGTTCCCGGGTAGCTTTGTAGAGGTCAAAAGAGTAAGACGGATTCATATTATGTGCTTTGAATTCAATACATACTTTTCGTATGATCTTCTTATTCTCTATCGAATACAAACACATATCCAGGTTGCCCGAAATATCCTTACTCCCTGTCTTTCTGTATTTATGTAGTGTAGGAGTTTCAACCGAATACATATAATCAGAACTCTTTGCCACCTCCACAAAGCACTGACGTAATTCTTGTTCGCTAACTCTTTTTCTTTTACCTTTCTGGGGTTGCTCTTGGGTAGGGAATATTAATCTTGAGCTTGTATTGCTAATGTTGTCGTATTCACTCCCCAGATCAAACAACTTTTTTGCAGCTTGTTCAATGATTGTTTTCATTACTATTTATCCTCATACTTATGTTAATCAAGTGTGGTGGGAGATTACTAAACATCTTAGTAAAAAAACACGTTATTCTTCATCCCCAAAACATATAACGGCAACTGGTTCAATTTGTGGTACCTTAAAAGGAAGTTCTGAGTGAAAATGAGTATCAATAAAGAATTTTACTGTCTCATTGACTTCCTCACTGATACTACTAGTTGTGAGTGATGGTTTGTATTCCTTTCTGTGCAGCTGATACTTCGACACAATAGGATTAAGCATCTTGATTACTTCCCAATCTTTTAGTACTCTCCATCCAATTGAATCTTTTGTTATACCAAACACTAGGAACCTAATAGACTCACCGGTACTGGTTATTCGATCTCTGGCTTTGATTAGATACAATGGAGCGGGAATGTCACTTTGGGATACCACGCATACGCTGTCTTTGATGTTCAGAGCTTGCTTGATAGCTTTATCAACTACCACATGCCCTACCCCAAAAATCTTGTCGAGTTTGCGCTTTACGTCACCATTCCTTTCAAACACAATATCAGTATATTCCTTTTGAACTCCAATAGCATCTCTCCATTCGTCAGGAGTTTTAAAGCTAATTGATCCATCTTCATTCTCTTTACTTCTTTTCCTGTTAAAGATCAGCATAGCCTCAAAGAAAGGTTTTAGATCTGGTAAGTCTAACCTTGGAATGTCCAACTTAGCCTGTTGGTAGTCAAATTTGGCACAGTTACCGAATATCTGTTTAACAGTATCAATGACATCTTCTCCCCCAAATGTAGCTGTTTTATCATCAAACCACTTGGAGAAATTGTCTTTTGTTGCCGACGCAGTATCAGAAAACAAGTTTGTAAACATACTTTGAGGTGTCATACCCAAAATGAGACTATACAAATCTTCGGGATCATCCATGAAGCTGCTGAATGCCGTCATGATTGACTGAATCTTCGAGTTCAGCTTATCCCAAATACGAGCCTCTACAGTATCTGGATTACGAAGAGTGATGACTTCAACTTGCTCCTTCTGTCCGTAACGATTCAATCTACCAACCCGTTGATGAAGTCTCATGGGATTCCAGGGAAGATCAATGTGAATCATTGAGTGGCAGCTTTCTTGAAGGTCTATACCCTCTCCAGCAGCTTCAGTCGATACTAAGAATCTTGCGGTACCTTCATTGAATCTATCAGCAGCCTCACCTCGAGTAACTCGTACAGTTCGTTTAACTCCATCACCATAATCCAGGTCATCCAGCATCTCGTCACCATTGATGAATACTACCGAATTCTTGCCATAACGCTTTATCAGCAGATTGATAACTTTGCTTTGAGTAGCCTTGTATTCTGTAAACAACAACACAGATCTATCTTTGTACTCATGTTCGAGTACATCGCCAATCAGTTCGATTTTGGTTTCAGTTTGAACTCTGTCAGCTGCAGAGATGAGGTGCTCCAGCCATTTTTCTTCATCTTTGAGCAAGTTTAGTATGCCTTCGCTAGCAAATTTTTCTTCTTGGGCGCTTTGTTCGTCTTCATCATACCCATCGGAGTCCTGATTACTTGCCAGATTTTCATTCCTTTTTCGACGTTGGTTTAGTTTATCATCAAGTTCCTTAAGGTTTTTCAGTCGATTCTCCAGAGCTCTCCTGATTGCCGCAATAGAGCTTGAGGCCAATTTCTGCATACATATCAGAACTAGCATCACAAGCCTTTGATTTGATTGATCCAAACTCGAAGCATAGGTTTTTCCGCTGGTTATAAACTCAGTAAGTAGTTCGTAAAATTGCGTTTCTTCTTCAGAGTACCTGAATGTTTTAGGTATTACAATCTGTGGTTTGAAAAGTTTTTTACCTGATAAATCGGTAACATTCTGTTTATTGTTCCTAATCACCGTACTTGAAAGGTTTTTGAGCTGGTTATACATTGGTTCTTTGGGATTGAATAAATCTGATCTAAGAAGCTTGAGTAAGGCCAGAAAGCCATAATCCTTCCCCCTATGTGGTGTGCCAGTGAAGAACAGCATTGAAACGATTTTTCCATTTGTTTCTAGCTTGTGGAGTAGCTGATACCCAAGAGTCGGTCCACGACTCTCATCTGCATTCAAGTGGTGAGCTTCATCTACAATCACCAGATCCCATGCTTCGCTTTCTAAAATGCGTTTGTGGCGGTCCTTGTTATCAGCACGCAGGGTTTGCATCGATGCTACTACAGCGTTGTTTGAGTTCCAAAAATCACTTTTTGAGGTATCGCTCTCGACAGCATATTTTACCAATCGAATGTCAAACATAGTTCGCAATCGATACTGCCACTGTTCCACAAGTGAACTAGGACAAATGATTAAGAGTCTCTTAACCCTGTCTCTTGATAACAGAGGCCAGAGAATGAGTCCAGCTTCGATTGTTTTACCCAGTCCTACATCATCAGCGATCAACCACCTTGCCGGCCAATTTGATATCACTTTCCGGCAAACCCACAATTGATGGGGTAACAATGTAATCCTGGACCGTGAAAACAGCCCCCAAGTATCATTTACAGATACGATGGCAGAGGATAATCCTAAGCATAAAACATGCAATGGAGAAGCCCACGCTTGCTCAGAAATAGCATCAGTTATGGTGCGGACCAATTCAAGTTCTGAAATCAAGACTTCTTCAATGCCGTGTTCGAATCTTACTATAGCTGTCGAATCTGTTGTAACCTGAATAGTACCAAGGCCAAACCTGGCATGCTCAACTTTGTTGCCGTTTTTATATGTCATCCTCATCCTCTATATCTATGTCTAGATCTTCAAGAAATAACTCATCCCTCAACTCATCGTCCCGTATAATCATCTGAAACGGTATATCGAAACATCTTCCAAATGTTGCATCCATACCTGGCATATTTTCTGACAGAAACTCCATTATTTCTGCAGAGGACTCAAATACTGTCCCGTTCGATAACCAATAGAAAAGCTCTTTGATCCTCCTAGTAGGGACAAAACACTCCTGGAATACAATGCTGTTACTGAGTGAGCCGTGCCTTACCAATTCCCTTAAGACATAGTTTACTCCAATGCTGCCGAAAGTTCGATCTAGGGGAGGGGCATTTAATGCCCCTGTGCCAGAGTAGATTGAGTTCGATCTCGGCTTCAGGAAACGTTCAATATTGAAGCTATCTTTATATTTTTCGATATCCAGAAACATTGAAATGTAATCATCTAACCACCTATTCAGCTGAAGAAACCTGACAGCAGTAAAACCTATCCAGTGGTAATATTTTTGATCGTCTTTAGGATTATCGATTATCTCAAAAGCTGCACGAAGCCATCCATTCTCTCTGTCCATGACACTGACTTCCATGTTAAAGATGTCTGCTCTTACGCATTTTGATAAGTATTCTCTGTGTTGCTCAGGTTTTGATCTTCCCATCGCATGTAATGACCCCAACATGAAGAGCTTTAACCAATCGGATTTGCGATTGATACTAGAATCGTCTTCATTCAGATACATAAGTCCATTTCCATCTGGATATGCCAGGCGGTTATACTCGGCATTTTTCCCTTCTCTCACCTCTTTCCACCAATCATGAATTCGTGCAAGCACAGCTTTGATGTCAATTTGCTTGAGTTCAGATGGATGGGCAGGGTCTGGATGGGGTATAGCTATTATACCCAAGAAAACACAGTAATATGAATCCCCCAGAATGCTACTCAAATCAGCTGTAATTTCACTAATCTCCTTTGGAGATTTATAAGAATTGTTATAAGGTATCCATCTGCCTTGTATGACCAGCCTAACATCGTAATACTGTAAGTACCTGTTATCTATACTTAAATACCTGATCAAATCAATACACTGTTGTTTTGATAGCTCCTTACTCGTTATCCAGGTTTCTAAGTCCTTTACACTCAAACACGTCATCAAACCAGACTCAACTAGTTCATCAATCGCATCTTCGTTGTAAAAATCAGATACCATTCGCATCTTGTCGATTGGCAAATATGCTAAATCCGCTATTGATGGCATATACAGATGATCTGGGAAATCAGAACCTTGATCACCATCTATCAAGACTTCACATTCCTTTAACCATCCTTCTTGAAATTGCCAGTGTTTGCGATTTCTCTCTTCAGTAATCACGTTAAGAATTTCTGGATTCTCCGCTAGTATGGGATGCTCCTTGAATTCATCTACTAGAGTATCAACATCGATCCTAACGAAAAGCGAATCGTCATCTTGTCCTGCGAGTTTCAAAATTGCCCTAAGCCTGGTGATGGTCTCTATATCGGCAGTATTACCTGGGGTTATTACTGCTCCATTGAGACTAATACCGCTTTTCAAGATTACTTCTCTAACCGATGACAAAACCTCATCGGAGAAGTAGAATAGCTGGTTGCAATCTGTTATTCTTACCAAACTGGTTATTGTGGGAATTATCGGGAGCTGTTGCATTGAACTCGTTAATGATTCCGCAATATCTCTTTTGATGCATTCCGTCTCTGGACCGCTACTTTCATACTTGAACACTTCCCAAAAGCCTCTCCAGAAGCCTACATTGTCTTCATACTGGCTTTCAAGATATTCTACTAGAGGAAGGATCAAATGCTTGATTTCATCGCTGCGAGAAGTGTTTTCCTCATCCTTAAGTAGATGGGTTCTGCCGGATTGAATGCTGAATTGATTCGATACAGCAACGCCGAAATCCAACCTACTAGCCAGCGGAAGATATGAATAACAGTCATTACTGAACTCAGAAAGCCATCTGAGAGGCTTATCTGCCTCATCCAATAGTAGGGCTAATTGTGCATGTTGGCGGCTGATTTTTATGAATCTGCATATTGAAGAGTTGTCAATGCTGATTTCGTTGGAAGTGATAAGCGTGTCGTTTCTGGTCTGGACTGGCTTCTCAATTCGTGTAATCAGGCATGTCTCTTCATTGATCACAACTTCGATCTTAGATATGTGGTGCAGAAATGGCAGCAATTTCCAGATGGAGTCAACATCAATATCATTAGTGAGATCGTAAACGTTTATAGGTAGATCTATTCTCGTTTTCTTAGGCGACCAATTCTCTGGGGGAGCTATCTCTTCAGGTATGCAGGTATGATTGATCTTGAAATGCCAATGACCTGAGTGAATAATGGGACTATCAGTTATGAGATATACGCATTTAAAACCTAGTCCAAACTTACCTATTGCCCCATTTGATGGATCAGCACCTTTATTTGCATGAGGTTTAAAGCTTCCTGATGATCTTAGTAGGCCTTCGATGTCTTGCTTAAAAGATTTATCTGCCTTGCCGTGGTGTTTATAGTAGTTAAAAGGTCTGCCTTGGTATTCAACCGAAATCTGTTTGATTTCAGAGTTTTCTGATACAAGGATTGAGAAGTAAGGAACCCCGGGTATTTCCATCCCAAGTAGATTAGCCTGCTTATAGGCATCTTCTGCATTCTGAAGGAGCTCTGTAACAATGGAATTTTTATCGTACCCATGCCCTAGTATAGTTTTTCTCCTTTCGTTGATGTAGTTTTCTGATGCGATGCCAATGAGTTGATCAATAAGAGTCTGTTGTATACGCTTTGAAGAATTTACATAGGTACTGTATTTCTCGTTGAATTCTGGATCGGCTACCTCATTTTTATAGAGAACAAGTAAAGAATCCTTCTTATCTTTTGAGATTCTTCTAAGTGTTGACGATGGCCGCTCTAAGTAATCTTGCAGAATTGAGAAAGCAATGTTATTTTCGTCTTTCGTTGTGTCTATTCCAAGCTGGAAGAGCAGTTCTTTCGTAATAGCACTGTCAATTAACTGGTAATCTATAGTAGGCGATGGCTTTATGATTATTTCACCACAGTCTCTCTCTGAGCTACAGAACCAATTCTGGTCATTTGATGTAAATGATATCTTTGTGTTTCCAGTACTGGCCTTGATTTCAATGTAACCAGCAGTTTTAATCCTGATCTCAACAGGTTCTATCTCAATACTTCGCTCATTGAGTTTTTCGATAAGTAGAGAATCCCCTCTGTTCAGGTCATAGAGAAGCTGCATCCATGCATCTAGCACAGCCTCGTATTGTTGCATAAGGTTTTGATCATCCTGGCTTTGTATCGAATAATCAGCATAACTTTGAAGTTCTTTTGGATAAAAAGGCTCGATTTTGTGTATCCAATCGACCAACTTCCTGGTGGATGCATCATTGATATCAATCAGAGATTCTAGTCCCTCGACAACTGATCCACTATTGATCAGCGTTGATGCATTATAACAGCCTGATATCTCATTGTAAGTCCCCGCTAGTGTTTTCACTTTCAGATGACCGGGATTGATGGATTCCAAATCTACGTATTTTGTGATGAGATCGACCAACTTGCGATAGTCTTTTGCATCTCCTTGTGCCTCAAATTCAGATAACGCATAATATATATGGCGAATACTAGGCAGATTCTCTACGCCCAACTTCATATACAGGTTTTCTACTATCTTGGGTAGTTCTGTCTTCTTTAGGCATAGTAGGTTACT
Organism: uncultured Candidatus Cloacimonas sp.; assembly: GCA_964588075.1. GTDB lineage: Bacteria > Cloacimonadota > Cloacimonadia > Cloacimonadales > Cloacimonadaceae > Cloacimonas. The sequence continues at coordinate 192,226 of CAZPNU010000001.1, forward strand.
TGATAAATCTTCGATGTATTCATCATTACCGATAAAAAGCCCGTAAAGACTACTAAATCTTTTCTTCTCCCGAAACGTCAATATAAGAGGGTTATTGCTGGCTTCTTCTAACCAGATTTGTTTTAACTCGTCATCGGTAAGTAGTTTTACAATCATTTTATACAAAGCGATGTAAGAATCCTCATCAGTTGTACCAGACTCCAATATCGCCTGGCATACTCCGCGTAGGTCATCGGGAGTCTCTGGCAGAGAACGTTGGAACCCAATGTTCAGATTTATCAGATTATCTGGAATGGGTAGGACCGGCACGTAAAAGTGGTGTTTCAAGATAGAAGATGCATCGCAGATCAGTACTTCATTAGGCTCTAAATAATCTTCTTTGCCAACCTGGTTTGCAAGAACCCAGTTATTGGTCTTTAGACAGTCGACCAACTCATCATTGCTTATCATTTTTTCATTCAGTAGGTTGCTGAGCCACATATACACTTCAGAGATTTTTGTAGTGCTAATGCTTGAAGCCAATTTGCACAATATCTGTGAGAAAACCAAAGAAAATGAGTTAATCCCACAAATCTTGCTGTACAAAGCTATAATCTTGTCAGGAACATCCTTGGATGGGAGTTCTGTCTCAGATATCAAGGGAGGATTGAGGTTGGCAATATCTGGGGTTAGAGCCTTTTCTGGGATAGTCCACGGTTCTTTCTGGGCTTTGGATTGTATTATAGGGATTGTACTTATCACATCTCGAAGGTCATCAAATGCATCTTGTTCTTCAATGAGAACCAGCAATTCAAGCTTTTCTTCATTAGTTTTAACTGAATCCCATAGCTCAGTAAATTGAGATACAAACTTCTGTTTAACGTAATCAGATGTTATCTCACGAACTCTGAGATATTTTAAGGCATCCTGCACGTCCTTTATTGAGATGCCAATAGTATCACTAAGCTTAGGGACATCAACCAGGTTGGGTATCAAACGCCGCAACAACCTATCAGACAGGTTGATTCTATTGAGCAACAACTTAGCTTCATGCAGTTTTGAAGAGCCTGTTAAAGTTGGTAGGTCTGACTGCTGTATCAAACCGGATATCTCAAACTCATCATTGTATCGGTTCTTTGTAACAAGCTTAATAATCTGTTGAATGCTCAGATCTATACTTTTTGATGTGACTATGCTCTGGGAAAATTGCTTTTGTGTCAAAGCCTGGATTTCATGGGATTGAGATCGTAGGAATGGGAACAAGGTAGAATAATTATCCCGATCGGTGATGGGCATATTGCTACAAATAGCTTTCACTACCTGTTGAGCCTCAGCATCCTTCCAACCTTGTTCACATAGAATGTCAATCACTCTGGCGGGATTGTAGGCTTCCGTAATTGGTCTCCACTCCCCATCCGAACAAAGCACAATATTGGCAGCCAATAGAAGCTCTTTCAGTTCGGATACTTCATCCGGATAAGTATCAATCACGGATGGGTAGTATTTAACGATATATACCAGAAGCGCTTGATTATCTATATTGTCTAAGCCGATTTGCTTAAGAGCTTGCTTGATAATAGATAGTCTGCCATTGTATTCAATCTTCAATGTGTTAGCATAAAATTCATTAACAAACTGAGACTGTGGATTCAAGATAGGTCTATCTTCCAAGGTTATTGGCGCATCAAGATCAGCGCTATCTTTTGATTGTAGCCAATAATCCTCATCAGCTTTCAATGATATATACTTCCCATCCACGGCTCTGTGGATTGGCAAGTCCAGAATACAATTTTGCTTCTCTACATCCCAATCATCCCATTGATTCATTGCCCGCTCAATAATGTATTCAGACACCCTGCGAGCCTGCGCCTTTTCTTTCTGCGAATTTATGCTGCTGGCTAATTCCTCTATTAGCGGTTTATCTGCCATGATTGCTTTTATCAGAACATCGATGCCACGCGAGCTTGTAGCTTCCACAAGATTGATTGCTGAAGTTTTTATCATGTCGATAATATGTGGGTGAGCATCAAGCAATCGTCTAATCTGTTTGGCAACATGAGGGTCAAGCTCTGAGAAATGTGATTTAAACCAAACATTCCAGAATGCTTCATCATCATTTGTGGGATTTAAGGGGCGAATAAATACACTTTTCCGGGTGACAAAACGCTCTTTATTAGATGCAATTTTGATCAGAAATCCCAGTTTCAAATCCACAACTTCAGAGGTCTTGCGCTCAACAAGAAAATCAACGAGAAGCTCCAGGTCATTGTTCTTCAGTTCAATAGCTTTGTGGTCATCGATGTTTATCCGACGGAGTAACTCAAGAACAGTGATACGAGATGGTCTGTAGATGTTTTGAATGTCAGAGAAGTTCTTTGCTTCTTTTGCGAGCCCCGTTTCATTAATCCAGCACACATCGGAGAACCCAGCTTTAAATGATTTCACCAAGCTGAACACAGGATCGCTGAAGCTCTTGGGAACAACGATGAATAACCTCTCAGCATCATACTCAATCAATGCTCCAGAATCATATTCTGTGAATGCATACAAGCCATAAAGGGTTTGCGATGAGGTATCATCACCGCTTTTGGTGGCATACCTTTCCCAAAGCTTGTCCAAATCGCTCACATCAATGGCGTCTTTATCCCTAAGCACGGTATTGATTAAGTCTGGCGAATAATCCTGAATATTAGACTTGTCATTGTATCTATCTCCCAAAGCCCTCCCTAAAGACTCTGTAACAAATCTTCGGCTTGGGTTGCTGAAGTGTTCAAAGCACATCTTGTACTTGATTAGCCATTCTGGGACTTTTTCAATTATACAATTCTGCTCTCCCTTCCATATCTCGATTTTCTTACCCCACAAATCAGGGATTATGATGTACCATGTTTCTTCACTGTTTTGAAAACATGCTTGCGTGTAATCAGAGAGGTTCTTAGCTTCCTTATTTTTGGCTTTAGCAGGGAAAAGCGAGAGATATGCTTTGGGGTCGTTTGATAGTATTAATTCTGCTACCTCGGGGATTTCAATGGATTTTTCACAAAACAATGGGACCAATAATTCTTTAACGAGTGTTTGATTCCATTGAGTTTTGATAATGCCTTCTTCTGTCTTGTAATCTAGTTTCTGCCTGGAAGGACCAACAAAGAAAGCCCCTGAAAAAAGGCATCCACAAGGTCCTTCTTCAAGCAATGGCAAAAACACTCTCCAGTTAGGGTTTGCACTGCCATCAATCGTCATTGCCTCTTTTGACCCTGGAACCGCAATAGAAACCCATGGTACGGCTTTATCGCTTTTTTCCAAAAATCTCCTTTTATCTGCTAACATTTGGTTAGTGAAATCGATCCGATGCCATATTGTAAAAGGCAGATGATCGTCAATTTTACCGGTTTTTACCCGTATTACCCTTCGGATCGCATCAGTTGTGTAATCGTCCTTGTTTTGGAGCTTTGACAGAATCTTTTTAAACTCATGGGGATTTGGAGTAATCGAGATCTCGGCTACAATTATCTTTTTATCTGTTTCATCAAGCCGTGAAAAGATGATCTTGTCTATTGTCTTTAGAAAAAGCAGCGATCTTGGTGCTTCCTCGATCATTCCATTAAACAGGTTGTGTAAGTTAGAGTCTTTGAAAGACAAATCCGAAATGGATTCTGGTTCTTGACGATCAGTTCGGATTGGCAAACGAAAGACACTCTGTTTATACATCTCTTGCTTTCTGGCCATCTCACCTATCGTATCTTGTATTAAAACTGTCTTGGGAAAACAAAGCTCAACGATGTTCTTAACTGCTCCAGCAGACTTACCAGATTCAGCTGGGAAATCATCCAAAGAGAATATCCAACCGTTCTCACCATTGAAAGGGAGATGATGGAGGAGGTCTAGAAAGTGTATCTCGTCTCTTGAGAAAATGACTGGATTATCGGTTAAGAAATAAACACTGTTAAAGCCTATGCCGAACCTGCCTGCCGCAACACTATCTGAAGTTTTATGCCCTCCAGCAACATCCAACAGGGCTTCAAAGTCGCCTTTGTCTCTATGCTTCAACTCCTCTTTACTCATGAACATTGCGTTGTTTCGAATCAGAAGTGACGGCACTAGCAAGAGGTCATAGGGTGTTTCTTGTTTGGGTAAAGGTCTTACGTCCAGAGTGATCTCTATTTCAGTCGCTCCGGCATCGTCTGCGTTTTGTAGTAACTCTTTCAACACAGTAGCCCCTGGTCGTTCATTGGCCTCAGCCATATTCCCTAAGAAAGTTCTGATGAACCTTACAATGGACGATTCTTGTCCTCCTGGTTTACCAATCTCCGGCTTTTGCATCTCACCATGATTTGTGTTCATATGCCTACCTTCCATTTTCATTATCTTGGTTTTTATCTACATCATACTATGGCTGAGCCAAGCCCACCACAATCTCACCATCTCCGAAATGATCGCTCACAAGCCTCGGATTTGATGCAAGAGACTGCTGGGCTACATCCATAGCCAAACACATTGGAAATAGTGCTGGGGATGCCATTAGTGATCGTAGCGGTGCTTTATGCTCCGGTGTTGAAAATAGCGTTGCTTCAAAGAGCATTGCTATAAGCTTTGGATCAGTCAAAGCAATCGGATTGCTCTTCCTATATCGACCCTTTACCTCTGTATCCTCCAAGACGCCCCAGGCAACAAAGGACCTTACTGCATACCTGGCGTTTCTAAGGACTGTTGCGCGTTCCCCATAGCGCTCCACCAAGCGGTCAAATATCTGCTTTTGCGTTACTCTCTCTTGCAGAGCCAGTACCCTCCCGGTTTGAATCGCCACATTATACCAGAATGGATATGCAGCTATCATCAAAGCCCAATGAAGAGGCAGCCAGTTATCATTTGATCTTTGTTTCGCCAGTAACAGCAGCCTATCACGTAAGTCTGTCAATTCGGGTGCTGGGTCGAACCATGCTGCCAGGATTCCGATAGCTATCGTATAAGTCTTGTCTCCCCGCTCTCCAGTGCCCCCACTCTGTTTTTTATCCGCCAGATAGTCTATCAGATCCTTACGAATCTCAGTTGCAGACATCCCTGAGAGCAGCAGACTTAGGCATCTATCCATCCATTCCAGTCGGATTACCTGTTTGATACCGACTTTGTCAAAACGGTTTTTGTTCATATACCCTTCCTGTTGATCTTCACAAATGGCACCATGACCTCTTCGACAGAAATGCCCCCGTGAGATACGATCTTTTTTCCCACTGGATGGTAAGAACCCCGATAGGGAGCAAACAAGCAGCACAGATCATTGGGAAGTCCCTTGGGAGTCCAGGCCAGGGAAGTATCTGTCTTTCTTGCTGCCTGGTCTCTGAGAGCTTCGGATTGATATATCCTAACCCTGGATGCCTTCGTTTCCGATAACGAACCATCGGTGATATTGCCAATCCCCTCGCAATACAGATTGCCATGATCAGCGGTGATCCAAAGCTCAAAGCCATGATCAATCAGGAGCTTCAGTAGTGAGCTAAAGTGTCCCTGTTTAGCCCACAGCTTGATCTGGTTATGCATTCCTGCTGAACCAAGGTTCATGCCATGCATGATGTCATCAATAACGTTTAGAACTATTCCGATTACTGAAGTGCTCTTCAGATTCACCAGCTTCTCAAGCTCTGCTGCTATCTCACCTGTGCCATCCATGCGTAGATATTGCACAATTTGAACCCCAAGTCCATTGTCCTCCCAAAACCTTTTCCAGTGGCTTTCTTCTTTGGCTGTACTGCCAAGATATTGTCCAAAGTAGAAGGGAACAGCAGCACTGAAAATGGATTGTCTGGAGATCGAAGTTAGGGTGGGTAGCCAAGCAAAAAGAGCATCCTCGTGCAGATCATATCCACCCAGGTCGAGTTCCGCCTTGATGCACAGCCATTGATCATAGGACATCCCATCCATCACGATCAAGGCTGTTTTCGCCGTTTGCATCTCAGCCCTGCGATATGCCATGCTCTTAGCTACTTGATGCACCATCACAGGTTTGGTAGATGGCAGGCTTGAGAGGGAGTCATAATGCTGTTGAATCCAGTTCTGGAACCTGTCGTTGATCTCAGCTCTTAGCTTCAGGATGCTGTCTGCCTCCTGAGGATCATTCACTGAATTGAGATTGAATAGTAACTCAGCATAGTCCTTTGTAAACTTCTGCCAGTCTCTGAAGGAGCTTTCCAATCCCGGCAGATGGGATTGTAATAGGGACATCATGCTTTTGATCTGATCAACCGGATCAGGTGTCTTCAGTTCGATGCCACAGCTTATCCAACCCAAGTCCCCATCTTTTGTAGCATCTATCCTGACCCGCTGAAGCATGCCTTCTGCAAAGAAGTTATCTGTATACACTTTCAAATCAGGATGATCGAAAGGCAGAACCTTGATATTAGCTCCGTGATTTATCCGATCATCTGCGAACCTGCTCCATTCATTCTGCAGAAAATCAAAGAAATGCTCACTGCTTACCAAAACATGCTCAAGATCGACTTCGTAGTCAGCTAAAAATATATCTCCAGCATCGTAGAGTTTATCCACCAGGAATCCCGGCAGCTCTGTATCTGTATAATGAATCTTGAACAGAATAGCCCAGAATTGCACTTCACTGCTAATTCCCGCAATGTCGATCCCAAACACTCGCCTGGCAATGAAATCGATACTCTCATTGTATGAAGCAAGGTTCTGAGGATGTGATCCAAGTAGTTCAAACAGAGTTCTGTAGTACTGGCTGGGAAGTTCCCTGATCGCCTTTGCGTTTAATCCAGCGAAAACGTCCTCAAGTCTCAGCTCGATCCTTTCTGCATTGACTATCACCGAATAAGGCAATTGAGCATTGTCTGCCAGATCAGCGAAGATCCTGATCATCAGCTTTGATTCTACACCATTGGATTCTATCTGCTTTTGGCTTTCAAGGTAGAAAAACAAGCTCAGATTGTCAGCATAATCATAGACATCATATCCTGTGCCCGCTAAGCGCTCAAAAATGGCCGTATTTGCAGTCAAACCATCATAGTCGAACAAGATCACCATCTGGGCAGAATGTGTGCACAATCGCCCGATTATGGCGTTTATCCATGTGTCTTGCTTCATTTCTTGCTCGCTTATCACCCAATGCCCACTTTATTGAGTTCTGGTAATCGCCTGATCGTAGTACATCAGCAGTTTGGGATCTTCTTCCAGCAATGTACTTGGTATGCGTTTTGCCACCAGGATGATGGTCTCATAATCTCGATTTTGCCAGCAGTATTTGAATCCCGCTCGCACTGCTTCTGCCCGGATGACCTTGTATCTCTTGCCTGATAACATATCTGCGGTGTTCTTGGGAAGGTCTGGTATCTCAATTTGCAGATCACTCAGCTTCTTGGGCTTGTAATCCTTGGGCAGATAAGTCCAGAACTCTTTTAATAGAGCCTTTTCACGCATCTGCTCCAAATCTGCCAGCTTGTTGGGATCTGGCACATACCACCGGTCTTTAGCTTTGGCTTTGAGTGCTGGATCATCTTTGGTGAGGTTCCTAAGTTCTTTCCAATTCGTGGATAGATAAGTATGAATCTGGCTGGGGACTTCGCTTTTATTATCGTATTTGAGGAAGTTCTCCTCCAAAATCAGGGACAATTCCAGACTCTTCTCGGTTTTGTTCCAGCCTGCAATCTCTCTCATGAATTGAGGATGGATTTCCTGAAAACTTTGAGGTTTATCCTTAAGCAACTGTCTAAGCCACTGGATAGCGGATACCTCATCGGTGATGAAGATCTCCATCTGTGCTAAATCGGGAATCTTCATCTTGGCTTTATCATATTCTACTACCTGTTCCGGAAGGAAATACATGCCGTCCCGGGAAGGGAAATGCTCTTCCAAGCCTCGATAGAATTCTGCCGAGGATAAAGGCACAAGGGCATTACGTTGCAAGTAGAAAGCTACCATGCGGTCGTATAGCAGATAATTCTGGCGCTCCGCCACGATTTGCATTTTGCCTTTCTCAACAACAACTTTAGGAAGCTGTTTCAGATGTGTCCTCACAAAATCCCAGACCCCTTCCTCGGTGCCGGAGAGTTTAATGAACCTTTCTTCAATCCCTCCATTTGGTTTATAACAGGAAATAATCAGGTCTTGTTTAACTGCTGCGGATGCTGTTACTTGCTTGAAAGAACCTTGCTGTTTATCTAGTGTTCTAACGTCCGCGATAACAAACCCAGCTACTTGAAGAGCTTCCTGAATAGAATTCCACACACTGTTTTTCGAATTATGAAACTCGACAGTCATCCAGCGACCTGGCTTAAGTACTCGGTAGTACTCCCTAAAACATGATGTCATGATCATCTGGTACTCAAACAACGATTTATTCTGTGTTTGGCTTTCTATCGCTTCGGGTGAACAGTTTGTTAATACATTCAACCAGCTTTCCCAGATATAGTTCAGTTCAGAGTACATAAGATTTCCCCCAAATGGAGGATCTGTGAATATGTAGTCTAACTCATTACTGGCAATTGTTGATAGACTTGATGCTGAAGCCGTAGAAATCTGACTATATAGCGGTCTGCCGATAGCTTTTACAACATCACGATACTTGTTTTCAAATACCCATAATGGGTTCGTTTCTGCAATCATCGAAGATACATAAAGAGTTCCAGTTAAGATACCATTACCCCTGTTACCCATATTATACCTAACCATCTTAGAAGCTAGCGTAGTATTAACTGCTTGGTGGACAAAATGCGATTGAGGGGTTTTACACTTGGCTTTTATAGCAGCGAGAATATAAGCGTTTCTTTTAGTATAAAAGTGGTGCACATTAGTTAATCCATGAGATACTCTAGGTTGTCCAGTATTGAATCCATCAGGAAGTTCATTAACTGGAACTTTATACGGATTATCGAGATCGCTAATTTTCAGAATCTTATCCAGATCGCTTTGATCAGGAATTTTCACAAACCGTTTTTTCCCAATAGAATAGCTAATAAGAACAGGAGATTGCTTTGCCTGTCTAATAGTGCCGTCTTTCGGCTTCAATGAATCGACTAAATCATGCTGGATTACTTCCGAGTCAAATATAGTTTCGAAAGCCCTTTCTATTGAACGTTTTGATAATGTAGACCCACAAGAATTACATAGAAACTCATCTCTTACTTTTCCTTCTTCGTGGTCTACGGCAACATCCCAAAAAATCACTTCTTGTGAGCAATTCGGGCAGATAAAGACATCACTCCATACTGTGTAGTTGATCTTGCCCTTGGTTTTCCCATCAGAATGCAGGGTCTCATACATCCATCCGCATTCCTCTTCCACCTCTTCCAGAATGCGTCTTGCTTCTCTTTCAAACTCCTCCAGATCAACCGGGGAATTGTAGTTGGCAGCGATAAAGGTAGCCGCAGGAGAGAGATCATTCAGGATGGCTTTTCTTGCTCCCAGTTTGGAGAATGGCTTGCTCTCTTCATCCAGGATAGCACCATCGTCCTTTACGGTGTAACCAAGAGATTCGACCACCTTCCTGTCACCGCAAAGCTGAGCTGCCACTCCGGTCATGCCGGTTCCGCAGAATCCATCGAACACGATGTCTCCCGGCTCGGTATAATGCAGGATATAGCGCATGATCGCTTTGTGGGGCACCTTGGTGTGGTAGGAATGAGCGTTGTAGATGGGATCGTTCTTGCCATCACTCACATCTGCTGCAAAGGGTTCCCGGTGATATTCTTCCGGTCTGTCTCCCTTTTCCTTTTCCCATTCTGTTATAAAGTCATTGATCCAGGGATTGGGGCAGGCAGTGTAATAGGGTGGATCGCTCAAGGCGATGATATCCTCATCCTCTCCGAGGGGAAAGCCTTCGATCTTGCGAAACTCAGGATCTTTCAGCTTCTCACGCAGTAGATTTCTAAAGTGCTCTCTGCGGGCATCCTCGCTGGCAAACACTTGTCCCAGGCAGGTAACGGGCCCTTTGGCTTTGGTATCGAGATCAATGGAGGTTTGCTGTGACATTAATGCTCTCCTATTGGGGTGTAATAAATTTGAGCGGCAATAACTTCAAGAACTTGGTCAGTAACTTGGTCACTACAATTCTCAGAATTTGGCTTATCTATATGCATGGCAAGTTCTTCACTTAGTGACCAAGCTTGCCGAGAGTGGCGATGATCGATCAGTGCTTGTAGTTTGAAACTCATCTTTAATCCAACACTATCCTTACTCGCTGAGGATTCTTTCCCTGAGAGAGTGAATCGATGTATTGGTCTAATACCCGTTTAAGCTCAGCCGGGGTAATCGATCCTCCTGCCTTGCTGATCACTCTGCGGATCTCATCCATGTTAATGGTTACTTTTATAAGCCCAGCCAGTACTTCCTTGAGTATCTTCACAAAGTTATCATCAACCTTATCGGGAAGCTCTTTGCTGTTGATGAATTCATCAAGCGCTGCCTTGTCCTTTTCGCATATTAAAGATATAGATTCCTGGGTGTGTTCATCCTGCAGGTTCTGGAGCAGCATCTCGGTCCAGTTGGTGATGGTTGTATCAAGCATTTGGTCTATCTGGCTAAAAATATGGCTTGCGGACGAGGTGCCAGATTCCACCGCAGGATTGAATCTGCAATGGGGGCAGATGGGATCTGCCTGTAAGTTCTGTTCGGTAAGGTTAAAACAGGTTTTCAGGGCTGCCAGTTTATCTAGAATATCATTAACTTGCTGTTTGGGCATGACGTCTATTTCACCAAGCTTGAGCAGATTGCGGATCCTTAGATCGTTGGAGAGTTCCGCTTTCTTTCTATCATCCTGTTTATTCAGGCGATGCTTACTGTGCAGCTTCACATAATGCTCAATGTAGTCCTTCTTGAGCTTTTGCAGCTCATAGCTGATCTTTCCTGTTAGAGCTTTAATCTCATCAGCATTAATATCATGCACTTGCTTAAGGACATCCTCTTTTATCTTTCCAAATCCTGTCTGCCAGGGATGCTCGGTGGGGAGCAGGTTCTCAGCAGTGGAAAGCCAATTAATGAGAGGATTTAGATTGATGATAAAGTCCCGGGCGGAATTAATGGTTTTAACCAGATCTAACGAACTGCGATGTATCTCTATATCTGCCACAGGAATATTGAAGTTCTTGAGCTTGGCAGCAGAATTGAAGGCAGTCAGGGACTCAAAGAACTCCTTTGTTTTAGTGATGGTTGGTTGAGCTATGTCCAGGTTTAACGGAACTGCCAAGTCCACTCCCCAAAAGATCAATCTATCTCTCAGGTGGTTCATGGTGATCACAATACGTGAGATCAGCTTAGAAATGGCGTCTTGCAGAGCCCTAACCGGATCATCGCTGCCCTGCGTAATGCTTTGGGCTAAACCGGGGGATAGACCCACAAGCTCAAATATTTCTTTGATGGATTGTAAATTCCAATCCTTGGGAAGCTCGATGTGCTTGAAGTCGATCAAGGTGGCAAGGTCTGTGGCACAGAGATATTGAATCTTGGTTGCATCAAACTTATCACCGATCACACTGAGGACAATATCTCCGCAGTAGACCATAGCTGCCAGTACCACAACCACCCATTCCGGCTCCAGCCTGAAACCACTGGGATCAAGATAGGCCAAGCCATTAACCTTGGCTATGAGTTCTTCCCGGTTCAGCACCTGGCCTTTGCCTTTGGCTGCCAATCTTGCGCTTATAAACTGGGCAAGGGGCGATTTGGATGTATTGATTCTATCCCCATCGAGAAGCTGCAGAGCATCCAAGGTAGCCAATGCGTTCTTGGTGCGGTTGTTACTGGAGATGGCTCTTAGTGCTTCAGAGATAGCTTGTTTTCTGTTGTAGCCGGTTATCAAGACGGAGAAATATGGATACTTGGGTGCCTGTGTTTCAAAGTGCTGTGCCAGGCAGATCGAAGCAATAGCGTTGATTATATCTCTGAAGTTAGCTGTTTCATTTTGCCCGATCCCGGAGATATCTCTGATGTTCTTACCCTTTGCCCAGTTCTCCAGGGATTGCCGTTTCCCCTGATAAACCACGTCAAAGGCTTCCCAGATATACTTCTGCAGCCATGAGACTGTCTTGCGCAGATATTGCTCAGATTTTTGCAGATAGATGTTTTTGGCATTCCCAGAAGCTGTAAGAGATAGTTCATGCGAAGCCGTAAACAGAGCCAGAGCTTCATCAAATTCTTCATCTCTTCGGCTCAGGTAGATAAACACCTCATCGTCAAGTTTCTGATCCTTCACCGGACTTGCATCGTAGGGGCGCAGGAAGTAGATGTAGTAATCTCTTTGAGGTACGGCAGTGGATCGCTCGTTGGGTGAGCCAAAAAAGAGGTATCCACTGCGGGGAGCATTACGTTCCCGCCAATTTATCTCATACTGCCAAATGTTATAATTCGTAACATGGGGTTGGGTGTCCATCCTCTCCAGGACGCGTTTCAGAGCTTCATTGTAGTATGTATTGAAGCTCGCATCATTAAGAGTATCCTTTTTCTTGGCAATGATGGCATCGTAGTCATCAATCTTCTTCAGATCGAGATAATACTGTCCATTATTGGGGTTTGACGAGATAAACTGACCGCTGACCGTGGTTACGATCTCACGTAAAACGGTCTCCACCAAGGTGGTCAGGTCCTTATCCGGTTCATCTCCTCCCATGCTGGCTGCATTGGCATCAAAGAGGAAGAGATTGTTTTTGAGTTCCTGCGGAGTTGCGCCAATGGGGTTATGGATGTCTATAGTTGTGAGCCTGTGTATGGAAAGGCCATTGACGATTCTGATGGCAATTGGCTTGTAGATGGGTTTGGTGAAGGCTTGTTCGATTTTTGAGATCAGGACCGAGTTTACCTCGATAACCTCTTTCACGTCGGGATTAGAACGGTTGCTGGGGTTATCGCTGAGCATTTTCCAATAGCTGTCATAAGCCAGAATACCTGGAGTATCCTGCGGTACTTCCTTGTCGATGATCTGCTTCATGTTCAGGGAGATGGTTTTTAACACTTCTCGTTTTTCGATTATGGAGATGCTCTCGAAGGTATCTATGTAATTGGGATGGATGGGGAATAGATTAACAAACTCATCCATGCGTTGAGTCAAGTCGTCATAGTAACGAGTGTAGGGCTCAAGGTATTCTCGGATTTTCTGAGTCTGATCAGCACTTTTCTTCAACAGACGGTTGGCAACCACATATTTGAGATCATTCCTGGCTATGCGGACTTGTTCAAATCTATCCTTCACCCTGCGCAGGCTGTCTGCCACGAACATGAATTTGGGGCTGTCGAAGATCGCTTCCTGGATACCGGCAATAAATCTGAACCTTAGGTCTTTACAAGCTTCTCCAACCTCTCGCAGGAAGTTGAGATCGATTACTAGGTCCTGTCCCTTTCTGCTTCTCAGGTAATCCAGAAGCTCATCCACAACCAGAATCAGGCCATCTTCTGGGAAAACCTCATGAAATGCCTGCATCATCTCCTCGAGGTCTTTCTTGCCGGAATAGCTCTTATCCATCGGAGGGAATGTGTACTCAACACCATATTTCTTGAGGTTCTCTTCCAGTTCTCTGACCAGGATATCTCTGAGTGGCATTGTGGTAGCGCCAAGTTCCGTGCGAATCACTACCTTGAATCTACCCGCAATGTCCTTTGCCTTATCCCTCACTTTGCTATCGGTGAGGTATTCAACTAGCGATGCATCTCCGCAGATAGCGGATATAACCGAGAGCAAATGAGATTTACCTGTTCCGTAATTGCCTACCACTAATAGACCTTTGTTATCAGCTGGGGAGTCAAACTGCAACTGCGGAATGATCACATTGGCGATGCGATCAGACATCTCTGCTGAGATAACATAGGTACTTACCAGGTTTTTCGCCCTTTGTGCATCAGAAGCATCTTTTAACTGAACCAGGCTTTCGATTGGTTCGTATTGGATGAGGTCTTTGTAAAACATGAGAATTCTCCTTCGGTTTAGAAACTTTCCTGTGGCTTAGCATCGATTGCCACGTAGTCTTGGACTGGGTATGATCTATACTCCGGATAACCGGGCTCAGCGTAATATAGCTTATTCTCTTTTAGGCTACCACTCCAGAAAGCAATGATGGTTTTGCTCCTGGATAGCGATTGAAGCAGTGCCAGGGGATCTGTTTGCAGGGATGGTTCAAACAGGATATCGAATTTATCTAAGAGAACTGGGGAAGACAATGCTTCTATCATCTCAGCCGTTATCTCTGCCACCTTCAATGGCCTTTGTTTGATGCTGTATTCAAGCAGCCTGGAAGATAGCTCAAGATTGAGGTTTAGTAGTATTGATTCACTATCAGATTTCATCATGCTCAGAACACCCTGTTTACAGCCCTCTTCGCAATTCGCCAGAATGATCAAGCGATGATATTGCGATTCAATCGACTGCAAGGCTGATTTTAGCTTATCAAGGATCTCAGTCATTTCGAATCGTCTTTCTGATGTTTACGGCTTGCTCCACCAGCCTTGACCCATGCATCTATCTCAGAGATCTTGAATTTGAACAAACGCCCCATCCGATGAACAGGCATTTCGTGTGTCTCTACCCACCGATAAACCGTGTCACTGCTTACGCCCATGTATGAGCATATCTCTTTCACCGATAGCCAACGGTCACTCATCTCATTCATGATCTCTCCTAACATCCATACTGGCAATGGTATAGGTTCTGAGGATTGGACTCTTTTCACTACAAACCATCGCTGAATTATACTTTTCGAAACCTTCCCAATTCGTCAACCGATATTTTCGGGTATTGTCCGCAGTGATGGGGGTAATCATGGTTTCAAACAATCGCAGTTATATGGAATGGAGATTTTTGCAATTGACACAAACTGCCTTAGCATGAAGTTGTTACATTTTACAAAGAGACTCTGTTCTAAGAAAAGAGGTTTTAATGAGTGACACGAGCTTAATGATATCCATTGTTGCTGTGATCATAGCTTTCACAAGTCTGATATGGAACATTATCAAGCAGATAATGAACGATAGGCATGTTCTTAAAATCAATGCCTTTGGTGGATTTGTTGCTGGTGCAGGAGTATCTCAAAAAGTAGTGTATATTGATGTTATTAATGCATCGAAATTTCCTAAATACAATTATGAGCCAGTGTTTTGTGTCTCCCAAAATATGTTCTCTAAGCAAACACGTTATGCAATAAACTACAATTACAGAGAGAGTTCATCATCACCTGTGGAAATAACACCAGGTAAAAAAACATCCTATTATGTTGAGGTGTCCGAAGATTTACTAAAAATCGTGAGAGAAGAGTATGATCATAGTTATGTCCAATTCAAAGTAAAGGACTCTCTTGGTAGGACATATTGTTCCAAGAAGATGAAAACAAACAGGTTGATAAGAACCTGATGATGCACTCAGAGAAAGACTCGATTCGATACATTTGGACTAGGGGGACAAATGAGTTTTATTAGACCGAGAATCTCAGACCATTACAATGTCCCATTGCTTCAGAATGAGGTTGACTTTGCAATACCCTTTTTAAATGAGGATATCCCTTTATACGTCGATCCATTTTTACTTTGGAAGAGCCCATCTCAACAAGATAATGCCTTGCATACACAAATAATTAGTACTTTCAATAGAATCGGAGAGTTGTTTGTGAAAGGTAAAGAAGATGAGGCTATATCGTTATTAACGGATATGTCCGAATGTAACGAAGTTGGACTTGGGTTATCAAAGTCTAGAACAGGAAAACAAATATCGTCCTCGACGTCACGAAGTATTCTCTCACTCTACAATACGATTCCCCTAATCAGATCACATGGCTTTAATCACTTCGAGCAGATTCAAATATTGGTGGAGGGTATATCAAAAGACAGGATAAGTGATTTCACCTGCTCACTAGTTAAGTCATTTCTAATTGATTACACGATAGACCAATGCCACATGCACGGGATACCTTTATCAAAACAGAGCATAACTCGCCTCGATTACACCACTTTGAAGATTATAGAAGAATCTGTCGATTTACCATTTAATCCAGTTGATAAGAAACCGCTCTTATTCGTCCCCAAAAGATGGCTCAGATATATACCGTGGATTAACTATGAGGACTACTTCGCTAATCATTTCGATCGGGACATCGATGATGCACAATCAGCACAAGATCGTATCAATGTTCTTAACTACAATAGAGATAACTACGATGCTGTTGAGAGCTATATTGTTCAAAAGGAAAGAATTTCATCTGATTGTAAAAATGATCCTCTATTCAAACAAATACCCATTTTATCAGCTAAACGAGCGTTAACCAATATAAAGAAAACGCCTACGGGTAATAAAGACAACGCAGACAAGATATATGAAGATGCTATGGTCAATGTTCTTTCATCCTTTTTGTATCCCCACCTGGATTTTGCCCAAGATCAGAGCAGGATTGAGTCTGGTACCCAGATAAGAGACCTGATATTCTACAATAACAGATCCTTTGACTTTCTGAAAGATATTTATGATCAATATGAGGCAAGGCAGATAGTTGTAGAGCTAAAAAATGTAGAATCGGTACAAAGAGATCATGTAAATCAGCTCAACAGATACATGGCAGATCAATTTGGTAGATTTGGAATCATCTTTACACGGAATCCAGCACCAAAAAATATATTAAAGAACACAATCGACCTATGGTCTGGACAGCGTAGATGCATTATTATACTGGACGATTCAGATCTTGGACTAATGTGCCAAGTATTCGAGAACAAGCAGCGCTATCCAGTAGAAGTTATCAAGAAAAAATTCATTGAGTTTACCCGGCAATGCCCAGGATAAGGAGATCAATTATGAAAAGTGAGAAACACATAGAGGAGTTTGAGAAAACCCTGAGCCAAATTGAAGCACTACACGATGAGATAAGCATTATATCCAAGAAAGCCCCAAATGATCTACTCAACAAGTATAAGGTTGGCCTTGTAAACACAATCATATCAAGAGCAAACAAGCTTCTCAGATCTGATCTGCTGCCGTTCGCTGATTTCAAAGCATTCGATGTTGATGAATTACCGTCAAACAGTGATGTTGTTGTAATGCTCAAGCAATATATGGCTTGTCTTGAAAAGGAGAGAGAGAATAGCATCAAAGTGAACTTTGGAGACTGGTACTGGGTGATTAACGGTAAAGAGACCACATTGAAAACATACCCTCCCAAAAAGCTAGGTAAGGAAAAACTATGAAAACTAAACAAGTTGTTAAATGTATAACACATGCTGAGATAGCTGAGTATGAGCTGCTAGTCGCTCACCTTGATAGTCTCATCGATACCGTAGAAGAGTTATCTAAAAAGAAACAAGATGAAGTAATGAATGCATTCAAGGTTACCAGTATCAATAAAGTATTAAAAAGGATTATCGAGTTGCTTGGAGATGATCCTTCAACTTCATTTGTTGAAGCTCTTGATGAAACATCCCTCCCGACAAATAGCGATGCATTGCTTATTCTTAAGCAATTCAAAACAGCACTTAGTAAATTCCATGCTTTAAGATATTATCGAACAGAGTTGGGCTGGGACTGGAATGTGAAGGATTAGCTAGCCTAGTCCATCTTATCGATGCCTCATCCCTGAATACATCTTCAGCATACCCAATACCCCAGGCTGGATATATCGTCCAAGTTGCTCGATACCAAGCCTAGTCTTGATGTAGTAGCCATGGGGGTTCATGCCGATGATGCTGATTGAAGCTAGGGCTTCCAGATAGACGAATACGAACTGCCTGCTTCTGCCAAAGTCCTTTGCCAGTTCTCGGATTGAGCGGTAGCTCTTGCTTTCGATCAAATCCAGCAGCTTCATGGCAGTCTGGATGTTGTAATTCCATTTACAGCGGGGATCGGGAGCCATGCCTTGGGTATAGCGGTTGGCTCGCACATAGAGTGAATTACTGGGAGAGATACATCGCACCTTATCCGCCTTCGCCAAATCACCAAGCAGGTGCTCGACTTCCTTGATATCGCCATCGAGCATGCCTGCCAACATTTTGGGTGTGAAGGGCTGATTGTAGTTTGAGATCAAATTGGAGACAGCTTCGGCGTTAAGCATAACGTTTTCCTTTGCTCAGTGGTTTCTGTGTGCCCTTGTTCGGCTTTGATGCTCGTTTCCAGCAGATGCAGCATCTTCATGGCTTTGCGCAGATTACCACCGCTGTTGAAATAGATGGTATTGATTTGCTCCGGACTCGCTTCTACTTCCAGCACTTCCCTGGAGATGGCAGTGATATCTTTCAGACTGGCTGATTCGAACTCGTAGAATGAATTGCAGCGGTCGAAGTAGTATTCATTGATCTGAGCCAGGCGATCCCGGGCATTCTGCATCCCCACAAGAATCACGATTGCCGCAGTATTATCCACGATATCCCTGATCGTTCCGAGCAGTTGCTGCTGTTTGAAGGCATAATCGATCTCGTCCACGATTATCACGATGTCCTCATGTCTCTCGATCTCGTCCATGCATCTGCGGAAAATGGCATTGGTGGTACCATACAAAGGTGGATACTCCAGATTGAGGTAGTTATAGATGCCAGTAAT
Source organism: uncultured Candidatus Cloacimonas sp. (assembly GCA_964588075.1). Lineage (GTDB taxonomy): Bacteria > Cloacimonadota > Cloacimonadia > Cloacimonadales > Cloacimonadaceae > Cloacimonas. The sequence goes on from CAZPNU010000001.1 coordinate 210,704, forward strand.
CAGTTGGAGGGTGAACGACTTTGGGGTGGAGGTTGCCTCCAGTCTAAGATACACATAATTGCGCTGTAAAGCGATCCTGGCGGCATAAGTAGTCTTGCCTAAGCCAGGTTTACCATATAGCAGTCCAAGCCCCACCATTTCTTCTTTGGGGCGGGTTACGAGCAGATTAATCGCTTCATCCGCTTCCACTACGTTGCGGGTTCTTACCAGTTTACCTTGTTTCATCTGTATCTCCTTATTTGATTCCTATAAATCTGAGCATCTCTTCGTAGCTCTTCTTGCGGGGTTTTATCTCATCATCGTCATCTTCCTGCATGGGAGGTGTGACTGGTATGTAATCGGGTTTGAGTTCACTCTGCGGGGCTGGATTCTCTTGATTGATGTTACTTGCCGATAATGGCGGTAGGCTCTTGATCACCTGCTTCTCCAAGACTTGCATGAATTCCTCTGCATCGTGTTTTGGAGCTTCGATCATGGGTGGTTGGATAAAGATCGCACTCTGCTCCGGTATGCTGGTCAGAGGCTTCAAGAACTGATCGACTACTGCCTGGGTCTGCTTGATCGTGAATTTCGCTCTCTGTTCTGTGGTGCGACGTAGCTTGAGAATCTGTTTATGTTCTTTGTTCAGATTGCTGTGCGGGATTGGGTTGGTCTTATCGAGATGGATAAAGGGATGCTGTGCCCGCCTCAGTTCAGCCTGGCAAATAAAGCGGTCTTGCAGATCATATACCAGTATCCATCTGGCATCGGCATAGTCGTAACGGATTACCACATCCTTGCCGACATAATCGACCAGGGCGATATCCCAGTATTTCAGTTTATTGAAGCGGATACCCTCGCTGCGGATCTTCTTTTTCTCCATCGCCAGCATCATGAAGTTCAGTTCGGATGGAATTACTTTCCGATCTTCCGGTAAAGGTGCCTGGCTGAACACTTCCCAGGGACTCTTGCCATCCAATCCACTATGTGGAGCCTCACCATACATATATCGAATGTAAAAATCGATCATCTGCATCGCTTCATTCAAGGTGGGTGGTTTGCTTTCAAACAAGGATCTAGCCCACTTCTCGTTACGCATCAGAGTGGAAGGCTTATCTGCAACACAGGAACCTCTGAATGAGGATAGAAAGCGTTCAAACTGATCCTGGAAGGTCTTGAAGAATCTCTCGATCACCTTGGCTTTGGCATTGTAACTCTCAGCAAAGGCAGCTTCGATCTTGAGCCTGGGGAAGATGCCTCCCAGTTCGGTCTCCAGATTATGGGTTTCCCACTTATCATGAAACAATTTGCTCTTGAAGGCTTTGCCATTATCCAGATAGACAAACTTAGGCAGGGCTCCCCAGTTCAGAAAGCCATTGCGGAAGGCTGCCTGGATATGCTGACTATCTTCAGTGAGTGCCAGACTCGCTCCCACCGGATACCTACTCGCCCAGTCAAAGACCATGATCATGGTCATGCGCTGCGCTTTCCCGGTTTGAGGATTGATGATATCGAAAGCAAGACTATGTCCATCTGCCACCCAGACATCGCCAACCTTGAGGAGTGAGCTGTCACGCATGATGGTCTTGACGATATGCTCTGCCACGAACTTGCTTCCCTGTCGGGCCTGACCACTTATGGCAGGATTGTCTCTCAGCCACTCCTCACAGAAGCGTCTCAGAGTTCTTTCATCAGAGGGAGATTCACACAAGCCCAGTCTGGCATATCCTTTCAGTATCGTGATAGCCGATCCTATCTTGATCTTATTGGGATTGAGCAGCAGATTGATCAGGTAGTTCTGTTCAAAATAACTAACTTTTCTGGTTTTACCATTGGGATCGCTCTTTCTAACCAGAGCATACATGTCATTATCGGTGTTCTGATAGTTCTGTACCCATCTTCTTAGGGAGCGTTCATCTCGCTTGCCGCGCAGAGCATAGAGCTCCGGCAGCATTATCTTCTGGTTATACTCCGTTGTAATGCGTTGCCACTCCTCAATCTTGGATTCACAATCATCCAAGCGAGATAGCACTATCTGGCAGAATCCTGCCATCAGCCTTGCTTCCTGAGTCTTCTTGTAAGGAATATGCTGTTGCGGTCTCAGATCTAGATCACGCTCTTGAAGTGAAAAAGTGGGTTTGCTGACCGTCACTTCCACAGCCGATTCACATGCGATCATTTCATCAACTTGCTCTAAAGCATAAGCTGCTGAACTTCCCACATTATCTGAATCATTTCCCTCATCTGACTGGTTCATGAGTTCCGCATAGAACTTACGATACTCATCCAGATCAAGTTGATAGTCAACCATGCCTGTCCTCCGTATTCTTATAGCCATAAACCAGCATGCTCTTTACCATACGCTCACCAATCGGGATAACCGTCTCCAGATAAAACTCCGGCACCTGTCTCTGCTTATAGGTATCAGAGAACTCAAGCTCGAGAGTCTCAGGATCTGGCAATACGAAGGTTTTCAGAACCTTGGCAGTGCCAATCTTCACCTGACGCTTCACTGTATGCATCCTATGCTTATCAATAAAACGCCAAACGGTTCGATTGGAACAGCCTTTCAGTTCTGCCATCCGTTCAATGGTCAGCCAGACAGCATCGATCTTCTTATTCATTAGTAATCCATAATACTCATCAGTCATCTTGAGGATAAGCACTGTGACACAGCTATCTGTCACAGTGCTCCCCACAATCCGGGTTAAAGTCTTCCTCTTGGGTCTTGTCACAGTGCCTGAAGCAGTGCGACAGGTTCCTAAGTACCTTGCCAAAAGCATTAGCGGTGGTTTTTCGTTCGGATTGAACCCCAGTTCGGTAAAAGTGTCACAGTGCTTGCCGTTTTCAGTGTCACAGTGCTGTGTCCGTTTGGGCATGTTTGCCTTAGTTTTCATGGTATCTCCTTAAATGTATATATGGGAGCTACTTAAAACCACTGCGACATCTTGGGAAGTCCTTTCTGCGTTAACGCCGGCGAGTTCTGAAGATACTCAAACAGTGCCGGAATTATTCCGCCGCTAAATCACACTCTATAAAAATGTCTTGACCTGACTAATCAGGCTAATATCTTTGTTCACAGGTGCAGACTATCACCCAAACGGGTATCGGTCAAGCCTAAAAATGACCACTGGGAGTGAATATGGCAGCCAAGACAGTCGGTGATCGACTCAAAATGCTGGTCAGATCGCTAAGTATAACTCACGGAGATTTTGCGAAAAAAAATGGTATTTCGCTGAATTCCATGAGCCGATATATCAACAATAAGAGGTCTCCAGACCCCGAATTTCTTATCAAATTAGCAGAGCAAAAAGTGAACTTGAATTGGCTGCTGAGTGGTGAGGGTAGCATGTATGTGAGTGCCCCCTGGGACCCCCAACCAGAGTCAAAGACCAAGTCCAAGGTAGAGGTGGTCTCAGCTAGGGGAAAGCTATCAGATTGCACAGATAGTACTTACAGCCGTACAATTCTACTCCCGATACTCGCTGAAATTTCTGCCGGAATGCCAGCCGAAGTCACCGAAAATTTTGAACACGACAATTTCGTGGAATTACCGCGGATTTATCTCAAGGACCATCTCGATAGCTATATGGTCTTCCGGGTAAATGGTCAAAGTATGGAGCCTCAGATCATGAATAACGACATCGTGGTGATCCAGAGAAAGGACGACTGGAGCAATACAGATGGCTCTGTCTGTGCTGTCAGACTGAACGATGGCATCACCCTGAAACGTATCCAATTCGATCACCAACGTCAGCAGGTGCTACTCCATCCCTTCAATGCCGATTACCGTGTTCAGGTTGTCGATTCGATGCAGGGAGATGAAATCTCGCTGATCGGGACTATGGTCATGCAGTTGAGGATGGGGTGATTCTCTGTTAATGATAATGAGAGGTATAAATATGCATAGTGTTCTTAGCAATTATCTGCTGAATGAGGGAAAGCCACCAGTAGATTACATTCTGGGAAAGTTTGAGGATCACGAGATTGTACTTCTGGGAGAAATGCACTATATTCGTCAGCAAGTGGAGCTGTATCATCGTTTGATACCTCTGTTGCCAGATTATGGCATCACGATAGTGGCCACGGAATTTGGCCGTCGGGCGGATCAAGCGCTGATCGACGAATTGCTATCCAAAGAGTGGTTCGACGTCCCTCTGGCAAAGCGGATCGCCCTCAGACAGGAAGCTTTTTGGGGATACCTGGAGTATCAGGATATATTCAGGTTGATCTGGCAGCAAAACCGTGTAACCCCACCCGCAAAGCAAATCCGCTGTGTTGGCTTAAACGATCCATACAATTGGAAGCTATACAACCAGATATGCCGCGAACAAAATCGAAGACCTAATCCGGAGGAGGTCAAACTTATTTGGAAGGACTGCAACGAAAAGAATTGGCTGGACGCGTTAAATGCATATCACCATCCTGGAGTAACCAAAGTATTGGGCATTATGGGCTCTCACCACGCTTTCACCCGTTATCGCGAGCCGAGTTTCAATATTGAGAATGGCTGCAAAGTCTTCAAAAGTTTCGACACTGTCCGCTTTGGCAACCATCTTTATAATGAGTATGGAGACAAAGTATGTAACATCTGCTTTTACGATCCCTGGGATGCCATTAAAGCAGATGCCCCCCAACAGGCCCCGGGTGCGGGTATCATCGAGACGATAGTCAGTCCACACTTTTCCGAATTGGCTTTTGACCTGCAAGGCAGCCCGGTGGGCGATCTGCAAGATGACAGCTTCTACTCATTGGGTTATGATGAATTCCGATTAAGAGACATTGCCGATGGCATGATCTATACCTGCAAATTCTCCCAGTTCAAAGCTCTGACACCAATCCCTGATTTTATAGATAAAGACAATCTGCAGGAGTTTCGTGATTTTGCTCCTTTTAACGATATGACGGATAAAAGCTGTAATGAGATCAACAGCGCCATCTCTAAGTGGGCTGACATCTGGTAAACGTGCTCAATTAGATAGAGATTTATGGTAGCGTTTAAATGAATAAGATTACTATCATTGGAACTGAACTCTATATCGACCGAAGGGAGCAACTTGAAGAACTATGAATAACATAATCTACATAATTGGTACCTGTCATGGGGATACCATCGGGTTCAAAGTGGAAGACTTATACAAACAGCTTTTGGATATTAAACCTGATATTATCCTGGATGAATCGCCAGTCGATAATAAGTGGCCTATTATGGACTGGTTGAAAGGATGTGCCGATTATTCCAAAAAACGAGGCGGTGGAGAAGCCGCAGCAGTTCTCAGGTATCTTAAAGACCATCGTGCAGAGGTCTTGCCTTATGATATCAAAGGCAGAAATGACTACTTCATCAAAATGAAGTTCTTTGAAAAGGAGCAAGCCTTCAATGTAGCATGCAGTGCCTATTTTAAACAACCATCCGCCAATCCAACTGCTTGTTACTTGTACAAGTTAATTGAGGGTATGGGTAGAAGATTTGGGTTTCATGAAACCAAAGATAAACGCACAATATTCGACATCAATAGCCCACTCTGCGACGTTCAAGTGGAAACATATATATCCCTCATTCGCAATGTCAACAAGGCCCTTTTCGTCTTGGTGCCTGAGTTTACACAATATGAAAGAGACTTTGGGAAAATGATGAACTTCCATGCCAGAAGAGACAAAGCCATGATCAGTAATATCCTTAGCTACAATAGCCGATTTGAAGATAAAACTATGGTTGTTCTTTGTGGCTATTTTCATCGTTATGCCCTCATCAAAGGTCTTACCAGATCACAATCGAAGCATCGTTTTAGATTGATTCCAGAACTAAGCCCATAGGATAAGATGCCTCAACTTAAGAAGAGCTGGCATAACTTAACATAAAGACAAGTAAGAACTAATCCGTTCGCCATCGATCTTTCTTTTCCGAATAAAGACTCCTTTTAGACTGAGGTTTGATATGCTTGTCGGGGTGTCCCACTCACACTGCGAGTCTTTCCAACTGGTCTATTTCGTTGAGATTCAGCCAGTTCCGAAATCAGTCTGAAACTAGTCCAGATTTGACATAAAACTGTCACAAACCAGTCCAAAGAAGTCCAAAACCACTGTGACATCTTTCCGAATGCAGTCCTAAGCATCTCTGCACCGGATAAAGGTTTATGCCGATTTGTCATACTGGTCGCTGTCTGACACTTTGGGTGTCATTTAATAATAAGTTGGTTTTCTTCGTGCCATTTACCTTTGTATGGGTTGATGTTGCGTGTAGAAATGGAGCTAAAGCAAGACTGTAGGAGCATTGATAACCGATAGTAAACAA
>CAZPNU010000002.1:0-191688 GCA_964588075.1 uncultured Candidatus Cloacimonas sp.
CACGAAGAAAACCAACTTATAATACCTTGTTTGAAAAACGGGGGGATGTGAGATAAAGAATTTACATATTGTGCTTGACAGAGCAACTAAGCGATTATTAGATGCTGTAAGTACATGAAAGCTTGTTAGGAGGAATAATGAAGCGAGTTATGTGTGTAATTTTACTTGGTATCTTACTCAATATGGCTTCCCTTTGGGCTGCCGATGTTCAGCAACCTGCGGTACAAACGCGAGAAGACGTGTATATCAAAATCAAAGAAGAGCTTATTCTCACGGTGGACATCTACAAAGCTCAGGTGGAGATTCTTTCCATGATCTTAAATCTGGAAAAGAAAGATCTGGGGCAAAGGAATGCAGATCTGAGAGCTCAGATAGATAACCTACGCATGCTTAAAGTCTTTGAGGGTAAAGACAACACAGAGCAAATCCTTTTATTGCAACAACAATTGGATATTACAAGAGATGAGTTGGCAAATGCCTATGGAGATTTGGAGGAATTGAACCAAAAGCTGAAACAAACCGAGCTAAAGATACTGGACTACTATGCTAAGATTAACTCGTTGGCTGCGCAGACCATTGCTTCGGTAGAAAAGGACAAAAACCCCAAACTGAACCCCGGAATTCTTAGCTCTATGAAAGCAAACTATAGTATCATGCTGAAAGCAAATGCCGTTGAAGGTATGGACGAAACAGCATACAATGGTTTTCGTATGGCTGTGGCAGATTATATAAGATATGCAGCTGATAACAAGATTGATGTTAGCTTGATGGGAAGCAATCTTATCATCATGGGGGAATACTATAATTCCGCCCAAGCCAATCAAAAGCAATATAGTGACTTACAGCTATATATTGCCGGGTATCAAAATATGCTGGATAAGGAACATGCCGAAAAAGAAGAGTTACAGAAGCAGATGAACGAACTTCGGGCACTTCCTTTTGGCAAGACCTACACAGATAAGATATACTTTGCTTCCGGCAGCGTGGAACTTGATAAGGAAGCAATCAAGATTCTGGGTGAGTTTGCTGCCAGTGTCCCCGCCGATGATGAATATGAAATTATGATAACCGGGTTCTGCGATGACACTCCAATTGGTCCTACTCTGAAAAAGAAGTATGCTTCAAACTGGGAGCTCTCGCTTGCCAGATCATCCGCTGTTGTACGTTACATGCTGGAAACCTTGAAGTTCCCTCCGGAAAAGATTATAATTGCCGGTAAAGGTGAGTTTAACAATGAGGCAAATCAGGATAAAAAGCTAAGTCGAAAGGTGGAATTCCGCTTCGTTCCCAAAGAAAAGAAGTAGCCACTTTAGCTTTTACCCAAAATCATAGCAGAAGCTGTTTGCGGAAGGATGAAACCGCGAACAGCTTCTCTTTTTAGATGTTTAGGTGTTGAGCATACAAGAAACTCATTCGTATAAACTCCATGCTTTCTGCTTGGATGAATTACATGATCATTACATAATCATTGCATGTTTCATCCGTAATAAACATGCAATGATTAGGTAATGATGCCAAGTCCGATGCTTTTCTCTTGACAGGATTAGCTAATTTAGAATAATCAGGAAAAACAATATTAATGGGAAAGGTGATGGCAGATAAGAAAGATATTCTTGCCCTTCTTAGGCAGGAAGTTGCGCCGGCTATGGGTTGTACAGAGCCTGCAGCGGTTGCTTTGGCGGCTGCTTACGCCGCCAGTGTTTTCCCCGGAACAGCAAAGACAATCGAATTATTCGTTAGTTCCGCTGTTTTAAAGAATGGTATGCGGGTAGGTATCCCCAATACCGAATTGGTTGGTTTGGAGATAGCTGCAGCTCTAGGTGTGTGCGTTAAACAACCTGACAAGAAGCTGGAAGTCCTTGCGGATTTAGATAAAGAAACTATCCTTAAGGCAAATCAATATTTTGCTGAAGGATGCATAAAGACCCACATGAAAAGCACTACGGACAAGATATGGATCGAAGTGTTGCTGAGGGACGATACCAACAGCAGCAAAGCTATATTGCGTTGGCGTCACAACTGGCTTTATCGTTTGGAATTGGGTAACACAGTTTTACAACATAACGAGCTTGCATCCAACGACATTCCTAAACTTGCTTCCCCAGATGCATTTACTCTGCGCGACTATTACTTGTTTTGTCACGAAGCACAGGAAAAGGATTTTGAGGGTATAGATCTGGGGCTGGAGATGAACCGACATATTGCGCAGTTTGGCTTGCACAATGTAACAGGTATCAGTGTTGGGAAAATGATTATGGATCAGATGCACAGTGGGCTATTGGGTGATGATATTCACCATTATGCCATGGCTTTGACTGCTGCTGCAACTGATGCTCGTATGAGCGGATGTAATCTGCCAGTGATAAGCAATTCCGGCAGCGGAAACCAAGGGCTATCTGTTACACTTCCTATCATTGCTGTGGCAGAGAAACGCGATTGTGAGCATCTGAAACTTGTACAAGCACTTGCCTTGGGACATTTGGTGAGCGTACACATCAAGAATAAGGTAGGGGTTCTTTCCAGCTTGTGTGGGTGTCTTTCAGCAGCATCCGGTGCAGCCAGTGGTATTGTGTATTTACTTGGTGGGGATTACCTTAATGTAGAATATGCCATAAAGAATATGATCGGTAACACAGCGGGGATGGTATGCGATGGCGCTAAAGAAGGTTGCTCGCTAAAAGTCGCCACCAATACCAGTGCTGCTGTACAAGCTGCTCTGTTGGCAATATCGGGCATCTGTATATCTTCCAACGATGGCATAATAACCGACGATATTGACGAGACCATAGCTAACTTAGCTCAATTTGTAAACCAAGGCATGGATAATGCCGATGACACCATACTGAACATCATGCTAAAAAACAACAACAGAGGATGTAATGTCTAACCATATTTACCAGATAAAACTACCTGACACTTTACCCCCGGAAGCCGTATTCGAACCCGGAATCAGACGTGCCCCGGATAGAGGCTTGGATTTGACCAAGGCAGAGATAGCATTAGCACTAAAGAACGCTCTGAGATATATCCCCACCCACCTGCACAAGGAGATAGCACCTGAGTTTCTGCACGAACTAAGGACCCGTGGTAGAATTTACGGATATCGTTACCGTCCACAGGGCAGGCTGAGGGGTAAACCTATTGATGATTACAAAGGAATAACTTCTGCAAAAGCCTTGCAGGTGATGATTGATAACAACCTAGATTTTGATATTGCCCTCTATCCTTATGAGTTGGTTACCTATGGCGAAACTGGACAAGTGTGCCAAAACTGGATGCAATACAGACTTATTATGAATTATCTGGAAGTTATGTCCGAAAACCAGACACTTGTTGTGGCATCTGGGCATCCCCTTGGATTGTTCCCCTCAAAACCTGAAGCTCCCAGAGTTATCTCCACCAATGGCTTAGTGATTGGAAAGTGGGATAATCCCAATGATTTCAAAAGACTTACAGCCTTGGGTGTGGCTAACTATGGGCAAATGACAGCAGGTGGTTGGATGTATATAGGTCCACAGGGAATAGTGCACGGTACATATATCACTCTACTCAATGCGGGAAGAAAGTATCTAGGGATTCCTCAGAACAATGATTTAGCCGGGGTGCTTTATATTTCTTCCGGGCTGGGGGGAATGAGCGGGGCTCAAAGCAAAGCTGTTGAGATTGCCGGAGGGATTGGAGTAATTGCTGAGGTGGATTATAGCCGCATTGAAACAAGGCATAATCAAGGTTGGGTTGCCAAGGTTTCGGACGATTTAAAGCAAGTGTTTACTTGGGTTGAAGAAGCACGGCAAAGCAAGAAACCTCTTTCGATTGCTTATCACGGCAACATTGTGGATTTGCTGGAGTATGTGGATGAGCACAATATAAAAGCTGAACTGATATCCGATCAAACTTCATGTCATGCGGTTTATGAGGGTGGTTACACACCTGCAGGTATCAGCTTTGCAGAAGGTAGAAAGTTAATTGCTGAAGATATCAGGCAATTTGAAAGGCTCGTAGATGAATCCCTTTTAAGGCACTACAGAGTAATTAAAAGACTCTGTGATAAAGGGTCGAGATTTTGGGATTATGGGAATAGCTTTATGGCAAGTGTGTTTGATGCAGGTGAGAAGGCTATTGCCCGAAATGGAATAAACACAAATGATGGATTTATCTGGCCCTCATATGTTGAGGATATCATGGGTCCCCTTTGCTTTGATTATGGCTACGGTCCGTTTAGATGGGTATGCCTATCAGGAAAAGCTGAAGATTTACACAAGACTGATTTGGCAGCTACGCAACTGATAAATCCGGAACGTAACTCTATGGATAGGGATAATCACCATTGGATTGTGACTGCCGAACAGAACAAGTTGGTGGTGGGAACAAAAGCCCGCATCCTCTATGCAGATGAAGAGGGACGTATCCGCCTGGCTCTGAAGTTTAATGAGATGGTACGTAATGGAGAGATTGGGCCTGTAATGCTGGGAAGAGATCACCATGACGTATCTGGAACTGATTCACCCTTCCGCGAAACAGCAAATATTCATGATGGCTCAAACGTAATGGCAGAAATGGCAACACATTGCTTTGCAGGGAATGTAGCCCGGGGGATGACATTAGTGGTGTTATCCAATGGGGGTGGAGTTGGTATCGGACGCAGTATCAACGGGGGTAATGGAATAGTGCTGGATGGAAGCCTACGGATGGACGAGATAGTTAAAAAAGCCCTTTCCTGGGATGTGATGGGCGGTGTCGCCAGACGTGCATGGGCACGTAATGAGGGGGCAATAGATACCTGTGAAACTTGGAACAATACCCATGCTGAAGTTGGTGCCATAACCATCCCCAATATGGTCGATGAAGATTTCGTTCACGGATTGGTGGACGTGGACTAAGGGAGCTATTGTATGAATCAAAGCTTTGCGAAATTGATGAAAGCGGAAGGATTGAGTGACGATGTCGTTAATACCTTTATAAGTTATTATGAGAGTTTAAAACGGGGGGAGACAGGTTTAATATCCCGGGATCAGATAAAACCTCCATCTGCTGCCAATCTGATTGATTATAATAACGTCAAAGCAAAGCAAAAAAGTAGCTTACTAAAGAACACCGTGGTGATAAAGCTGAATGGTGGTTTAGGAACAAGCATGGGGCTGTCTAAGGCAAAGTCGCTTCTTCCCGTGAAGGGTAATATGACTTTTCTGGATATCATCAGCAGGCAGATTCTAACCCTCAGATCCGTTTCCGGGTATGATGTGTTGCTGTTGTTCATGAATAGCTTCAATACCGAACATGATACGAGTAAATACCTTGGCAGGTATCCCGAACTTACCAAACAGGAACTGCCCTTAAGCTTTGTGCAAAACAAGTTCCCCAGAATAAGGAAAGAAAACCTGAAGCCATTCGAAAGCACTGATAAGACGGCAATGTGGAATCCCCCGGGGCACGGTGATCTATACACAGCCATAACCAAAGATGGCTTGTTAGAGAGGTTGATATCCGCCGGTTACAGATATGCCTTCATCTCCAATGCAGATAATCTGGGAGCTACACTGGACACATCTATTCCTGCCTATATGGAAGAGAATGACATCCCATTCATTATGGAAGTGTGCACCAGAACAGAGATGGATAGTAAGGGCGGACACCTAGCAGAGGATGCCAACGGCCAATTGCTGCTGAGGGAACTGGCACAATGTCCGGAGGATGAACTGACAGAGTTTCAGGATGTGAATTACTACAAATACTTCAACACAAATAACCTATGGTTGGATTTGAAGGCATTGGAGTGGCATCTCATCTCAGCCGAAGGCTTGATGCTGTTACCACTTATAGTAAATCCAAAGACGGTAAACGGAACTCAAGTATATCAGCTTGAAACGGCTATGGGAGCTGCAATCAGCACTTTTAACAACTCCAAAGCTTTGCTGGTTCCAAGAGAGCGATTTGCTCCAGTGAAGAAGACCAATGACTTGTTGGCCATTTGGTCTGATGCATACGATTTGAACGACCAATATCAGATTAGCTTAAAACGAGGGCTTGAGAAGGCACCCAGCATCACCTTGGATGAGGCTCACTATGGAACGATTGATAAATTGGAATCTCATTTCCCCAAAGGTGCCCCGTCGCTAAGTGGATGTAAGCAGTTGTGTATCTCCGGGGATGTTACTTTTGAGGAGGATGTCATCTGCGAGGGAAAAGTTATCCTTGAGGCGGTAAAACCTGTGACGATAAAAAACCGGTTGTTAACCGGACATATGAAGTTAGGAGAGTAGCATGGTATCAAAGGCTGCAAAGGTCAGGCTGGGAGTATTCTTAGCCATTGGTTCGCTGCTGATGATTGTATTCGCTGCGGCTGTTGCAGGGAACAGGCTTGTTCAGAAGCGGGACATATACTACATCCAATTTGAGAATTATTCTGTAAGTGGACTCCAGGTTGGAGGAGCCGTAAACTATCAGGGTATCAAGGTGGGTAGAGTTGAAAGTATTAAAATTGACCCCAAGGATGTTACAAAAATCAAGCTGACAATCAGCGTTGATGGTGGAACTCCGATCAAAGAAGATACAGAGGCAATCCTTACTTTGGTTGGTATAACCGGGTTGAAAGCAGTGGAGATACGAGGTGGAACCAACGAGTCAGCACTGCTTAAGCCAAAGAGTTACATCAAGGTTGGGGTGTCCATGTTTGACGATATCAGCGACAAGGCAATATCTATAGCTGAAAAGATAGACATGATTGCTGCAAACATTAGCGAGATGACCGGAGCGGAGAACAGACGGAATCTTGCTGCTATATTGGAACAAACAAGCATGCTGTTAAGTGCTACCAGAGAAAACCTGAGCACCACCTTAACAAGTTTTAACAGGATTGCAAACAACACTGCTGACCTCACCGAGGGTCTAAGCAAAAACCTGGATTCTATTTCCAACAACCTAACTTCCAACATCGATAAAATATCCAACAGCACAACTCAAAACATCGATAATCTCACTCAAGATACAAGAAACAGTCTGGAGACTTTAACAAAAAGCTTGAATAGTCAGTTACTATCAGTAACCAGCAATCTAGAGAAAAACATGGATCAGATTACCACCCAAAGCACCATGCTTATGAAAGATACTCAGTTCCAGATAAACTCCATTGGCTCTAATACCGATAAGATGGTGCTCGAAACCACTAAGCAGATTGTTGACACCAGTGTAAATATAAACAGATCCTTGGATAGGATAAATGCCATTCTCAGCACTCCCGGAGTTGATAGTCTGATGGTGAATCTCAGCCAGTTAGCGGGGAAGCTGGCGCAAAGCGATTTAGACTCAATGGTGCTTGAACTCTCCACCACAATACAAAAAACAGGTACTTTGGTTTCAACCTTGAACCGCTTGGTGGTTAGGGGTCAGGGTGATTTATTAGATATACTAGATTCAATGTCTGAAACAAGTGAGAACCTTAAAGAGTTTTCGCGTCAGATTTCGGATACACCCTCCATCCTCTTGAGGGGAAATTAGGAGTTGTTATGAGAGTAAAAGCTTTCCTTGGTTCACTGCTGGGATGCCTTATGATATTGTTCTTGCTGAGCGGTTGCTTGGGCAAGGTGCAGAAAACTACTACGAATTATTATGTGTTAGACTATCAAAGTTCCAGCGAGAAGCCCGAACTTCGCAGACCTGTAAACACGGGTAAACTACTAGAGGTGCTGGATGCCAACCTCTCCAAGACATATGACCGTAACCAGATAGTAGTGAAAGAGAACTTCTACAAGGTAAGATACCTGCAAACTGATGTATGGGCGAACAAGTTGCGCGATGCTATTCCGAATCTTGTAGCACAACGTTTGAAAGCATATAATCTTTTCGGGCAAATCTCCCGCAATGAAGTGTTGGATAAGAACCCCAACTTCTTTCTGGAGACGAATGTCCTAAACATTGAGAAGATAGAGGGTGTTGAGCCGAAAGCATACCTCAGAATGGAGTTTGTGCTTCGTGATTCCAGTAATCAAGCAGTGGTGATTACTCACCGCAACGAACGATATACTGATCTCATTGACCCTTCCATGGTCTATTTGGTGCAGGCTTTCAATGATATGATTATGGAAGAAACCAACATCTTTGCCGCAAAGTGTAATCTGTATTTCAGTGGAAAGGCTACTAAAGAGGTCATGTCCAATACTGCTCTCAGTCAAATTGAGAAGTATGTGTTGGAAAGCATTTCTGCCAGTGAGTCTCAAGAAAAGTATGGTGAACTCTCCGTAAAGACACGTACAATTACCGAGGAGCAGATACAATATACCATTGAGGGTTTGGACAGTCTTAACACTGTTATCAGTTCCGACGAAGGGTTTATGAACGAGGTTGTTACTTTGCCGGTGGGAAGATATCAGGTAACAATCAATGAGGGGGGCGAGATTTCTATCCCTGTGGAGGTAAAACCCCGACAGAGGAGCGTATTGCTACCACAATGGGGCGAACTTCAAGTGGTTATCCTCGATGAATCCAAGAATCGGGTTAGGATAGGCTACGATATTTGGGTAAAAGACACTCAAGCATCAGGTTATAAAAGCTTCAGTGGAGGCATGTTCTCTGTCGGCGATGATGAGATAGGCTCAATCGATAAACTTTGGATACTCCCTCCAGGGCACTATCTGGTCAAACTTGGTGGTGGCTCTTGGAGCGATATGCGCAATTTTGCCACGGTTCCTCTCACTGCAGGTGACCGAAAGACTTTAACCATGGTGGTTGATCCCAATGCCGATACAAATATCCTGATTGGCGCGGGAGTGTTTGCTGATGATGATTTGGGTTTCGGCTCTAAGCGTATACACAAAGGTGCAATTCATGCTAACATCAGCCTTGCTTCCAATAACAATGTGGATAAAAACGATCCAACAACAAGTTTCAATCTATCAGCCCAGTTTGACAACAGTATAGATATCCATGATCCGATACGCCCTTTCCATTTCACTTCCCGCAGTCTGTACGATCTTGGTTTGAATATCTCCGATAACACAGATTTCAGCTTCTCTCCGGACGATTATACGCTAAAAAGCGTGCTGTTGCTATACCCCTTCGAGAAACGCCCCTTCCTGAAGAACTTCGCCTTTTATGGCAGGGCTGACCAAAGCACACACTTTTTCGATGAAACAACATACCTATCTGATGATACAGATTATACTTTGCTGGATAATGAAGGCAACTTGCTCACCAGAAAGTATAACCAATCCAGTCTGAGAACTAAGCGAGCATTGTATCCCTTGAGGCTAAAAGAGGGCTCCGGCATTACTTACAGGATAAACTTCGGGTCCAATAGCTGGCTAAGTCTCCGCGGTGGATATGGTTGGCAACAGGATTTCAACCGGGACAGTTACACTCTGGTAAGCGCAGTAAACAACATGAATACCTATCAGGAGGATCCAGATCGTTTCTCCAAGGGTATTGAAAGCACAGTAATCCTATCGGCGATGAATATGCTGAAGTTCATCAGCGTCAACTCCACCTTAGAAGTCTTGTTCCCAATGAACAATATTGAAAGTAACTACAGACTGGAGAACGAGAACCGCATTAATCTCAGACTCTACCGCAACATCTCCATGGACATCAAGATGAATATCCAATATGACAAAGCAAAGAAACCATGGGTGGTGTATAACTATCTTTCATTCTTAAGAGTTTCTCTATTCTATTGAAGATATGTCCTGTAAGTATATAAACGGGGTCCTGAGTTTGGAGGGAGAGCTTGTTTCCTCCGGGATACCTGCGCTTCAGCTTGATTGTAAGCGTTTAATTGGCAACAATCAGCCAACCATGCTAGATTTATCCGGGGTGACTTTGTTGGATAGTGCCGGAGCTGCTTTCATAGACCAACTTCATAGTAGCTTCGCCTCTAAAGGTTTATTGTTGCTCAAAGGCGCAAAACCGGAAGTTCAAGCAGTCCTGGACACATTTTCTTCCCTGAACTTAGCTTCTCCGCCTCCTATCAATAAGGAATCCTTTTTCGAAAAGATAGGCGGAGATTTCCTAACCCGCTGGGCTAGCTTTTCTGCTACCTTATTGTTGGCTTCAGAGATTTATTACTATGCTATGGTGGGTTTATTCAACCACAAGGGCCAACGCAAGGGCTCATTTGTCCAGCAAGCAATTCTTCTTGGTTCTCAAGCTTTGCCTATTGTGGCACTGCTTTCTTTCATAATAGGTTTCATCCTTTCTTTACAATCAGCAGTTCAGCTTCGTAACTTTGGTGCGAATGTCTTTATAGCGGATTTACTGGCGGTAACCATGGTGAGAGAGATGGGTCCCATGATGACAGCGATTATCATTGCCGGCAGAAGCGGTTCTGCCATCGCCTCAGAAATCGCCACAATGCAGGTTACTGAAGAGATTGATGCTTTAAAGATGATGGCTTTAAACCCAATACGCTACATTGTGGTGCCGAAGTTCCATGCCATCACCGTAGTTATGCCAATGTTGGTAGCTTTCTCCATCCTTGTGGGAATGCTAGGTGGAGCGATAGTGGCTTTAGGTTTCTTGGATCTAAGTTTAGAGACTTTTGTAAAAAGGTCTATCGAGATTACTACTTTAAAGGATTTGATTGTCAGCTTTGGTAAGAGCACAGTGTTTGCTTGGGTCATAGTGATAATAGGTTCATATTTCGGCTTTCAGGTTAAAGGTGGGGCAGAGGGCGTTGGTAAGGCGACCACTGCTTCGGTGGTTGCATCTATCTTTGCCGTGATTGTTTTGGATGCGATGTTCAGCTTACTGTATTTATGATTATGAACAACCAGCCTATCATCTCCGTAAATAATCTTACTGCCAAGTATGGTGATAAGCTCATTCTGGATGGAGTCAGCGTCGATATCCACCCCGGCGAAGTCACTGTAATCCTGGGAGGTAGCGGATGTGGCAAAACTACCCTGCTCAAGAATATCTTGAGGTTATATGAGCCATACAGTGGATCAGTTCAGTTCTGGGGCAAAGATATCCTGGCTATGGATGAGCAGGAGTTCTCAGGCATCCTGAAGCAAGTGGGAATGCTTTTTCAGAACGGTGCACTGCTAAACTCTATATCCATTTATGACAATGTTGGTATCCCTTTGGAACTTCACACCAAGCTCAGCCCAGAGATTATTGACCGCATGATTAGGGTGAAGGTAAATCTGGTGGGGCTTACCCATGCTTTACATCTTTTCCCCTCAGAACTCTCCGGAGGTATGAAAAAGCGGGCTGCTCTTGCTCGAGCTATGGCTTTAGACCCCAAGATACTGTTCTGCGATGAACCTTCTGCAGGTTTAGATCCCATCACCTCTGCTGCTTTAGATGAGCTTATTCTGGATCTGAAAAATCAACTTCATATGACCATCGTGGTGGTTACCCACGAGCTTGCTTCCATCCATCGCATCGCCGACAAAATCATCTTTCTGGATGGGGGAAAAATGCTTTTCAACGGAACTCTGGCAGATGCCAAGTTAGCCGGCATCCCACAGATTGATACATTCTTCAAAGTGGGTAAATTCTGAGCCTTTCAATTATTGCTGCTATTGCCCAAAATGGAGTGATAGGCTTCAGAGGAAAACTCCCATGGCATATCCCCGAAGATCTTGCTTGGTTCAAACAGCATACCATCCATAAAACAGTTGTTATGGGGCGTAAAACCTGGCTTTCCTTGGGTAGAGCATTACCAAACCGTCGTAACATAGTCCTCACCCACCGGATGGATTTTAATCCTGAACAAGCGGAAACCTTTCACCACGAGCAAGAGGTTATCGAGCTCTCCAAACAGCAGGATATATTTGTCATTGGTGGCGCTGAACTATTCTCTCATTATCTACCCAAGGCGGATTATCTGTATCTTACTTATATAGATGCCTCATTCCGGGGAGATACTTATTTTCCACCCTTCGATGAACAGGATTGGACCGTTATCCAAGAAACACCGCTTTGCACCCAATCCGGTTATCAGCTCCGTTTCTGCATCTATATGCGTAAGAACTAAACTTCTGCCTTTTCTTTGCCAATTTATTGTTAACCTGCATCTCCCTTGGAACAATTACGCCTGTAATACGCATGAAATACGCATCCCACGCGCAATTCACGCGCATTACAGGCGTAATTCATCCAAGGGGGATATTTGAATCAGTTTAGGATCAAATCCTCAAGTTTACGTTTTGGAACATGGTGACAGCCATCATCATCGCGCCAATACTCAACATCATCGGGATCGTCCATTTCTTCGATAATAACCTTTTCTGCGGGGTAACCCAGAGCAAGTATGAGCTTAACCTCCAGCTCTTCCGGAAGCTCAAAGCACTGATGTATAGCCTCTTTATCCATCGAAGCAAACATGCATCCCCCAATTCCTTTTTCCGAGGCACCCAGCATGACAGTTTGGGCGGTGATCCCCACATCAATCTGGTGGTGATCATTAGTGGCTCTGGGAGCCAAAATGATGATGTAAGCAGCGGGACGCTCTCCCTCCGAAGGACCATCCCAATAGCGAAGATATCCTGCCCAGCGTAAATGTGGGAAAAGAACAGAACATCTCTGGGGTTCGTAAACCAGATAAAAGCGGAGCGCTTGCAGATTTGCTGCACTGGGAGCAAGCCTCGCCAAGGATACTAACTGTTTTAACTCATCTAAGCTAATCCGCAAATTCTGCTTGAATCTACGGTAACTGCGGTTATTGGTAACCAGTTCTTGAAACATAGTTCGTCATGTCCCCTTTATCTGCTTCTAGTCTTCTTTCAATTTGCTGTATAAAGTCTTTCTATCTACACCCAAAATGGAGGCGGCAAGGCTTTTGTTGTCATTAACTGAAGCCAGCACTGCTTTTATATATTCCAGTTCCACTTCAGCCAAGGTTCTGCGCAGATTCTTTGTTTGGCTAAGGGTAAACTTCATGTGTTCAGGCAAGCAGGAGGAATCTATTTTTTGCCCTTCGTACAGGATTACCAAACGGTATATCAGGTTCTCCAGTTCGCGCACATTACCGGGCCAGGCATAGTTCATCATTGTCTGTAAGGCTTCATCACTGATAATGGGAGTCTGAAGGTTATTCTCGTGTGCGTACTTTGCCAGGAAGTGGTTTATCAGCAGGGGAATATCATCTGTATGCTCTCTTAGGGGAGGAAGTACGATGGGTAAGACGTTGAGGCGGAAAAAAAGATCTTCCCGAAACCCGCTCTGTTTAACTAGGAGAGGTAAATCCTTATTCGTCGCTGCGATAACCCGAACATTAACCTTACGTGGGGTCTTTGAGCCAATCATGCTAACTTGTTTATCCTGTAAAACCCTAAGGAGTTTAACCTGCATGGAAAGGGATGTTTCGCTTATCTCATCCAGAAAGATGCTGCCACCATCGGCGGTGAGAAAATATCCGGCTCTGGTTTCGCTTGCTCCGGTGAAAGAACCCTTCATGTAGCCAAACAATTCAGCTTCCAGAAGATTTTCGGGGATTGCCCCACAATTCACAGGAACAAAAGGGGATTTGCTATTGCGGGAATGATAATGTATCGCGCGTGCAACCAGCTCTTTACCGGTACCGCTCTCACCCTGGATAAGCACGGTGGCATTGTTGGTGGTGCATTTATGAATACGCTGATAAAGCTCTTGCATTTGTTCCGAATTGCCTATTAAGCCATAGGGATTGCAGGGGATGTCAGGATTGCATATCTCACGCAGTTTAAGTTTCTGCACGGCATTATCAATCGCTTTGAACAGCTCTTCATCGGTGAATGGCTTGCTGAGATATTCTTCTGCCCCCACTTTAACGGCTTCCACTGCTCCTTCAATGCTGGGATAACCGGTAATCATAATCACAGGAATACCGGGGAAGTGATTGTGCAGGTGCCTGATTAGCTCTAATCCGGTAATCTTGGGCATCTTATAGTCGGTAAGCACCAAGTCCACCGAGCTTTCATCCAAAATCTGCAATGCCTGACTTACGTCAGTTGCCAAAATAGTTTTCCAGCCTTTGGCGCTTAGTTTCCTGCTAAGAAGATTCAGGGTGTCTGTGTTATCGTCAACTATCAGTATTTGTTCCGGTGTTTTCTTCACTTTCTACCTTCATAAAAATCTTGAAAGTGGAGCCCTTGCCGGGCTTGCTATCCACTTTAATGGCGGCGTTATGAGCACTGATTATGCCATGGACGACACTTAAACCCAAGCCCGTTCCTTGGTCAATATCTTTTGTGGTATAAAAGGGAATAAAGATGCGCTGCAGCACATCCGCATCCATACCAATACCAGTATCGGTAATGCATATCTGCACAGTGTTATTTACCAGACGGGTGCTAATCTGGATTAGTCCTCCATCCGGCATGGCTTGCATAGCGTTTACGCTTAAGTTCACCAACACCTGATGCATTTGGCTGGGGTCAGCTATCACTTTGGGAATTTTGGGGTCAAGATCCCGAATCACCTGTACCCCTTGCTTGGCACAGCGATTCTCCAGAAAGTAAAAACCATCCTCTATCAACTTGTTAATGTCAACCGGTACCATTTTTGGAGGAACCTGGCGCGAAAAGAGCATTAGCTTCCGCACTACTTCTCTGGCATGAAGCGAGGCATTCACGATCTTTTGAATGTCCTCTTTCGCCTCATCCGTTAGTTGTGCTTCGGATAAAACTAACTGCGCAAACCCCAGAATCGCAGATAGAGGTTCATTAATCTCATGGGCAATACCTGCCGAGAGTTGGCCAATGGTGGCAAGCCTATCTGCATGACGAAGCTGTTCCTGAAGTTTGGCATTGTTTTCTTGAATGCTCTTGCGTTCAATAATCAAAGAGATATGTTGAGCCAAAGTTTCAATCAGCTTTTCTTCTTCGGGCAGGAACTCCAAACCGGCAGCATCGGGATAATAAACTTCCAAACTGCCTTTTGCCGATATCTGGGTGATGATAGGAGCACTTAGGTAGTAATTGCTGGCAGCGAAGTTATCGCTGTAGAAGCTCATTCCATGTGCCACGAGTTTTGCCGAGGTTTGCTCTGGGTATTGCATGGCAGGTGGAATCAAGCTCAAAGCCTGTTGCATGAAATCTGCTACCTCCAAATCCGGCATATTGGCAAGTTCCGCAATCCGATAGAGACAGCCAAGCTCTTTGATGCGTTCTTTAAGAGCGAAAACGCTATCTTCGGGACTAACTTGGTGGAATAACTCGTTCATAAACAAAACCGGAAGCCCATGGAGATGAGCTTCCGGTCACCATTATATCTTAGATCAAACCTAAATCCATCATGGCATTGGCAACTTTGATGAAACCGGCGGTGTTGGCACCTTTAACATAGTTAATGAACTGACCGGATTTACCATAGGTTACGCACTGTTCATGGATGGCTTTCATGATACCATGCAGTCTTTGATCAACTTCATCCCTGCCCCAAGAAAGGCGCATGGAGTTCTGAGTCATTTCCAAACCGGAAGTGGCGACACCACCTGCGTTGGCAGCTTTACCGGGTCCATAGAGAATCTTGTTCTCCAAGAACACCTCCACACCTTCGGGAGTGGTGGGCATGTTGGCACCTTCGGATACACAAACACAACCATTCTTCACCAACAGCTTGGCTTCTTCGCCATTGATTTCATTTTGGGTGGCGCAAGGAAGGGCAATCTGTACCGGGATGCCCCAGGGGCGTTCGCCGGGATAGTATTTGCAGCCAAACTCTTCGGCATATTCGCTGATACGTCCGCGACGTACATTCTTAAGTTCCATCAGGTATTCCCATTTCTCACCTTTGATTCCGTCCGGATCGTAGATGAAACCATCGGAATCGGATGCGGTAACAACCTTACCACCAAGTTCGTTCACCTTCTGGATGGCATATTGGGAAACATTACCACTGCCGGAAACGGCTACAGTCTTACCCGCAAAGCTTTCGCCACGAGTTTTAAGCATTTCTTCGGCAAAATAGACTGCACCAAAACCTGTAGCTTCAGGACGGATAAGGCTTCCGCCCCAATCAAGTCCCTTACCGGTCAGCACACCTGTTGTCTCATTCTTAATCTTCTTATACATTCCAAACATGAAACCTATCTCACGTTTGCCCACACCTATATCACCTGCGGGGACATCTGTGTTGTGCCCGATGTGGCGATACAGCTCCAGCATAAAGGAATGGCAGAAGCGTTGAACTTCGTCATCGCTGCGACCGCGGGGATTAAAATCCGAACCACCTTTTCCACCACCCATGGGCAGGGTTGTAAGGCTATTCTTGAAGATCTGCTCGAAACCGAGGAACTTCAGGATACCCAGATTTACACTGGGATGGAAGCGTAAACCTCCCTTATACGGTCCGATTGCGCTGTTGAACTCAACCCTGAAACCGCGGTTTACCACAACTTCACCGGAATCTGTCTGCCAGGGAACTCTGAAAATAATTGTTCTTTCAGGTTCTACAATGCGTTCCAGAATCTTGGCTTTGCGATACTGTGGATTAGCTTCATAAACATCCCAGATGCTTTCCACAACTTCCGTAACGGCTTGGATGAATTCGGGTTGGTCAGCATTCTTAGCTGACACCTGATGGAGAAATTCGTGCATGGTCATATTCACATACCTCCTGTGTTATTTTGTCACACACGTTTATTTGGTCTTTGTCTTACACACACTATAAGGGTCAAAAACTGAATATTCACTTAATAATAGCAGCGTTTTTTCCGTCAAATAAAATCTTCAAGGGAGAGGGTGTTTTTTTCACTTCGAAAAACTCACCACTGTGAACTGTGTTCAGCGAGTGCAGCCAATCCCATGCCACATAATCTGTTTCACCTTTTACGGTAAGATATGCTACGCTCATGCTGAACAGATTATGGAAGAAGTGACTGCCCTGACTTGCCTCGATAGACATATTTGGCAACAGCACTTCCACAATGGTAGCAACATTGGTGATTTGGCTCCACGCCACCGGAATTCCCAAAAATCTATCACTGGAACCCCAACGTCCGGGTCCTATAAGCAGGTACTTGTTTGGTTTAATACTCTGGTTAATCTCGTCCAGTTCGAGTGCCATGGCTTCTGTTTTCACAATATCGAACTTCTCCGGGCTGATATACACTATGGTATCCAGATTATCCTCCAGCGAGTTACCCAAGGCATAGGAGGAATAAAGCACCAGTTCATCCTTCTTTTCCAGCCAGTTATGCAGATCGTCATTATACAGGTGTTTACTAACCGTTATGGGGCGTATCTGCAGCAGATAAAAGCTCTGCTGTCCGCTTACCATATCTATATCGAAAGCAAACTCCATTTCCACTTCGCAACCCAGCACCTCTCTTCCGAGGTTTAGAAAATCCTTCAGCAATGATGCCAACGGCGCTTCGTTAAAGTGCAGTATGTTTCTGTATGTAACAACTCGCGGACCCTTCGTATACTTCCCACTGAGGAACTGCCTATTTTCATGATCCCAAACCGAGCTTAGTTGCAGCATTTCTTCTTCCAGCATCGTTTGGCTAATCCTGGTACGCAGCAAAGTGCTATCCTCACCATCGATGAGGTTGAACTCCCGTTTATTCAAATCCAATGCATAGAAATGCCTCTGGGCACCTTTCACAATATCTTCGGGAGTAAACATATCCAGCTTGGGATGAGCGGGACAAAAGGCAAAGGTACGCTCGCGCTCCACGGCTGTCTTACCCAAGCCGGTGGAAAGGGTAACGATTCCATCCTCGTGCTTCATATTTACTGCCGGATAATAATTGTAAGACTGCGCTACACCGGATAGCAAGGGATAGAAGCTATCACCACGTTTAGATCCGGCAACCTTCTGAATTATGACTGCCATTTTCTCTTCCCGGGCAGGAATGTTCAATGATTCTCGATAAGCACGGGCATTCTTGAGGAACATAGAGGAATACACCAGTTTCACCGCAGCTATCAATTGCCCCAACCGTACCCGTGAATCGGCACTGCTATTGGGAATCAAGAAAGTGCGAAACACGCCCGCAAAAGGATTTGCCACATGATCTTCCAAAATGGAAGAACTCCGTACTGCCAATGGCTCCGTGCATTTGGACAGCAGACTGCTTAGCTGCGAAATGCTCCGTTGCGGAAGCTGAGCTTTCAGAAACAGCCTATCAATCTCATCATCGCTAAGATTCTCAAATTCCTCTATATTGTTCAGCTCCGGATTGAAGCTGATAAATTCATCAAATATCCCCGTTGCCAACACCGCTGCAACCGGCACACATATCTTCACCTCTTGGTACTTATCGCAGATATTGCTATACCTGTTCAGCACCACATTCAGAAAAGCCAAGCCCCTGCCTTTACCGCCAATGGAGTCATCTCCCATCTTATAAATCAAGCTTAGCTCAAAATCTGCCTCATCCGTATAATCCTGAATCTTTTCCCGTCTGCGATACGCAATCAGCGAGGACATGGCAGCTTCCAATGTATCTCTTATTGTATCCGCTTGCCCGTTTACATCGATACCTGCCAAAAACATACACAGCGCCAGCTCAGCATGGGTGGCAAACCAGGCATGAATATGCCTATTCTGCATATGATACTTCAAAGAGCTTGCCGGAAGATGCTTCAGGATGCTATGAAAGCCGATTAAGGTATGTGCTTCGCCCAACCTTGCGCCATTTGGCTCACGGAAGCTGAATTTGCCAAAGCCCATCTCCGTCTGCAACCATCTGCGCAACTGTCTGCTTAACCCGGGCAAGTCCTTATACAGAAACTCCCCTTCATTACTGGTGACTATATCCCGATACATGGGGTTAAAGGACTGCAATAAAAAGGGTAAACCGGGATTATGCTTGCGGATGTATTGCAGCAGTTCCAAGCCACCATTGGGGTGAACATCGCCCATATAATGATAGTTTATATTGCTAACTATGCCAATAACCGACCTGCTATGCTCGTTATAGAACTGCACCGCACTTTGGTAATCGTGCAACAGCACAATCCGTGGGCGTGCATTTAGGTAAAGATTCTTAAACAAGCTCTGATGCTCGTTACGTATCAAACCCACACATAGCTGCATAATCTGCTCGTACAATAGCGGTAAAAACTGCGAGTAATATGGTATAAAGGTCTCGATAACCAAGATCACCGGCACATCATACACCCGCATATCATGCAAAATATTAAGCCTTTCTTCCCACAGCTTCACAATAGCCAGAAACAGCTTTGAATCCCCATTCCAATAAAAGAAATCCTGCACATCCTTCAGCTCTTCCACATGGTTTTCCAAAAACATCAAATCCTGTGGAGCACCCAACAGGAAGAATACCGGCAGTTCGGGATTATAGCCCTTTATCAGCTCCAGCAACCGTAACGCCACCTTACGCATGGATGGCAGATGCAACACTATTATATCGATATGTTCCTTTTCCAGAATACTAAGCGCACTTTCCGGTGATGAAGCATGGAATATATTAGGCTGCGTACTAAGATTCATCAGGTGAAAATCCTCGGTCACCTGCTCTGCCAGAAAGCCATCCACCTCAAACACAAAGGAATCATACAGCGAGGAAACCAGTAATATCTGATTCACCTTATGCGGCATCAAGGATTCCAGCAGTGCCGCTTCCTGAGCCCAGAAGTTTGTGTGTGTCATGCTATCACTTATGGATTACGGCTAAACCCGTTTTACCATCCATCCGCACCACCAAGGGGTGGTCAAATTCCAAATGCACAAAGAATTCTCCCCGTTCTTTATACGGCTGGTCCAACAGCCAATCCATATCCACAAAGTCCGTTTGCGATACAAAGGGAATGGTAAAATATCCCACATTCATGGCAACCAGATTATGGAAGAAGTGCGTTCCCTGCGATGCTTCCACGATGAAATCCCTTAGTCCCGTTTCCAGTATCACCTTTGCCCGATTAATCTGAGGCCAGCGCACCGGAATGCCCAGGAATCTATCTCGCGAACCCCATCTACCCGGTCCGATTAGGATATAGCGTTTGCCCTCTTCCGCCATCTTCTCGTTAAACTTTTCCACCTCTTCCTGCATTTCTTGGGTTCTGGTTTTATCAAAACTACGCGGATCAAGGTATATCACATCCGTCAGCTCGTTTATCATCCCATTTCCCATGCCATGCTCGGTGTACATCAGCAGATCTTGTTTATCCAACTGCTCGGCATCTATTCTGTAAGCATCTGCAGAAACGCTTAAGGGGCGAATCTGCAAGATATAAAAGCTTGGTTTATGCTTATAGCGTGGGTCATATTCCAGATTAACCGCAAACTCTATCTCCACGGGTATCCCCAAGGCTATTTCCCCAATCTCCAGCAGTTCTTCCACAATCTGCGCCAGCGGGAAGTAGTTATGCTTCAGGATACTGGAGAAGGTTATCACCTTCATACCACGCTCTGCCAAATTATCCGTCAGGCGGTAATTCTCATAATCCCACACCGAGGCTATATAATCCAAACTGCCCTGTTTATCGGCATCTTTAACCGTCAGCTTTGCCAGCGTGATCTCCTCACCCTTGCACAAATCCGAATCGTTCAGCGACAAGTCCAGAGCAAAGAACTCCTTCTGCGAACTGCGCATCATCTCCTGCTGCGGCAGCATATCGGTTTGCGGATAGCGCGGACAGAAGCGGAAGTTTAGCTTGCCTTCCACCACGGATTTTCCCAAGCCAAGGGCTATATTGGCAATTCCATCCGTATGCGTCATGTGTGCAGTGGGGTAGAAGTTATAGCTCTGTGCCACGCCGGAGATATGAGGATAGTAATAGTGCTCACCTTTCAGGCTGCCAACTGTCTCCTGAATTATCACCGCCATTTTCTCTTCTTCCGCCTTGAAGTTCAACGCTTCCAAAAAGGCTCGTGCATCAGAGAGATACACAGATGAGAACACCAGCTTTATGGCATCCATCAATTGCCGCAGCCTGTGCATCTTATCGGGATGGTTATTGGGCAGCATAAAGGTACGGTAAACCCCCGCAAGAGGCTGTGCCTGCGAATCCTCCAACAAGCTGGAACTCCTAACCGCAATCGGATAGGTAACCACATCCAGATACACCTCCAGCCGCGCCACCAATTGATCGGACAGCTTGCCCGCTATAAAGATGTTATCTATCTCCTCATCGCTCTTGCCCACAATCTGCTGTAATATCTCATTCCGCTCCACAAACTGATCAAATTCCAAAGTACCGATAATCGCCGTGCTGGGCAAGGATATGGATATGCTATCAAACTTCTTTTCATAGTCCATCGTGCACAGCAGCGCATTAAGGAAGGCAAGTCCACGTCCCTTCCCGCCAAGCGAACCCTCGGTTAAGCGGATAATCTGGTTCATCTCACTAAGCGATATCGCATCAAAATTTATAATCTTACCCCTGTTTTTATCGATGCGCACCGTGCGGAACACATGATACAGAAACTCTCGCAGTTCCTCTTTACTGCCAAAATCATCCACCTTCATCGGGCGTATCTTTTTGGCAATCTGCACTTCTCCGTGGGCAATCAGCCAGTTTGAGAAATGGTTAAACTTACTGTGGAACAGCAGCGTCTCCTCCGGAATGCTAAGTATCTTGTTTTCGAACTCGGCAATGTTTGCCGCTTCATCGATGATATTCCCCTCTGTGTCGCGGAAACAGAAGTTACCAAAACCCAGATTATACACCATATAGCTGCGTAAATCGCCAAAAAGCTGCTTGGAATTCTTATTAAGGAAATACACCCCCAGTTCAGTTGCCGTCTTTTCGTTCTCAGCTTCCGAAGATTGCAATATCATGGGCAGGTCTTTGTTCTTTTCCATGATGTGCCTAATCAGCTTAATCCCCGCATGAGCGTCAACCTCGCCCTTCACCTTATAGCGCACATCGGATATCAAACACAGCAGATATTCGGAATACTTTTCATACAATTCCAACGCTTCATCATAATCATGCACCAACAACACTTTGGGACGGATGCGCATCCTTAGCCGCTTGTTGATGTCGCTAACCTCTTCCTCAATAAGCTTTTGGGTCTGCTTCATCACCACTGCATACAGCGAAGGCAGGAACAAGGAATAGTAATGCACGGAGTCTTCCACCAGCAAAATCACCCTCACCAAGCCATGCGAGGTGTCATACTCAACATTCATCTTGTCTTCCACACTCTTAACCATCGCCAGGAACAGCTTGGTATCCCCGTTCCACAAAAACACATCGTCAATATATTGCTTTTCATTGGGATGGCTCTCCCAAATCACATAGTCCGAAGCCACATTCAACAGCAACAACACAGGCAAATCGGGACAGTCCTGCTTTATCGCCTTTGCCAACTGGAAGGGACCAACCTCTCCGATACGCATCATGGTTATCACGAGGTCAAAATCCTGCTCTTTCATCTTCAGCAGGGCTTCCTCACCGGTGGGAACTGAGGTTATCCGCGGAGTAGTGGAAAGGTTTAACTGCCGGTATTCGCCAAATATCTGCTCCGAAAGCCTGCCATCCTGCTCAAATATGAAGGCATCGTAAAAGGTGGACACCAACAATATCTCCCGCACCCGCTTTTGCATAAGCTGATGGAAGATATCCTCTCCAAACTTGAACTTGTTATAGTAATAATTCAGTTCTTCCAGTTTCATCACATACCTCTTTGCCTGTAGTAGTTACAGCTTTAGATATAGCTACGCTTGCTTTGCTTTTGTGTCAATATCTTTTTTTCCTTGTTCAGAGTAACATGGATGATGCGCATGAGCTATAACTCATGCGTATAAGCCTCATGAAGCCCCTTAGGGCGACATAGCATAGCGACGGGTTCGTAGCCTTGCGGATAGCAAGGCGAAGACCCTCGTACCGTCACAGATATCACCTAAGCCCCTTAGGGCGATATACCCACAATCAATCTTGACACAATATAATACATCATAAAACATAGCATTATAGGAGGATGTATGCCTGCATCATATTGTCATATTGCTTTACATATCGTCTTTTCTACCCGCAATCGAATTGGGTGGTTAAAAGAACCCCTCAAAACAGAGATGAATAGCTATTTAGCGGGAATAATCAACAACCTTAAAGGCAGAGCAATCCAAATCGGTGGGATTGAGGATCATGTTCATATTTTGTGCCTTGCTCCCAAGGAAATCAGTTTGGTGGAGTTCATGACCAAGGTGAAGGCGAACTCCAGCAAATGGTTCAGAGAACACACGAAGCTAGATTTTGCATGGCAGGATGGATATGCGGCATTCTCTGTTAGCAAATCCCAAATCCCTATAGTGATTGAATATATCAACAATCAGGATGAACATCACAATCACACAACATCCATCGCCGAGTTCGACGAGTTACTGAAAAGGCATAGAGATAAGTCTTGTTAGTTATGTCGCCCTAAGGGGCTTAGCTAATTAATATACGGAACGAGGGTCTTCGTGCCTGCGGCACTCCGAACCCATCGCTATGTTATATCGCCCTATGGGGCTATCTGTATCGCCTTATGGGATTAGCTTTTGAGTGTACATTACGAGGGTCAGCTTGCCCACCTTTCTCTCTTTTTCCTCTTTTTATACCCAAAGGTCTTCGTGCTCTCGGCACTCCGAACCCATCGCTTAACTATGTCGCCATAGGTGTCATAATGTTGTTACAACTGGTTCAGAATAATACTATCTAATGATTAACGGCTCATTAACTCTAATCCCAAATTGCCTTCTAAATAGCATTTCTCTCGTTGAATCTTTCCTATTACCTATCAACCTAAGGGACATACAACTCCCTCGTGAACCCCTCACCACACCTCGGAGTTATAAGGGGTTTAGCAGGGAATTATCTGGCCTTGCAACAGGGGCAATCTATCTAACCAAGAACTGCCCTCATTCCAGTTCCTCCACACCGTCATTCCAGCCCCTCCACTCCGTCATTCCAGCGAAGGCTGGAATCCAGTTCTTTTTCCATTATCTATAAACCCTAAACACCGGAGGCAACCATGCCAAAACATTGCATAAGGAGCAAGTCATGTAAGGTTTTACCGACAAGTATAACGTAACAAAACCTTTTTATGCAGAGAGACACGAGACTTTCGTAAGCGCTGCAACCCACGAGTAACAAATCAAAACTTGGCAAAGCAAGTGGAAACTGCACCTGATTGAAGAGCTAAATCCTACTTGGCTGAAGAAGGTGGCTTGTTGATGGATTAGAAAAGAACTGGATTCCAGCCTGCGCTGGAATGACGAGTAGCTTGTTACAAGGTTATGTGTGTTTGCGTTGGGATGACGGATTGCTTGTTACAAGGTTATGTGTGCTTTGTGCTGGGATGACGGATTGCTTGTTACAAGGTTATGTGTGTTTAGCGCTGGGATGACGGGTTGCTTATTGCAAAGTTATGTGTGCTTTGTGCTGGAATGACGAAGTGGTAAGGCTGGAGTAAAAAAGAAAGAGAATAGAACTGGATTCCAGCCAGACCACCCCTACAGCCAAAGACTTGTCTGTCGGGGACCCCGGACACTGGAATGACGAGTAGCTTGTTGCTGCAAAATGCTGGGCAAAGCAAATGGATGCAAAGCATTCGCTCTGCACCTATATTGTTCTGGGTAAAAAAGGATTGTGTCGGAGGAATAGTGTTTGGAGGTGGCGGGCTGTATTAAGCGTATATCGTAAAGGCAGATATCTCCTGTGAAGCAGGAGAAAAGCAGCTTGAAAGAGCTTACAGGCAGGATTATCCGCCCTTGGCACAAGCTTGCCAAAATTTCGGAACGCTTCTTGCTTATTCATCGCATTAAAAAACAAATTCCGGGAGGAACTTAATGCCAAACAGGTTATGGATACTGGCACTGATGATAATGGTAATAATGGTAGCAGGTTGCGCCAAGCGTAACACAGCCTATCAGGATGATGCATGGCTGAGCTTAGAAAAGCAGATACCCATTGTTGGGGATCCTCTTGATATTTGTTTTGATGATAGCTACATCTATGTGGCGCAAGATCAGGGTGGTGTTTCTACTATTCGTCGGGATAATTACCATGCCAAGTGGTACACCTATATCAAAGCGGGCGATGGCTCTACCTATACCCTGCAAAGAATCCGCAAGATTGATACTGTGGGTGAGCTTAAGAGGCTTTTTATAAACGAGATAGGGGAGACCGATAGGTTCATTATCCTCAATACAGATCAGGCTGATACGCTGCTTTGGACAGGAAATGCTATCGGCAACACCCAGGGTATTCAGGATTTGGACTTCAATGCTATCACCGAAACCGGAACAGGATATACCATCGATGGTGGCTATTGTGCCGGCGGTAAAATGTATTACACTCGCTATAATGACGAACTTGGCTTTGTGAACGAGTTTAACATTACTCCTCCTGCAGCAGCGAATGGCTTCTTTATTAAAGACAACTATATCTATATCGCTGCGCAACAGCGTGGCTTGGCTATATACAACCGTGCAACTCAGCAATTGGTTAAAGAATTTGCCCTGCCCGGCTCTGCTTTGAAGGTAACTATCATGGGTAATTATGCCTTTGTTGCCAGCAGACAGGGTGGACTGAACATCGTGAATGTTCAAAATCCGCTTGCCCCCGTACTAATGGGTAGCTATGCCACAGCGAACTTCACCACTGCGGTTGATGTAAGCTCAGGCAAGGCAGCCATCTGTGCAGGGAGCGGAGGAATATATCTATTTGATATTAACAACCCCAATCAACCCGTGTTGTTGGAAAGGCTTACATCCTGTGGCTATGCCAACACAGTTAAGTTTATGAATGGGAAACTGATAGTCGCTGCCAGAGACCAAGGAATCCTTGTGTATAACATCAGATGATAAGAAAAGAATCATATCCGGGCGTGTGGCTATCGGCTGCACGCCAATTATAGGTGTAAAAGGATAGAAAATGAAAGTAAAATGTGTCGTGGTTTTGATACTGATGTGTGTGGTCAGTATGCTCATGGCGGAAAATGTTAAACCGCTAAAGGTTGTTTATCAAGACAGCAAGCAGCTTAGCCTAAAGCTTACTGTCCCAACGATAGATTACCGCAGTGTTGAGGGCAGCAAATTCACCGGCTTGGAGATGGAGGGTGCAGAATACACCGCCGAAGCCGGATATCCCGAACTACCCATGTATAGCACTTTGGTAGCTATTCCGGCAACAGGCTCTTTCGAGATAAAAGTGCGTGAGAGCAATGTTAGCACCAAGCGTAATGTGCTGGTTAAACCCGTATTTACCACTCCCGAAGAGGAGAGTGCCAAGAGTTTTGATGCCAAAGCTTATACCAGTACCCAAGTATATCCTGCACTGAGCTATACTAATAGTTCCGCTCAGGTGATGCGTGATTTCCGGGTGGTGCAAATCTCTCTTTATCCTGTTAAGTATAACGCAGCGGGTCAGGAGCTTAAAGTAGCCGGTGAGATATCTGTGGATATCACTTTTAACGATAAGCCGGGCGAAAACGAAATGCCTCAGTACTCGGGTTATTCATATGCCTTTAGGAATATCTACGAATCCATGATTAGCAATTTCTCGCAGTATAGAGATGTGATGATGGCACCTGCCTCACCAAGAATTTTGCTTATATATGGTAATAATACCGCCACAGAATTTCAAAATAAGCTTGCTGAGTTCGTTACCTGGAAGCGTCAGAAAGGCTTTGAAGTGAATGCGATTAGCACTGCCACTATCGGAAGCACTTCCAACACCGGAATAAAGAACTATATCCAAAGCCAATATAACAATCTCTCAACTCGTCCGGACTTTGTAATCCTGCTGGGAGATACAAACGGTAGCTACCCGATTCCTGCCTGGACAGAAAGTATGTCCTCCTATGGCGGTGAGGGTGATTATCCTTATACTCACCTTGCCGGGTCAGACCTTTTGGGCGATGTGTTTATAGGGCGTATCTCTGCTTCCAACTATAGTGAACTGGATGTTATTTTAAACAAAGGCTACACCCTGGAAAAGAATGTTAATACCAACCCCACTTCAGCAGCATGGCTTAATAAAATGCTGTTGATAGGCGATCCCAGCTCCAGCGGAATAAGCACACAGTATGTGAATAGATTCATCAAAGAACTGGCGATGGATTTTAATCCTGATTACACCTTTATTGAGAACTATAGCGGAGGCTTTTCCTCCACTATGAACAGTGGGATATCTCAAGGCGTAGGGTTCTTTAATTATCGTGGATACATTAGCATGAGTGGATGGTCACCTTCTTCCAGTCTCATGAATGGAGTAAAGCTCCCCCATGCTACGATTATCACTTGTTCCACTGGTAGTTATGCAAACAGCACCTCCACCACAGAATCATTGATTCGCCTTGGCACCTCTGCAGTTCCTGCGGGTTCCGTTACAGCCATCGGTATGGCAACAAGCGGAACCCATACGATGTTCAACAACTGCTTGAATGCAGGAATATACGATGGTATCTTCTCTCATGGCATGAGAACCATGGGCGAAGCTTTGCTAAACGGCAAGCTGTATATCAAATCAATCTATGCCTCAACCCACGACAATCAGGCAAACTATTTCTCCCATTGGTGTAATTTGATGGGTGATCCCACGGTTGAAGTATTCACAGGCATACCTAAAACCTTATCCCTTGTTGCTCCCTCATCTGTTCCTCTTGGCACAAATGTGGTAGATATGCAGGTTGTAGATGGATTCGGAGTAGGTGTTCCCAATGTAACCGTTACGGCTTATAGCAACTCTTTACAAGCTGTTATCGGCAAGGGATTCACCAATGCAGAAGGAGTTGTAACGATAAATCTATCCGGTGGCTTACAGACAGAGGTCACAATAACAGCTTCTGCTCATGATTGTAAGCCTGTACAGCAGATATTGGGAGCGGACAATGCTGGCTCATTGGTATATTTCGGCAAGACCATCACAGATAACAACACTCAGGGCAGCATTGGTAACGGTGATAGCTTTGCCAATGCCGGAGAGAGAATAGCTCTTAGTCTCGAGATAAAAAACACCACTTCAAGCACCATCAATAATATCACAGCAACTGTAAGCTGCGATGATCCCTACATCACCATAAACAGTGCTCAGACTTCTTTTGGGACTCTTATTCCAGGGCAAACAATGGTTGCAACCTTGCCCTTCTTATTGGATATAGCCAATAGCATCCCCCCGGAACATGATGTAAGACTTAGCGTTTCATTGCAAGATGAGCAAGGTGGTTCAGGAACTATCGTTTTCCATATTGCTACCTACAATGCCAGGCTGGTGGTTAATAACTATATTGCCCAAGCCGGTAACGACGCAATTCTGGATCCCGGTGAAACAGGTAGTTTACAGGTTTGGGTGAAAAACTCATCTATATCTGCGGTGTTTGATATCAACGCAGAGCTGATATCATTAAACGACCTGTTGGAAGTTACCGATGCTACTTCATATATAGGTGCAATAAGTGGCTCTATGGTTGGAGTTACAGTTGATGGATTCCAGGTTCATGCCCGAAACCAGCTGATCGCAGGGATGCAGATGCCCATGCGCTTACGCCTGTTTAACGATCAGGGATTTGAGCAATTCACCAATTTCAACATCTCCATTGGACAGGTGTTCTCCTACACACCGCTTGGTCCTGATGAATATGGTTACTTCATCTATGATGTAACAGACGTAGCATATAGTGATTGCCCTACCTACGATTGGATTGAGATTACTCCAGCTTTAGGAGGTTCCGGAACTCAACTTACCGGGCTTAATGATGCCGGTACACCAGATGATGAAGGTGACCAGAACAACGCTGTATCCTTGAAAGTGTTGGATATTCCTTTCCCCTTCACCTTCTATGGTGTTTCATATAATCAAATAACAGTATGCGTGAATGGTTTCATCACCATGGGTGTTACTGCCAATGGTGAATTCAGAAACTACCACCTCCCCGGCGGTTATGGACCCTCACCGATGATTGCAGCCTTCTGGGATGATCTTATCCTTATCTCTGATGCAGGTATTTACCAGTGGTACGATGCAGCCAATCACAGATATATTATTCAATACAACAAAATGCGTAATGGTTATAACCGCACCAGCTTGGAGACCTTCCAAGTGATATTCTACGATCCCATGCACTATCCTACTTCTTTAGGGGATGGCATGATTAAGATTCAATACAAAGACTTCAATAATGTAGATGTTGGTGGAGATGGATACTCTCCCAGACACGGAAATTACTCCTCAATTGGTATTAAAGACCACACTAACACCCGTGGTTTGGAATACACTTACAATAACATTTATGCTCATGCCGCTGCACCATTAGCTGCAAATAAGGCATTACTTATCACCACCTTACCTGTTTTGCATGAGAGCGCAAATCTCAGCATGAGTAACCTCACAGTCGATGATGATAATGGCAATGGAATTGCAGAACCCAACGAGAATGTTATCTTGGAAGTGGAACTGAGTAATTCTGGTTTAAGTGCTGCTCAGAATGTTACGCTACAGGCAAGCACGAACAGCCCTTATGCCACTTTTATTGTATCAGAAAGCAGTTACAATACCATTGAGCCTGATGCCAGTGCAAACAACAATGTACCTTTGCAATTGCTGATTAGCCAGGATTGCCCAAATGAGGCAGTAATCCCCGTCAGTTTCCACGTAACAGCCTCCAGTGGAAGCTGGGATTTCAACAACAGCATCACTGTGCGTAAACCTACCATCGATGTTAACGGTATTTATGTGAACGACATGAACGGCAATAACAATGGTGTGGTGGATGCCAATGAAACGGTTGAAGTGATTGTAAACGTTTCCAACACCAGTAACTTGGTAGCCCACAATGTGCAGGCAGTGCTAAGCGGTTCTGCAACACAGGTCAGTATAGGCAATCCAAATGTGCTAATGGATTCCATAGCTCCCCTAAGCATTATGCAGGTTGTGTATCATGTAACAACTTCGCCGAGTCTGGTTAACGGAACCTCAATCAATCTCTCTGTGGCTTACTCCGGAGATTTGATTCCCTTGCAAAACGAGCCGATTACTATTGGTATTGGTGCAAGCGGCATGAATGATACCTTTGAAACAGATAATGGATCCTACATCCCTGCCCCTCTCACAAATGGTTGGGAGTGGGGTGTATCCTCAGAAGGTGCCCATTCCGGTACTAAGGTCTGGGGTACTGTGTTGAATGGTTCTTACCCATCCAATGCAAACTTCAATTTAACCACACCAAGTTATCAGATAGGCAACAACCTTGCCTTGGAATTCTGGCACAAGTATTCAGCGGAAAGCACTTACGATGGTGGTCAAGTAAAGATATCTGTAAACAACTCACCCAATTGGGTGTTGCTCACTCCCGTGGGTGGATATCCAAGTGAAAGTGTCTCTGCTTTGCAGGGACCAGGTTATGATGGCAATTCCGACGGTTGGGTGCAAGCCCTGTTCGATTTATCAGCCTATGCCAACCAAAGCGTGAGATTCCGCTTTGTGTTTATGAGCGATGGCATGATTGAGGGTCCAGGTTGGTTTATCGATGATGTTAAGACCACAGGCTTTGTGGAAAGTCTTGCGCGGATTAGCGGAACTGTCAGCTCTTCAAACCCGAATATGAATTATGGTAGCGTTAGAATCAATAACACTCAGAAATGGACAACAATACCCAATAATGATGGAACTTATGCTCTGTATCTGCCATATGGCACACATCAACTTAGTACTTACGCCCCCGGATACACCACATCAAGTATCCCTGGATTGGTATTGAGCCAAGCAGTTCAGTCTATAACTCAAAACATCGTTTTGGGCTATCTTGCTCCATCGGCAAATCTGTCCTATATTCAGAACAATGCTCATGTGTATCTGAGCTGGTCTGCCCCCGAAACTCCTGAGTTTGTGGTGAGCAATTACAGCGTTTACAGAAAGATAGACGATGGTGATTATGACCTTTGTGCAACGGTCAACGAAACCACATATAATGAAGCCTTTGGACTAAGCGGGACATACTCCTATTATGTAATTACCAATTATCCCCAAGGTAGCAGTGTTCCATCCAATGAAGTGAATGTGCAATACACCGTTGCCAACGAAGATGATATCACTCCTCAGATTACCAAAACTGAACTAATGAACAACTTCCCCAATCCCTTTAACCCGCAAACGACATTCAGATTCAGCTTGAAGGATAATTCCCATGCCAAGCTCTGTGTGTACAACCTTAAGGGACAGTTAGTTAAAACCCTTGTTGATAGTGATATCCCTGCCGGAATGCACAGTATTGTGTGGAATGGTAAGGATGATAATAATAACAGTGTTGCTTCAGGAATATACCTATATCGTTTGGTTACCCCTACCTATAACCATACCAGACGTGCTATCATGATGAAGTAATACACTAACAAGACACAATAAAACAATAGCAGGCTTCGTGCCTGCTATTGTTTTATCCGGGTGAAAGTGGTGTGAGCTTAAAGAGGCTTTTCTTTTTCCTTTTCACTAAGCTCCAACCATCTATCCAATAGTTGTTGGTGTCTGTCGTTAAGTTCGGAAAGCTCTTCACTTATCTTTTGGTAATCCACATGACTTAGAGTAGTGGGGCTTTCGCTAAGCTTGGTTTCATAATCTGATAGTAGTAACTCGATGGCTTCAATTTCTTTCTCAACGGCGGTGAATTCCCGCTGCTCGTTGTAAGTTAACCCTTTCTGGATGCGTTTGGGACGCATTATCTGCATCGGCTTAGGTTCATTGATCTCATCTTGCTCATATCGCTTCACCAGCAGGTAATCCGAATAGTTGCCGGCGAACTTGCGTAACCTGCCCTTCTCAAAAATGAACAGGTAGTCCACCGTTCTATCCAGAAAGTATCTATCGTGAGAAACAATCAGCAGACATCCCCTAAAGGCATCGAGGTAATCCTCCAGAACTTCCAAACTGCGTATATCCAAGTCATTGGTAGGTTCATCCATAATGATGAAGTTTGCCCCAAACATCAGGGACTTCAGCAGATAAAGCCTCTTTCGTTCCCCACCAGAGAGGGCACTTAGCTTCATCTGTTGCATCTTGCCATCGAAGAGAAAGCGTTGCAGCATCTCGGTGGCACTAACCTTTGTTCCGGCACCGGTCTTTATCGTCTCCGCAAACTGGGCGATGTATTCATATACGGTTTTATTAGGATCGAAGCTATCTTCATCCTGTTTGTAGTAAGAGAAGTGAGTGTTAACGCCAACTTTAATGGCTCCCAAATCCGGCTCTACCTCACCGGTAATCATTTTCAGCAGCGTTGTCTTCCCGCAGCCATTTGAGCCGATTATACCAATCCTTTCCATGCTCTGGAAGTTGTGGTCGATTTCCTCAAATAAGCTTCTTCCACCATAGGATTTGGCTAATCTATGCAGTTCCAGAATTGTTTTACCCAAGCGATCTATCTGGAATGATATTTCGAGTTCTTGATTGGAGATTAGATAGCTTTTGGATAATAGCTCTTTAACTCTGTCCACATGATTCTTTGGTTTACTGGTGCGTGCTTTTGCTCCGCGAGATAGCCAATCAAGTTCTTTCTTTAGTTGAGCGGAACGGCGGGTTTCCTTGCGTTGTAGATCTGTGCTGCGAATAAGCTTGCCGCGGATGTAATCACTATAGTTGCCTTCAAAGCTATAAAGCAGTGTATGTTCTATTTCGATGATACGCGTACAAACCGCATCCAGAAAATAGCGATCGTGAGTCACGAATATCACAGATTTGTTTGTAGTGGCAAGGTAGTTTTGCAGCCACTCTATGGTATCCAGATCAAGATGGTTTGTAGGCTCATCCAATACCAGTATATCCGGCTCCAGAGCAAGTACCCGGGCAAGATCAGCCTTTCTACGCTGACCACCGGAAAGGGTTCCTACCAATTGATCATAATCTGTTATCCCAAGTTTATTAAGCAGCGATTTATAGAAGTATTCTTCATGAATCTCGCCTTCAAGGGGAATTGTATGCTGAAGCACGGTGAGATGGGGGATAAAGGCCACATCTTGTTCCAAATAGCCAATCTTGATGTTGTTACGCAGGGTTATCTTACCGGTGTTGGGCATCTGCTTACCGCTTAGTATTTTAAGCAGTGTTGTTTTCCCACAGCCGTTTACACCTACGATACCTATCTTCTCTGCGGCATGGATGCCCAGAGAAACGTCTTTGATAATGGTTCTGTCTCCGTAAACGCAGGATACATCTTCAAGGGTTAGGATTATCTCATTTATCATAAATCACAGTGTTGTTGTTTATTAAAAGTGAATTGGCGTCCCTGAGGCGATTCGAACGCCTGACCTTCACCTTCGGAGGGTGCCACTCTATCCAGCTGAGCTACAGGGACGCGTCCAATAACAGAGCTTGATATTTTCGCACAGCCATTTTGTCAACTGCATAATTGGGATTCGCCATTAGCTCCTCAGTTTGAAATACACGATCATTACATAATCATTGCATGTTTCATCCGTAATAAACATGTAATGATTAAGTAATGATCCCAAGCAGAAACCCGGAAATGCTTTCGCATACAACAAAAAAATGGGAGCAGATTGCGCTCCCATTTTATATAAAATACTTTGCATTGCTGCTTACCATCTATACTTGACGAAAAGCATCGGCTTATTATCTTTAACTCCCATATATACATTAGCTTGCTCTTTATCCCTGGCAGAGAAGAGCAGATAATCAACTCCACTTATGAGATGGTTCAGAATAAGCACTCCCGCTGCAACTGAGGCATAATCCTCATAATCCTGACTCTTGTTGCGCAGTTTATTGTATTGGCTGCGGTTTTGGGTGTTGTCCCAAGACCAATAATTACTTTCAAAGTATCCATTCTCATCTATATAGTCCTGCTGTGCAGCAGCATCGTATGGATACATAGTCATGGCAGTTTGGCGTATCATGGCGTTATATCCGTTAGCGTCAAAACCGCTACTATCATAACGCGAAAGGTTGTTATAGAACTTACTATCATAATAACCGGGATTTAGATGAGCAAACTTGATGGCATACTCATAAGAATCCTGCTTTAAAACATCGCTTTCGTTGCCAAAATACATCAATGAGCCTATAATTCCCAGCTCAGATGCCACCATAGCATATCCATAACTATGGTCTGATGATATCTGTGACCAACCGGGGAATGCTAAAGCACGGAGAAAGCCGATTCCACGGTTCTCGGCATATGTGAAAGTGAATATGGCGATCATGAGAATGAGAGTAAGAAGTTTCTTCATGTGTATCTCCCTAGAAGTCAATCTGATAGTTAACCATTAAACCGTTTGTTTCAGACGGACTGAAGTACAAGGTGCCATATCGATTAATCTTACCCGAAAGTATCGCGCTGTCTATTGCACTTACGGTACGATTTAACAACATGACTCCCAAAGCAAGATTATGGCTCATTTTTGTGCGTTGATGGCGGGTACGCATGTCTTTATACTCCTGCCACTTCTTATCACTTTGCCAGTTCCAGGTGTCGTCACCATAATAAATCAGTTCGCTCATAGCTTGATTGTAGGCTTCGGGATTAAACTCAGAAATGAGGTAGTAGTTTCTCAGGATCAGTTCCTGTATCTCGTTGTAATAATCACTGCTTGGGAATTCCTGAATATCCTGATAATGGTTACGGGGTTTGCCATATGGTACTCCGGCATACACTTCGGCAAAACGCATATAGTTCTGCCTTTGAAGGTCTATCTCGCGTTGTGTGGAAAAAAACGCATAAATGGAAATGAGATCAATCCCCATGAGGGTAGCCCCCCGTGTTGTGTGATCCATTAAAAGCTCACCGCTGCCGGGTAGGATTAAGGAAGCACCCACAAAGGCAATACGGGGAGTGGCTGCTAAAGGAATGCCGATGAGCAGCACAAGTGATAATAGTATCGAAGCTTTTAGAATTCCCATTTCATACCCATCATTGGGGTAATATTGCCATTGGACATTGCAGCATACAGATTAAGTTGCGGAGTCGCTTGGCTTATAGATAACCTGTTTACTTTCTGTGTTAAACGGACAGCGTCTATACCACTGATGAGATGGTTTACAGCTAAGGCAAAGGTAAAAAAGCGAGAGGAGGCATACTCGTCTTTGGCTGCATTACGCATATCAATATATTCGTAGCGCATTGGGCTGGCATTGGGAGTATCTGGTTTGATTGTGGCTGTAACACCACCGTATAAGGGAATGTTGCCTATCCAACTAGCATTGGCAGTTCCCGCATTCTCAAACCTAAACTGAGGTGCAAGTACACCTGTGGCATCATAAGCGAAGCGATAGTACCAATCTACCCAGCCAAACGTGTAGTGCCCATATTTACCAATATCTTCATAGAAGTGTTGGGTGTTGCTATTGTCTAAACGGAAGTAAGAAGGTTCGTAGATATCGACTACTTGTGATTGAGAATTTGGTAAGATATCAATCATTATGGTTTGTACGGCACTCTGATACTGACGATTATATCGGGTGCCATAAACCTGATTACCCTGATTATCGAGCACCGGAGTACCATCAAAGTGTTTATAAGGTATCATTTCGCCATTAGCATACTTCTCAAATGCTTTGGTCTTCTTGTCTCCCTGTTGGTCATAGTAGATTAACCCACCTAAAAAAGCAAGCTCCAATGCAGGGAAAATGTATGTGGTTATAGAGCTTTTATCTGCATAATACTGACCAGCCCCGGGAATAATCATGGACATCAGCATAGCAAGTTTAGCATCCTTTTTGTTGTAGTTAACTGTGATCAAGTCATTAGTAACTATAGTGTCCTGTTTGGTAACACGGTTATTGTCAGCAGGTTGTTCAAAGAGCCATTGATCGATGTCGTTAGCACCACTGGCTTGGGCAAACAAGCCTTGGAATGTAACTAGTGCAAGAATAGAAAGAAACACATACTTCATACTATCCACCTGTTCGGTTATTTCTCTACTGCAAATTTCAGGGATTTACGCTTACCCTTGTTTTCAAGGTTAAGGATATATACTCCGGAACTAAGATCAAGGGAATCTAATTCAATATCTTGTGGGTTATTTATGGAAGAAGTTATAGTCTTTGAGAACATTAAGGTGCCGGAAATATCATACACTGCAAGTGATATATCGCCTTGGGCATTAAAAACACGGAGCTTACAGTAATCATTTTTAACCGGATTGGGGAAGATGAAAGCTGAGAAATCTACGCTGCCAATCAATTCATCTGTGAAAGTCGCAGTAAAGCTCCCACCATTTCCATTTCTGAAACCCGAATATAAAATGGGGTTTTCTGAAACATCGTTTAGTGTGTGAATGTACAGCTTACCTGCCATATCCGCGTAATACCAGATAAGTTGGTGGTCAGCTGAGGAGTAGTATAGATAATCTTGTCCCCAAAGATTAACGAAACTGAGTGACAAACTTTGCTGTTCCTTGGCTGATTCATCGACTGCCATGTAGGAGCTGTTGCCGGTGGGGAAGAAAAGATAATCTTCATTCTCAAGTTGTACTGATTTTGGGGTAAGCGTTCTTGAAACATCATGATCACCATTAAGGGGGTAACCATGGACTAATGATCCATCTGCTTTCAGGGCATAATACTTACTTCCTATGCCAAAGAATACGACCGGCGATATATTACCAAGCTTGGAGATGGCTATTTGACCGGGATGATCAGCGCTTTTATTGGAGAAAATCATCCTTAGGTTAGTTAGGTCGTATCTGTAAAGGTTACCCGAGTTGGCCATAACATAGATGTATGTTATGGTGCGCTCAGGATTTTGATATACTACTGGCTCAGTAAAGCCAAACGTTTCTCCAAGAGCTATCGTGTCGAGTAGTTGTAGATTCTCTGCATTGAATATCTTTAGCCAATTTGTACCAAGAGCAACTAGTTTGCCATCAAAAGCACTCAATCTAAGCACGTCATTGCATGCAGTGAATTCAGAGACAGTAAAATCTCTAATGCTATAAACACAGCTTTTTGTAGCAACATAGATATCTGTATCGTACGTTAAGGGCGTAACAGAAATGTCTGAAGGAAAGCTGAGGGGATGGTTGGTAAGCTGCACATCAGAAAAATCGAGAATATGCAACTGATTGTCTATCGTGATCACAAGGTCAGCAAATCCATCAGCATTATTATCTACTCTCTGGGGTGGATGATCGAAAGGTGCGTAAGGAACGTAATAATCACCCATTAGGTCTTGCCACACACCATCAATGTTGCTAATCAGATTAGCAGTGCCTCCGTACATGACAGGGATATCCAAGTTGTTAAAGCCGGAGTTTATGACATCGCAAGGAATAAGATTTTGAGTATCAAAACTGAAGATGTTGGTGGAGTCAAAGAAACCGGAACTAAGCTGAAGGCTCATTACCTTAGCAGGATTAGAAATGTGGGTAACCCCATACAAACCTGGGTTGGCATAACTATCTAGAAGTGGGGGGGAGCTATGTGCATTCAAAGTTGGCTTCCAAGGTGTGTTCGACCATGAAACAAAGGAACCAATCGAGTTTAACAAAGGCTTCTGAGCATGGAAGTACTCATAAGGTGTACCAGTCCAATACATTGAATAGTCATTACCTAGATCGGTTAGACCATCAGCCTCAATTATTCTAACACCTCGTCGGTTATATCTTGTGT
Source organism: uncultured Candidatus Cloacimonas sp. (assembly GCA_964588075.1). Lineage (GTDB taxonomy): Bacteria > Cloacimonadota > Cloacimonadia > Cloacimonadales > Cloacimonadaceae > Cloacimonas. The sequence goes on from CAZPNU010000002.1 coordinate 37,434, forward strand.
TTATTGAGTTATTGGCAAAATTACTTACAAACCCTCCGTTATCTTCATAATAACCTTCATCATACAGAATGGTATCGTTTACTAACCATGCCAGTAAACCGCCACCAATGAATGAACCATCTTGTTTAGTGAAGGATGGAAGCATAAAGTCATATTCGTAACTAGGATTGTTGTTAGGATCATCAAAAGGTGTTGGATAAAGCACCACTCTTGAATCAAGAGTTCCGAAAAGAGCCGTTGCTCCGTCGCCATCCGGGTCAACATTACGGTTCTCAACAAGCAAGTACTCTTTGTCGTTTACAGGTAGTTTGATAATCTGAGGAATTTTTACTGCTTCGGTTTGTTTGGAACTAACAGTATAAAGACTTAAGGGAGTGTATAGCGGTAGCTCGGTTACATCCTTCATGTACCCGGTTTGTTTGAAGAAATCCCCAAATACTAGTTGCCGAGAATAAGCTCCCGGCATCGTGGGTAAAGTACCTTCAATAAGTACCAAATCTCCATTTTCAAGTTCATCCACCATTAGGGACGAACCTCCGCTGTCCATAATATCGAAGCTACCAACCATGGGGCGGAAATCTGCCACATTATATAGATCTACAAAACCTAAGGAATGACCGAATTCGTGGAAAAGTACCGCATTCAATGCTCCATAACCACTATGCACGGTTCTACCATTTGAGTCTGATGTAGAAAAATCTTGTGATATAGTGGCGGGTACATTGCAAGCATGCGAGATGAGAACATTACCACCATCCACGACTGCTTCCTTGCCGGGGCTGACACGAATAAAGAATGAAGGCAAGTCGGAAGGGGTATCCCCATTCACGTCATGTTGCCAATCCGATCCGGCATGGATAATCATATAATGACTATAATCGGCGAAATCTATCTCAGGATCATCTGTGTCTGCCAGCTCAAAGCTGGTTTTAAAGTATTCTTCCATTCGAGACAAGAATACTCCCGCTTCGGCGTTTACGGGATTATAATAACCCATGCTTTGTGGAAGCGTATATGCTTGCTTATTCTTGGGATAAACATCGTACTCCAACTGGAATGATTCAGCTGACACCGCTCGGTAGTAATACTTCATTGCTTCCAGATTGGCTTCGTAGTATTGTCTGTTATGGGGAGGTGATCCAATTGTATGAAGATAGTTTGGGTCCGGCGATAATAGGAATTTACCATTGCCGGTTGTGTTAGCATCATCTGGGGTTTCTAGGGGGAAATCTACCAAAATGACTAATAGTTTTTGGAATGTGGGTGATTTTGTAGCTTGCTCTGATGATGTTTCAATCCCATGAAGAAGGTTGGTAAATGGATGAGATTTAGAAGTTGTTTGCTTTTCGTAACGATTGAGCACCATCTTTTGAGCATTCAATGCCGTAACAAGGAAAATGCCCAGCGCTAGAATCAATATATTTTTCATGTTAAAAAGCAAACTCAAAGCCCCCACAGATGGGGACTTTGAGAATGCATCCAACAGGTTTCTAGAATTCGAAACCAAGCGAGAATATCTTGTTGTAATCAACTAAGCCACCTGCAGGTACCAAGGCGAAATCAGCTGATAACTTATACTTCTGATCGAATTTATACTGCAAGCCTACACCATAACTAATGCCTTTAATGTCACCGGCATCGTCAGCGAAATAACCGCCTCTCAGTGAGATGAGGTCCATATAAGTGTATTCAGCACCAGCAGCGTAGATTGTTTCGTCAAAGTTCTCCCATCCTGAGATGAATCTCTCGTATAGGGGATCGTCGTTGGTTAGCATTTTGCTTGCCTCGGCTGATACTATCATACGGTTGACGGGGTTACTAAACACTGTGTAGGCGGTTCCAAGTCTAAAAGTCATAGGTGCTGGATCGGCTTGTTCTTGATCAACAAAAGTAACATCAGGACCAATATTCTGCAAAACGATAGAACCATCAAGCCCCTTTATACCGATATCTTTAATCTTTGCTCCCAAATCGAAAGCGAAGCTAAAAGCGCTTCCTTCTTTCTCGGTTGCTCCGGTTCCAGGTGCCAAATATGAGTATATGAGCTTGAAATTACCACCAAAGCCAACCCTTTCAGGAACTATCTCATAGCTGTATCCTGCCACACCGGCAACGTCAAAGCTATGGAAATCACCGTAATTCTCTTGATTGGGTCCTGTATGTGGTTGAGTTCCAGAATCGAGCCATATAATATGAGCATTCAGGTTGCCTATACCATGAAAGTATTGATTCCAACCTAAATATTCATAGAACATATCGTCTAATCCTGATCCCTGTAGCCAAGGGATGTGATTCCCGGCTAACTGGGTCTTTCTGTTAAATGCAGCAGCACCAGGATTCCACCACATAGCATATGCATCATCTGCAACAGCAGAATAAGCTCGTGCCATTCCATTGGCTCGTCCGCCCGGTTCGAAAGTGAGAAAGAGCAAGGAACCTTGTGAAATCCCTGCGAGTGCAAAAGGTAAGCCTAGCATCAATACTAAGCTCATTATAACTATATTCCGTTTAAGCATTATACCTCCACATGGTATGGATCATATTCAGGATAGATAAATATTGCCTGATTTGCTTGACCATTTGAACAATCTAGTCGTTTTTGACTTTTAGCCAACCAGATTATGCCTATATCACAGCTTTGCACAGATATTGCCGAGGATAGCAAGTTAATCCGTATGCTCCTTAACATTTTGGTGCCGAAGGCCGGAATCGAACCGGCACGAGCGCAAGGCTCGGTGGATTTTGAGTCCACTGCGTCTACCAATTTCACCACTTCGGCACGCTGTGTGTTCATTTTTCGGGCGGCGGGTTTAGCTGTCAATAGAAAAAGGTGAACACAACATGGTTATGACTATAAATATTGTGTATCTGTGTCAACAAGGGACGGCTATATTGCACAATTGCAACACACAAGTTAAACAGGCTCTGTTTGAAACTTTTTTGCGATTCCATCGAAAACTACGTGAACACGACGATTAACAACAGTGCACCAAGATATCAACCCCTCCAGGGAAGCATATAGTCTTTGATCTCCTCATTGAAATACCTGTCTGTCATAGTCGCAATAAAGTCTCTAACCTGCTCTGCAGGAGAAAACTGGTTCAAATACTCCTCTGCTTTATGATCCAAAAAGTGTTTGAAGACTTTTGACTCTCGGTTGTTGGCTTTTATATCCTGGAGATACTTATCGAACATCAGGTGCATCGTTCTATAGATAATGGAGTTACTCTTTTTTACGTTTTCGTCAGTGTATATGTGTTTGTAATTAAAGCGTTTCAACTCTAAGAGCTGCTCCGATGTCTCGGAATCAAAAGCTATCCAATCCTGATCGTAGCTGTTCACTATAACACTTTTTACAAGAGTCTCGATTATCTGGCTATTAGTGTTTCCCAGATATGCCACTTGCTCCTTGGGTAGTTCATCCCTGTTAAGTATGTTGAAACGAATAGCATCTTCGATATCCTGACCAATATATGCGATAGTATCAGTTATACGAACCACACATCCTTCGAGAGTAGCAGGCATCCATTGTACATTTAATCCATTACGTTTTGAAGCAATGTATTCTTGAATGCCGGCTTCAGTTTTAAGTTTATCTGGCTTTAGCTGTGTATTGTGTACTTCTCCATCGTGAGATATAATGCCATCTCTCACTTGGAATGTTAGATTTAATCCCTTACCCTTCCTAGATATATGATCAACGATATGTAAGCTCTCAATATTGTGATGGAAATGACCGGCACCACTTGCCTGGCAACATTCTGATAGTGCTTTCTCACCATCGTGCCCGAATGGACAATGCCCTAGATCATGGCCCAAAGCTATAGCCTCTATTAGTTCAGTATTCAAGCCCAAATACTTGCCGATGGTCCTCGATATCTGCGACACATAGGCAATGTGCAGGTTACGATTAGTCATTTCTTCATCGATGAGATTAGTAAAGGAAAACACTTGGGTCTTACCATGGTACCGGCGATAAGCCCCACTATAAAGTATTCTGTCTCTGTCAACCGCAAACTTCGAGCGCATAACATCCTCGATTTCGTTGCGATTACGCCATGCACCAAGGTCCCTGAAAGCACGTTTACTCAGTACAGAATCATGTTGTGCTTTGATTTCAGAGAAGATCACATCCAGTTTATCATTCATTGTTTCACTCCTTTGGATATACTTATATGATAATGCATATTATGGTTCAAGACAAGTGTTGACATGTTTCGACAGATTGACGTGTACTTTCTTACAATTAATAATAATTAACTTGCGCATAAACGCATCCTCAACAAATGTTACCCAAACTGATTGTGAGGTTACAGATGTTCTACAATCTGCCGGATAATAGGATGATAGACGTAAGCTGTATCACCGGTGTGTCGCCAATACAAGAATATGGACGAGATCCTAAGTCAATTGATAAATATCGCATTGGGTTCAGTTTGCTCCTTAATGACAAGGAGATTTTGGAGGTTACCGAGTTGTATCATTTTTGTGACTGGGCGCAAGTTAAAAAGAAGCTTCAGACGATTCGCAGTGATTTACTTAGAATGAAAGATGGCTTGTAGGACTATATAGCACTATTATAAAAAAGGGATTCAGCCATGCTGAATCCCTTTTTGCTTGAAGATTGAGACAATCTTACTTGGTGATTATCAACTTACCGGTATACAGATTGTCAGAATTGGTTACTCTGTAGAAATATACGCCGTTCATCACTTGTAACCCATCAGAAGTTTTTCCATCCCAAACAAGATTACAATGACCCTTTGCATCAGGGGAGATATCAAAAGATCTGATTAACTGGCCTTTAACGTTGTAAATGTTCATTTGTGCCTTCTTGCTGCCCTTAAGGCTCATATCGAAGGTTGTGGACTTAACAATGGGATTGGGATAAACTACTATACCTGATACAGGAGTCCCTAAATCATCCTCATTTGCACTTGTACCAATTGTAACGGTGACTACAGGACTCGGGTCTGAAAGGTAATATGGGTTCTGGAAGATTGAGCATATTTTGTACTCATAAACCCCATCATTCAGGTTGGTATCCAAAAAGCTAAGTGTATTTGCATCAGTAATAGTAGCGATTGGTTGGTCATTACGAAGCAGTTTGTAACCCAATAGTCCTTTGCTTTCAAAGTACTGAGGTCTTTGCCAGGTGCATAGAACATTGCTGGGTGCTTCAACAGTTGCGGTGAAGTTCTGAGGAACAGGTAAGGGAATAACAACAGGACTTAAAGTTGAGCTAACAGCTGTTCCGGCCAGTCCATGAATATCATAAGGAGTAACTTCAAACTTGATTTGGCTTCCGATATCATCACTTGTGATTTGATAGCTTAAACCATTAGCCCCGGTTATTGGAGTTGAAGTTTCATTTACTCTATACCACTGATATAAACTTGTGCCTTCCGCATGGTTCTCCGGATCGCTGTATGTATAGCTAGCGGTTAGAGTTTGATACAATACAGGGGGACCGGACATTGCCAAAGCACTAACAGACGGAGATGTATTGTTAAAGGCAGAGCCATTTAGAATAATCACGAATTGTTGGTTATCTATAAAGTTGCCGTTGATAGTAAGCATCCCCTCGTAAGCTATTGCTTGGGTGGGGGAGAAAGAAAGGTTAACCTGTTGCGACATCAATGGAGGAATAGTAAAGGTACTGACGTCACTGGAAAAGGCAGTGTTATCCACACTAATGCTCCCATTAACCTGAGTTCCACTATAATTTGTCAACAAGAAGCTTTGCGTTGAGATAGAGTTAATTGATACACTGGGGAACATCAGATACTCAGTTTGCACCGAGGCACCGGGCACAAGCTGAGATAATGCATATTTCTTGCCTTGTAGAATCTCTTTAGTCACTGTGTTTTGCAACCATAAAACGATTTCCAAGTTTTGCACAGGCCAAGCTGCATTAACTGTGAAGTTTAAAGGGATATTTGTCTCCTCACCAGTATCCAAATCTACCGGAGTTCCGTTTTGATTGGGAATCATCAAACGCATGGTGTTGTTAACCTGAGTTTGTCCCTGCCAGTTAAAAGCAATGTTGGACTGGGTTAACGCAGCATGTAGCACGACATTTGTATTGGTGTCAGCTTCAGGCTTATTGACCTTAACCATCATCATATAGTTGTTACCGCTGTGGGCACCGGTGGCGCTAATGGTGTAGTGGGAAGGTATATTAAGGCGAGAGGTTACCCTAGGGACAAAAGTTGAATAAAGAGATTGAGTTTCGCTCCCTCCGGAATACCGGTTCATGCCATTGAATAATGTAGTGGGGAAACTGGAAATCCCATAATAAGTATTTCGGGCATTCGATTGAGCATTGGTAAATGAATCGCCATTATGATACTTAACTACACCAACTTGATAACCATTGGTTAACAAATCGTGGGCTCCCATCGAAGCTCCGGGACAATATTGGCACCAAGTACCGGTACCAATCTCCACAATCACTAGTTCGCGAGGCACAGCCATCAATCCGGATAGAAATCCTATCAGGATTATTAGGGCAAGAAAGAATTTTTTCATAGCACTATCCTTGCGACGTTAATATTATACCTAGATATTATATGCAAGATGCACACCAAAAGCAAAGATTTATTTGCAGTTAGCTACAAAAAAGCCCTGTCCCGATAGCGAGACAGGGCTATATTTACGGATCGTTTCCGGTATTACACTATACCCATGTCGCACATTGCATTGGCAACCTTGAGGAATCCTGCAATGTTTGCACCCTTGACATAGTTTACATACCCATCAGCTTCCTTACCATTGGCACGGCAAGCTTCGTGGATGTTTTTCATAATGTCATGCAATCTGGCGTCCACTTCATCGCGGTTCCAGTTCAAGCGCATGGAGTTCTGAGTCATCTCCAAACCGCTGGTGGCAACACCGCCTGCATTGGAGGCTTTACCGGGGGAAAAAAGAACCTTGGCATGATGGAACACTTCCACAGCTTCAGGTATGCAGGGCATGTTTGCACCTTCACCAACACAGATACAGCCATTGGCAACCAAGGCTTTTGCATCATTAACATCAAGTTCGTTCTGAGTAGCACAAGGAAGTGCCACATCAACTTTAACTTCCCAAGGACGCTTTCCGGGGAAGAACTTGGAATTCGGGAAGGCAGTAGCATAATCGCTGACTCTGTCGTTGTTGGAGGCACGGAGTTCAAGCATATACTCAATCTTTTCTCCGCTGATTCCTTCTTCATCCAAGATATAGCCATCAGGACCGGAGAGGGTTACAACCTTTCCACCGAGTTCGGTAACTTTCTGAGCAGCACCCCAGGCAACATTACCAAATCCGGAAATGGCAACTCTCTTACCATTGAAATCGGTGCCTTTGGTTTTAAGCATTTCTTGGGCAAAATAAACCAAGCCAAAGCCGGTAGCTTCGGGGCGAATTAAGGAACCACCCCACATAATGCCTTTTCCGGTTAACACGCCGGTGAACTCATTTCTAAGCTTCTTATACATACCGAACATGTATCCAATCTCACGACCGCCAACACCAATGTCACCGGCGGGTACGTCGGTATTAGGACCGATATGACGGTATAACTCAGCCATGAAGGCTTGGCAGAAGCGCATGATTTCTGCATCGGATTTACCTTTGGCGTCAAAATCTGATCCGCCTTTACCTCCACCCATCGGCAAAGTAGTTAAGCTGTTTTTGAAAATCTGCTCGAAGCCTAAGAACTTCAAGATGGACAAATTCACGCTGGGGTGAAAACGCAAACCACCCTTGTAGGGTCCTATTGCGCTGTTAAACTGCACGCGGTATCCACGCTGTACATGAACTTCACCTTTGTCATCCATCCAGGGGACACGGAAGATTATTGTGCGTTCGGGTTCAACGATACGCTCAAGGATGTTTGCCTTTACGAAGCGGGGATTGTTGATATAAACATCCCACACGGTTTCGACAACTTCTTTGACTGCTTGCAAGAACTCGGGTTCGCCGGGGTTCTTGGCTGCGACCTTTGCCATGAAATCATGAATGGTCATTTGATTCCTCCATGTTTTGTTTTTGTTTTTTAGCCAACTTAAAAACAAGCTACTTTATGTCAAGAGGATAAAAGCTACTCAGATTCCGTAAAGCCTGATTGCAGCACTATAAGTATGCTTCCCAAAAACTTATGGCATACCCAACCTAACACTTGTAAAGATAAAACAAGGCAGTTGTAGTATAAACTCCAAAGCACAACTACGATAATGCAGAGATTAGCCCGATCAGCATTTGATTGTTTAAGTGGTTTCGCATGTAGGATGTCTATTCCAATTACGGATGCAATACGCGTGAAATACGCATCGCATCCGTATTTCACGCGTATTGCATCCGTAATTAGTCCAAGGAATGATCTATTGAAAAAAAAAGTGCATCCTTGGGAGATGCACCTTTGCCTTTATAAGCTATGGTTTAATTATGTTCATCCAGTAGTTTGGATACTCTGGGTGCGCGGAGTCTGTGTGCCACAGGAAATCCTGAGCCAATCAGTGGACGAAGATAGAACTTGAAATCGTCTGTGATACCGTTTCCTGTTGCGTTAATAAACTCATCGGGCATATGTTTGGTTTTGCCTGCAATGTCACTAAGCTTTTCCAATTGGTAGTTCACCGAGTAGAACCCGGTGCGTTGAATGGAGATAGAGCCATCCATGTTATACCAGATAGCATAATGTGCAGCTCGTTCACCCACTTCACGAGCTTCTCTTTGGTCAACATCCGATACGCAACCCATAAAAGAGCGTTGTAGATATCCGAATGTGTCGCTGCGAACCCGCTTGATATTAAGCTTGGTGCGCACCAGATCACATAATAAATCTCCCAGCATACCTGTTCCGGATAATTGAACATTACCATGTGCATCCTTCTCCACATTCTGGGTAAGTTTGCTAATCATGGGTGTTCCTGTCTCATCAACAATACCCTCGGATACAGCTATTACACATTTACCATATTGATTATATACTCTATGGACATCAGCAAGGAACTTATCCCGATGGAATGGGCGTTCGGGCATATAGATCAGATGGGGTCCATCATCCGGATATTTCTGCGCTAAAGCAGAGGCTGCTGTTAAGAAACCTGCATGACGACCCATTACAACCCCGATATAAACTCCGGGAAGGGCACGGTTATCCAGGTTCACTCCTGTGAATGCAGAGGCAACAAATCTTGCCGCGGAACCAAAACCGGGTGTATGATCGTTTAACACCAGATCATTATCTATGGTCTTGGGAATATGGATAGCGCGAAACTCGTAGTCGGCAAGGGTTGCTTGCTCATTAACGATGCGCACAGTATCAGCTGAGTCATTACCGCCAATATAAAAGAAGTAACGAACATCGTGGGCTTTTAGAACTTGGAAGATTTCTTTACAATACTTTTCATCAGGCTTGTCCCGTGTGGATAACAGAGCGGAGGAGGGAGTTGCAGCAACCTGTTCCAGATTGTGAGTTGTCTCCTGAGTAAGATCAATAAAATCTTCGTTAACTATTCCCTGAACTCCGTATAAAGCACCGTAAACTCTGGTGACCTGCGAGAACTTTCGGGCTTCCAAGGCTGCACCAACAAGAGATTGATTAATAACCGCGGTGGGACCACCGCCTTGGGCGATAACAACTTTACCTTCAAGTTTCATCCTAACCTCCATGTGGATTATGACTGAATGTTTTCATGTTGTCAAGCATTTGCGATATGGGTTTATCTGTCCAGCAGAAAATGCTTGCTTAAAATGGAGAGCACAAAAAAGATGGCTTGGGAGGATGTATGAGTTACATCGTTTTAGCCAGAAAATACCGACCCCAGAGTTTCAAAGAGGTATATGCCCAAGAGCACGTTACAGAGATATTGCAAAGCGCTATAGAATCAGCCCGTATTGCGCATGCTTATTTGTTCACGGGACCACGTGGAGTGGGGAAGACCTCTTTGGCACGAATTATGGCAAAAAGCCTAAACTGCCAGCAAGGTCCAACCAAAGATCCTTGTAACAAATGCTCCAATTGCATCGAGATTACAAGCGGAACCTCCACGGATGTGATAGAGATAGACGGTGCCAGCAATACCGGTGTGGATGATATTCGCGAATTGCAACGTGAGCTGTTGTATGCCCCCAGTGCTTCCAAGTATAAGATATATATCATTGATGAAGTTCATATGCTATCCAAGAGTGCTTTTAATGCACTGCTAAAGACCTTGGAAGAACCTCCCGAGAATGTAATCTTTATCTTTGCTACTACAGAGCCCCAGAAAGTTCTACCTACCATCATCTCCAGATGCCAAAGGTATGATTTTAAGCGTATCCCAATAGATTCAATTGTTGCGAGGTTGAAGGAGATAAGCAACGCTGAAGTGATAAGGATTGATAGCGAATCCATGTATCTGATAGCACGTAAGGCAGATGGAGGGATGCGGGATGCCCTTTCATTGATGGATCAAGCCATATCATATTGTATGGATGATATTAGTATAGACAAAGTGCGACAGATCTTCGGGTTAATCCCTAATCAGCTATATTACCAATTCATGATCTATATAAAGCAGAAAGATGCCCCTGCCTTAATACAGGAACTGCACAGGGTGTTTGAACAAGGCACTGACCTGCAAGAGTTCATAGCCAATATGCTGGAGTTCATCCGCATCCTACTGCTTAGGAAACTTAAAGTAGAAGTAAAAGATATTAATCCCGAGGAGTTGCCTCTTTTCGACGAGTTGGGTGACTCATATTCGCAAAACACACTTATGTACATCATGAGTTATCTGATAGCCTCCAAGGCGGACTTAAAGACCAGTACCAATCCATATCTCATCCTTGAAGCGCTCATGATTAAACTATGCAAGCTGGATGAGTTGGATGATATTGCAGCTATTCTGAACCAAGTAAAAAGCGGTAATGCTCTCATTTCCAGGCAAAGTGCAACTGCTGAGCTCCCGCGTACAAACACAGCTCCCCCTCTAATTAAGCAAACTTACAAACCTGTGGAAACTGGTATAGTTCAGCATGAGCAGGAGATATCAAAACTCGAGTTCAACCAAGAGAATGTGGATGCAGCATGGCAGAGAGTTGTTGCCAGAGCTAAGAAGTTTAGCAGCATGGCAGGAATTGCTTTGGAAAAAGTACTAAGCAAGGATGTGAAAGGCTCCAAGCTCTGCTTAAGCCTTGATACCAATGCCAATTTAACCATAATAAAGAACAATGTTGATGCGATACAAAACATCCTAAAAGACCTTTTTGCTCAGGCAATACTGCTGGACTTGAACTATATAGAGAAGGAAAGCCCGACAAAAGTGTATATACACCGACGCAGCCTTGACGAGATTAAAGAGCAAAGTCCCGAGATAGCAAAGTATATTGAGGCTACGGAATCAGTCTTAGTGTAAGTGAATGGCTTGGATATTTGCAATTGCCACAGCAATCTACACAACCTTCTTGTTTTGGTTGGATAGAGGTGTTGCACATATTTCAAAGGAAGATAGAGATAAACCATTTCCCTCGGATCTGCAACCAATAAGCATCATCATCGCAGCAAAGAACGAGCTAAGCAATCTACCACGCTTGCTGAAGTCACTCTCGGAACTTGATTATCCCTCAGACCGCTTCGAGCTAATCATCGTAAATGACCATTCAACCGACGGCAGCAGGGAGTATCTGCAAACGCAAACTCATTGCCCTAACTTGAAGCACATAAACTACTATCATGAAACGAGCAATATGATAGGTAAGAAAGCTGCCATTCAACAGGGTATAGATGCTGCGCAGTATGATATTCTAGCCTTCACAGATGCTGATTGCATTGTCCCCCCTTCCTGGTTGAGAGAGATAAACCGAGGTATGACCCAAGACACTGATTACATGCTAAGTTATTCTATCATCAAACACAGCCCTACAGATGGCATAATGAGATTAAAGAACTTTGAGCGGAGTGCATATTATGCTCTGGCATCAGCCGGATTATATTACCATATTCCTTTCACCAGCATGGCATGCAACATGGTATATCGTAAGTCACTCTTCACAGCATCGGGAGGCTTTAAAGAGATAGGACACTTAGCTTCGGGAGATGATGACTTGTTACTAATGAAGATGATGCCGAATGTTCGTAAAGCAGCATACAATTGCTCTCCCGACATGCAGATTTGCTCTATTGATGGGATAGACCCTGTTAAGCACCATCATACCAACATCCGCAGAGCATCTAAGTTCTTCCTTCATCCGTGGTGGTTACAGGGATTATCGCTCTTCATCTTTATGTACTTTGTGCTGTTCTATTATCAAATCGCTATGTTGGTTCTGGGCAGATTCCATTTGCTAATGTTCATTTGTCTGCTCATAAAAACAGGCACCGAGCTTTACTTCAGCCTTCATCATTTAACTCTGATAAGCCGCACAAAGCTAGGTGCCTTATATCCGGTTCAAATCTTGCTGTTTCCCGCTCAGTTCATCTTTTATGCTCTGCGCGGAACTTTGGGCAAGTATCGCTGGAAGTAACTTACATCTCTATAAGCTGAGCCTGAACATAATCAACCTTGTTCAACTCGCTCAGCATTGCACTAATCTCTTCCTGCTTGCCGTCCAATTCCAATACCACTAAGCCATCGTTAGCACAAAATTCTTTGGATACTTCATGCAAGCCCAACCTGACTTTGATGTTACATCCATATTGTGTCAGGATGCTCTGCACTTTGGCAGCCTCTGAACTGCGGTGGTCAATCTTGATAAGAACTACTTTGTAGATCATGATATCCTCCATGAGGTTTATTTATTTACTTTGGGTGTCCATCTGTCTTTAAGGGATGTAACTCGGTTAAACACCGGTTTCCCTTCCACTGTGTCCGGGTCAACACAGAAATAGCCTTGGCGCAAGAACTGGAAGCACTCACCGGGATTTACGTCAAGTAAGCTTGCTTCTGCCATACAGCTTGTGTTTATAACCAATGATTCGGGGTTGAGATAATCTTTGTAACTCTTACCTTCTTCAATAGCTCCCAAATCCGGAATGGTAAATAGTCTATCATATAAACGCACTTCTATTGGCACAGCACTAGCTGCTGAAACCCAATGAAGGGTTCCCTTCACCTTCCTGCCATCTTCAGTTCCACCACCGCGAGACAGGGGGTCGTAGGTGCAAAGTAGTTCAACAACCTCACCATTCTGATCTTTTATAACCTCGTAACAGCTTATATAGTAAGCATGTTTCAGACGCACTTCATTATTCAAACTTAGGCGGAACCAGCCTTTGGGTGGGTTCTCGCTAAAGTCTTCACGCTCAACAAACAAATTCCTGGAAAACTTTAGCTTACGGCTTCCTGCACTTGCATCTTCAGGATTGTTCTCCGCATCCATCTCTTCCACTTTACCTTCAGGGTAATTTGTGATGGTAAGCTTGATGGGGTTTAACACTGCCATAGCTCTTTTTGCGGTTTTGTTCAGCTCTTCCCGTACGCAAAATAGCAACAACTCCTCATCAACCATGGAACTTGCTTTGGCAACTCCGATTCTATCGGCAAACTCACGGATAGCAGCCGCGGGGTAGCCACGTCGTCTCATTCCTGCAATGGTGGGCATGCGCGGATCGTCCCAGCCTTTAACTAAACCGGTAGTGACAAGCTCCAGCAGTAAGCGCTTACTCATAACGGTGTAGGTAAGATTCAAACGGGCAAACTCGATTTGCTGTGGATGGCATGGCACGGGCAACTGATCCAGGAACCAATCATAAAGAGGTCTATGATCTTCAAATTCTAAGGTGCAGATGGAATGGGTGATACCTTCCAATGCATCGGAGATACAGTGAGTGTAATCGTACATGGGGTATATTTGCCAATCACTGCCGGTACGGTGGTGATGTGTTTTTTTTATCCTGTAGATCACCGGATCTCGCATATTCAAATTCGGCGAGTTCATATCAATCTTAGCTCTCAGGCTACGGCTTCCATCAGGGAACTCTCCATCACGCATTGCTCTGAACAGGCTTAGGTTTTCTTCAATGCTACGGTCTCTATAAGGACTGTTCTTGCCCGGCACGGTTAGAGTTCCGCGGTAGCTACGCAATTCTTCCAAACTGAGGTCGCATACAAAGGCTTTTCCCTGTTCTATTAAATATTCGGCAAAGGCATATAGCTTATCAAAATAGTCTGAGGCATAATATAGATGTTCATTCCAATCAAAACCGAGCCAACGTACATCTTCCATAATTGAATCCACATACTCCACATCTTCCTTCACCGGGTTGGTATCGTCGAAGCGTAGGTGGCAACGTCCTTTGTAGTCCCTTGCCAAACCGAAGTTCAGGCATATGGATTTGGCATGACCAATATGTAGATATCCGTTTGGTTCGGGCGGAAATCTGGTAACGATTCCTTTATGCTTACCGCTTTCCAAATCCTTGTCGATGATGAATCGGATGAAGTTCGAAACTGGCTTGTTCTCACTTTCATTGGTGACAACAGTATCTCTGGGTTCCATCACTTTTTCTTCCTTATCTAACTTTCTTTCGAATTTCATATTTTATGGCTTGCGTATCACGTCAAGAATTATTAAAAAAGCTTTCCGGGATAAAAGCAGTATTTCGCTTACCTGATGCTCATTGCTATTCTCCTGCCTATTGGGTTACGGTTGAGATACGGTTGCGATACCCAGCACTTTGCTGGGAGGCGCAACCGTATCTCAACCGTAACCCAATAGGCAAGAAGTTGGCAAGAGTATAGTGTGGGTGTAATAATAAGCCAAAAGTGGGGAATATCTCTACAGTGGGGCGTAATTGAACATAAAAACTGAAAGAAAGCATGACGACAAGGTGGAAAAAGAGACGCGTAAAGGTATAAATAGAATATGAATATGGATATCTTGGTTTAGTTCGCAGGTTTGGCACGACTTATGCACTTATATTAAGAAAATAAGAGCCAATGTGAGGAATAGCATGGCGACTAATGCACGGATAGTGTTAAAGAAAGTTGAGCTTGGAAGTTATATCAAGAGAGACTTTCTGGATAAGAGTTTCAATCGTTCGGGATTATGCGCTTATTGCAGCAGGAAGGTAACGTGCTGTATAAACAGCAGCTATGGTCTTGTGTACGATTGCGACGATTATGATGCTGGTGATGAATCCTCCTGCTCTTTAACCTTCTCTGCTTTGGACTTCAGCAAAGAGGAAGAAGGTGATGAGCTTGGGCTCTGCTCGGGGTGTCAAAACAGAGACCTTTGTCAGCTTCGGCGTATTAATGGTGGAGTTTGGCACTGCGAGGAATACCTGTAGGGCTTAGATAGATTTTCGACACATACCTCAACACACACATGGGGGGCTCCCCGCCCCCTTTTTTATTTATGGAGTATAAAATGCAGTTTTGCGCCTTTATTGACGATCTCAGTTAAGTCCAATGCTGCTGCGATGTCGATTGCTCGGCAAACTAATCCGTGTCCCTGCCAAATCAACACCTGTCTATCAGCAAAACAGTTGTTGCTGAGATCAGCAAGTACTTTGCTGCCCGGTTTTGCATATGGGCTGGTTGCAATACCTTTTGGA
Source organism: uncultured Candidatus Cloacimonas sp. (assembly GCA_964588075.1). Lineage (GTDB taxonomy): Bacteria > Cloacimonadota > Cloacimonadia > Cloacimonadales > Cloacimonadaceae > Cloacimonas. The sequence continues at coordinate 52,960 of CAZPNU010000002.1, forward strand.
AGATATATGGAAAGCTCTGGCAGTAACCCGGATAGATGTTTGTTTAACGCGGCTTCATCAGCATAAATCTGAGTGTGCGACAAGGCAATGATATCCGTAGGATGCGAGTGTAGGATACAGGGATATTGGGCTTGCACATCAGCTTCATGCAGCAACCTGTGGCATTTCCACTCGGAAGTAGGTTTGGCATTTGCAGGAAGATAAAACTCCTCCTCAAAGTTCGTAAAAACAAGTAGTAAACCTTCAGCGGGGTTATCCGCCATTTCACGGTATCTGCTACCTGTTCGGGAAACCAAGTATGCCTCTGAGAAGCGTAACTCTATACCTAAGCTTTGGAAATGTTTACGAACTGCTTTACCAACCCGCAATGATAGATTACCGGCATTTGCCTCTGCCCACCCTTGAGCATGAAGCCAAGATGCAACCTTGGCAATGCTCGGGAGAAGTGCCAAGATTTCGGGAATGTCGCTAACCTTCATGCCTTGCCAGGCGATTAAACTATCAATCTCCATTGTTACTCTTTTCACGGCAAATGGTTTCTACTGCACGGAAGTTCACTTTTCCGCTTGCCATCATGGGGATATCCTCAATCACGTAGAACTGACGAGGCACAGCTATGGCAGGGAGCTCTTTCTTGAGTTGTTTTAAAACCTTATGCATATCAAAATCGCCTGTAGCCACAGCAGCTACAACATCCGCCCCTTTGGTGGGGTTCGGGACATCAACAACGCAGCAGATTACGTTCTCGGGCAAGAGCTTGCTAAGGAGGTCTTCCACTTTGACCAAAGAGACCATTTCACCGCCTACTTTAACAAAACGTTTTAGTCTTCCTCTATGCCAGAGGAAGCCATCATCGTCCATAATGCCGATATCGCCGGTATCATACCAACCATTGTGAATGCGTAAAGAGGTTTCTTCCAGGTCACCAAGATACCCTTCCATCACATGCTCACCCCGCACCAAAATCTTGCCCTCTTCGTTTTTGCCTAAAATCTTGTCAGTAGCAATGTCCACTATGCGGACTTCAACACCCGGAATAGGCTTTCCGATGCTCCCCATTTTGTGTACTCCGGGATAATTTGTGCTTATAACAGGGCTGGTCTCGGTTGCCCCATAACCTTCAAAGATGGGAATGCCATGCTTCTTCATGAAACCTTCATAAACTTTATCGGGAAGTTTGTCGGCTCCGGCAATGGCAAAGCGAAGGGTGGAGAAATCTCCCGGAGCAGATTTTTGTAGGTATCCGTAAAAGAAAGAAGGTGTGGCAGCCATGAATGTTGCCTTATATTGCTTAACCAAATCAGCAACTGTTTTATACTCAAGTGGATTAGGGTATGTGACCATGGATGCACCGAGTATAACAGGTAGCCAAAACTCTATTGTTAAACCGAACACATGGAACATCGGAAGGATGCTCATAAAAACATCGTTATGATCAAGATTAACAAGCTTAGGGATGGCATCAATGTTGTGCAAAATGTTTCGATGGGACAGTTGGACTGCTTTGGGTTCCTTCTCGCTGCCGCTCGTAAACAGGATGACGGAAACTTCGCTGGTATCTCCACGATGCATCGTATTGAAGAGCAGAGAGGAAGGTAACTTTGATAAAAGCGCAGCCTTGAGCTTGTTGACTGTTGTAACACGTGCCAGGATATCCTCGACAAAAATCATGTTGTCGATAGGTTTTAAGCCCAGCTTATCCAGCAGCTTCTTGCTTGTCAATATGGTTTTAAACTGGCATTTCTGCCTTGCATACAGAGAGTTTTCAATAGCTCCGGTAGCATAGTTTATCATTACAGGTATTTTTCCATTCATCAAGGTACCAAGAATCGACAGCATACAACCCATGGAAGTGGGGAGGAGAATGCCGATGTATTTACCTTTAATCTTGGCAATATGTTCCTTAAGGATTAGGGAGGCTATAAGCATGCGAGAATAAGTATAATCCACATTCGTAGCTTTATCATAAACAGCGATACGAGAGCCGTGTTTTTTGGCTACAAGGACGAAACGTTGATGTAATTGGAGCATTGTCAATTCCTTATAATATAGCTTTATCTATGGGTTAGTGAATTCATAGTTAACAAGTTCAGTATTGTGATATAATCCATCAGTTTATTATGTGCAACCAGTCCTTTAATAAGAACTCAAGTCTGCCGATAAGTAAAGAAATACGAGCCATAACGGTATAACCAAAAGAAGCACCAAAGCTTATCATGAGAAACCAAATGCCCAGTTTGGATGGAACAGCGGAGATTCCTTCCTGTTTCTTACTGAAATAGAAGTAGTAAACCCCACAGATGGTTCCTAGGATCAGTAAGATATTCCCAATTACTATGGATGGTGTTGATGAGGCAAAGGGATTTATCATTGTGGCAGAAATCTGACTAAGCAAATCACTCTTGGTGTATCTAACCATATTGATACCTGCAGAGGTACCGATCATGATAGCTATAGGAAAGCGGCTTACCCACTGGGTTTTGGGGAAAATACGTAAGAGCATCATAATTCCCAGGGCTGCCGGTATCAGGAGGATAATGTTGCCTTTAAAATCATGCACCAGCTTGGAGAATAGATTCGGTAGCATGATACTATAGAACAAATAGACCAACCAATAAGCGGCAGATAAACCTACAAAGATTTGTTCTGCAAGCTTGTAAAATGGATTGTCTTTATAAAGAAAACTGAATATACTGAAGGTGAAGAAAACTGAAAGCCAAAGTCCAAAGATGCTCATGAAGTTAGTCATTAATCCCCCTTCTTCTAAGCCTGAGAGCCTTGATATTGCCCACAGCTATCAGCACTAGAATCAGAAGATGCGCCACTGATTGGGCATCCATTTTAACTGTGGCAGGACCTATCACATTGATGAGTGCTTCATATTCAGATGCGGCTTTCAATCCTCCCAGTAAACCAAATAATTGTTGTTGGCTGTTAACATAAGGTATCAAACCTGGGGCACTGACAGCTGTGGTTCCGCCAGTAACAGGAGTCTGGTAAACATCCCTTGCAGCCATAACCCACTCCTTTATTCCGGGGACTCCGGTGGAAAGAGAATTCACATAGGCAACATCCTTTAGGGTCTTAACCTTCTGCAACATAGGGATGTTTTGGTACTTTGTTCCCGACACATCAGCCGGGAAAACCTCTTCCATGTTCTTACCCATGGATTGAATTGCCACAATACCGGCTACTTTATAACCCATGTATGCATAATCTTTACCATACTTCTTATCGGGATACTTCTCAAGAACTTTTGTGAAAGCTTGCTCCGCCATCTGCATGCCTTGAGGCCATAAAGCCATAACCAATATTTTGTGATTGCGGGAGAAAGCATGATCGAGCATTGCCTCAGCCATGGGCTGAAGTTCAGTCATGGAGGAAGGATCATAATCAAAAGAAAAAATAGCTACTGAAGAATCCGGAACAGATTGCACCAGGTTCCATGCAAGTTTAGAATAGTTTGATACTTCTGTTTTCCAACCCATAGGGAAAATCAGAGGCATGGCAACAGCGATAAGCAACAACAAAAAGACGATACGGCGTTCGATTTGAGAACTGCTGATAGCACTCATTTATCACTCCCTAGATACGATCTTTCAATACCCAAGATAATTCTGAGGCTACTGCCGATAATTCCCAGAGCAGCACTGATCATAATTGCTCTTTGAGCTGCAGAATTAGGGTATTCCATAATAAAATCGCTCAGATTGGGAAGATGCCAGAACTTATAGGTATCAGGAAGCCAAGATGTTAACATTGCTCCTATGCTTGTTCTTCCAAGTATCACAATGATGGCAGTTATCATTAGTAAGTTAGATTCGAAGCTTCGAATAATAAAGGCTCGATATGCAGCCGAAGCAATAAAAAATGCCAGTAGAGAAAACATAGTGGCAGAAAGAGGCTGGTAAGCATAATCGAATAGATAATCGAATGGCTTTGAACCAAAAATGGCTTGTATTCCTACACCATGACCAAATAGTCCGGATGTTTCCTGAGTTCCCCAGAAGATGCCCACTAACAACATTAAGCAGAAGCTGATAAGTCCGGCTAAATAATAGACCCAGCCACTATCTCGCTGTTGAATCTTAGCAAGGTTGGATTGGAATAGGCTGATTTGTCCCAATAGAATCGCAAAACCTGAAATGATCATAAACCAGTCCTGTAGTGTCTGAATCATCATACTAAAGGGACGATGTGGAATGAACTCTGAAATAACCACTAAAACCCCACAGAAAAAAGCGAAAAACAGAGGTAGGTTGCGCTTCATGGTTGCACTCCTTCAAAGAAAATTCGGAACCAATGCCAGCCTAACATCTCCGCAGCAACGCCCATAAATATCAGGATGATAGACAGAACCTTACCAAAATCATGTCCCTTTAAGCTTCCTAACTGCTGTGGGTCACGAGATAAATATGCTGAAGCAGCAAACAGCTCTTCCCCAATCAATGTATAATCGCAGGATACTACGAAGAATGGCAATTGGCTGGCTTGGGCTGTACCAGAGGTCTGAATAGCTCCTGTGTTATAACCGGTCTCAGCCAAAATTAAGGATTCAGCATAGAAGCTTCCCAAAAAGAAGTTCGCTGCGGGCTGTTCCCGTACCATGATTCCATCTATACCGGCTACATAACCGAATTGGTCATCGGTTAAATAGAAAACTCTGTCCTCTTTATATGCATCAGGCTTGCCAACTTTCAGATAGGCTTCTCTGACAACCTCTCTGGCAGCAGAAAGAACCATGGAGAATCGACAGGGTACAATTAGTTCTGTGTCATATTCTGCAGACTTCTGAGCTAAGTGGCTTAGTATCGTTAAACTTGCAATTGTCTGGATGTCATCTAGATCTCCAATCCCGGGGACAAAGAGAATGGGCTTTCCCTTTTCAGTAGCCCTTCCCACAGCTTCTTCCATGGAATCTAAACCGCTAATACGACGAATAAAGTAATCCTTTCCTCTACGTGCTGTCTGAATATAATAGACGATAGCGACACTAATAATCAGCAGTAATAACAGGTAAGAGAGCTTGTGCATATAGAACCATTGCTCTGTAGGTTTTGCTTCTCTAATCACTTGACTACTATCAGCAGTCTGATGAGATGGTGAGAAACGATACTTATACGTTAAGTTTGGCACAAGGTCTCTATCAGTAAACGAATTCTGCTTGCTACTTCCGCTAAATAGCAATTGCCACATGCCTAACGAGTCCGCCTTATGGATATAAACTGAATCTGAATCAGTTTTCCACTTCAAAGCAAGGGCTTTTCCCTCATCCCAGGGGACATCATCTACGTTAAACTCAGACACAGCGTAGAGAGGCATCATTAGCAACAAGGTAGCGAGTATGGAAAGAACAACTATTCTCATATGATTCCTAATAAAGTTAAGGGGTGTCGATTGACACCCCTTGGTTTAACTATTTCTGGAAGGTAGCTTTGACTTGTTCTGTTAGTTTTATAATCTCATCCAGTTGTGCGACGGTATACGTTTTATTGTTATCAGTGTCAATTACGGTTTTGACTTTTTCCACAAGACCCAAAGCTTCTTTGAATTCTGGTTGATTAACTATATGCTCTGCTTTAATCTGCTTTAGATTGCCCAGAAGGCTGTTAAACGTTCCTTTCTGGTCGAGAACTTGGGTTTTCTCTGCGGTATAGTTATGTTTAAGTAACCAGGCAACCCTGTTAGCGGCTTCAACCCAACCACCCATTAACATCAAGGTGTAGTTATCATAACTTTCGCTATCCCAAAGCTTGTCTTCAACACGCTTTTTATGCACGTCTAGTGCAGCTTCGAGGTCTGTCCACTTCTCTTTTTCAATAAGCGATTTCAGCTCGGCTCCCATTTGGTTCACTTCGCTTTCCAAACCGATGAGTGTTGTTAGATTCATCATCTGAGAGGAAATGTCTGCCAAGCGAGTCTTGTTTCGGCCTTTGGCTGCAAGCGTGGCATCTGCAGTTAACAATCCCAATGAAAATGCATTGCGTACTTCTTCTTGTTTAGCTTTATACAAGGTTGTAGGTATGGCAGCCGATATGTCCTTCACCTGCAACTGATCCAACACTCGGAAGACTTCCTTGAAAGTTGGAAGAGGAGCGTAAGTGGTTATAGCCTCAGTAACTTCTTCCTTAGGAAGAGTGTCGGCTTTCTTCTTACATCCTACAATTGCTACTAACGTCAATGCAATTAAGATGATGATCATTCTTGTCTTCATTAGTCTCTCCTTATTCTTTGAAATAATACTTAAGTTTTATGGCTGTGATGCCATTGAACATCATAATGTAAATCAATAATACCGCTAGATTGAAATCCCATGTTCTAACCAGTCGACCGTTAAAAGTCTTATAACTGGACAAAAACATATCTCTGCGCTGAGACATCACCTCACCATCCATCAAGCTAACAGATGAATTAAGATGATGGTTCATCACAACATCCGGATTCCATTTCTCGGCAATTCGCACATTCTCATAATATAGCTCTGTCTTAATCTTGCTGTATTCATCAGCATTGATTTCAGCGTCCCTGAACCTATGCATTTGTGTCAATTTCTTTTTTTCGAAACGAGCCATGCTCTTATGAAAGGCAGTATTTTTTGCATAGGAAGTTGCCATTCCTTCAAAAAGCCATCTTGATGGGATTATTTGGACAATTTCAGGAATGGGGTGCCGAGAATAGATAGTTAAGCTACGATTCATTCTTTCAAATTCGATAACTGCTCCACCAAATATAATCTGAGGTATCAACAGAAGAGGAAGTAAGTTGATGATCGCCTTTTTCTCTTTGATAAATGATGAACACATAAGCCCCATGGATATCCCAGTAAGTCCGGATAGGAAAAGAAAACCGACACTAACAACAAACAAACCCTTTATCCCAAGGACCATTGAGGCTAAACCCTGATATAGTAATGCTTGTATTATCACAAATATCGAAAGGGTAAAAATCTTTGAGATTTGGTAGAAGCTTATTTTGAGATTCATTTGACTTTCTCGGATGATGATCTTTCTTTCATCCAGAATCTCTTCAATACTGTTAGATATGCCCAAGAAGATAAACGCTATGATGCTTACGAAGACGTATATGCCGATATTGTTATTATCATAATAGCTATAGGAACCTGAATTGGGTGTATAGCGAAGAATGAACGAGATAATAAGGCCCAATAAAGGCGCTTGAACAAAAGTTATCAGGTTGTTTGTCCGATTACGAAGCTTCATCTTGATGCTTCTTCCGATAAAACCGAATACTTGAGCAACACAAGAAGAAATAGTCAGCTTCGATCGTCTTCTTTTAGCTGTCGTTGCAGCATTGGGAGCTCTACCTGACTCATGATGTATGAGTTCAAACAGCATTTTGCGTTTATACTTGTCTCTCCAATACTCAGGAGAGAACTTGCGCTTTGGTTGGATGTATTTATTTATCTGCTCGTAAACAGGTTCGTTAAACGAGTTATACTCCGGATAGGCAATTATATCGTACATGAAGTCAGACGTCATGAGAAGCTTCTTCCGCTCTATTTCATGGGAACGGACAGTCAACATCGAAAGCTCTTCATCGAAGTATGAAAAACAATCAATGGGAGAGCCATAGAAAGCCATTCTACCCCCCATATCCATAAGTAGCACTTGGTTGAATTTACGGAAGATACTACTGTTGGGCTGGTGAATAGTGGTGATTACAATTTTACCTTGTTGAGTGAGAGAACTCAATATATCAATGATCTGTTCAGCATCTGTAAAAGACAAGCCACTTGTTGGTTCATCACAGATAATCACAGTAGGCTCAAAGAGTAATTCTAAGGCAATGTTCAGCCTTTTTCTCTCGCCCCCGCTCAGATTCTTCTTTTTGTAATCACCAACTTTCGTGTCACGGTGATGAGTAAGGTTCACTTGGTGAAGAATATTATTAATCTTCTGATCCAAGCTTGCCTTTGAAATGTGTGGCATCCTCAGCCTTAACCTGTACCATAGGTTTTCATAAACGGACAGATAAGGATATAGAAGATCATCTTGAGGAACATAGCCAAAGTATTCAAGATAGTAGGAAGCATTCAAGAAGAACTCCTTACCATCGATCAGTACTTGTCCATAGGTTGGAACCAGTTCGCCAGAAAGTACTTTGACCACAGTTGACTTACCACAACCGCTTTGGCCGAGTATGCCTATCAACTCACCTTTTTGTGCTTCAAATGAGATGCCATCCAATGCCAATTGCCCATCGGAAAAATAGTGCTTTATATCAAGCAAATTCAAAGTCTGTATCTCAAATGGAGTTTCTATCAGGTCGTAAAAGTTATTGATTCTAAAGTTACGCTTGTTGATCGAGATTACGTCTGAGTTAAGAGTTATGATTCGCTCTTCAATTAGCCTTTCTTGGTTGATGAAGATATCCCATTCAGGATCTGGAGGAAAGATAGTGAATTGCGAGTCAATGTATTCAATCTTGAGGATGCTTTTTTCCGTCTTGAGTCGATTAATATAGTAGTAGTCTCTATCTTTATTGATAAAGAGGAGCTTTGGTACTAAGTCATCCAGTCCAATGCTGCTTCTGTTCTCAATAAGAATCGTAAGATTCCATGGAGCGTAATTCCTTATTTGGATCTTGTCATCGTAGTATATTTCGATTCTGCGATTATGTAGCATCTCTTTATCATTGATGCTGATATGTCCCCCGCGAATGAGCACCGAGTACCAAAGTCCTCGCTTGCTGATAATGAAATCGTAACTGCTCTTATGAAACACAATCTCGTCATTAGCATCTCTATGTTCATAAATCTTCTGAAGGCACGCATATGAATATTCAATACCGGCAAGAAACACCTTACTATCCGGATGTAGTAACACAATGCTGTTGGGTAGAACCGGCTTATCATTTAAAAGCATGGAGGAATTGCTTCCTACCCCAATGAATATATGTGTATCTATAGCATACAATGAAACATCATATGAGGGTAAGGATTGATTTCTGTATCTAATATCTGCACTTACCGATGATCCAAATACGACGTAGTCTGAGAATAATGAATGCCTTACATGCGAAACAGAATGCTCACACTCGATAGAAATGTTCCCACTGCTGCCGGATTCGAAGTAGTCTATGAGGGAGATAAATCCATCAGGATTTAAATCCAACTTCTTACAGAAGTCTAAAATCTCGGTAATTACAGATATTCGCATTTCACCCTCAGTCATCGCAAGAATAACCAAGCTTTGCAGTAACCGAACTTTATCTAATTGAGATAATTGACGGTTCAAATACCCCAAGACATCATCAATATCGTAGTTACTATCTATGATATCTCTAAGGTATGCCTCCCAAGAAACATCAACATGAGCGAAGAGATTGGTTAACAATGAGTACAGGATTCCAATCTCTGCCGAGCTTATCTCTGAATCTTTGTTAAGAGAATAAACATACAGCTTCGTGACCATGTCTATTGTTTTTTTCTGTCTTTCCTGAGCTTCTTTGGGATTTATTCTAACCATAATGTCTGCTACTCTCCACGCACTCATCACAGAGATTGTATTTACATGTGCGATAAAAGATGTTCATCAGTCCCTGCTGGAAAAGCGACTTGCTGTTTGCCAGTGTAACTTGACCCGGGTTTACTTGCCGGCTCATAAAACGAGTAATAAAGTTATCCTGAAGGGCATCAAAATCTATCCATGAGTCCAAAAGTGATTTTTCCAAGTTCGCATCAGCGACTTTTTGTGCATAGAGGTACATTACGGGTAAGTAGATGTTATAATAAATATTGCTTATTACTGAAGGTCCCAATCCGTTGCCAGGCAACCCAAATGGCTTCGGGGAGCTAAGTACTCTTTTAAAAATCGAATATCTCTCTTTAGCGTTGGGTTTTGCGAGCTCTATTTCTTGAATAAAGAAGTTCAGTAATCCACCTTGCAACCTGTTATAAAGGAAGTCAACCAGACTGCATAACCTAAGTACGGGATGATTGGTGGGTCTGATACGAAACAATTGCCAATCGAGGTGGATCTTGCGTGCAAAGTAAGCTTGTCCCTCAAATGCATTAACAAGCTCAGAAAATAAACTCTCAGGAAGTCTCGTTCTGCTAATGTTCAACAATCCACTGTTACCGATTAAAATGCTTAGCATCTGCAAACCACTCATTCCGTTGCTATACCAATCTTTGAAATATGCCAGAGGTATTCTTTGAGCGAGCTGTAAAAGATTCAGCTTGTTTTTATCATAACCCGCAGCCTCCATCATGCCTTCGTATAGAACTTGGTCAAAATCGCTTAGGTTCAAGCTTGCATTAAAGCGCCGCACCTTCCCATGAAAACGTTGTTTACCGTGATAGGAGAGTATGGATACAAGTCTGTCATTATCAATTGCTGATAACAAATTGCAGTAACATGCTTTGGTTTGCACACGCTCTTTGGGAGGATTGGCTATTAGCTTCTGCACATCGTCACTTAGCTGTGAATCAAGTTCCAATATCTCCACAAACTTGCCGTCTTCTTTAATCGTTACGTTTCCAACTTCGTTGTGATTGAGAACTACGTGTAAGATAACATTATTATAGAATTGATCTTCATGGTGAGAATGTTTCAACCAATCTTGGGTGGTCACATGAATCTCAATGTCGCCTCGAAATTCTACACCATCCAGATTAATGAAGCAATTTATGAAATCTGGACCTCGGAATGTATTATACTGCCCTTGATATTTGATAACGAGTGCTTTCCCACTAACAGTATGCAAATCATCCTTTAAATGACCTGCATCCCAGATGTGGTAGAGTAGTTTTTCGTCCATTAGAAGTATCTTTGTATAAGCTGATATCTCTGTCGGGCTGATGCAGATTTGTAATATGTTTGGGGGCTGTATTTTATTGGGTTAGTCAGAATGCTGATCATCTTGATAGATTGTTCTCTGGATAAGTTACTACAGCTTGTACCATAGTAATACTGTGCAGCTGTTTCCAATCCATAGATTCCTTTACCCCATTCCACATAATTGAAATACAACTCCAGCATTCGCTTCTTGGTCATACAAATCTCCATGATTATCGTAACCTGTATTTCCAAGTATTTACGCAGGTAGTTTCTGTCAGTAGTAAGGAATAATGTTCTGGCAAGTTGATTGCTTAATGTACTGGCACCGAAGCGAATTCGACCAGCTTTTTTGTTCCGTTCGTATGCTTCACGCACCATTCGCCATTCGAATCCAAAATGCTTATAAAAATTACCGTCCTCGATGGCAATCAACATGTTCTGTGTCCGTTTGGGAATCTTTTTCAGAGATACATAGTCCCTATGGTGTAGCGGATAACCACGAATCAGGTAACGCTGCAACATTAATGGTGTTACAATTGGATTTATGAAGTTATACAGTAGGCAGAGAGCGGCTACAACTGCCCAAAACCATAAGTGGGCTTTAAAGACAAACCTCACCGCTCTCAGCAGGAAGGAACCCTTTGGTTTCATAGGTATTAAAAAAGCCCTGCATAGGGCTTTATATCTGTTACTCTGCCTTGCTCTTGTTAACGAACTCAGCCAATCTGGCTTTTCGTCTGGAAGCTGTTCTTTTGTGGATTACACCTTTCTTGGCAGCTTTATCCAATTGAGAGTACAACTTAGATAGCATTTCATCATGAGCTTCAACAGTTGTCTCGACTTTGAGTTGCTTGGCTAAAGTTTTAATGGTACGCTTCACATAGTTGTTGCGAGCTTGTCTCTTCTTGTCGGTCTTCATTCTTTTTCTGGGTGATTTGTGTTGGGGCATGATATCCTCTTCTAGTTAGTTATTTAATTCTTTATGCCAAGATAATTTGGAGCACTTATCTGTCAAGCATAAAGCTCTCGATTTGTTGTTATAGTCACACATGTTCAACTGATCAGGCTATATAACCCATTGTTATAAGTTGGGGATAGGGTTTTTATTTCAACTGAGCAATCAGCGCTTCAACCTGTTGATGAACTTCTAAAAAATCAATATCTCCTTTGTTATGGGAATCGATGCCATCCAGCCAATTGGAATACAGAGATCTTATATATGCTGCGATCTTCTCAGAATCCTCTGTTACTATACCACTTTGTGTTGTGTTTATCAATGCCTCAGCTTCCCCTCCGGGTTTAGATATGCAGACAATTGGGGTTCGCGAAGCGATGTATTCAAAGAGCTTTGTGGTTAACATACCCTCAAAACCTTCGTAATTATTAATCATCAGTACCAGGAGTTCGGCGTTAACGATCTCGTTTATAGCTTCATGGTGAGGAATAAACGGTAGCAAACGCAACTCAGTGCCTAAATCAGGAGCGTTCCTTGTGCCAATAAAAGAGAATTCAATCATGGATAAATCTGCACAATCAACCAGTGCTTGTTTCAAAGGATCAATACGTTGACCTGCTGTTATCTGGCCAACATATTTGATTCTGAACTTTCCGCTTGGTTCGTAGTGTGAATCTGAAAAATCCTGAGCATTAAAGCCGTTGTATAGAATTGATTTATTGCCCTGAGGTAATGCTTCAGCAATTCCTCGGCTTACGATGAAACATCCATCAGCGTATTTTAATACTTTTGCTTCCAAATACTTCTGAATCATCATCGTCATTCTGCTCGGTTTACCAAGTTGAAGGTAGTATATCTCACTCCAAGGATCTCGGAAATCTGCCCACCACCTTACACCAAGATTTTTTTTTAGCTTCAAACCTATCAAATGTGATGAGTGCGGAGGTCCCGTAGTTATGATTGCATCATAGACTTGCGAACGTAGTTCTGCCATAACCAGTTTATATGCACCCGGGTTCCATCCAATGCGTGCATCAGGTATAACAAAGTTTAACCGTATCCAAAACAACAGCTTTTTTAGGGCAGAATCTCCTTTGGAATGCTCTAAGCTACCATATGGAAGTTCTTTTTGCCCGAAAGCCCTCCAAAGCGGAGCAAAGCTTAAGGGCCTGCATCGAAGAACTTTAACCCCATTAGGGATCTTTGAGTCAAGACTTTTATCGATGTGAGGGTAGTCTCCGTCTTTTGTGGTGATAACTGTAACTTGATATCCTTTCTCAATCAGCACAGGTAACAAGCGTAGCCACCGCTGAACCGCAGCACCTCCACAAGGTGGGAAATAGTAGCTTATCAGCATCAACTTCTTGAGATTTGTCGGTTGTTTTCCTTGTTCGATTATCTTTGTAAGAGCATACCAAGAATTGTCTTGATTGTGTTCACTGATGGTCTGTTGCATGGATGAAGTATCACTCTCCAGATGTTGAATAATCATTTCAGCCATCTTGACCGGGTTATTAGCTTCAACAATATAGCCAGTTTTGCCATGTATAACGTACTCGCTGAGTCCACCCACATCCGTTACCAGCACAGGCACGTTGAAGCTATACGACGTTGCGATTACTCCACTTTGTGAAGCGCTTTTATATGGCAGAATGCACAATGATGCCTGTTGAAAGTAATCTTGTATCTCGGGTTCAGAGATATATCTGAAATGTAGATCAACTGATTTACCAATGCCCAATTGGTTAATCTGTTTCAAGTACACTTCCGCATCTCCATATACTTCGCCGGCTACTTGAAGGCGAAGATTGGGGAACCTATTAAGCACCATAGGCATTGCATCTAACAATACATCAAGACCTTTGTATGGTTTTATCAAGCCAAAGAAAAGCAAGTTCCTTCCCACTGCTTCGGGATTATTACTTCTGGATTGATAGCATGTATAGATAGGATGAAAGCCTAAAATACCATTATTGTATATAGATAAAGGCAAGCACTTTCTAAGATCGTTCATAGAAGACTTGCTAAGTACAACTATATCATTTGCATACCTAAATACAAGCTTTGTTAAGCTGTCTAACAAGCCCCACTTCTCATGCGCTTGAACATTATGTGCAATAACAATTTTTCGTACCCCTGGCAATAATCTTAGTATAAAAGCATAGGCTGGGGCAAAAAAGGGGATGAACCAAGAGATTATAAGCATGTCCGGTTGCATCTTATTGATAATGAATGCAGCACGTATCCAAGTATGCGGAAGCCAGGGGGTCAAAACTCTGTGATTGAGAAACTCAGATTCATCCAAACTGCTATCGATTTGCTCTTTTCCGGGGAATAGCAGCTTAGGATATTGGCGGTTAAAATTAATGAAGCATACTTCGTGCCCTGCATCACGCCAAGTGCGCGCTAGCATCAAAGCGAAGAGCGATATTCCTCCACGGTAGGGTGGGGCCGGACCAAGTATTGCTATTTTCAAGTTATACTCTGAAGAAAGAAACGGCGAACAACATCTGCATTATGGTACTTACCAAACAGTGCCATCAGTTTCAAACGTACTTTCACTCCGCGCATATCACCTGCCAGGATAGCGCCCATCTCGTGCAAATGCTTCCCACCTCCATCATATCCGTATTCCGGCAGCACTCTTCCGGTGTATGTTCTGGAAGCAATGACCATCAGGATATTGGCATCGATAACAGCCTTAATATCTTGTACGATATCTTTTGGTAGATTTCCTCTACCAAAAGCTTCCATCACAATGGCTACCGCACCACTATCAACACTGCATCGTAAATATCTGCCATCGATACCTGATACAGCCTTAATTAAGTCCACCCTCGTATCAAGTTGATCAGTCCAGACACTTTCACGGTAAAGAGTTGATCTATGATACACTACCATATCTGGATCAACATTACCAATGGGTCCATATCCCATAGATATAAAAGCGTCCACTTTTCCTGTATCTGATTTTACCACATCTCTTGCGGTATGTATTTCGTCATTCATCACCACCAACACGCCCTTATCCATGGATTCATGATGGCTGGCAACCCGCACAGCACCCACAATGTTTCGTGGACCATCCAAGCCAATGTCACTACCACTGCGCATCGCTGCAGTGAACACTACGGGTTTACGGGTTGTGAGTACGAGGTCGCACAAATATGCACTTTCTTCCAGAGTGTCTGTGCCGTGAGTAATTACTACACCATCATAATCGATAATCTTAAGATCTATCAGTTTGGCGAGATCAAACATCATTTGAGGTGTCATATATGGACTGGGAACGTTTAAATAGTCCATCACGTCAACATGTGCCACACTGCTCAGTTGGGGGAACTGTCTTAAAAACTGAGCAAATTCTGTGCTGGGCACCACACCGGTATTACCCGATGACTTCATGGCGATTGTTCCCCCGGTTAGGATTATCAGGATATTTTTCATAATCTCACTTTATATTGAATGGGATCGATGAATCCGGCCTGAGCAAAAGCTTTTAAACGCAAGAGACAGCTGTCACACATTCCACAGGCTTCTTGATTGTCTTTATAACAACTCCAGGAAAGATGAAACGGTGCTTGTAGCTCCATACCCAGTTTTACTATCTCCATCTTACTCAAGTGCAGAACAGGAGTTACAATCTGAATACTAGCACCCTTTTTGCTTCCGGATGCTATGGCAGAGGAAAAATCCTTAAAGAAACTTTCTCGGCAATCAGGATAACCGGAACTATCTTCTTCCACCGCACCGATATATATACTATCAGCATCAATTACTTCAGCCCAAGCAACTGCAGCACACAGTAGGGTGGCGTTGCGAAATGGCACATATGTATTTGGAACCGCCTCGCTAATCCCTTGGATGTTAATTTCCATACTTGTGTCGGTCAGAGATGAACCACCAATCTCGCTAAGCCAATGGTAGTCAACAATCCTCGCTCTGTGGGGATGATAGTGGTTTACCAATGCTTCAAAGCTCGTCAGTTCCCTAGCTTGGGTTCGTTGACCATAACTGAAATGCAGGAAGTTTACTTCCTCACAATTCTTGGCCGCAGAAGCAGCACACACCAGGGAATCCATCCCTCCGCTTACTAATACTATAGCCCGGCTCATAATCCATCCATTTTTATTCTTTAGGCTAATCTGCCTTACATGGCTTTTATGTCAAGAGGCAAAAAACGACTCTGAGCTTAGGGTTATATGTTAACATCCCGAGGTACTTGCTGTTTTGCTGCATACTCCCTGTTACAATGTGTCCTGTTTCCCTTGTAATCCCCGGGTGAAACCGAGCTGTCACGAGGGAATCATGAGGGAGTTACCACAAAATCATCTGACACTGGAACAAGGAAGTATTCTGAGTGAGCTAATAATGGCTATGGGATGGGATACGAAATGCGCAAGGTTTGACGACATTCAAGCAACAAAAAGGCTTGACGATATAGCTACTTTCAAAATCATGGTCTGTCAGCTTAAAATATAGATTTCAAAACGAGATAAAGATACGAGGAAGAACATGAAAGAATACGACATGAAGAAAATACGCAATCTTTTGTTCATAGGCGCCAGCGGTGCCGGTAAGACCACTCTTGCCGAACAGATATTCCATTTAACGCATACTACAACCCGTTTGGGCAAGATTGATGAAGGCAACACCGTGATGGACTTTGACCCTGAAGAAGCAGCCAAGAAAATGTCTTTGGGTCTTTCTATCGGCTTTGTGAACCACAAAGACCATAAATTCAACCTGCTGGACGCTCCCGGTTATCCTGATTTCGTGGGTGATGCTATTGTAGCATTGCCAGCCGTGGAAAATGCTTTAATCGTTGCCAATGCCACCGGTGGATATGAAGTTGGCTTGGAACTCGCCATAGAACAAATTGAACATCGCAAGATGGGAAAAGTAATCTTAGTGAACCGCATGGACAATGAACATGCGGATTATGATAAAACCTTGGAAGCAATAGCCGAAAATACCGGCATCAAACCAGTTAAAGTACATATCCCCATTGGTAAGGAAGGTGCTTTTGAAGGTGTGGTGGATGTTATTAAACAGAAGTCGTATCGTAATGGCGTTGAAGGTGATGTACCTGCAAACCTTACAGATGCAGTGGAAGAAGCTCGCTTGCACTTAATGGAAGCCGTGGCAGAAACCGACGAAGAGTTGCTGAACGAATTCCTAGAAAACATGGAACTCCCAGAGGACAAATTGGTTGCCGGATTGAAGAAAGCTGTGGTGAACGGTGAAGTTTCTCCCTCCTTTGTTTGCTCTGCCGGAACCGGTGTTGGTGTTTTATCTTTCCTCGATGGCGCAATTGCTTATTTACCTTCACCCTCTGATGCTGCCGAAATGGATATCCTGGAGAACGAAAAATCCGCAAAGTTTATTGCCAGCCCCAATGGTGACTTGCTTGGCTATATATTCAAGCTATACGCCGATCCCAACATGGGTGATTTTGCCTATGTGCGTCTCTTCTCAGGAACCATTAAGACCGGAACCGAGATTTTCATTCCTGAAAAGGATGCCAAAGACAAGATCGGTAACATGTATTTTATGCTTGGTAAAAACCGGAATGATTGCAGTGAGATTAAAGCCGGTGACATCGGTGCTTTGGTGAAGCTGAAGAATGCCAAAGTGATGAACAGCATTGTAGCCCCGAACTCCAATAAGGCAATAGTCCCGGTGGAGCTTCCCTCTGCCACAACATGGCAAGCTCTAAAAGCTGTTAATCAGTCCGATGAAGATAAAATTGGTTCTGCTCTCCAACGCGTGATAGCCGAAGATCCGACCATCCGTTATGAGCTTAATGTTGAAACACATGAAAATGTGCTCTCCGGAATGGGAGATCAACAACTGCAATTGGTACTGAAAAAGCTGAAAAACCGCTATAAAGTGGATGCTAACCTTAAAGAACCCAGAATCCCTTATAAAGAAACCATTATGGGTAGCGCAGAATCCAATTACAAACACAAAAAGCAATCCGGTGGACGTGGACAGTATGGTGATGTGTATTTCCGCATTAAGCCAACCGAACGCGGAGAAGGATTCCAGTTTATAAATGCCATCGTTGGTGGTGTGATCCCTTCCAACTTCGTGCCTGCCATCGAGAAAGGTCTTGTGGAGACTATGGAAAAGGGAATTATCGCCGGTTACCAAGTTGTTGACGTATCCGTGGAAGTATATTATGGTAGTTATCACGATGTGGATAGCTCCGAAATGGCTTTCAAGATTGCCTCCTCCATGGCGCTTAAAGAAGGTTTCAAGAAGTGCAAACCTATTCTGTTAGAGCCGATTCATAACATCGTGATTATTGTTCCCAGTGAATATATGGGTGATGTGATGGGTGATATCTCCACTCGCAGAGGTCGTATAATGGGTATGGAACAACGTGGTAAGAAGCAATATCTTAATGCCCAAATGCCGATGGCTGAGATGTTCGCTTACTATCCCGCTTTGAAGTCCTTCACTCAGGGACGTGGTCGCTTCACACAGGAATTCTCACATTATGAGAAGGTGCCGGAAGATATCACTCAGAAAGTTGTTGCCGCTTGGCAGGATAACGATACCGAGAAATAGTATGATGGACTAGGGTGGAGATAATTTAACCATGAACAGACCGGGAATTATCCAAGCCTTAAGACACGAGTTATAACAAATGGGAAGCAGGATGAAAACTGCTTCCCATTTTTCTTGACAGCAAAGCTGCAATCAGGCTTTGATGTACCAAATGATAATGATAAGAAAGATAAGAGGTTTATATGTCCGGACATAATAAGTGGAGCTCGATTAAGCACAAAAAAGGTGCTACTGATGCCAAAAGAGGAAAGATTTTCACTCGCATCGTTAAGGAAATAATCCTTGCTGCCAAATCTGGTGGGGGAGATCCTGATATGAATCCCCGGTTGCGTACCGCAATTGGTGCTGCCAAGGAAGCCAATATGCCCAAGGAAAATATCGATCGTGCCATAAAAAGAGGCACGGGGGAAATTGAAGGCGCAGCGTATGAAGAGATAACCTATGAAGGATATGGACACAATGGTGTAGGTATTGTGGTTGATGTGATGACTGATAACCGTAACCGCACAGTAGCAGAACTACGCCATGCATTCTCCAAGTATGGTGGTAACCTCGCCGAAAGTGGAGCAGTGTCTTGGAACTTCGAACAAAAAGGATATATGACTGTTCCTGCTGCCGGATTGGTCGAAGACGAGTTCATGATGCAAGCAATTGAAGCCGGTGCGGATGATGTTGAGCTTAACGATGAGCAGTTTGATATATACACTTCACCTAACGATTTTCACACCGTGATAGCTAACCTCGAAGCAGCCGGATTCCCTGTGCAGAATGCTGAATTGACCAGAGTCCCCAAGACCACTGTTAATGCAGACGATGTGGCAAGTAAGCTAATGCGGTTGATTGACGTTTTGGAAGACCTCGATGATGTGCAAAAGGTTTATGCCAATTTCGAGCTTTCAGATGAAGTGATGGAACAACTCGAAAGAGAGTAACAAACCAATCCCACTGGATATCTTTGAAGTTATAGTGATCATTTTAGGTGTTGATCCCGGGAGTCGCTATTGTGGCTATGGTTTGCTGCAAGTAGAAAACAGGAAAGTTATTGCTGCAGGATGCGATGTTATTGATGTAACCAAAGCCAAGACCTTACCCGATAGACTGGTGTTATTACATGAGCAACTGTGTAACATCTTAGATGAGTATCAGCCGGTTGTCGCTGCTGTGGAAAGCATGTTCTTTCACAAGCAAGTAAAGAGCATATTTACTCTGGGTCATGCCAGAGGTGTGATTCTGCTTGCGCTTGCCAAAAAGGGAGTACAAATTGAGGAATATAGCCCACGAGAGATTAAAAAAGCAGTTGTGGGAAATGGAGCAGCAAGCAAGATGCAGGTACGCTACATGGTTAACCAATTATACCAGCTAAAAGAAAGTCCACGCCGAGATGATGCCTATGATGCCTTGGCTATAGCAACATGCCACTTTAATAGGGTTAAATGGATATAAATGATACAGTATATAAAAGGCATACTTAGTTTTAAGAGCCCAGTGATGGCTATTATCGAGACGATGGGTATCGGTTGGGAACTTAAAATACCTATCAGTAGCTATGAACTTCTGCCTTCAGTGGGTTCGGAATGCACCTTACTAAGTTGTTTAAGTATCAATCAAGACGATGTACGAATCTATGGCTTTGTTACTGTAGCGGAACGAGAACTGTTTTTGATGTTGACTAAAGTAAGTGGAATAGGACCTAAGATAGCTCTTTCTATACTATCTACCCTAAGTATTCCAACCTTTATGCGAGCCGTCGAATCGGGTGAAGAAGCTTTGTTGACGCGGGTTCCGGGAATAGGCAAGAAATCAGCTCAAAGGTTAATTGTGGAACTCAAAGATGGGGTTCATAAACTCACTGCTTTCATAGATCATGGCAAGTTAACTGCTTCTGATAGCAGTGGTGAAGTTGAAAGTGCTTTGCTTTCGTTGGGATTTAACCTTGCTCAGATAAGAAAAGAGCTTACATTAATGGGTGAGGATGTTAATAATTATGGAACTGAAGCCTTGATTAAAGAAACGATTAAACGAATATACCAGAGAAATAAATGAACTTCCGCCAAGAAGCCTACTCTACTATTCTTAAGGTTTTCAAGGATGGTGAGTTCTCTGATTCATTGCTGCAGCAAAGAGCTAAGAAACTAAAATCCTCCGGTGAGGATGTAAGTCTTTTCTACACCATGGTAAAGGGTGTGGTAAAACAAAGGCTAAAGCTTGATTACATACTTTCTAAGTTTACTGATGAAAGGAAGTTTGCCTCAACAGATATAAAAATCAAGGTGGTGCTCTACTCAGCTCTGTATCAGCTATTATACTTGAACTCAATTCCTGAACATGCAGCAGTAAACGAAAGCGTGGAGTTGGCTAAGAGTTTGTTTAATCCCCAAGTGGCAGATTTTGTAAATGCCGTTCTGAGGAATTATCTTCGTAATCCGGTTATTGAGTACCCCAAAGAAGCTCACTTGCGAATAGCTTACGAGCATTCATTTCCCCCGGAGTTAATCACTCAATGGATTGCCTATTGGGGTGAAGAGGATACTGAGTACCTTGCACTTTACTTCAATGAAAATCCTGAGCTACATATACGTGTTAACACCACCGCTACCAGTGCAGATAAGCTTCAGCAATATTTTGCCAAGAGGAACATAATCATTAGTCCCTCAATAGCAAGTAGGAAGATGTTTCATACAACGCAAGCCTCAGAGGTGCTGGATGATGTTGCTTTCTCTGAAGGTTATTTTTCCGTGCAAGATACATCAGCTGCATTGGTAGTTGAGCTACTATCCCCGAAGAAAGATGAGAGTATCCTTGATCTGTTTGCAGCCCCCGGAGGTAAATGCACATATATCGCAGAGCTTTTGGATAACAGTGGGGAAGTGATAGCGGTGGATAAAATACCGAATAAAATGAAGCTTTTAAAACAGGCAGCAGATAGGCTACAGTTAAACAACATAAGTCTGGTAACAACTGATGCATTCAAATATGGCCCCATAGCCCCAGCATTTGATAGAGTTCTTGTTGACACTCCATGCTCGGGATGGGGAGTGTTTAGCCGTAAAGCAGATTTAAGATGGCAGGCTCACAACAATATCAATGATTTAATCAAGATTCAAGAAAAGGCGTTAGATTATGCAGCCAATTTTGTTAAGCTTGAGGGTTGCATGGTTTACTCTACTTGCACAATGAACCCCAAGGAAAACGAAGAGCAGGTTGTTGCCTTTCTCAAAAGAAACAAACGTTTTGAGCTTGTTGATGCTTCTCAGTATATTCCTAAGGAGTATACTGATAGAGGGATGATGAAGACAGTACCCTTTAAGCATCACATGGACGGAGCCTTTGCTGCCCGCCTGAAGCGGGTTAAATAGGAGTTTGAATGGTGAATAATGAACTAATGAAGAAGGTAGGTTACATCGGTGGTATAGGCTTGGGAATAATTATTATTACTGCCTTTATCTTTAGCCAGATAATCTTCCCACTCGTGTTAGGGAGAACTCCAAAGGTTGAAACCCCGGATGTTGTTGGCATGGGTTTATTGCAAGCTAAAAAAATACTACAAGCAGAGAAACTACATGTTGTGGTTAAGGACTCACTATTCAGTGAGACAGAGTCAATAGAGACTATTCTGGAACAACATCCCGAACCTGGAGAGAAGATTCGCCAGGATGGCACGGTGTACCTAATCATCAGCAAGGGTTCTTCAACGGTTTCAGTTCCTTCATTGGTTGGAAGACCGTTTCAGGAAGTGATAATTTCGCTTAGAAATCTTGGACTGCATGCTATGGTTGTAGATTCTACTTACTCAGATGCCTACTCTGTGAACTCCGTAATTCGCAGTATACCAAGCTCTGGTAGTAAAGTAAATAAAAGTTCTACTGTAAAACTGATCCTAAGTAAAGGCTCATATCCGATGGCTGACTCTTTGGGAGTTGAAGTTCCCGATAATCCGTTCTAAGGTTGGTTTATGAAAGATATCATATTAAAACAGACTATCATGAATAGAGTTTTATACGCTCTAATTCCTCTGATGCTTTTCTCAGTTTATTTGTTTGGTTGGCGTACATTTGCCGTAGTTGCCATAGCCAATATCTTTGCCTTTGTTACAGAATACCTTTTTATCAGAAACAAGAAGGGGGGGAAAGTAAGCATGGCTGCTTTTGTTACCGCTTCATTGTTTGCTCTGACCCTACCACCAACAATCCCTTTATGGATTGCCGGAGTTGGAGCAATATTCTCAATCGCTTTTGGTAAGATGGTTTTTGGAGGATTTGGCACAAACATCTTCAATCCTGCTATACTCGGCAGAACCTTTGTTTACATCTCATTCCCCAATCAGATGACCATATCATGGATAAAGCCTTTCACAGGTTTTCCAGGTGGATTTTCATATTGGAGTGGTAGTAAAGGAATGGAAACAGGAGCTACCATACTGAACCAAAGTCGGCTGGGCATAGATAATCTTTACGACATGTCTCATGCCTTTTGGGGAACTATCCCCGGTTCAATAGGGGAGACCTCTGCACTTCTAATCATACTTGCAGGATTGTATCTGGTGTTTAGTAAAACTGCCAAATGGCAACCTATGCTGGGGACTACAATAGGGATTGTTATCTTCAACTTGATCTTCTACCCAAACCAAAATCCGCTGTATTTCCTTTTTAGTGGAGGTGCTCTTTTCGGGATTGTGTTTATGACAACCGATCCTGTTACTCATCCCAAAGGGAAACTCAGTATTTGGATATATACCTTGCTGATCAGCTTCCTAACTGTGTTTATCAGACGGTTTTCTCTTTTCGCAGAAGGCTTCATGTTTGCCCTGTTGCTTGCTAATTCCTTTATGCCTCTAATAGACTATGCATTAGATAATATTAGCCCTAAGGAGGCTAAAAAATGAGTGTTGATAGCTTCAAAGATACCATGTTTTATCCGATACTTTTTATGCTGGTTACTTGCCTGCTCTTTGTCGGTGTTCTATCGGCAATGTACAGAAGTAGTGAAGAAAAGATCAAGACATACAAGAAGGACAGTTACCAGAAGATTATTCTAAACTTGCTGGCAGAGCCTATAAGCGAGAAAAGTGGAAGCGATTCGGCAAGCTTATTGGCTGATTATCCTAATAGCTTCAGTAAATACATAGCTCGTACAACATTTGAAGGTCTTGGCACCCCGATTTATATCGCCAAGGTAAACAATGAAGTTGTGGGATATTGCGCAGATATAACCGGAAAGGGTTTATGGGGGACGATGCGTGCTCTAACTGCCCTCTCTCCTGATTTTACCACCTTACAGGGCCTGGCAATCTATGAACAGATGGAAACGCCCGGTTTAGGGGCGAGAATTGGTGAAGATTGGTTTCTACAGCAGTTCAAAAGTATCCCGATTATAAAAACTGACGCTTCTGAAGGAGACAGGATAATCAATCTCGAACTTATTCCTGAAGGGCAAAAAGCTACTTCTCCATTGCAGATCCAACAAGTAACGGGTGCTACTATTACTTCTTCGAGCGTGACGCGTATGATAAAGAATGAGCTTAATAATGTGTATGAAGCTTATATGAAGCAGGTGAAGCAATGAAAGCTAAAGAGATATTTATTGTTAGTGCCTTCCGAGATAATTCGGTTTGGCGCCAGATTTTAGGTATTTGTTCCGCCTTAGCCGTTACTAATCTGATGATGAACAGCTTGATAATGGGATTAGGGGTAATCTTCTCGCTTGCATTATCTGGGTTTACCATTTCATTGTTGAGGTCATGGATACCACGAAGCGTAAGAATGATGGTACAGACCTTGATTATTGCAGCTTATGTGATAATGGTTGATATCTTCCTTCAGGCAAACCTCCCGGAGATAAGTAAACAACTCGGTCCATATGTTGGTTTAATTATTACAAACTGTATTCTTATGGGCAGAGCTGAAGCTTTTGCCTCTCAGAACAATCCAATAGACTCGCTGATTGATGGAGTAGGTGCTGGTTTCGGGTACACCCTTGTGTTATTGCTTATCAGCTTTATCCGAGAGTTATTTGGTTTCGGCACTGTGTTTGGGATCAAAGTTCTTGGTTCGTGGTGGACAAACTGGTCAATCATGGTGATGGCACCAAGCGCTTTCTTTATATTGTCGATGCTGATTTGGGTTATCAACATCAAGTATTACCGGGGTAAGGTTTAGATTATGGATATAAATGCTTTCATCCTCTTTTGGGCTGCCATTTTTACCAGTAATATCCTGTTAACCAATTTCTTAGGAATGTGCTCTTATCTCTCTGTATCCAAAGAAATTGAATCCTCTTTTGGGCTTGGTATTTCAGTGATATTTGTGCTTGCGATCACGACCGGATTGAATTGGCTGGTTTATAATTATCTCTTAGTCCCATTCGGCATAGTATATCTGCAATTCATTGTATTTATCATAGTTATTGCCGCTTTTGTGCAGCTTTTGGAGCTAATCATAGAAAGGTACGCTCCCGCTTTGTATTACACTTTAGGCATCTTTCTGCCCTTGATAACCGTCAACTGTGCCATCTTTGGGGTGAGCTTATTCATGGTCATCCGCAATTACAACTTTATCCAGTCCATGGCTTTTGGAGCCGGTAGCGGGATTGGATGGATGCTGGCAATATTGATGTTAGCAGCAATAAGGCGAAAACTAAAAGAAAAGTTTGTGCCTGCCGGCTTACAGGGTGTAGGTATCAGCCTCATTATCACGGGTATTATGGCTTTGGCCTTTGTCGGATTTTCCGGCATAGTCCAGGTTCAGTAGGTGTTTTGTATGCTTAGTATGATATTAAAAGATGTTGGAATCCTCAGTGCAATAGCAGTTGCCCTCTCGGTTATAATGGTGATAGCCCAACGCTGGCTAAGCAATTACGGAGACTGTAAGGTTGATATTAATGGTAAGCGTGAGATTACTGTTAAAGGTGGTAACAGCTTACTTGGTTCTTTAACTGATAAGCAGATATTTTTGCCCTCAGCATGTGGAGGTAGGGGTAGTTGCGGTGCCTGTAAGTGTAAGGTCGTTTCCGGGGGTGGACCATTATTGCCGACGGAGAAACCATTTCTTAGCAAAGAAGAGTTAGCAGAGGGTGACATTCGCCTGGCATGTCAAGTCAAAGTAAAAAGTGATATTAAGATAGAGCTTCCTGCAAGCATTTTCAATATACGTAAGTACCATGCAGTAATAAGTGAAATCCTTGATTATACTTATGACACCAAGGGTATTACGTTCAGGCTCGAAGAAGGGGAAACTGTGGATTTCCTTGCAGGTCAATACGTGCAATTGAATACCGAACCATATGATAAAGTTAAAGAACGTGTTTCCCGAGCATACTCCATCTCATCAAAACCTGAGATAAATAATGAAATACAGTTAATTATCCGATATGTTCCTGAGGGTATCTGCACCACCTGGGTGCATCGGCATTTAAAAGTTGGGGATAGGGTAACCTTAACCGGTCCCTATGGGGATTTCTATTTACGCGATACGGATGCGGATATAATTTTCGTAGCCGGAGGATCGGGCAAGGCACCTATAAAATCAATCTTGGAGCATTTGATGGTTGTGGGCACAAACCGTAAAATGACCTATTTCTTCGGTGCAAGGACTCCCAAAGATCTATATCTTACCGAGGAGTTCAAAGCCATGGAAAAAGTGTTCCCGGATTTCAAGTATGAACCGGTTCTTTCTGCTGCCACACCGGATGACCAATGGCAGGGTAAAACCGGATTTGTTATGCCATATTTTCCTCAAGCCATTCGTGATCCCAAAAATACCGAAGCCTACTTATGCGGCAGCCCGGGAATGATTAATGCGGTAACGAAAGCTCTAATGGAAAACGGAGTACCTAAAGAAAAAATATACTATGACAGTTTTGGATGATGTTATGAAAGAGACTACAAAAGATCAAAGAATCAGAGCCCGTATGCAGCCCGGAGCAATTACACTTACAGGTTTTATTGGCAAGGATAAGCGCAGCCTAAGTTCAATTATTCAAGCTGACGAACAAGAGTTGACCAAGTTACAACGTTCTGCTGAAGAGATTGCAGAAAGAATGCAATATTTCTTTGATGCCAGCTTCAGCACTTTTGATGGTTCCATTGTTATTGACGACATGTATTTGGTCGAAACGGAGATTACCAGAGGACGAATACCATGTCCCTATTCGGATGGCGGGCAATTTAGAAAGGCGATTACTAAGCTAACCAATCTTAAAAAGAAAGTGAGCGTTAGTTGGACAGCCCTTAATATTCACCTTATCAAGGAGCATCATTTCTTCGAGGGAAAAGGATCAGGTTTCCGGGTTGAACCCTCTGTATTGGTTGAAGCTTTGTTTGATTAGACTCAACGTGATATATAGAAACCCCGGTCATCTTATCTCCGGGGTTTTTTTATTCTTACAAATGGAACTGCCTATTTCTGTTCGGATGCGTTCGTATAGTTCCTGATGCCTTTATCTGATAGGGGAGTGGTGTCATTCATTGAGGGGACATCCGAAAAGTATTTACTATACACAATCCTAAGCTTCGATTTATCTCTGTTTAGCGGGGAAACATCGGGCAATTCGTATAAAAGGTCCACTGCTCCGTTAGCCTCAACATTGGCCTGCTCATAGTCAATAGTTCGTAGGAATTTCCCTTCTTCATCGAATAGTCCCAGTAAGAAAAACCCTGATATGGGGACTGGCAGTTTGTTCTTTAAAGTTACATACACATCCGCAGGATGGGGAAGATTGCTGATATCATACAAGAAGTATTCATCATTCTGGACCGGTACAACAAAGATCTCACTATCAAGATCAAATGCTTGTTCATCCAACCAATTTCCTGAATATGAACGGGCAGATCTGAACCCGCCAAAATAGGCAAGTGTTCTCTGCTCATACCTTTCCATCCCGGGATCGTTTACTAAGTATGAAGATGCTTTATCAATATCCCCATTACGCTGAGTAACTAAAACCCAATGGCTACGTCTTCCGGCAACTTTTACGATAACTTTATTGCCCTGATCAAGTTGGGTGGAAAGGAACTCCCAGTCATTACGTTTGGTACTTTGGGCTACCAATTCCAAACCCAAGCCAGAGCCGTCAATTTGTCCGGGGATTTGCCAACGCATATCCGTGCCGGCATAGCCCCCATTTTGCCGCAACCAATCATTCAGACGGTTTGGTGTAATATAGGGATTAGATGCTTCGGCATTTAACAGCATCGACAGGCAGCTAAGCACACAACCGCTGCTACCAATTGAACTTCTTCCGCTTCCCAATTGTTCTTTCTTCCAACGGGCATCATTCTGCGAGAACCAGTTGAAACTATCTGCAAAAATGGGTAAGCATAGGCATATCATCATGACATATATAATAGATTTTTTCATAGCACTTCTGCATCGTTTAATGGTAAAGATAACAATAGCTTACAAATACAGGTGCAGCGTATGACGTTAGCCGATATCTGTCAAGGTAGTTTTTGTGACCTCGTTTAATAGATACAACGTTGACAGTGTATCAAGTATAGGAATCACCATCAATTTAAGCGTCCAACAAACTTACTTTATCCAAAGGCTTTCCCTGTTTCAAATGCGGATGCAATACGCATGAATTACGCGTGGCATCAGTATTTCACGCGTAATTCATCCGTAATTGATATAGGCAAGGCAAAGGCTGAGTTTATTTTTCTTGCCAAGTTTCGGGGGTTGATTTATATAGTAATTAAAGAAATGAGAGACCTGCGATGAGAGACTGCCTTCAGTTCTGGCATCAAGGGTGAAAAGCTTTTTTCGCCCCCTCAGTGCCTTTGCACATCTCCTCGTTACAGATCGAAGGATTTAATCCATGGAATCAAAGCGTCATGTGGTTAGTATTATCGTGGAAGATATCGAAAATGCTTTCCATCCTGTATCAGAACTGCTTCACACTTATGCCTCGCATATACTGTTGCGAGTCGGCTACCCCATGCGGGATTGGGGGGTATCCGTAATCTTCCTTATAATGGAGTTGAGTGTGGCAGATATGGGAGCCTTCTCCGGGAAACTGGGACAGATTAAATCCGTGAAAGTGAAAGCCCAAACATTGAAGATTAAAAAAGGAGATATATATGAAGATCAGCACTGAAGGAGTACGCTCGTTCATCCCCACAGGTGAGATAGAATCACACCTAGCCGCTAACAAGAATGCCGGGGAATCCCGTATTCGGGAAATTATAGCCAAATCCTTGGACAAAAACCGCTTGAATCCGGATGAAACCGCAGCTCTAATAAGCGTTAGGGATCCCGAACTCAGGCAACTTATTTTGGAAGGGGCGCATGAGTTGAAAGAAAGAATCTACGGTAATCGTATAGTTCTTTTTGCTCCGCTGTATGTTGGGAACGAATGCGTAAACGACTGTGTATATTGCGGTTTTCGGATATCAAACAAAGATTGTCATAGAGCGACATTAAGCCATGAAGACCTGATTGCGGAAACTAAGGCACTGGTGGAAACGGGACATAAACGTCTGATTATGGTTTATGGAGAGCACAACATGTATAGTCCGGAATATATCGCCGAGACTGTGCAGACAGTTTATGACACGAAGTATAAGAAAGGCGAAATCCGTAGAGTGAATATAAATGCGGCTCCGATGGATATTGAAGGATTCAGAACAGTGAAATCTGTTGGCATTGGTACATACCAAATATTCCAGGAAACATATCATGAACAAACTTACCAAAAACTGCATCCGCGGGGTCCCAAGAGCAGTTTTCTTTGGAGATTGGACGGCTTGGACAGAGCTATGCAAGCCGGGATAGACGATCTTGGAATTGGTGCTTTGATGGGCTTGTATGATTGGCGTTTCGAAGTTATGGGTTTACTATACCACACCATTCATCTGGAAGATAGGTTTGGAGTTGGTCCGCACACCATCTCCTTCCCCAGAATTGAACCTGCCAATGGCACAGATTTTGCCAGCACACCACCTAATCAGGTATCTGATGAAGACTTCAAGTTGTTGGTGGCTATTTTACGCTTGAGCGTTCCCTATACGGGGATGATTCTCACTGCCAGAGAACCGATAGCAATCCGCAACGAGATACTTCGATATGGAGTGTCACAGATTGATGCGGGCAGCAGTATCGGGGTTGGAGATTATTCGCATAAAGACGAAGAATCCCAAAAGAAAAGCCAATTTGTTTTAGGTGACACCAGAAGCCTAGATGATGTGATCTATGAGTTATCCAGAGGTGGGTATATACCTTCTTTTTGCACCTCATGTTATCGGGCGGGAAGAACCGGAGAACACTTCATGGAGTTTGCTGTTCCGGGCTTTGTGAAACGCTTCT
Organism: uncultured Candidatus Cloacimonas sp.; assembly: GCA_964588075.1. Taxonomy (GTDB): domain Bacteria; phylum Cloacimonadota; class Cloacimonadia; order Cloacimonadales; family Cloacimonadaceae; genus Cloacimonas. The sequence continues at coordinate 82,590 of CAZPNU010000002.1, forward strand.
GCACCCCCAATGCACTTCTAACATTCGCTGAGTACCTGTATGACTTCTCCAGCGAACGTACTTTAGAGGCAGGATTAGAGCTTATTGCCAATGAAACAGCAAAGATAGAGGACAAAAGCATGAAGGCTTCCGTGATTGCCAAACTGGCAGAAATGAAAGCCGGTAAAAGAGACCTTTATTATTAATCGTTAGTTGTGAATGAGTGTCAGTCTTCCCAGGTGGCGATTGGCACTCATCTCTTATTGAGGCGGATACCTACTGGTCGATGATCAGATATCAGTTGCTTGTATGTGTTCCAACTCCCAAACCAGTCCTCTGCTAGGATTGTTCGGCAATAGCTTCCCCCGGAGACAAAGTCATCAAAAAGTTCGTTGGTTATTAGGATGTGATCCAAATGGCTTCCGCTGCTGGGGTAGGACACATTACTGTTTATGGGGTTCTCTGCAAGCGGCAAATCTGCAAACATGTATTCTGAAGTATTGTCCAGGAAGTTTAAAAATACGTTCGATGAGCGGGGCTCCTGAATCTGATCGTTCATGTCTCCCAGAACAATAACTCTATCATCTGCTAAGCTGGTACTGATGTAATTATCCAATGTCTGGCAGGCAAGTCTGCGCCTCACTTCTTCATCCCAAGAATCATCTTCGTCAATCACATTATCGCCAAAGGCTTTGAGATGGTTGTTCAAAATATAGTAATCCTGACCTTCCCAGGTGAATTCCAGCACATAGGGAGGACGTGGGAAGGGATTTGAATTGCCGGTTAATATCGGATATTGACTGTTAACCACAACGGTTCTGGTGTCATACAGGTATGCCAGTCGTGTGTCCGATGAGGCACTGGAAACAATACCGGCATAATTCGGAATTGATGCGGCAAAGGTGAGGAATGAGGATGGATTGTCTATCTCTTGGAAAGCATATACATCAGCACCAATAGTGTTAATAATACTAGCTAAAGCAGCAGTGTCGGTTTCTGTTCTTGGGAAGTTTAGCAGATTCCAAGTAACTACATCTAGGGTTAGTGGTGTGCCGAAAGCTAGAGTTGAAGGTTGTGGTGGGGGGGGAGTTAAAGGCGTATTCTTACCACAAGCCATCAGTAATAGCATGAGGAGCACATATATAATTCTACTATACTTCATTGGTTATCCTTTGTTGTTTATTGTCCGGTAACAGATACATTCTAATCAGTTCAATACGGTGTTGCAAGTAATCAGCCAAATTATTGGATATATCAAGATTCTTTACCATACTTGGAAGAGATATTGCTTTAGTCTTAGACATACTAGAAGGGAGGACCTTATGAAGCAGATTATAACTTTGTTATTGCTGTTTAGCCTAAGCATCTTGTGTGCTGTGGGCTTGGAGCAGTATCAAGCTACCGGAAATGGATTAAGTGCCAAGCTACAACAGATACAGGAACAGCCTATGGTGCTTCAACCTGCAAATATCGATGAGGGTGACACCTCAGCGCAAACAGCCACAATAATGAAAACATATGCTTTCCCCTATCGAAATGCTAATCTTCGGATAAATAGCATGAAATGGAATGTGTTTGATCGCAATAATAACTTCCTTTATGTAGAAGACTATCGGGATACTGAGTCTATGGAAGTAGCAAGATCATTCCAATTCAGGGAAATGTCTGGTGTTACGGTAAAAATCAACACGCAAAGAGAATCCCAAGATTACATTAAGACGCTTTTGGAAGTTGATTTTGAGCTGGAAGGCAGCAATCCCATCACATTGCCCCAGACAGTATCACCCGCTTTTATAGACGCATATAAAGAACTGGCAGATAACTATGACACCTCATACCTCAGAAATTTGCCTGTTTCTCGCCCCAGCATGCTGATAATTAGCCATCCTCAATTAGCAAATTACCAAGGAGCTTTTATAAACTGGAAGAAGTCCTTGGGCTTTGATGTCTATGTGGTTAATAAAGCCGATGCAGGAAACTCATTACAAGAGATTAAGGCCTATATAGCCAATTTCTACCAGCAACATCACTGCGATTACCTGATGCTTTGGGGTGATGTAAACGGTAATATGGCGATTCCCACAAACTTCTATCCCTCTCCCGAGTATGCAGAAAACGATGCTGATGACCATTATTATACTCTGATAGAGGGAGACGACTATTTCCCGGAAATGTTGGTGGGTAGATTCTCCATCAGTGATGTTAGCCAATTCATTACTATCAGCAATAAGACTATATACTATGAGAAGACCCCCTTCATGACCAATACCGACTGGATGAATAGAAATCTGGTGGTTGCAGGTAATTATGCAGAAGGCGGATTGCGTCCTTCAACTCCTGTGTCGATGTCTCGCTGGCTGAGGAATAAAATGCTGGATTATGGATACACTCAGGTTGACACAGTGTTTTATCCACCCAGCAATCCCGGAACACAGAACATAATATCGTCCATCAACCAAGGGGTGCAGTTCATCAGTTATAGAGGTTGGGGAGATGCTAATGGATGGCACTATCCCTATTTCCATACTTCTGATTTAAATAACACAATTACCAGCCCCAGAACCCCAATTGTTTTCTCCATTGTTTGTAATACTGGTGATTTTGCCAACTCTGTCAACCCCAGCTTTGGTGAACGTTGGATGCAGATGGGATCTATGGCAATACCAGGTGGAGCCGTAGCTTTTGTGGGACCTTCTGATTTGCATACCAAAACAAGATTGAATAACTCAATATCCACTGGAGCTTTCAGAAGCATTTTGGACAAGGGTGTGCGTGGTTTTGGAAGTAGTGTACTAATCGGAAAGCTTGAGCTTTACAAAAACTTCCCTAATGATATCGATGAAGGGGAGTATGTTCCTTTCTATTACCATGTGTATAACATCCTTAGTGATCCCAGTTTGAATATGTGGGTTAGAGTTCCTCAAACTATTCCCGAAAGCGTGATTGAGGGTGGATTAACTTATCAGCAAAGCGACAGTCACATTCGCATCAATGCTTCCAATCTGAATGGAGCTATTGTAAGTGGTACCAAGAATGGGACTGATTTCACCTACACGACTTTGCAACATGGATATGCTATCCTACCCATAAATCCGAATGAAACAGGTAACTTAACCATTACTATCAGCAAGCCAAACTTTGTACCATTGGTGAAAGAACTTAGCCCTACCGGGACATCAACAATAGGTTTGGTATCTAACAGCCTAGCTGAAGCTTTGATAAATCCTGCAACCAATAACAGCATCACTTTAGGTTTTAAAAACTTCAGCACAAGCTCTTACAACAATCTGGGTGTTAGTTTAGGTTGCAATAAACCGGGTGTTGTTATAAGCAATCCCAGCCAGACTGTAGCCTCTTTGAATGCCGGAGCTACCAGCGAACTGAGTTTTAATTTCACAGTTGCTGCAACTCTAACTCCGGGTGAGATAGTGGATTTCACCGTAACATTTACGAATCCTGCCGAACAGCAAATGTTCCAGCTTAAAACCGGTGGAGCTACATTTAGCATCCTTTCTCACAGTGGATTGGTTACTCCGGGGCAAACAAGTAACATCCAATATACTATCGCCAATACCGGTAATGTAGCAATGACTGATGTTAGCATTCGTGCATTTTCCAATACTACGGCTGCATCTGTTCAAGCAAATCCAATCAGCATTGGCACAGTTAATCCCGGTCAAAGCGCTCAGTTTACAGCCAACATAACCGTCCCCTCCAACGTATGGGAAGGTAGGAATCTACCCTTAAGATTTGAAGCATCAAACTCAACCGGCTATACCAGCAACTGTTTTTATGCTGTAACAGTTGGTACTCCAGGAACTAATGATCCAACCGGTCCCGATGAGTACGGATATTTTGCTTACGATTCCACCGATGAGGGTCATGCTCAGAGACCAACTTACAATTGGGTTGAGATAGACCCCCGAGATGGTGGTCAGGGCCAAGTTTACTTAGTCCAGGATGATGGCTCAAAAACAGTATCTTTACCCTTTAACTTCCGATTCTATGGTGTGGATTACAATTCTATAACCATGTGTTCCAACGGCTGGATTTCCTTTATCCCATCGGATATGACCGATTTCTACAATTGCTATATTCCGGCGGCACTTGGTCCCTACACCATGGTTGCCGGCTATTGGGACGACCTGAAGGGCCGCAAGGTAGAGACATCCCCCGGTGTATATGCTTATAATGACATGCGCGTATGCTATTGGTATGATACTGCTAATAACAGATATATTGTGCAGTGGAATGACGCTTACAATCAATACACCATTGATGACCTGGTTAATCCTTCTCTGGAGAAGTTCCAGATTATACTCTATCCACGGGCTGGTGCTGATGGTGATGTGGTTGTGCAGTATCATACTATTGATAATCCCGGTACTACAACAAACTACTGTACAGTTGGTATAGAAGACCACACTCAGATGCGTGGTTTAACATATACTCATGGCAATACCTATCCAGTAACAGCTTCCACCTTGACAGCAGGATTGGCTGTAAAATTCACCACTGTTGCTCCTGATACATATGTGTCGAGTGAAGACCCTGTGGCTGCTGTGCCTGTCACTAACCTACGTAATTACCCCAATCCGTTCAACCCATCCACTACCATTTCCTTCAATGCTATGCATGCCGGCAAGGCAAAGCTTAGTATCTTCAACCTTAAGGGACAATTGGTTAAAACTCTTCTGGATACAGATATACTGAGTGGTGAGCATAAGATAGTTTGGGATGGCACTGATTCCGCAGATAAGCTTGTTGGTTCCGGTATCTATTTCTATCAGCTGGAGATGGGTTCCTACAACAGCCTTAACAAGATGTTGATGATGAAGTAACCGATAATATACTATCGTAAGATGAAGCCCCCGAACTGACTGGTTTGGGGCTTCTTTTTTATACCGAGGAAACAAGGATTGTATGGTGCTGAGGAGAGATAAATTGCCTTTTACAGGATAAGTATATACATAACGAACGGGGCTTGAGAAGATTACATAAACGGATTAGGGTTATTTATATCAGATGAATGTAATAATGGAGCGGGCAACGGGACTCGAACCCGCGACCACCAGCTTGGGAAGCTAATGCTCTACCAACTGAGCTATGCCCGCTCACATGGAATCAAAAACTGTGACTATCCCATTATTGTCAAGCCCGGAATGCGATGGATAGCCATACCAACGGTATCCGGACTATGTGGCAAATATCTTTTACAGCTTTTTGACGTATGATTCTTCGGCAAGTATCTGCTTGAACTTTGCATTGGCATCATCCAAGGCTTGCTTGGGACTTTGATCACCCCGCATTGCCTTTTCAAGGAAGCCTTTAAGCTCTGGTCTTGCCTTGAACCATGCAGGAATCTGGGGTTCATATACAGCTGTATCCAACTGTTGATATATACCTTGGAATTGCGGGTATTCTTTAAGGAAGTTCTGCAGAGTGGATGAGTTCATGGCACTCTTACGTACCGGCATATAACAGGTTCTAGCACTCCACTTGGCAGTTTGTTCTGTATCTGTAAACCATTTAATAAACTCCCAGGCAGCCATTTCCCGTTTTCTGTCACCACTCTTAAATATCACAATATTGGCACCACTAACAGCGCTTTTATTTGTCTTGTGAATGGGCAGGGGGGCATAACCAATATTGAAGTTGATAGGCTGTTGCTTCATGTGAGTGATAGACACACTCGAGCCTTCATACATGGCTACAATACCCGCAAGAAAGTCATTTTGACCTTCATACTCACGGACCATATACACGGATTTGTCTTTTATAAGTAAATCGGTTAGATACCCAAGAGCTTCAATACCTTCTGCGCTATTGATTATAGGTTGCTTGTTTTCATCAAGGATGTTTCCTCCAGCTTGATGTAACAGGTTTATAAACTGCCATTCATTAACATTGAAGTTTGTTCCAAAAGCATCAGCTTTACCATCTTTATTGGTATCACGAGTCAGTTTACTGCAATAGCTACGAAATTCTTCCCAGGTTGCGGGAAATTTATTGGGGTCAAGCCCTGCGCGGTAGAAATCATCTTTATTATAGAAGTATGCACGCACACTTTTATTGAAGGGATATGAATAGATGGTTCCATCAAATGTGTTGGATTTTAGGAACACAGGATATATGTCATCCAAGCTTGCCGGATCAAAGGTCTTGTCTTCCTTCATCAATTCATCGAAACTACAAAGAACACCGGCTTCAATGTACTTAGATGTCCAAGATTCAAACACCTGAGCAATATCAGGTTGTTTCTTGGCTTGTATGGATGCCATCAGTTTCTGAGACAATGCGGTGTAGCTGCTAATAGGATTAGCAACCACTTCGATATCCTCATGAGTGCGGTTAAACTCGCGGATCATCTCATTCAAAGTGTCCCCCAAAGGACCGCTCAACCCATGCCAGAAGGTTACCTTCACTTTATCGGATTTCAATGTGCTTTTGCATCCACCGAGCAACGCTAACACAATAATTATCAGTATAATGAACCTGCGCATTATAACTCCTATTTTCCCTGCCGAAAGCAGGTAATGACAAATAATATCCTTGTTATTCCCATTAATAGTGGATTGCAGTTCAAGTCAACTCATTTCTTTCAAAGAGCTACCGTCATTCTTGTTTGGCATCATTGCATAATCATTGCATGTTTATTACGGATGAAACATGCAATGATTATGTAATGATCAAGTGATTCAAGTAAGGAGAGAACCCGTATGACACGAAGTGCAAAAGAATTGGTGAGCGGGATGGCATGAGTAGGTAGAACTAATCGTAAATTCTTGAGAATATGAATACCTTAGCTAAGTTGTTATTAGAGAAAGAGGCGGTTGTTACACCGCCTCAATGAATCACAGTTTACTAACCGGATGTTTAGCACTTACTCCAGCCACATGAAGGACATTTCAAACACCCTTCCACATGTTCTATAGTACTTGAGCAATCTGGACATAAGGCGGCACTGCGTCTTGTCGGTTGATCCGAATCGGATAGTGAATCATCGACTTGAAAATGGATTGATTTAAAATCACCAGCCCGGTGAAGAGCAAGGAAGTTTTCCAATGCCTGCCCCACGGCGTCACCGCAGGAAGTAATCATTTTTCCTTTGTTCCACATGGGAGATTGGCAACGAATGCCTTTTAACTGGCGAATAATAGCATCAATTTTTATATGGGACCGAAGGGCTAAGGAAGATAGTCTGGCTATTGCCTCCAATTGGGCTGAAGCACAACCGCCAACTTTTCCCATTTGCACAAATATCTCACAAGCACCCTGTTCATCAGAATTTATCGTGACATACATATGACCACATCCTGTTTCCAAACGCTGTGTAACCCCATGTGTTATCTCCGGGCGCATTCTGGGAGCAACCTTTTTTTCGGGAGCAGTGCCGGATGGGGAAGAGGTACCTAAAGATAATACCTGATTCTCACGGCTACCATCACGATAAACGGTAACCCCTTTACACCCAAGATGGTAGGCAAGTTCATACGCACTTCGGATATCTTCTACAGTGGCTGAATTAGGGAAATTGATGGTTTTACTGACCGCATTATCAGTGTATGCCTGAAATGCTGCTTGCATACGTATGTGCCATTCGGGGCTGATATCATGTGCCGTCTGATAGATTGCTTTCAAATCAGGAGGTATTTCATCAATATTATGCAGAGAACCAAGCTTAGTCACCTTCTCAAGTAACTCAGGACTGAGCAACCCACGTTCAGCTAATGCTGCTTCAAAGTACTTGTTAACATAGATCAGTTTTTCTCCATCCATTACATTTTTTATATAAGCAAGAGAGAATTGAGGTTCCACTCCACTTGATGTGTCTGCAATCATGGAGATTGTCCCTGTGGGAGCAATGGTGGTCAAAGTTGCGTTTCGTAAACCATTCTTCTTAATCTGAGCGAATAAATCATCCCAGTTACGGTTTATCATTTTACGAGATACTTCACCCATAGCATATGTGCTTTGGGGAAAGTTGGGGAAGCTACCCTTGACAATAGCGAGTTCCATAGACCTTTGTTTGGCTTCAAAATCTATCACTTCCATAATCATTTGGGCAAGTTCCACAGCTTCATCACTGGCATAGGGGATTTTAAGCTGAAAGAGCAAATCTGCCCAACCCATAACGCCTAAACCTATTTTTCGGTTGGCATGAGCCATCTCTGCAATCTGGGGGAGAGGGAAATGGGATTGGTCGATAACCGCATCCAAAAAATCAACGCTGTCGCGAACAACATCTCTAAGTTTATCATAATCAAAATGATTATCCTTGATTAACAGAGATAGGTTAACTGAACCAAGATTGCAAGCTTCATTGGGAAGCAAAGGCTGCTCACCGCAAGGATTGGTAGATTCGATTCTACCAATTGCAGGTGTTGGATTTGCCTGGTTGATTCTATCAAGAAAAACAATTCCCGGTTCCCCGTTCTTATGTGCCATATCAACAATTAGTTCAAAGACATCTCTGGCTTTTAGTTTCCCCGCTTGCTCACCGGTGTGGGGTGAGATAAGGCTATAATCATCATCTCGAGCTACTGCCTGCATAAAGGCTTCAGTTATGCCAACACTGAGGTTAAAGTTTGTTAGTTCACGGGTGTCAGCCTTACATACAATGAAGTCCATTATGTTGGGGTGATCTACATTAAGAATAGCCATATTGGCACCTCTGCGTGTGCCACCTTGTTTTACAGCATCAGTTGCTGCATTAAAAACCTTCAGAAATGAAATAGGTCCGCTTGAAACACCATTAGTTGAGCGAACTCGGGAGTTTGCCTCACGTAATCTGCTAAAGGAGAATCCAGTCCCCCCACCACTTTTATGAATCAGTGCAGCGTTTTTAATAGATTCGAATATGCTGTCCATACTGTCATCAATTGGGAGCACAAAACAAGCTGATAGCTGTTGTAAGTCTCCACCGGCATTCATTAAAGTGGGGGAGTTGGGTAAGAAACATCCTGAATCCATTAATGCAATGAATTTTTCCTTCCGGGCTAGATCGCCTGCCGAAATATTAAGTGCTACTCGTTCCAGCATCTGTTGCCAATTTTCCAGCACATTGCCTGCATCATCTTTGCGGTAGTAGCGCTTAATTAGTACTTTTTCTGCGTTATCGGTCAAAATCATCGTGCACCTACTGCTTGGGCAATGCCAGTATTTCACGTGCCATAGCAGGAGTGGCAATAGGTCTGCCTATTTCATCAGCAATACGGGCAATGCGGGCAACAAGCTCTGCATTTGACCTTGCCACTATCCCTTTATGATAGAAGATATTATCTTCGAAGCCACAACGAATATGTCCTCCACTAACAAGGGCTATCAGAGCTGTGGGAAGATGCCATCTGCCAATTCCGGCAACAGCCCAGGTTGCTGTTGGGATCTCTTCTTTCAAGTGTTCAGCCATATATATGAGATTCTTTGGCTTTCCACTCATGCCCCCCGGCACACCAAGGACAAACTGCATATGTAATGGTGTATGGACTATGTGCCCCTGTTTAACAAGCTTAGCTACAATATCGATCATGCCGGATTCATACACTTCAACTTCCGGAACTACACCGTATTCTTTAAAGGCTTCTGCAAGACGGATAATATCTTGCGGGTGGTTGATAAAGATATCGTTACCGAAGTTAAGAGTTCCGGCATTAAGTGTTCCCATATCAGGCTTAAGAGCTAAAGGTGCGAGACGTTTCTCAAATGGCTCTCCAACTGCCCCACCGGTACTAATCTGAATAATCATTTCCGGGACGGCATCGCGAATGGCATTGATGGAATCTCTAAAACGCTCTAGACGTTGAGTGGGACTGCCGTCATCTTCTCGTACATGAAGATGGACGACTCTGGCACCGGCATCGAAACAAGCTTTTGCGTCAGCGGCTTGCTCCTTTGGAGTAATAGGCAAATTGGGTTGGTCTTTTCGGGTTGTCTCTGCACCAGTAATGGCTGCAGTTAAAATGATGGGTTCCATGGTGATACCTCTATTAACTTAATTATATACTTTAACATTAATCTTGAAACCAGCTCTCGAAGAGTCTGACTCTGGCTAACGAGCCAAACTTGTCATGTAAAATCTGCTTTGAAATACGGGCAAACTTATCTTCATTATCGCTCACAAAAAAACGATCTTTACCATTGATACCATCAGTATCATAGGGGAGAAGTCGAGATAAGTATTCGGTAATCGCATCAGCGCTATCGACTAACACAACATCAGGACCCATAACTCTCTGTATGACATTTCTAAGTAGAGGGTAGTGAGTGCAGCCCAATACCAATGTATCGATATCCAGCCCTTTTAAAGGGCTAAGATACTCTTCTGCAATTCGGAAAGATACTTCATGGTCTTGCCAACCTTCTTCCACGATAGGCACGAAGAGCGGGCAGGCTTGAGGAAAAACTGTGGCATCAGGTAAAAGCTTCTGAATAGCAGTTGTATATGCACCACTCCGAATGGTGCCTTCTGTACCAATTACACCGATTCGTTTATTGACCGTATTTCTTGCTGCTTGTTCTGCTCCAGGTTCGATAACACCTATTATTGGTATATCTGTAAGTTTCTGGATTGCCGGTATGGCAACAGCGGAAGATGTGTTGCAGGCGACAATCAGAGTCTTAATACCTTGTTGTAACAGGAAACGGGAATTCTGGATTGAGTATTCAATAATCGTATTGGGTGATTTGGGCCCATAAGGAACACGGGCTGTATCTCCAAAATAGATCAAATCCTCTTCAGGGAATTTTGCTCTTATGGCTTTGTAAACGGTTAAGCCACCTACCCCTGAGTCAAAGATGCCAATAGCTTTTTTCATCCATGCCTCTTCATCGGTTTCTTCTTCTCTTTAAGTTTCTTATGTCGTTTGATCATCCTAGCATCTTCAGAAAATGCTTTTCTGACCCCTTGTGAATAATATGTAACTTGGTTTCGTTCGCTGACTTTGGCTTCCGGCATAACAAAGTGACGATGAGCATCCGGAGTGTCCTGTAAATGTAGATAAATATCATCTTCCACTGATGAAACTACGATCTTCAACTTATCCATCAACTGAAAGAACACATTGCTCTTCCTGTTAACATATCTAAGGGCTCGGTTATTGTAATCCCAGATACCCTTACCCAAGTCATTTACTTTTATCAATCCCCAAATAGGTATTTCATTTAGGCGAACGAGAACTCCTTTGGCATTGCAGCCAACCACAATCCCGGTAAAATGCTCACCTATTTTCTCTTTCATGAATGCCTTACTGAATAGTAGTTCAACATCACGTTCTGCTTGGTCAGCCTTTAACTCTTGTTCAGAAGCAATTTGTGCATACAGTTTTATCTGTTGCCTCGAGAGAGTATCTCGACTCGTCTTGATAATATATATCTTACAGAGATGATGAATCACAAGATCACAAAGACGGCGAATGGGACTAGTGAAATGTGTATAGTCGTCCATGGCGAGTCCGAAATGACTAATGTGTTCAATACTATATCTTGCCTTTTTCATGCTTCGTAATACTATCCTATCGAAAACCTCATGATACTCATGAGAGGGGAAAGATGCAAGGAGGTATTGAAAAGACTTGTTCATATTCTCATGAAGTTCCCAGAAGATACCATATGATGCTAGTGTTTCCTGCAAGGAGGTTAACTTTTCTTGATCAGGATTCTCGTGGATGCGGTATATAGTTGTAGGGGAGAGCATAGAGAGTTTTTTCGCTACGAACTCGTTGGCAACCAACATGAAGTTTTCTATGAGTTTATGGCTTTCTGTTTCTTCATTAAGACTCAACCGATGTAAGAAGCCGTCTTCATTATATTGGAACTCAATCTCAGGTAAATCAAAGAAAATGTAACCTGCAAATCGGCGTATATCTGTAAGTATAGTGGATAGCTTTCTGGCTTCCGATAGAGCTTCACGCAAATCATAGCTGTAACTTGTGAGTATACCATGTTCGACATCTGCACAATTAAAAAAAGTGTCCACATCCTCATAAATCAGACGATAATCACTACAAATCACGCTTTCATACATGTGCTGACTTGTTATCTTACCTTTGGTGTTAAACTCAGTCTCTACAGTCAAACATAGCTTATCTTCCAGGGGGCGTAAGCTGCAAACCTGATTCGAAAGTTTTTCGGGAATCATTGGGATAACTTTCTTGGGAAAATAAAAGCTATTTCCCCGCTTGACTGCCTCATTAAAAATGGCACTAGTGGTAGGTAGATAATGGGCAACGTCTGCTATATGAACGAATAACTTCCAACCATGCTCAGTGGGAATAATAGATATTGCATCATCATAATCTTTTGCAGATGAAGGATCAATGGTGAAGGTTAACAAAGAACGCAGATCCTTACGCTTCATGACCTCTGCTTGGGGGATAATGTCATCAATATCATTAATCTCATTAATAACAGAATCAGGGAATGACATAGGTAGATTGTATTGCTTAAGAATTGCTACCAGTTCAACTTTTGGATCTCCGGATCTTCCAAGAACTTCAACAATCTTGCCAGAAGGTGGAATCCCAAGAATTTGGCTTCCCCAACTTGACACATGCAGAATAACTTTATCCCCATCACAAGCGGTTCCATGCTCTATTACATCGAACCAGTTATGAATTTTTGGATTGCTACAAATGAAAGTCCACTTATTCTTGGTCCTAACGATATCTCCAGCTAAATCCTCTGAATATCTACTTACGATTCGTCTAACAACTCCATATTCGAACTTACCTTTCTTGCTCTTCAGTTCAATAGCTACTTTATCGTTATGGTATGCGTTAAGGGTATCTTCACTAGAGATATAATAGTCTTTATCTTCTGTACGGACAAAAGCATAGGAATAATCACGTGATAGGGGAGTGGCATCAAAATAGCCCTCAATCAACTTGGGACTTATCTGCCTTTGTTGAATAGTCGATTTTTGGGGTTGTTCAACCAACAAGAAACACTGCTTCGTTTTGTTTAATAACTTGTCCTCCACTCCCTTCGCCAATAAACTAGCGAGCTTTTCTTTCTCTCTCTTAGTTAGATTCATGGCTATGGCTATGTCTTTGTAAGACATAGGAGTATTCTTATTACTTCTTAGCAGTGTTACAAGTCTCGACTGGAGTTTATCTGATTTCACTAGTATTGTTTGCCGATTTTATTCTGAAGAAAGTCAATTAACTGGTCTCGTTCTGCACGATTTGCAGAGAACCGGAATGATTGTCCACGAAATGGGTCTAATCTGCGAGGCATCTTGAAAGTACTTAGCATGATTCCCCTCTTATCTTGATACCAACACCCAAAATCTGAATATGGACGGCTAATCTTCACAAACAAGTAGTGAACCACATACTTATCTTCAAATAGTTCGTATAAAGTCGGTATAAAGTAAGGTATCAGATTAACAATTACCAGAGCCATACCAATAATGTAGTAGAGAGGTTGAGCCCAAGATACGATTGTTATACCATACAATAACACCGCGAGTAACAATAAGAATGAGATCAGTAACATAGATGTGAACGGACGTTCAACAAATGGCCAAGACTTCCACGATAGAATAGGGTTAGGCAACATTTTGAATGATCTCCCTACATTTCTCTATTTCCTCTTTAACCACCAACACATATGGGAAGCTCTTAGAAGTAGAGAACTTAGAACCAAGGGTATTAGCCTCCCGCTGCATCTCCTGGATAATAAAGTTCAGGGTCTTTCCGTTATCATCAGTTTTATAGAGTGCCTCTTTTAGAGTATTGATATGGCTTACAAGGCGGCTCAATTCTTCACCTATATCATACTTATCAACATAAATGGCCAGTTCTTGGACGATACGTTGCTCCAAATTATCTAATTTGTAGCTTCCTATTATCTCTTGAACACGTACGAGCATATTATTATATAACTCTTGTTTAAAAGGGGCACATAACTGCGTTATTGACTCTATAGCTGATTCTATCCGTATCATTGACTCGGCAAGAACATTTTGCATACCATGCGCTTCAGCAACCATAGAATCCACAGTTTTACTTAATGCACTTTGAAGCGTTGTGATTAGTATCTCGGCTAGCGTTGTATCTTCAGCAAGATTACTTTCATTGTTAATCACGCCAGGTTCATGCAACAAATATTCTATTGAGACCCCTGATGAAATGTGTAATAACTCAGCTGCTGATGAGGCTAGCTCGTTATATTTCAGCAGCTTCTTTGCATCAAGCTGAAGCATAGGCTCTCTATGATCGTTATAGTTTAGTCTTACTTCAACAGATCCTCTGCTTATGTAATGGGGAAGAAGCTTACGAATAGTCACTTCAAAAAAACTGAGTTCGCGAGGTAAGTATAGGCGTAAATCCAAATATCTAGAGTTAACAGATTTGATTTCGAACTCGACATCAATGTTGTCTCTGCATTTGTGGGCATTTCCAAACCCAGTCATACTCTTCATAGTAATCCGCTCCTTGAGTTAATTATTATACACGGGGAAGTGGCGGTTTGACAATGCGATAACGATTCCATTCGTAAGTTTACATAACGTGCCTTAACCATACACTTATCACTCACATATCAAAGTGCCAGAACTGGCATCAATGACCTTAGCTATCTTCATCTTTCCAATGTCATCCAGTGAGCCTGAAAGCACAGCTATTTTATAATCTCTGGTTTTGCCGGATACTTTATCATTGCTCTTGCGGCTTAGACTTTCCACATACACTTCCACATATTTTCCGATATTTGATTTGAACTTGCTCAGAGTTATCTCTCTTTGAATCTCGATTAGTTCCTGTAAACGAGATAATCTAACTTCTTCCACCACCTGATCACTATAGGTGGCTGCGATAGTGCCTTCCCGAGGACTATATTTGAAGCAAAATGAATAGTCGAAGCCGATTGACTTTACAGCATCCAGGGTTTCTTGGAATTCAGCATGGGTCTCGGATGGGAAACCTACAATTAAATCTGTAGTGATTGATATTGAGGGTATTGCTCTTCTAAGGGATACAATTTTGTTAAGATAGTGTTCGTAAGTGTATCCTCGATTCATTTCAGATAATATCCTGTCTGACCCGCTTTGCATCGGCAGGTGTATGTGTTCACATACTTTAGAGCAGGATGCCATTACCTCAATCAACTCGTCTGAAAGGTCTTTAGGGTGTGATGTTATAAATCGTATCCGTTCGATACTCTCTATATCGTTAACCTTTCTAAGTAGTTTCGGGAAATTAACATCACCGTAAAGATAGGAATTGACATTCTGACCAAGTAAGGTGATATCTTTTATTCCTTTTTCGCCAGCAAGCTTAGTATCAACCACTACGTCTTCCCAGGATCTGCTTCTCTCTCTTCCACGAACATGAGGAACTATGCAATATGAACAGAAGTTGTTGCATCCTCTCATTATGGTTACGAAACCACATGTACTACTTTGGTGAGTAGGTTGATAGTCACGATACACTTGCGTACTATCAAAGTTCAAGATACTTGCATTATCCTCATTATCTTGAATGATATCAGGGAGACTATCATAATGGTCAACTCCAACTACAAAGTCAATGCCAGTGCTTTTATTCAGTAAGCTCTCCCCTATTCTTTGAGCCATACATCCGAGTATGCCAAATTTGAGATTTGGTTTGATTTTCTTACGGTGCATCTCATTTGATATGCGCCCCATCACTCTATCCTCTGCGTGTGCGCGAACAGAACAGGTGTTGAACAATATCAGATCTGCGTCATCAATGTCACCACATTGCTGATGTCCTGCTTGCGTAAGTATGGATGTAACAAGTTCGCTATCTGCAACATTCATCTGGCAACCATATGTCTCAATGTAAAACTTCACTTTATGCTAGTCCTTGATTATTTTACTTTCAGGAAGTCTGGATAGCTTGGTACTTCTCCACAAAGCATAACCAGACGAAATTCCTTTTGCACAAACTACTATTTCAGAGATGCCTAATTTGTCCAGTAGAGATATCGTGAGTTTCAAAGTAATCACTAGAATCTCTAAATACTGAGGCTCGCTAAGATAGGGTATAATATCATCTAAACATCTTTCAGAAATGTTGGAGAGCGTTTGTTTCAAGGCGTTTTTGTTTATTCTTACTCCATGATAATAGTCGTTATTAGCTTCATTGTTTTGTAGAATCACTGCTGCCAGGTATGTATATGTCAAGCCGACACCAATTAGTGTGTTAGAGGTGTTGTTTGCAGTAATGCTTGACACTCCCATTTCCAGTTTGTCATATAGGTTGTCCCGTTTCTTGCGATTAATACAATCAAGTAATCCAATTGGAATGCTATGAGCCAAGTACCTTTTGTTTCCTTGATACAGTACCACTTCAGTGCTGGCACCACCAATGTCAATAGCGACAGCAGAATAATCATATTCTGAAGCTAGCTCTCTGGATGCGTAATAGACGTATTTATATTCCATTTCAGGAGAGATAATCTCTGACCGTATACCATACTTTGATTCAAACCATCTTAATAAGTCATTTGCATTTGATACTACTCTATTAACTCCTGTAGCAATCAGTTGTTTCTCTCCATTTATATGTCTATCGATATCTAACAAGGAGCTGAGTAACTTCTTTATGCCAGTTATTCTGCCGGATGTATAAATATTTGTATGTAATCCTCTGCCTAGCTTGGTGGTGATTTGAGTGTTATGTATCTCTATCCTCTTTTGTAGATCATAAAGAGTGTAGTTTAAGGTGTTAGTCCCAAGGTCAAAAGTACTTAAAAGTCTTGCATTGGGATGTCTAAATTTCAGATAACTATCAACAATGTATCCCGCTATTGTGCTGTTATCATTTCTTTTAAGACTTTTTCTATGGACAGAGGATAAAATGCTTCTCAGCACCAACTTCCATTGCCTAACATTCATTCTGAAATTTGGTATCTCAAATGCCTTTGTATATCCCACCAAGCCCTGTAATAGAGCTTGTTCTTCAGGATATGCACCACGCTGGCAGTAAAGAATTGCCTTCCCAAACTGGGTGGCTTCTGCTAGAGTGCTATATCCTGGTTTGCATACTATAATATCGGCATTATAAATCAAATCAACAAAGTCCGAATCATAATCCACCACATAATGATTATCAGCTCTGACATTTGAGAAAGTGGATATAACAACCCCTTGAAAAGCACTACAGAGTTGCTCCATATTTATATCCATATCTCCTTCTCCCCCGAACATCACGAGAAGGATGGCAGTGTTTTTATCCCAGTTTCGTGTTTTTCTCAAGTCTGAGTAAGCTTTCCTCTTACGGGCCAAAAGGCCAACTTCAACGCCATTACAAAGAGATTTCGTGGATTCATGGCTGCTGAATGGTAACAACAAGCTGCGTGTGATTGATTGATACATCGACCAGATGCAGTTCAGCACAGGTACCATTTCATCATCGTCTTTGAATAATATTGAATAGATGTAGTACCAGTCAAAGTTTGAGACAGCATACACCGGAATTTGAGCATATGTTGCAATCTCAGCTACAATAAATGGGATATCTGCAATGATAAAGTCAACCCCAACATTTCGGACAAAAGCAACTTCTTGTGCAACTATCTGCTCCCTGTTACCCATTAGCTGCAACAGACTTCTCTTAGTGTTGGGAAGATCAACTACCAAATTGTCACCATGTTTTACACCCACATCAACCGAACGTCTGTGAATGCTTGTTAATCTGTTACTCAAGTTTGTAAAGAGAAAGGCAGGTTTCTCACTAATAATATGGCAATAAACCCCAAATGTCTCTAACTGCTCAGCTAAAGCACTCATGCGTGAAGCATGTCCAAAACCATGATTTGATATATAGATAGCTGCTGTAAGCACTTCACCTCACTGTAGGATCAACATTCTATCGTTCTTTTTGCCTATTATTTCGACCAATACGTGGTTCGGTAGGCAAATGATGGGTATTGTGTTCGTTAGACCTTGTTTAACACATCTTTTATCCGGACAATCAGCGTAGAGCATTTGAACTTTCTCGTTCTTTATCTGAATAGAGTTATGGGAGTCAATTCGGATGATAGAATTGTCATTCAATGCAAACTCTCCCCAGAGAATATTGTTTTTGTATATGCGTACTGTGGATTTAGCCCTATCGCCGGAGATCCTGATGCTGCTGAAAATAATAGCAAACAACAACAGCGCGATGAGTATCAAATCGGCTATTCTTATCTCTTTTATAATGCTGTTAATCATTACTTACTTCAGCAGAGAATTCGGGTATGTGTGCGTTGCCCGCATACACATATTTAAGATAAGTAGACGCAATCCTGCAGGCATGCTTGATTCTTTCAATATCTGTTGCTTGTACTCGTAGTTTGTAAGATGGATGATATGCACTTATGTGTAAGGGGATTTCAGGGCTGATTGATCTTATAAAACTGCATAACCTATACACATCATCATCACTATCGTTAAAGCCGGGGATTAGTAGATTAGTTATCTCAAGGTGGATGCCTGCTTCATAAGCCAATTGGATGTTTTCCAATACTGGATCTATACTGGCAGCGCAGAGAGTTTCATAAAATGACTTATTGATACCTTTCAAGTCTATGTTCATTGCAGATACATGAGGTAGTATGTCCAAAAATGGCTTAGTACAAAGATATCCATTAGTAACGAGAATGATATTGATCTCTGGAAAGTCTTTGGCGAAATCTAGTATAAATTCATACCACATAAGCGGTTCTGTATATGTAAAAGCAACTTGCCAAGGAGAGTACTGCCTTACCAACTCAGCTAACTGGTTGGTTGTGATGTTCTTTGTTGGGCATGCTTGCTGTGAGATAACCCAATTCTGGCAAAAATTGCAGTTCATATTGCATGAGTTTGGGCCAATCGACAAAACATTAGTTCTGGGTTTATACCTGTGAAGTGGCTTTTTTTCAATAGGATCAACAGCCAATGAAGCATATAAACCGTAATTTATAGCAAATAGCTTACCATCTATTGCCTTTTTTCCACGACATCTACCGACATCTCCATCAGATAAAGTGCAATAGTTTGGGCACAATTCACATTTGACCAAGCTTCCTTCAACTTGGTAGTATAAAGCCTCTCTCATTGTATATACCGCATGATAGCTTTATATTGATTTTCAAGGGCATGTTGGTTTTCGCTAAGTACCTTTTTGGCATTCTTGCCTAATCTATCTCTGTATACCGGGTCATAGTATAAGGACAAAATATCATCGAGTAGTTTGCTACTATCCGATACGATAATGCCTCCACCATCTTTGAGGCGAGTAACTGAGTCCTTACAGGAAGCATGATAATTGCCAATTATCGTTGCCTTTTCATAAAATGCTGGTTCTAAGGGATTGTGTCCACCAAAATCAAAGAACGATCCACCAACAACTGCAATATCACACAAAGCGTACATTTTTGCGAGCACACCAAGTTTATCGATCACCAGGACTCTCGCTCTGCCAATATTGTTATTCTCAAGTTCTGAATACAAAACGTATGGAACGCTCTTGAACAGCGAAACAACTTCGTTCAATCTTTCTGGATGCCTAAGAGCTACAACTATTTTGATGTTTGGAATAGCTTGCAATAAAGCGGGAAAGATTGACATAAGCAATGCTTCTTCTCCCGGTCGAGATGATCCCCAACAGAGAAGGAAATCATCAGACAGAATTCCCATTTCACTTCTCAAGATATCACGGCTATACTCAGGTAGTTCTAAACAGTACTTGAGATTACCACTCTCAAATACTGGGCTCTTGAATAAGCGTTTGAACCGATTGGCGTCTAAACAGCTTTGTGCATGAACTTCACGTATAGATCCACTGACACTATTTATCAATGAGCTAATCAATGTATATCTCTTTGAGGATTTCTCGCTCATTCTTGCATTGAGAAGTAACATCGGGACTTCTTGCTTGTTACACCAAGCAAGCATATTTAGCCAGATTTCAGTTTCAACAATACACACAAGTCCGGGATTTATCTTGTTTAGTTGCTTCGCTCTCAAGTGAGGAACATCCAGAACGGATAAATATGCGTGAATGTGAGGAGAAATGCTCCTGGCTTGGGAGAGTCCAGATAACGAAGTGGTCGTAATACAGATACTTATCTCCGGATGGTTGCGGATAATCTTGTTGATAAGTGGTTTGATAGCATTTACTTCTCCCATTGATGAAGCATGAAATAGTATTCCTTTCTTGGTATCTACTCCATCAGGATTAATGGCAGGCAGGTATTGTTTCATTAATAGTAAGGTAGCTATCATAGGATAGCCTATATAGTACACTGTCTCCAAGACCAGATTAAAGATTAAAAGTAAGCCTTTCATTCTGTTACCGTAAATGAAAAAAGACGCCCTAAGGCGTCTGATATATGATGGCGGGAGCGACGAGACTCGAACTCGCGGCCTTCTGCGTGACAGGCAGACGTTCTAACCAAACTGAACTACGCCCCCAGCGCGTTCAAAACTGCATAGATAGAAGCAATAAGCGCTACACCACTGTTTTTGTCAAGAGAAAAATATATACTTCCTTCGAGACGTGTGGCTAATATGCTATCTATCACAGTATTAGAATTCATAAATTATTCCCATTCTATCGTCGCAGGCGGCTTGGAACTGATATCAAACACCACTCTGCTGATCCCTTTTACTTCATTGCTGATGCGACTAGATACCTTTTTTAGAAACCAATGAGGCAATTCCGTCCAATCTGCAGTCATACCATCAACGCTGTTCACAGCTCTTAGTGCGCAAACTTGATCGTAGGTGCGCTCATCTCCCATCACACCTACACTGTGAATTGGTAGCAGAACGGCAAAAGCCTGCCAGGTCGTGTTATAAAGGTTACATGCATACAGCTCATGAATGAATATCTCGTCTGCAAGTTGCAGGAGCTCAACCTTGTTTTTATCAACGGGGCCAATAATTCTTACAGCCAGTCCGGGGCCGGGAAATGGATGTCTGTTCACCAAACTTTCCGGCAACCCTAAGCACCTGCCGACTTCACGAACCTCGTCTTTGAACAATTCTCTTAGAGGTTCTACCAGCTTCATTTTCATCACTTCCGGGAGTCCACCCACATTGTGATGGCTCTTGATGGTTACTGATAGCCCGGCGAATGATACACTCTCTATAACATCCGGATACAATGTACCCTGAGCCAGAAATTCTGCATCAGGATACTCACGTGCAATACTTTCAAACACACTGATAAACTCAGCACCGATTATCTTTCTCTTCTGCTCAGGATCACTTACTCCATCCAGCTTCGTTAAAAATTGACTGCCTGCATCCACAAACCTGATATTCAGATCAGGATATGCGGCAAATAGCTGCTTCACTCTTTCGCACTCTTTATAACGCATTAAACCTGTATCCACAAAGATAGGTATCAATTGCGATCCTATTGCTTTATATAGCAGGATTGCTGCCACAGTGGAATCCACTCCACCGCTTAAGCCCAGAATCACGCGCCTATTCCCCACTTTATTTTGGATATCCAGGATGGTTTCGTTAATAAAGGATCCTGCTGTCCAATCTGCTATCACTCCGGCAATATTGAGCACAAAATTGCTTAGAATCTTTTGACCACATGGGCTATGCACCACTTCCGGATGGAATTGCAGTGCGTAAACCGGGGCATGGTTAATCTTGATTGCTGCATAGGGAGAGTTGGGAGTGGCAGCCAATACCTTAACAACCTTGGAAACATCAGCAATAGCATCGCCGTGACTCATCCACACCTGTTCGGTATCGGACAGACCGGCTAAAATGTCTGTGTGATCAAGTATCTCAAGTTCTGCAAAGCCATATTCCCTCTTACTCGCTTTTTGAATCTTCCCGCCAAATCTATTAACAACCAGTTGCATGCCGTAGCATATCCCCAAAATAGGGATGTTCATCTCCCAAATAAAGTCATCTGGATGAGGTGCAGCAGAATCGTACACACTGAATGGACTTCCAGACAGCACAATAGCTTTTGGAGCAAAGTCCCTAATCTCCTGTTCCCTTATGCTAAAGGGACGAATCTCACAATACACATGCAAAGCACGGATGGTTCTTGCGATCAATTGCGTGTACTGGGAACCGAAATCTAAAATTAGGACTCTATCGTGCATCTAATCTCCTATCGTATAAAGGGGTTATTCACTTTCTCCAGTCCAATCGAGGTGGCTGGTCCATGTCCCGGGAACACTAAAACATTTTCGTCCAAGGTGAATAGCTTTTCCTTGATGGACTTCTTGATTGCTGAGCTACTTCCCCCCACAAGGTCTGTTCTGCCAATGCTCTGCTCAAAAAGTGTATCACCGCTTACTAAATAGTTATCAGCTAGCAGGCATATACTTCCTCTGGTATGTCCCGGAGTATGTATAACTTTAACCATACAGTCTCCTAGGGGAAGTATGTCGCCATCGCTCAGGAGCATTGTAGCAGGATTAAGTTTCAATGGGTTCCCAACCATAGAACTGAGGTTCAAGCTATTGTTGGTAAGCATTTGCGCATCATCGCCGTGAATAGCCAAGTTGGCATTCAAAGCATTACAGAAGAAGTCATTTCCTCCAATATGGTCTAAATGCCCATGGGTGTTAACCACATACTTAACTTTCAGTTTGTTTTGTATGATATGGTTCAGGAACTCTCTGGATGGAGCACCCGGATCAATCAACATTGCTTCGTTACTCACACTATCCCACAGCAAGTATGTATTTATCTGATATTCTGGAAACAATACGCTTACTTCAATCTTAATCATCTAACACCTATCATATCAATCAAATGAAAGTCTATACTGTTTGGCTGTTTCTTTGTTGGCTTTGTGCGCTGGTTTGAGGGCTGTCTCCCCCACCTTTAGCCCATCAACAAATCTATCAACCTCGATGAACACACTTTGTTCAGCTTTAGGATGATAGTACAAAAAGATGTCCACTGCCAGTTGCAAGGTTTGCTCATCAACGCTCTCACCCACCAGCAACCCCAAGGGTCCCATGATGTCCTTTGCCAGAAGCCGGAAGCCATTCATGAAGTTTGTTTCCAAAGCATCGTTATCCGGTTCATCCCTGCCAATAATCAGCTTGCATCCACTGGGAAATCTGAAGTGTCTACCATTGTTTAGCAGCAACAAATTCTCAATACCCACTTCATTTCTTTCCATCAAATCCTTTAGGCGTAAGCAGTAATTTCTATCAGTGAGCAGGCATCCACCGGCGGGAGGTGGGAAGTCCGTTACTCCCAACTCTTTGGCAAGTTTCATTTGTGCTTCTCTGCCTCTTCCATGAAAGTCCAGCATATCAACCTTATCAACCCATCCATTTCGAAGGGGCAGGGTGTCCGGCAGGTGCTGTTGGCAAAGAGGTCTAACGATTAAGTCGCGGTTACCGCTAAGCTTGGCAACACTATCCAATGCATCACGGCGTTGGGACATTGGGCGCTGGCCAAGAACCTCTCCGCTGATAATGAAGTCTGCACCAAATTCTTCCAGTAACAATGAGGCTTGCCTGAACATGAATCCATGACAGTCAATGCATGGATTTAAGTGCTTTCCAAAGCCATAGACAGGATTGTCCAGCAGCTTAAGATGCTCTTCAGATACATCCCTAATGTGGACTTCAAAACGATTATTCCTTGCGGATTGGATAGCTCTCCCCGGAGGTAGGTAGGGTGCGCTAAAGAATACAGGAAAAACGGTATAACCCCTGCTTTGCATCCATTTAACAGCCAGGATGCTATCTAAACCACCGGAAAAAAGGGCTATTGCTTTGTGATCTTTCATGAAGCAAAGGCAATTTAACAGGGCTTTCTGTCAAGCATCATTTACGGTATTGTTTCTATAGATTCTACATGTTCCCGCTTGGTATCATTACCTAATCATTACATGTTCATTACGGATGAAACATGCAATGATTATGCAATGATCAAGTGATGACTCCATGTAAGAAGAAGATAGTAACCGGATAATATGATTCCGGAGCTTGGTTAAGTTAGATTTCAGCTTTCTGCATGAAGGCAAAGCCCAGCAAAGAGAAAGCGATATTGGGAAGCCAGGCTGACCATACTGGATGGATAACACCTGTGTAGCCAAGACTTTGAATAACCCGCACCACAATTAGGTAGGCAAAACATACCATCAAACCCAGCATGATAACCCAGCCCCTTCCTTTGGAGCGTGTGTTTGATGTGGCGATGGGAAGGAAGAAGAAGATCACGATAAGATTTGTTAATGGGAAGGCTATCTTCATGTGAAGATCAACAATCTCTTTGGTTGGCTTCTCACCTAATTTCTTAATACGCTGAATATAATCTTTTAGTTGCCAGAATGTTAGAGAGAGTGTCTTTTGCGTGATGCGGATGAAGTCCTGAGGCTGAACATCAAGGATTGCCAGATTCGTACTGGGGAAATACTGATGATAAACCTGCTTGCCGTCTTGAAAGCGTCGTATCTCGCAATCTTGGATAATCCATCTTGAGCCGTTCCAATCGGCAGAAGAGGCAGTAATATGCTCAACAATCTGTTTTGTCTTGTAGTCGATGCGTGTGAGATCAATCACTTTGAGGTTATTCTTATAGCCGTCAAAGAACCCGAAGTAGTAAAAGTCATTAGCTTTGCCTTGGTAATTAATGTTCGCTTTCAACATCACATTATCAGGCTGTTCTCCTTTAATCTGCACATTGTACACATAGTTACGTTGCGTTTCTGCCCAGGGTAGCACATACTCTCCCAAAGCAGCAATGGCAAAGCTGATGAATAACCCAACCCCGAACAAGGGGAGCATAGCTCTTTTAATACTAATCCCTGCTGCACGCATAGCAATGCTTTCGTTGTGTTTAGAAAGTGCATTCATCATAAACAATCCGGTTAACAGAACAGTGACAGGGGATGTCAGCACAACAAGGTATGGCAATCTTAGCAAATAATAGATGGTGGCCTGTTGGGTGGTTGCACCGTTTCTGATTAAACGGGGGAGGTTATCCACCACATCGATAACTATAAAAACCACCGCAAATGAAAAGAAGATGATGAGATAGGTTCGGAGGAACTCTCTAAGGACATAACGATCAAGTATTCTCATCGGTCACTCTCTTAGTACACTACATCATCCGGAGGCGGATTTTTACGGTTACGAAGGTTCTTTAGTTTCCACATCAATGTCGGCATATCGATGATATGCTTTTCTTTGATGGAAGCATTTATCAGTAACAGCGATAGGATAAGAAACACGAAGTTAGAGAGCCACATTGCTACGAATGGAGGCATTAAACCTTTATCGGCAAGTTGCTCTCCCCCATTTAGAGCGATGTAATATACGAGAAATATAACCGAGGACACAGAGAAAGCCATACCAATACCACTGGTTCGGGTCATTAAACCCAGAGGGATTCCCACTAGAATGAAGATGATGATGGCAAATGAAATTGCAAACTTCTTGTGGAACTCCACTTCTAATGAATTAATGGTCTCAGATAGTTCTGTGGCTCGGGATGTTGCCATTAGCTTCATGGATTGCAGTCTCCTGGTTTCCACACTTTGTGAGTATCCGGGATTCATTCTTAGGGTTAAAGATAGCCTGTTCTCCAAGTTCTGTACTTCCTTTTGTTTTATAACAAGCTCTTGTTTATTTGCCCGGAGAGTAGCTATTATCTGCAGCACAGTCATTTCCCTGTCCGTGCGAAAACCAGTCTCAAAGAAGTCACTATTGTTGCCAAGGTTCTTTACACTAATTACATACCTACTGAAGCTTGTTTTCTGATACTTACCGGGTTCCTTTTCATTACGCTCGTGCATTTCGCCGTTGTTTAAAACAATCTGGAGACTGTTGCCATTATCCATTTGAATAACATTACCGCTTTTGGCAAAAACCGTCCTGGGGAATCTGGATTGGCTTCTATCGTAGATCAGCACATCAGTAAGCAGAGAATCAGAATTACCTTTGGCGAACACTGTATAGTTCATGAAATTAGTGAACTCATTCTCTTTGATAATAGTCATGGGTTTATAATAAGCAATCTTGATCATCAGGTTCTTTAGCTTGTGGTTGGTGTTGGGTAAGAACCAATGATTGAAGTAAACCATAAGTCCGGTTAACATCAATGCTGCGAGAATCAGAGGACCCAGCATAGAATAAATATTCACGCCACTTGATTTGATTGCCACCACTTCTCTATCTACACTCATTCTACCAAACGCAAGAATGGTTGCCACTAAAACAGCCATGGGGATGGAAAGGGCAAGCATATATGGTAAGGATAAGCCAAACATCTCCAGTACCGTCTGCAAAGGCAGCTTTTTTTCGATAATCATGTTCAGCATGTCTATAACTCTATCTATGAGCAGCACAAAAGTAACTACCATAAGTGAGATAAGGAATGGTGGTAGATGTTCCTTCAGTATGTAACGTTTAAGTATCTTCATTACTTGGTTTGTTCCTCAAGCATTGCCAGCAATTCAGCTTCCGAAATGATCTTAATGCTTTCCAACTTGCGTGCTTTATCCAGCTTGGAACCAGCCTTCTCCCCCACAACAAGGTAATCCAATTGCTTGCTCACACTGCCAACAATCTTACCCCCGTGCTTCATGATTAAAGCTTCCATCTCTTTCCTGCCGAAGGTCGGTAAGGTTCCTGTAATAAGGAAGCTTTGGTTGCTTAGCCTATCACTAAGCATCTCACTGTGATAGACAAAGTTAACCCCCAAGTTCCTAAGATTATGGATAAGGATACGATTCTCTTCCCTGGCAAAGAAGCTCAAAATAGAAGTAGCCATAGTATCGCCAATATCGGCGATATTGGTAAGCTCTTCGTGATTTGCCAACATCAGTGTGTCAACATTGCTAAATGCTTGTGCCAAGTTTCGAGCCGTTATCGTGCCGACATGCCTGATACCAAGAGCATATAAGCTTTTATCGAAGTTCTTGGTTTTAGAAAGTTCTATAGCTTGTTTCAAGTTCTCAGCACTCTTCTTCCCAAGTCTATCAAGCTTTGCTACAAGCTCAAAGTCCAGTTGGTAAATATCGCTGATAGTGTGGATAATGCCTTCCTCCAGCAACCTAGAGATAAGGCTTTCTCCCAGACCTGTGATATCCATGGCATCCCGGGAGGCAAAATGCTCTATCTTTCTTTTAATCTGAGCCGGACAAGTTGCATTAGCACAGTAAGTGATGCTACCCTCTTCGTCTTTCTCCAGAACACTGTTACACACAGGGCAGTTCTTGGGGTATTGTGCCGGAACAGCTTCCGGTTTGCGTTTAGTGGCTACAACTTCCAATATCTTAGGGATAATCTCCCCACTTTTTACTATCTTTACTGTGTCGCCAAGGTGGATGTCCAGCCTTTTTATCTCATCTTCGTTATGCAATGTTGCACGGGAGACTGTGGAGCCGGAAATATACACAGGACTAAGCACTGCGACCGGAGTAACGGCACCGGTTCTTCCAACCTGGAACAGCACATCCTCCACCACAGTTTCCTTTTCTTCGGGTTTAAACTTGTAGGCAATTGCCCATTTAGGGCTCTTACCTGTGTAGCCCAACTTCTTTTGCAGCTCAATGTCATTAAGTTTAACCACAACACCATCAATGTCATAAGGCAGAGTAAACCTATCCTGTTCCATGGTGTTGCAGAAGGCTTCAACTTCTGAATAAGTTTGGCATAGCTTACCCACATTTACCGGGAAGCCTTGCCCCTTTAAGAACGATAGAACATCATACTGGGTTGTTACATTAAGCTCTTCGCTCTGATAATACCCAAGGCTGTAAAATATTGCTCTAAGGTGTCTCTTTCTTACTTCGGAGCTATCCTTAAGCTTAATAGATCCTGCTGCAGCATTACGGGGATTGGCAAAGGGCTTAGCTTCTTCTTCTCTGCGAGTTTCGTTTATGAGAAGAAAGTCTGCCAAGGGGATGTATATCTCCCCTCTTATCTCAATATCGCCCAGGTAGTTTATCTCATGCGGAATATCCGGCAAAGTCATGAAGTTCACCGTCACATCCTCGCCTTCCACCCCATCACCTCTTGTGGTGGCATATTGTAGCTTCCCTCCTGAGTAAAACAGGTTGATACCAAAGCCATCAATCTTAAGCTCTGCGCAAAAGCTATTTTGCTTGCCGGTATCCAGTTCCAACTTAGCTAGGAAAGCCTTTAGCTCCTCCAAACTATATGCATTATCCAAGCTTGTCATACGCACTTTATGTGCAATGACCTTAGCGCCAACCGTCAAATCACTGCCAACCTTTGCGATAGGTGAATCGGTAAGGTTTATTCCTTCATACTCCGCTTCCATTTCTTGCAGCTTACGTGCCAGCATGTCGTATTCATAATCACTCAGTTCCGGATTGGCAAACTCGTAATAGAGCAAATTATGCCGTTCTATTTCGCTGCGAAGTTTGGCTATTTCTTTGGCAAGTTCTGCTTTATTCACAGCCTATACATCTCCGGTCGTCTATCGGTAAAAGCGTTGTTATGCTGGGTTACTTGCTTGTTATGCGATCTGTTCACATCTATCTCAATAGTCATCACTGTCTCTTCGTCTCTGCCCAAGCGCAGCAGTATCTCCCCCAATGGACTTAATATCTGGCTGCATCCGGTAAACTCCAGTTCAAGTTCACCGTTAATGTCTTTCCCCACTCTGTTAGCCGTAATGCTAAACACACGGTTCTCCAAAGAGCGGGTTTTCATTGCTTCCTGACACCATGGCAATACCAAGTTTGAGGGATGGCATATAATCTCTGCACCTTGAAGAGCAAGGCTACGAGCTGCTTCAGGAAACTGCCAATCGAAACAAATCATCATTCCTACGCTAGTCCCACCTTTGCAGGTGTTAACCCCAAAAGCAGTATCACCGGCAGAAAAGAACATTTTTTCTCTATCGAAAAGATGAATTTTTCGATATAAACTGTAACTACCATCTGGATTCACCAAAGCACATGAGTTATAAACTCTATCTCCACAACGTTCAGGAAAGCCGTAAACAATAGAGCAGTTATTCCTTTTCGCCAAGGAACTAAACATTCGGTAGGAATCTCCATCCGGAACCGTCTCTGCCACGCTTTGAACTTCTTCCAAACTGCTAAACAAATAGCCACTGGTTGCCAGTTCGGGCAGCACCAGCAAATCTGTCTGCACATTTTGCAGCATGTACTGAATACGATTCAGGTTAAAGGTGGTATCAAGCAGTTTAGGCTGGTATTGCAGGACGCTAACTTTCATGATACTTTTGTCTTAACTCTTAGTAGGGGGTGGATAACTCTGTCCAAAACGCCTTGAACCAAGGATATACACATACCATAATTGGTGATTGGCACTCCACGGCGATGACACTCGATTATCCTGCGGTTCATTTCCATGGGGTTTATCATACAAGCACCGCAGTGCACACAAACAGCATAGTCTTCCAGATTATCCGGGAAGTCGTGCCCCGCATAGTTATGGAACACCAAGTCTTTACCGGTGTATTCTTTAATCCATTTGGGAAGTTTATATCTGCCAATGTCGTCTTTTTGCACATGGTGTGAGCATGCTTCCGCAATAAGCACCTTATCACCGTCCTTCAGGTTGTTAATCTTATCAATACCTTCCAGGAGAATATCCAGCTCACCTTTATACCGGGCAAACAAGATGGAGAAAGTTGTTACCTCTACCTCAGGCGGGACTTCCCTATTAACTTGCTCAATCGCCTGCGAATCTGTGATAACAAGTTGAGGAAGCTCTTTGGTCATGGCAAGAGAAGCGAGCAACTCGGTTTCTTTAACCACTGTTACAATGGCATCGTGATCCATCAAATCCCGTAGAACCTGAACCTGCGGCAGAATTAATCTACCTTTGGGAGCTGCTGAGTCAATTGGTGCAACAAGTATTACTCTGTCCTTGGGAGCGATTAGGTCTCCGCTGAGAATGCGGTTCTCCTTTAGGTATTTTGGCGCAAGCCGGATTATCTCTTCCTTACAAGCCAGCACACCTTCTTTGGTAAGGGTGGAGACAGTAACATATGGAAGTGAATGAGTTGTGCAGTATAGGATGTTGTTCTTATTGCATGGGGTTATATCGCTCTTATTAAACACAAGCACCATAGGGATTTCCATCTCCATGATGCGTTCCAACATCTCAAGCTCAGCTTTCTCGAAAGCTTCGCCATCATTAACGTAGATAACAATATCTGCACGATATAGAATCTTACGGGTTGCCTGCACGCGCTTATCACCAAGTTCTCCGGTATCGTCCACACCTGCTGTATCATAAAAGGTTACGGGACCTAAAGGCAATAATTCGTAATGTTTATCCACCGGATCTGTTGTGGTGCCGGGGATGTTAGACACTATGGCGATTTCTTGTCCTGTTAAAGCATTTATTAAGCTGGATTTACCTGCATTTCTTTTGCCAATGAGGGCAATTATTAATCTTTCACCGCGGGGAGTGGAACTCATCGTCCCTCCTTCATCAATTTAATATGGTTCATACACGGAAAATCCCTGCTATTAGTCAAGTCCTTTCTTGGAGCAATTGCGCCATCATTACGCGTCAAATACGGATGGCATCCGTAATTCACGCGTATTGCATCCGCAATTGGAATAAGAGCGTTGCAAGAAAGCCACATCATTGCGCAGGCGTTTTGGCGTTAACTGTCCCGTGATTAAAGCGTGAAATTACAATATAAATGCCTTAAGACGTCGGATACTCTCCTCCACTCCCAAAATGGCAAGTGTGCTGGGCAAATCCGGTCCATGAGCCTGATAAATCAAAGCAAGGCGCAATGGAGTGTATAGATTCTTTCCCTTAATACCCGTTTCAGTGGTGAAACGCTTCACCAGCTCTTGAATATTATCAGCTGCAATATTATCTATTTCACGAAGTTCCTTGGTAAACCACTCTAGAACTTTCTGTGAATCATCATTGCGGAGCAGCAGTTTGTCTTCGTCGGTTAAGGGAGATTCAATATAGAACATCTTCGCATATTCTGCAATCTCCGGTAGCAGAGTGCAGCGTTCGCGTGCAATTTCCACGCTCTTAATGAACTTGACGTTATCGGTTGTATCCAAACCCGCAGACAGATAATACGGCTTTGCCCTCTCGGCAATGAGTTCCAAAGGTAAGCTACGCAGATATTGGCCGTTCATCCAGTCCAGTTTGGTAAGGTCAAATATTGCTCCTGCTTTGTTGACCCTCTCAACACTGAAGAGCTTGCACATCTCTTCCAGTGTGTATAGCTCTCTATCATCGGCAGTGTGCCAACCAAGCAGCGCTACAAAGTTCAGTAAAGCTTCCTTAAGGTAACCTTTACTTAGATAGCTCTCTACTGATACATCATTCATGCGTTTGCTTAACTTGCTGCGGTCAGTTGACAGTATAAGAGGAAGATGCACCCAGTTAGGAGCATCCCATCCAAAGCACTCGTACAGCCATATATGCTTTGGGGTGCTGGAGAGCCATTCCTCTCCCCGGATAACATGGCTGATTTGCATGTAGTGATCGTCCACCACTGCTGCCAGGTGGTAGGTAGGGAAACCATCGCTTTTTATAAGAACTTGATCATCGGATTGGGAGCTATCCATTTCCACCCTGTCGCGAACAAGATCGTCGAAGGCAAATGTGCGGTTATCAGGCATCTTCAAGCGGATAACATGGCGTTCACCTCTGGCTAATCTGGAACTTACTTCATCCTTGCTAAGGTTTAAGCAGCGGCGATCATATTTTACAAACAAACCCTTGGCTTGCTGCTCTTCCCGCATGGCAGTAAGTGTTTCCGCACTGCAAAAACAGTGGTAAGCATGCCCTGAATCAATTAACTTCTGAGCGTGTTCATGATATAGAGGAAGGCGTTGTGATTGTGTGTAGGGAGCATATTCACCTCCTACCGCCGGGCTTTCATCGAAATCAATACCGAGTTGGTGGAGGATGTCTATTAGGTTTTGTGCAGCACCAGCAACCTCACGGCTCTGATCTGTATCTTCAATACGTAAGATGCATTTCCCATTCATTGAGCGGGCAAAAAGAAAGTCGTATAATGCTGTCCTAAGACCGCCAATATGCAAGTATCCGGTAGGACTGGGGGCAAAACGAACGCGGACAGGTATCATTTAGTTCTCCTAAAGCTGGGAATCATATTTAGTTAAGAAAGTGGCTTGAAAATCTTGAGAGCCAAGTTGTTGCTGATAACACGATAATGAGGATCATAAGCCTCTTTAAAGACAATAGAGTGACTGGGAATGGTATTATTCTCTGCAAGTCCGCAGACCTCAAGCCACTCCTCATGTGATGCAGGAAATATATCAAGGATGGTTTTCTTGTAATTGAGCCAGAGAGTCTTCATAGAACCGGTTGCCGGTTCCGTGATGCATGACTGCTGCATTAGCTCAGCCATTTGCTCGCAGTAACGAAGCAGTGATGCAGGATTAAGTTTATCCAGAATACTTAGGCTTATACGGCAATAACCATTACCCATACCTATATCTTGAATCAGCGGTTTGTATTGCTTTGACATTGCAGCATATTCAGTGCTGATGCCTAAACTGACAGAGATGATATCACTTATCGCATGAGAGGGTCCATAAAAAGCTTGAAATAAGAGTTTATATATATCTACCAGCTTACAACTTGGGTGAAGTGATAGCTCGTCTATGATGATGCGCTCAATGCTAAGATAATCAGGTTTAAGCAGAGTATTATTCATATACTATGTCACCATCTTTTATGATACAAATCGTTTTGGGAAGTGATTGCATCTGGTCTATGGGGTGTGACATAACACTGAAATCAGCTATAAATCCCGGAGCTATGGTTCCTCGGATACCTTCCTCTTTGCTTAACCAAGCTGCATTGTAGGTGTATAAATCAACAGCTTCGGCATGAGTTAATCGTTCTGCTGGATTGTGGTGGTTCATGGCTGCTCTTATGGATTGCACAATATCCATGGGAGTGATATACCAGTCCGAGCCACCCGTGACAGTAATACCTTTATGCAATAAGGATGCAATGCGATTCATCTGATTGGCTCTTTCAGATCCTAACATTCTCTCATACAGATTACCATCGCCACCCCAGTATAAATCAAAATTGGGCTGCATGACAGGCACCGCTCCAGAAATCTTAATATCGTTAATCAAGTCATCATCTGTGAGTTCACAATGTATTAGTTGATGTCGAAGATCATGAACTGCATTTGATGATATATGCTTATAAACATCATTGATCTGGTTGATAGCCCGATCACCGATACAATGCACAGCTACTTGGAGATTATTCTTATGTGCTTCGTCAATAAAGAACTTCCAAAACTCGTCACTTTGATACAAGATACCCCTTGAAACACTGTTCGCATAAGGTGCATTTAAAGCGGCGGTATTTGAGCCGATTGAACCATCAGCTAAGATGCATCCACCTATCCGAACCGCACCTGCATCCAAAGCAGCTTTTATGTCAAACGATTGAGGGTAGATTGAAAAATTGATAGGAAACTGAGCCAGCTTGTCCCTAATCAGACTGTAGTGCCCTATACTTTGGTCTGCATCCCCGATCATGGTATGTACACCGGTGAAACCATTACTAAGTGCGTATTGAGCTGCTTGTTGATAAGCACGCAGGATAACTTCATCAGAAAGTTTGCTATGGAAGTAATGTACGGCGACATCGTTGTTCTTTCCCCGTAAAATCTCAGACTTTGTGCTGAGATAGGGAGCAATAAGTTTTCTGGCACATGAGTTCACGATACAGGAATGCCCGTCAATTCGTCTAATTATAAGTGGTCTGTTGGGGCATATTCTATCCAGTTCCGAAACAAAAGGGAAGCGTTTTTCTGCAATAGAGCTTTCATCAAATTGCCAGGCAAAGATGGGGTCGTCGGTTGCACTACTGACGCAAGCTTGGGAAAGTCTCCCAAACGCATCAGACATATTATCAACATTATCCAGTTTTACGCCAAGAGAATACAAACCACCCTCAAAGCAATGAGTATGGGTGTCGATAAATCCCGGGTAAACAAAAGCAAAGTTCAAATCAATCGATTCGATGTCTGACATGGGTAACGATGTATCAGAGGATAATATCTGCTCTATCTTTCCGTTATTAACCAGAATGTGTAACGGGCTAACGCTAAAATTGCCTTTCTGCCAGACGTAACAGTTTCTATATAGCTTCATTGCATACTCCCATAATCGTGCTTAACATTTCATAGAACTTACGAATAGGAAACCCCATAACGTTAAAATAACAGCCATCTACTCGTGATATAAACTGAGCTCCGTATCCTTGTATTCCATAAGCACCGGCTTTATCAAAGGGCTCAGACGTGTTGATATAATCTGCAACCTCTTTATCTGTAATGTGTGCAAAAGTAACTTCCGTGCACTCGTAATCACATAATAGACTTCCTCTATAGGCAATGCAGACTCCTGTATATACTTCATGTTGTTTTCCCGAAAGAGTATTCAGATAAGTGCTAGCTTCGTCAATAGTAGTTGGCTTTCCCAATACTGCATCATTAATCGCAACTAACGTGTCAGCTGCAACAATCATATGGTCAGGAGAGTATAATTTTGCAATATGCAAAGCTTTATTAGTTGCATGATGCATCGCTTGAACCTGAGGTAAATCCTCATTCAATGGTTCGGCAATATTGGCAACCTCAATGATTGGGCTTAAACCCAAGAGAGAAAACAGATCTCGCCTTCTGGGAGAACCAGAAGCGAGCACAAGTTTGATGTCGCTTAACATTACATGAATCATACATTTACACCTTTCGTTCACCTTTTAAGGAGCAGGAATCCAGTCAATATAAATGTGTAAATGAAAAAATACCTTGCCCAAAAGAATGGAGTGCGAAATCCTTGCACTTAGAATGTAAAAATATATCCAGGAGGATACAAATGGAACGCGTACATAACTTTAATGCCGGTCCCGCAGTTTTACCGGAGGAAGTGCTCAGGGAAGCTCAAGCCGACCTGTTTAACTACAAGGGTATGGGACTCTCGGTGATGGAAATGAGCCATCGCAGCAAAGAGTATCAAGCTATAATCGATGAGACATATGCTGCGGTTAAGCG
Organism: uncultured Candidatus Cloacimonas sp.; assembly: GCA_964588075.1. GTDB lineage: Bacteria > Cloacimonadota > Cloacimonadia > Cloacimonadales > Cloacimonadaceae > Cloacimonas. The sequence continues at coordinate 117,544 of CAZPNU010000002.1, forward strand.
CATTTATAACCTCGGTGATGATTGGGAAGTACTATTCCTGCAAGGTGGAGCTAGCATGCAGTTCCTTATGGTGCCCATGAACTTCGCCCACGAAGGCAAAGAAGCGAACTATATCAATACCGGTGTTTGGAGCAAAAAGGCCATATCCGAGGCTAAGAAGATTGGAAAGACCGTGCATATTGCTGCAAGTTCTGAGGACAAGAACTTCAGCTATATACCCAAGACTTGGAAGCTCTCCGAGAATCCTGCTTATGTGCATATCACTACCAACAATACCATCTTTGGTACAGAGTGGAAGATTGATCCAGAAATCCCTGCAGGTATTCCTCTAATAGCAGATATGAGCTCTAACTTTATGAGTAAGCCAATCGATGTGGAGAAGTACTCCATGATCTATGCCGGTGCTCAAAAGAATGTTGGCCCTGCCGGATGCGTAGTTGTGATGATAAAGAAGGATTTCCTTGCTACAGCTAGCCCGAACCTTCCTTCTATGATGGATTTCCAACTTCATGCCAAGAATGGTAGCATGTATAATACACCTCCTACTTTCACAATCTATATGATTGGTTTGGTGCTCAAATGGATCGAAGCCTTTGGTGGCTTAACCATGATAGAAAAGAACAATATCGCAAAAGCCAATTATATATATGACGCTATCGATGCTTCCAACGGATTCTACAAAGGTACGGTTGAACCTGAAGCTCGCTCACTTATGAATATTACTTTCCGACTTCCCACAGAGGATTTGGAAAATCTCTTTATTAGTGAAGCCAAGAAACAAGGAATGATAGGCTTAAAGGGTCACAGAGATGTAGGTGGATGCCGTGCTTCCACATATAACTCACTTCCCTTACCTGCTGCTCATGCCCTTGCAGAATTTATGCGAAGCTTCCAACAGCAGCATGATAGATAATCATTAACTTTGCCAGTAAGCGGAACTCTTGCATCACAAGTGTTCCGCTTTCTTATCTTAAACAATGCAGGAGATTAAATGACTCTATTTAGTTTGATCATACGCGGTGGCTTCCTGATGTATGTGCTGCTCGTGATATCGGTGATAGTATTGGGAATTGTTATAGAGAAGTATCGTCAATTCAGAAAAGTCAAAAAGGCTAACCTAAACCTTAAAACAGCTCTTCTACAGCAGGATAAGCCCGAGAACATAATAAGCATCCTTGGCATGTATCAAGATTCATGCCCATTAAGCATAATGCTGGATAAGCTGTATAACAGCCCTACAAATAACCTAGAATTGATTAACCAAAGTATGGAATCTGCAGCAAATCTCCAACTTCATGAACTTGAGAGGGGTATGGGCTGGTTATCCACTTTTGCCGCAATAGCACCATTGATCGGTTTTCTGGGGACTGTTATCGGAATGGTGAATGTCTTTATGAATATCCAGGGGCAAAGTCAGAGCGGAGTCGATATCTCCATGCTTGCGGGAGGTATTTGGGTTGCTCTTTTAACTACTATCGGAGGCTTGATCGTAGGAATTGTTACCATCATCTTCTATAATGATCTGGTGCAGCAACTGGAAAACATCGTTAAAGACATGCAGGATGCTGCTGTTGACTACGTAATCAAATACGATGTTATGAGTAAGCAATCATGAAACTCCGTGTCTCAAAGCAGAAGATTAGCACTACGATGCTTATATCTATGACAGATGTGATCTTTCTCTTGCTGTTGTTCTTGCTTATAGCTTCAAACTTTGCAAGTCAAACGGGCATGCCGATAAAACTACCGGGCTCTAACACCGCAGCCAGGCAGAATAACCAGACTATTTCTATAACATATTATAGCGATGGGCGTATCTTTTTCATGGATAAACAAATCCAGCTCTCTGAGTTAAAAGGTGAGTTAACCCCACTTTTTAGAGATACGGAACAAGTTGTTAAACTATCAGCCGAAGATAAGGTTGAGCTTCAAAAGGTGATAACCGTAATGGATATAATTCGATCCGTTGGCTTTGAACGCATCTTTGTGGCTACCACACCAGTAAAGCAATGAGAACCCCTAAACTTAGCAGTAAGCTTTTAAACGGCTACACCATATCCCTAATACTACATGTAATTATCTTACTGCTTATGGTGCTTTATACATTGACGCCTTTGCTGCCACCTAGATGGCATAGCTTTGAATGGGAGAATAATAGCCAGGTGATTGACAATCTAACAATCGCGAATATTGGCACAAAGCCCGGTGAACCAAGTATTGCTCAAGAACCAGCTCAACTTCAACCTCAAAGTGGTACCATTTCTACTCAAGAAGAAGCGATCTCAATTCCCCAAGAGTCCATAAGCGATAACCCCAGTCCCGTTGTTGCAGCACCACGAATAAATACAAACACAGAAGTAAAGGTTAATATACCTCGAAACAGGGGAATTAGTAACTTAAGAAATGTAGGCATCCCCAACTCATCCGGAAATATTGGGTTTTCATCCAATCTGGAAGATGGAAATGGAGAGGCTTATATAATCTCTCAGCCAAAACCAAACTTGGTACCTGATGCCGAGGGAGAGGTTTATCTTCAGTTCAAACTACTTCAAAATGGCACTGTGAACATGAACAGCGTGACCGTGTTGAGCTACACTTCCTCAGTCTACGTTGAAGCAGTTAAACAAGTTATGCCCCAATGGCGCTTTGGCTTCACAAAAGCTTTCAATTCTGACAGACAGTATCGCATCCGCTGTAGATTTATCGTTAATGAATAATACTATGATCTCAACTCCTCAAATTATGGGCATTTTAAACCTTACGGAGGATTCATTTTCTGATGGATCATTGTATTTAAACCAAGAAAGGGCTATTGAACATTCAGCAATGATGATTCAGCATGGTGCGGATATTATTGATATAGGAGCTGAATCTACCCGACCGGGTGCTTCACCCATTGCCATAGATATCGAGTTATCACGGATCATTCCGGTTCTGGAAAAACTCGTTTCGCTATTCCCCAATACATTGTATTCCATAGACACACGCAAAGCTATTGTAGCACAAGCAGCTATCGAGGCTGGGGCACACATTATCAACGACATTTCAGCACTTCGATACGATGCAGATATGGTAAGAGTTCTTGCATCCAATCCTCATGTCAAGGTAATCCTTATGCATATGCAAGGAGAACCGGAGACCATGCAGAACAATCCTAAGTATTCAGATGTGCTAATGGAGATTACTTCATTCTTTAACGAGAGAGTTTGTTTCTGTGTAGAGCGGGGTATAATACGAGAGAATATCATGCTTGATCCGGGAGTAGGCTTCGGGAAAGACCTTTCCCACAATCTACAGATTATTGCCAACATGGAGAGTTTTCGCAGCTTAGATTTTCCCTTAGTTCTTGGAGCAAGCCGTAAGAGTTTTATCAACACCATCTCCCCCACACCTGTTAATGAAAGATTGGAAGGAAGCCTGGCGGCAGTTGCTTCGGCTAATCTCAATTCTAAGGACATAGTTCGCTGTCATGATGTTCTTTCTCATAAACGCTTTCTCAGTGTGTTCTGTGCTTTGAATAATGCCCGGAGGTATTGAAGTGGGCTTTTTGATCCCTCGTTTCAAAGACATTGTTGATATTTTACTTATTGCCTACATCATATTCCAATCCATGCTGATTGTACGCAAATCAGGTGGTTTTCAAGTATTGTGGGGTTTGCTCTTTGTTATGATGCTCTATTTTCTTGCCGTAATCTTCGATTTACGGGTTGTGAGTTCATTGCTTAGCGCGATACGTAACTATTGGATTATTGCTGTGGTGATCCTCTTTCAACCTGAACTACGCTCAATTCTTGCCCGCATGAATCTATCCCGTGAATTAGGAACTGCCTTCAGAAAACGTGAGAAAACCTCTCTATACTCTCCCCTAATTGATGCCGTATCTAACATGAGTTTTAGAAAGACTGGTGCTCTCATTGTGCTGGAAAATAAACGCAAGCTACATGAATACATCAATAGCAGTGAGCTTCTGGATGCAGCCATATCCATGCGTTTAATCCTGACGATATTCAATACAAAAAGTGTGCTACATGATGGTGCAATTATCATTCGGGGAGATCGCATCATCGCCGCTAAAGTTGTGTTGCCTCTATCCAAAAAGGCAGAATATGTTCACAAGTTTGGCACTCGCCATCTTGCGGGAATAGGGATAACCGAGCTTAGTGATGCCATTGCAATTATTGTTTCCGAGCAGAGCGGAAAGGTTTCTGTGGCTCAAGCAGGAAGCATCCAGACCGATGTTGCCTTTGAAGAATTGATGCAAATTATCACCGATGCCACAAAATAAACGTCCACTTATTATTGGTATCACCGGCAATATTGGCAGTGGTAAAAGTGCTGTCTGCAAACTCATCGAGGATGCCGGCTACCGGGTTGTATATGCAGACGTGCTTGCCAACCAAAGACTTGAGGATGCGTCTATAGTTACCGCCTTGGTCGAACATTTTGGCAGCGAAGTACTTATTCCCGGTACAAATGATAAAATCAATCGCAAAGAGCTTTCTATTCGTGCTTTCTCGTCCAAGGATCAAACCAGATTCTTGAATTCCTTAATGCACCCTCCGGTGCTGCAGGATATGCAAGAGATTGTAGAATGCGCCGATGAGCCTGTGATATTCTTTGAAGTTCCTCTGCTGTTTGAGGCTTCGTTGCAGCTTTGTTTTGACTTCGTGGTACTTATTTGCGCCCCCGCTGAAATCCGCTTAGCAAGACTGGAAGCGCTGAGACAAAACACTGTTTGCATCAAGGAGCGTATGGCTAATCAAGGGGATTCAAAAGATTATCTTACTTTAGCCGATCTGGTTATTGACAATCAGGGCTCAATGGAAGATTTACACTGCATTGTTAATAGCTTCCTGTTAGAGATTGATAACCTCAGTAAAAGACGCATAGTCCCATTTAACAGCATTCACTAGCTCGATCAAGGGGCTAATTGCTTTCCATTGCATCCTTGATTTATGTAGTCTAACAAACCGATAATAGTTTGGCATATTAATGGTTATCTATGTGCCAATTCCTTAGTTATCTAATTTTGTAAAAGGACTATCTGTACTTAAATGCCAATTTCCAACCTGATGGAATCACTTGATCATTGCATAATCATTGCATGTTTCATCCGTAATAAACATGCAATGATCATGTAATGCTCCCAAGCGGGGAAGCGGTGAGAGTTTAATAATCTTCGGCGTTTTTGCCAATATCCATGAACACTTCGGCGATGGTAGGATGAGCATGAACTGTTCTTGCAAGGTCGTAAACCGTGCCTTCTAGTTCCATAAGTACTCCCGCTTCTGAGATAAGATCAGTTGCATTAGCGGCTACTATCTGCACCCCCAACACCTGGCGATAGTGGTTCTCGTAGAGCAATCTTACAAAGCCTTCTGCATTACCCTCTGCCAGAGCTTTTCCATTGGAGTTAAGAGGCATTTCCTTAACCTGATACTCTTTCCCACTTGCCTGGAGTTCTTGTTCTGTATAACCTAACTGGGCAATCTCAGGATGGCTATAGATATTAATAGGATATGTGGTTATTGTTTCCTCTTTAACGCCATTGATATGGTTCACAACACTTAAACCTTGTGCGGAAGCTGCATGGGCAAGATAACTAATTCCGTTCACATCACCGGCAGCAAAGATATTGGGAATAGAACTCCGGTAGTCATTATCCACTTCTATGTACCCATCCTTCGTGTTCAGGCTGACGTTCATTGGGGGTAAAACAGCTTCACGCAAACTACAGTTTATCGCCACATCATAGTCCAATGCACTGTTCTGATGGTGCGGAACACCATCGACAAATTCGAGTTCCGATTCTGAAACCAGTTGTATTTTGTCTTTTTTTAGCCGTTTAATGATGTATGATTCCAGATAAGCATCAAGCTTGGGAACTATGTGAGTCCCTGAACTGACAATAATGGGTTTCTTCCCTAGCATGGTGAATAGCTGGGCAAACTCAAGCAAGATAGCCCCTTGACCGTACAATAAGGGTTTTTCGGGTAAGCTATCTCGGATGAAGAATTCCTCTAATTCCAAAGCCCCAGGAAATATGTTCTGTTTACGGGGACGGGAACCGGTGGCGATTAAAATATGCTTCGTGTTAAGCACCCGGTTGTCAGCTTCAACTTCGTTGGGAGAAAGTATCTTTGCTTCAGCCAACAAGAACTCGACCCCATTCTTCTTCCAAAGGTACTCTATACCCTTGGAAAGTTTTTGCACAATACCCTTGCTCCTGTCTTGTGCCTGTGACCAATCGAAGCTAAGATTCTCAGGGTTGTAACCTCCAATGCCGAAGTCCTTGGCTTGGTGCTGGATACGGTGGAACAACTTGGCACTTTCAAGAATGGTTTTAGTAGGGATACATCCCCAGTTCAAACACATCCCGCCAACATACTTCTTGTCAATCACAAGGGTTTTTAGGCCTGTTTGACCGGCTCTGATAGCTGCGACGTATCCGGCAGGACCGGATCCGATAACGATTAGATCATACATTATTATCTCCTTCGTATGCCATAAGTAACAATGGCTCACGTAGCAACTCAAGAACATCGTTTAAGAAACGAGCCACTTCTCCCCCATCCACGATACGATGATCTACGCTCATGGAAATAGGCATGATCTTGCCGGGAACAACTGAATTATCCTTTATCACTGGTTTATCTGCTATGCGCCCAACACCAAGAATCGCACTTTGAGGGTAATTGATTACGGGAACGGCAAAATATCCCCCAATTGAGCCAAAACTGGTGATTGTGAAGGTACCATCTTTCATGTCATCAAGTGTCAGTTTGCGAGACTTAGCTTTGTCGGAGAGTATAGATATCTCTTTTGCCAAGGTAACCAGTGACTTCTTATCTGCATCACGGATCACAGGAACAACCAAGCCATCTTCGGTATCCATTGCCAATCCAATATTATAGTACTTTTTATATATGATTAGCTCTTTATCTAAGTCCAGTTCCGCATTCAGCACAGGGTGCCTTTTTAAAGACAAAGCTACTGCCTTGATTATAAAGGGCAAATAGCTTAATCGAGAATCACTAAGTCTTGTGTTCAACTTAGCACGTATCGCAACCAGCTCTGATACTTCAACTTCGTCCATAACGCTCATATGAGCTGCATTCTGCTTGGAACGAAGCATATTCTTTGCTATTGTCTTTCGAATCTGCGTAATTGAAGCAAGTTCTATTCTTGGATTGGATGAGGAGTCGTCGTGGTTCACTTGTTTGCTTTGAACAGGAATAGAATCATATTTGAAGCGTTCGATGTCTTTGGATGTTACTCTCCCTGCCGGTCCTGAACCTTGTACATGATTAATGTCAATGCCACGTTCCTTTGCCATGGCACGTGCCACCGGTGTGGCAAGTACCTTCTTGGGGGCAGTTTGCACAGGTGTAGCAGAAGGCAAGCCTTCGTTACCGACTGGAAGATAAGCACCATCTCCGGCTACTTCGATTGTGCCAACCACGCCAAAGCCCTTTTCCTCTATCACTTCATCTGTCTTGGTTACAGTTTCGGTTACAGAATCTGCAACCTCAGTCTCTATCTCAACCAAGGCATTCCCCACTTTAACAGTATCACCAACTGCCCCAAAGAGCTGTGCAATAACTCCGCTTTTGGGGCTTGGGATATCAGTAACTACTTTATCTGTTTCCATCTTGAGCAGTGCATCTCCTGATGATATGCTCTCACCTTTCTGCACGTACCATTCGATAATCTTGCCTTCTTCCAAACCTTCACCAATATCCGGGAACTTAAATATATAACGCATGCTTACCTCCTAGTACTTAATCAACTTCTCTATCTCAAACAAGATACGTTCCGGACTAATCATATAGTATTTCTCACCCATCGGTAGGGGTATTACTGTATCTAATCCTGTTAGTCTTGTTGGTGGAGCTTCCAATGACAGGAAAGCTTCTTCATTTACAATACTAATAAGTTCAGCTGCTGGACCAAAACTTTGAGCTGCTTCGGTAACAATCAACACTCTTCCGGTCTTTCGCACAGACTCTCGAACCGTATCTCTATCTATAGGCCAAATACTACGGAGGTCGATAAGTTCAACAGAGATACCTTTTTGTTTGGCCATTGCAATAGCTTTTTGAGCTTCGCGGATCATTGCACCATATGCTATTATGGTTATTTGGTCTCCTTCCTGAATCACTTTTGCTTTTCCTAGGGGGATGCTATATCTTTCCTCGGGAACTTCCTGTTTAATTGCACGATAAATACGCTTTGGCTCCATGAAGATTACGGGATCAGGGTCTTCGATAGCAGCGATAAGCAAGCCTTTGGCATCATAGGGTGTGGAAGGGATCACAACCTTTAAACCCGGAGTATGCCCAAAGTATGCTTCGGGGCTTTCAGAGTGATGTTCCAGAGCGTTAATGCCTCCTCCATAGGGAATGCGGATTACAGCAGGAACGCTGAACTTACCTCTTGTTCTGTTCCTGAATCTGGAGATGTGTGATAGTATCTGGTTCATTGCAGGATACACAAAACCATCAAATTGCATTTCAATTACTGGTTTCATTCCGGCAATTGCCATCCCTAATGCTGTGCCGGCGATAGCTGATTCTGCCAAAGGCGAATCGAACACACGCTTAACACCATGCTTCTTTTGCAAGCCTTCGGTTACGCGGAATACTCCACCTTCAACCCCTACATCCTCGCCATACACAACTACTGAGCTATCTTCCGTCAGCTTTATATCCATAGCATCATTTATAGCTTGCACTAAGTTCATTACTTTCATTTTGCACCTCCCTGGTTAATAAAATTCTCAAGGTTGTTCTTTTGTCTCCTCAATTCATCAGGCATATCATGGTACATGTATGCAAACACATCATCCAATCTATAATCAGGATGCTGTTCTGCTGCTTCGAATTCTTTATCTATCTTCTGCTTATACTCGGCAATCAAGGTTTCTTCCCGGCTTAAATCTGCTAATTCATGATCAGAGATGTAAGCTTTAAGACGTTTTAGGGGGTCTTTTCGTGCCCACAGTTCTTCTTCGTCTTTGCTGCGGTATTTGCTTGGGTCATCCGAGGTTGTATGAGCCCCCATTCTGAATGTTCGGGCTTCAATCAACATGGGGCCTTTACCATTAACTGCTTGTTCCCTTGCATAGTTCAACACTGCATGCATGGCAAACACATCATTACCATCTACCAGAACACTGGGAATATTGTAAGCTATACCCTTCACTGCAAGATTCACCGATCTTGTTTGCATACTTATCGGCACTGAAATAGCGAACTGGTTATTCTGAACAACAAAGATTACAGGTGCATTCCACACGGCAGCAAAGTTCAAAGCTTCGTGAAAGTCACCTTCTGAGGTTCCTCCATCTCCAACAAAAGCAAAAACTGCGGCTTTCTCTTCCCGGTAATTCATGGCATATCCTATCCCGGCTGCGTGAACTAACTGCGATGCTATTGGAACGGAAACCGGTAGCATTCTCGGAGCGTTAACAAATCGTGAACCATCTTCATTACCTTTGAAATAGAGGAATATCTCTTTTAATGATACTCCTTTTGCCAACCAGGCTCCGAGTTCTCGAAAAGCCGGAACGAACCAATCATTCTCCTTTATCACCATACCGGTGGCGATATGAATAGCTTCCTGACCCAGATTGGGCGGATATGTAAACATTCTTCCCTGTCTTTGGTAACTAACTGCCATATAGTCTGCGGTTCTTTCGAATAACATATCTTGATATGCTTTAACTATCTGTTCTGTACTCAATTCTGGTTTCTGCTTTGAATCAATCGGCTTTCCATCATCATCCATATACCGATACATGTTATTATCTATTGGTCTGTGTAAATCTAATGTCTGCTGGTCAAACATGGGTTACCACCTTTGATTATTTATTTATATCCTACTATAATGATATGCATACCGGAGGGCTTGGCAAGTGCTTTCTTCTTGGAATGTGATATTTATGCCTTATCTTGTTAACAGATGATTATTAGGAGACACACATGACACAGTTAAGCGACTTACCAGCAACATATGCTGCCATACACTTACCTGCCAAAGTAGCGTTGGCAGTTACCCAGAAACCTGATGGACAGTTTAATCTTATAACTATAGAATGGTTCATGCGTACTTCAATTCAACCCCCAATGTTCGCTATTTCCATCGGTCACAGCAGATACTCACACGATTGCTTGGAAGAAAATAGATACTTCAACTTGGTGTTCCCCTCAGCTGAGCAAAAAGGTCTTCTTAGTCTTTGTGGATCAAATTCAGGAAGAGATATGGATAAATTCTCGGCAGCAAACGTACAATACCTGCCCGGGAAACTTCGTAAGCTTCCAGTTTTGAAGGATGCAGTTGCCAATTTCGAGTGTGAAGTTGTGACTCAGGTACGTAGCGGAGATCATACCATATATGTCGGGCAGGTACATTACTGCTGGCTGGAAAAGGACAAAGATCTCTTTTTCTATAACAGTAAGTAATCTATTCCTTTAGATGTGTCTTACGCTTAGAGGTGCCGGTTGCATCAAATGCGGTGCCTATATCAATTACGGATGTAATACGCGTGAATTACGCGTGGCATCCGTATTTCATGCGTATTACAGGCGTAATTCCTCCAAGCAAGGATAAATAATGAGTGATTAGTAAGCCATCCACTTTAGTAGAGAGATGAGATACTGATTTATCACCTATGTTCATTTTATGCTTTTGTTGTTTGGACTCAGCACAGCTTGCTTGACAAAACCAGCCCCTCATATTTTCTGCCCTGTAATATTGGCTCACATTCTAACTTACTCTTATCGATAAGTTTATCATCCGGAGCCACAAGCATTGATTGATACATTGATTGTTGATATCCATAGGAGATTTAATGCGTTGTAAATATTGTAATGCCCGGCTTGCGGCACATGATGTATGGTGTGTTGAATGCGGGAGACAAACGGAAATTGTTAAGACTGACCTCTCTTCCATGAAGAGTCTCAAAGCTACATATGCCTCTTTTATGCCCAATAAAGCCCTCGCCGTACCGGGTTCTGCCGTGATGCTTATTGCGGGCATCCTACCCACTATGATCCTGATATGGCTGTTTAACAAGTATATCTCCCTGGAAACAAGTACAGCTATCAAGATGCTTGTAAACCTTGGTGTGAAGTCTGTAGCATTAAGTATATTTATCCCCATCGCATTATCAGGGTTTCATGCGGCATGCAATCAGGATACTTATCAGCTAAGCTTCAGCTCTTTAACTGCCTCACTGCGCAGCTATCCCCGCTATTTGGTTTTTACCATCATCTCCGCTTTATATTTCTCTTTAATCTACATAATTGGATTTGGATTCCCCAGCTTTGCATCCCTACCCTTCTTGAGGTTGGTTTGGATTGTGTTGGTAAACTATTGGGTGGCAATTGCTGTTCCGGCATTGGTTATCATGGAACAATATCCGCTTAACCCCTGGCAGGCAATTAAAAAGAGTTACCACCATTTCCATGATCTGAGATGGAATATATACTTACTGGTGTTGGTGCTTACCATAATCAATTTGCTTGCAATGCTTTTATTGGTTGTTCCTTTAATTATCACTATCCCGCTTTCCATCTTCGCAGTTCGGGACTATATCCGCAAGCTTATCTCCTACGAATTGCTGGATTACATTCGTTAGGCAGGCAGTAGTATGACAAAGAAAGAAATAATATCCCTCATCATCCTCGTTGTAGTGATTGTCTTTGCCGGGTACAAGTATAAAACTCGCGCTTTTACCGAGACGAAGAGCCAGTATTTAATGGATACCATCGTGGAGATTTCTGCTACGTCCAAGAACAAGAACGTAAGCAAACAAATAGATTCGGTTTTTGCCTATATCCACGAAATGGAAGAAAAACTGAATGAATTCAAACCAAATAGCTGGCTTAGCAAGGTGAATAACAGCACTGAAACCAGCTTTGATATGGATGCGGATGTTTACCAAATGCTTGTTATTGCCGATAGTTTGTACAAGATGACTAATGGTGCTTTTGACCCCACAATAAAACCGGTGTGGGATATTTGGGGCTTTAACTCTGAATCCCCCACAATCCCGGACTCGCTCCTTATCAAAGAGGAACTGAAAAAGGTGGGATTCAATAAGATTAAGTTTAATAAAAAACGCTTGATCAAACCTGCAGGTATGCAAATCGGATTGGGTGCTATCGCCAAAGGTTATATTTTGGACAAAGCTAGCCAATACATGAAATCCATTGGCTTACCAAGCGGTTACATTAGCTGTCGAAGCTCTATGTCGTTCTTTGGGAACAAGATCCCACAGATAGTGTACATCCAGCATCCCACCAAAGCAGATGATTATATAGCTAGCTTTAAAATCCAGAACAATTGTGTGGGAACTTCGGGAGATTATCAGCAATTCTTTGAGATTGATGGAAAAAGATATCACCATATTATCAACCCCTTCACAGGTTACCCCGTGGAAGCTGTCCATTCGGTAACTGTACTAACTAAATCGGCTGCTTGGGCAGATGGCCTATCCACCGCTTTATTCCTTATATCTCCGGATCAGGCGATTGATGAAGCAAATAAACGCCCGGATACCGAAGCTGTAGTGTATTTTTCCCAAGAAGGTAAGATTAACTCGGTTAAAACCGACGGCATGCTCAAAAACGGTCTTAATGAGAAGCTATGACAATCCCAGACATCCAAAATCAAACCGATAGTAGAAAGATAACCATCGATAAAGTTGGTGTCAAGGGTGTGGAATATCCCATCGTGGTTGAAGACCGAACAAACGGCTTTCAACATAGCGTAGCCGACTTAAACATCTATGTGGAATTACCCCATTATAAAAGGGGTACCCACATGAGCCGCTTCATTGAGATACTTAATAAGTATCACAAAGAAGCATTCATCGGAAAGCTTGAATTGTTCCTTGATGAGTTAAAATCTACCATGAAGGCCGAGGCTGCCTATGTTGATATAAGCTTTCCTTATTTTATCACGAAGCATGCACCCGTTTCGAACATCGCATCCTTGCTAAGCTACGATTGCGTGTTTAATGCTTCGCTTAAGGATGAATTCTTATTATGGATTGGAGTATCGGTACCTGTTACCACTTTATGCCCATGTTCAAAGGAGATAAGCGAATATGGTGCCCATAACCAAAGGTCAATTATCCGCATAAGGGTTTGCTATAGTTCGTTTATATGGCTGGAGGAACTTATTAATCTTGCCGAGAAACATGCAAGTTGCGAGATATACCCTTTGTTAAAACGCCCTGATGAGAAGTATGTAACCGAAAAGGCTTATAATAATCCAAAGTTTGTTGAAGATATTGTGAGAGAGATCACACAGGAACTTGAGCAGGATAATCGAATAATTGCTTTTCATGTTGAATCAGAGAACTTCGAATCCATCCATAATCACAATGCATATGCTATGATCAGCAGTTCATGCTAAACCTAATCTCTCTGATATAAATGATAAGCAACACATCACCGACAGACTCATTCTTACCTCCTAAACTGCCTAACGTTGATACTGTCACCTTAAGTAATGGTTTAAAATGCATACTAATACAAGATCATAGTAATCCTGTGCTATGTCTGCAGATTTATATAAGAACCGGCTCAGTTAAAGAACAAGATGGTCAGCATGGGTATTCACATTTTCTGGAACACCTGTGTTTCAAAGCTACCGAGGATTTCCCTCGCAATGGTATTTCCAGTTATGCCTCCGGACTTGGTGCAATGCTCAACGCCTACACTGATTATGATTGCACGTGTTACTATGTCCTGATTCCGGCAGAACAAATGGATGCAGGCTTGTATATTCTTAGCCAGTTGGTTATGCATCCATCTTTCTTGAGAAGCGATATTGAAAGCGAGAAGGATATCATAATCGAAGAGATTAGACAGTATGAGAATGAACCTGAGCAAGATTTCATTGAGTATATCCAAGTACATCACTTTGAGAAAAGCCCCTTAAAACGACCAGTACTGGGGGATGTTAGCTCTGTAAGAAAAGCAAACTTAAAGAAGTTAACCAACTTCTATAAATCACATTATCATCCTTATAACTCTTTCATAGTGCTCTGTGGAGATTTTTCAAAGCAACAAGCTGAAGTAGCATTGAATAAGTATTATGCTCATTGGGACGCCACTCAAAACGAATACCCAGCTATATCATCAGACACGGAACCGGAGCTTCCCGAAGCAAAAAGGCTTTTCCGTAAAAGAACCGCCGGCGAAGAACTAATCGCCATTACCTTACCCGAACTCTGTGAAGCTCACCCCTTGGCAGATCCTATGCTAATTGCCATGCGCTACTTTGCGATTGGCAAATCATCGAGGTTGTTTAAGAGGTTAGTTGAACAAGAAAAACTATGTTCTTCTGTTAAGGTTAGCTCTTTGAGTGGTCTATTATCCGGCATCTCGGTAATCCATATTTGCCCTATTGGCAATAAACACAATCATCACATTCTGGAAATAGTTCGAAACGAGTACAATCTGCTCATTAAGTATGGGATACCAAACGAAGAGCTTTCATTGATAAAGAAAGACATCATACATAGCTGGATATATGGATTCGAGGGTGTTGAGAATACTGCTAATCAGATAGCTGCAGAGGAGTTCATCGGTAACCTAGATAAATATACCGCCTATTGTCAAAACATAAGCGCAATTACTCATAACGATGTTAAAAAAGCACTTGAGCTGTATTGGACACCCGGTAATATCTCTATCTATCATCAAGGATCGAAGGAACTTGCAGACTTTACAAGTTTCAGTTTCAACAGTACAGATGTACAGAGCTCGCTATTGCATGATGATTCATGGCATCATGATGTTAGTATAACAAACTCTGAAAGTGTGAACGTGCAAAATAAATCAGCTATAGACATAAAACAAATCTCCGATCATCACTACCAACTAACATTATCAGGAGGTATGAAGCTGCTTTACCAACAACAAGCTCAGACAAACATAAGTGGTTTCTCTATTGCGTCACATATCAGCCAGTTATGTGAGAGTGAGCATGAACGAGGACTTAACTTTTTCTGCACAACCCTGATGCTGTATGGTACAGAACATCACACTCATGAGCAGTTAATGCGCCTTTCCCGACAACATGGTTTTAACATAAGAGTTATCCATCATCTGGACAGTACAACATTCAGAGGGAAGTGCCGAACAGCTGAACTTGAAACTGCTTTGGCTACGCTATCAGAGATCATAATGAAGCCAAAGTTTGATGCTGGACACTTGAGCCTACTTAAAGCGGCTGCACTGGATGGTATTAAGCGGGATAATGATTATCCGGTGTCCTATGCATACCAGAAATGGTTTCAGATGCTTGTTGGGAGAAGAAGCAATTTATCCCGTAGCACCGGTAATACTAGTGATATACGTGCGATAACATTGAATAAAGTAACATCTTGGTACCATAGATGGTGTATCAATCGGGATTTTTGTTTAGGTATAGTGAGTTCACTTGATCCTCATGTTGTTGGTGAAATGTGCGAGAAGTACTTTTGTAGTGTCAATACCTCAGAAACATCATTGGATATTAATGCCAGCTGGCAATCTGTTCGAACACATAGCAAGAAACAACACAGGTTAACGGATCAGGCAATAATTCATTTGGGAGGGTTTGCTTCTCCAGCCTCTAAACGTGAGGAGAATGCAGCCTTTCATGTTCTTGCTCATATACTGGGGGGAGATATTTCTTCGCGTTTCTTCGATGTTATACGGGAACAAAATGCACTTGCATATCAAACAGGTTTTGATTTTTCTTCAATTCAAGATCTTGGCTTCTGGAATGCATATGCTTTCTGTGACCCGAAATACTACAAACAATGCCTGAAACTAATGCAGGAGATCATTTATGATGTGTGTATCAATGGTGTCACTGCAAAAGAACTTAGGGATGCTATCCAGTATTTGATCAGTATGAATAGATTCGATAACGAGAGTGTCTCTTATACAGCTTCATCCATGGCTTCATTAGCCGCATTGGGTTATGAAGCAGATTACTATCTGAAGAGAGAGAGTAGGCTAATGTCTGTTAGTTTGGACACAATAAACCAAATTGCATCTCAAGCTTTCTCCGAAGACAATCAGTTTCTGCATATCCTGGTGTAGATAATGTTGAAGCTTGGCATTGACATTGGCTCTCGTAATACAAAGCTTGTTGTTTTCAATGATGAAACTGCATCAATTGAGTACTTTGCTTATAACACAACGGAAGTTTCCGTGCTCCAGGGGGTATCGAGTCTCATTCAGCAAGCTTTAACAGCCTTGGGAATCAATATGCAAGACATTAGCGTTACCGGTGTAACAGGATATGGAAGAAAGTTATTTACCTCTGCAGATTCTGTGATATCCGAGATAAGCTGCCATGCTGCGGGATGTAAACACTTTTATCCCCAGCTTAGAACCGTCATTGATATCGGTGGCCAAGACTCAAAAATAATCATATTAGACAGTTATGGCAAAGTGCTGGACTTCATTATGAACGATAAATGTGCTGCAGGTACAGGTAGGTTTCTTGAAATGACAGCCTTGCGTATTGGTATCGAGACAGACCAACTATCGTCTCTGGCATACAAAAGCTCACAAGCGTTCAAGCTGAACTCTACTTGTGTAGTATTTGCAGAATCAGAAATAATCGGGATGATGTCCAACGCTGTAGCTCCGGAAGATATTGCCCGATCAGTGCATATGAGTATAGTACATAGAATAAGTTCACAAATGTCCTCGCTTTCTTGGGTCTCCCCTATAGTATTCACTGGTGGAGTGGCCAAAAACGATGATCTGGCAAAATGCCTAAGTGAAGAGCTACGTTGTGAGATATCACGCTGCCCGGAACCTGAGATAACCGGAGCACTTGGGGCAGCCATAATGGCGAGAAAACAATGAAGTACGATTATCATCTACATACTGAAGACAGTTTTGACAGCAGAATCAATTCTGTTGAACTAGTGAAGAAAGCGATAGATATGGGTTATGATGCGATTGCCATTACTGAGCATCTGGATCTTTTACCGGAAGAACTTCGTAGTAACGGATTGATGTCTCTTGCTAATTATCGTGATAGAGTCATCAAGCTACAAGCAACATACCCACAGCTAAGGATACTCTTTGGCATTGAGATAGGTGATTTCCACAGGGTTCGAGAGTATGCGGAAGAACTGATAGCTGGGATGAACTTCGACTTAGTTATTGGATCGGTTCATTTTCTGGAAGATCACACTAATGTTGCCATGCCGCTCCGGAAGCCTCTAAACGATGATCAGGTTAAGCAGTATTACATGCATAATCTAAAGCTGGTATCGTCTTGCAATATTGATGTGTTAGGTCATTTGGGAGTATATAAACGTTATTATAAGCACATACCGGACGAAAGTAAGTATCACTCTATAATTAAAGAAATCTTCGAGGTCATGATCAGTCGCAATATCGCGCTTGAGCTAAACTTCGGGCCTTTACGAAGAGGCTATTTACATTTCCATCCAGAGCATGAACACCTGCTTTTATATAAAAGCATGGGAGGTACTCTATTCTCAATTGGGTCTGATGCGCATAGAATAGAAGATTTTGATGATTATATACACCTGATACCTGAAGAATATCGTATTCATCCATGTAAGAGATAACTCGCTGAAGCTGTACCAAGGTAATACTAACTGCCTAAAGCAATAATTGTAGCATTGTTGATTGCAATCTACAGTCTAGGGGAAGAACTTACTTTTTGTTGTTGCCATGATTTCTTAGCTTTCTAACTTTGTGTCGGTGTGCTGAGAATTATATAATTTGCACGGGAGATAGTGGTAATTGAGAATTAAAGAAATGATGTATGTAAGCCCTAAGTGCAATGGGATATCGACATTGTGCAGTGAGTTACGGATTTTACTTTTAGTTGTTTTTGTTTGTATCACGCTAGGTTCATGCAAGAACAACTCTCAATCCGCACAAGCTGATTCTTTACAGACTAGTACCGGAGCAAAAAACAAGCAAAAGCACTTCGTAATCAGATATCGTCCCCAGTGGAGTCACCAAGCTCAGTTTGCAGGTGTTTACATGGCTGCAAAGAAGGGCTTCTACAAAAACTACGGTCTTGATGTAGATATACAGACTGGTGGGCCTGATTTTCCTGCATATGAATCAATAGAAAATGGACAAACTGATATCACTCAGCTATTCTTACTAACCGCATTAGCCAGGGATGCCGAGAGGAATAATCTGATAAACCTAGCACAAATCTCACAGAAATCATCTCTCATGCTGGTTGCTAAAAAGAGTAGAGGTATTAACTCAATAAAGGATCTTAATAATCGTAACTTAGGGTTATGGAGGACTGACTTCCGAGAGTTGTCTCTGATATTTCTGCAACAGAATAACCTCAAGATGAACATCATCAATGTTGACTTGACGATTAATCTATTCCTCAATGACATAATCGAAGTGATGAATGTTATGCGCTATAATGAGTATCATCAAATCCTTCAGGCCGGAATGAACCCTGATGAGTTATTCACGATTCCCTTTAGTGATGTTGGTTTGAATATAATTGAGGATGGTCTTTATACAACCCGAGAGTTCTACCAGAAACACCCCACAGAGTGTCGCAACTTTGCCGAAGCAACCATGGATGGATGGATGTATGCCATCAACCATCAAGAAGAAACGATTGATATGGTTCTGGACATCATGAAACGTCATCATATTCGCGCAAATCGTCCCCACCAAGCTTGGATGTTAAAGGAGATAAGGGAAGTAATATTATCAAAGCCGGATAAACTGGGTGTGCTGAGCGAAATTGATTTCGAGATAACAAAAAGCTTATTGGAGAGACAAGGCATACCAGCCTCCAAACAATTGTATAGGGATTTCTTCATCAATGCAAAGTAAACGAGAAGACCGTACAATTGCATATCAGATCATCTCATTCATTTTCATATATCTGCTTATAATATTCAGCATATCTATAGGAGCTACGCTTTTCTTCTTTTCCAGAATTATGCTGGACAATGCCAGAGAATCTACCAGTCACTTAGCAAACGGCACTATTGCGCAGATTGATGGCAGGCTCCAAAAAGTTGAAGCAATAGCCTCAACCGTTACCGAGTTATATTATTTAAACCAACTAGACAGTCAGATGTTGGACAAGTACTTCCATGATCTACTATACGAACACAACGAACTTATCTCTATCGGCATTGCTTACCAAACACAAGTTGGGGGTGTGCATTCTTCTCGTACCATCTATAATATTAACAACGTTTCAAAAGTACAAGTCTCTTCAACTTCAGATTACTTATACTTGGATTGGTACCAGATTCCTTATCATAAAAAGGCTGCTGTTTGGACAGAACCCTGGTTTGACGAGGGTGGTTCAGGAAAGTATGTAATATCCTATTGCAAGCCTATTTTCGAAGAGGGTAATGTGGTAGGTATCATCAGGTTCGATACTGATCTTGCCTATTTACAGAGCATTGTCTCACCGTTAAAACTCAAGAAAAGCGGTTATGCTTTCCTAATATCTAACACAGGCACAATAATTACTCATCCGGCAGACTCCTTAATCATGGACGAGAGCATTTTTAGTATTGCTGAGCAAGGTAATGATCCATCTTTACGTGAATTGGGCAGATCTATGCTGAATGGTGATACTGATTTTTACCACACGAAAGGTAAAACAATATTCAGCAACAGTTGGATCTACTATACACCTTTAATCACCAACAATTGGTCGCTTGGTGTAGTTATCGCTCATTCTGATGTTATGCGAGATTTGAACCTACTTTTAGTGATACAGATCTTTATCTCGATCATTGTTTTTCTAACCATCTCTTTCATTGTTTACACTCGAACTCAAAGTGTAGCCAAACCATTGAAGACTTTTTCAGACATTGCTCAAAGAATTGGTAGAGGTGATTTTGATACTCAGCTTCCCATTACCAATAAGGCTTATGAAATTGAAAGGCTTACCCAAGCATTTGCATCTATGCAGGATTCACTGAAGGATTACATATACAATCTTGACTTAAGCAACAAAGAGAAAAATCGTATTATGGCAGAGGTCCGTTTTGCAGCTGAGATACAAAAGAACCTCATCCCCTCCAACAAAGAGATGCCTTTTGGGCGAAAAGAACTACGTGTTTATGGTATTCTAGAACCAGCCAGTGACATTGGCGGTGATTTGTACGACTACTTCATGATAGATACTAACAAGTTCTGTTTTGCAATTGCCGACGTCGTGGGTAAAGGTATTGTGGCTGCCATGACAATGACGATAGTATCTACATTCTTGCGTGGAATTTCTGCTTATCAAAAGAATGCCAAAGACATAATGTGGGAACTGAACAGCTTCTTATGTCGAAACAATATCGAAGCAAACTTTGTAACTGTGCTTTTGGGAATCATTGACCTCGATAATGGCTTCCTTGAATTCTCCAACGCCGGGCATGTGCCGATGTTTATTCGTAAGATGGACAGATCTTATACCAAATATGCCGAGACTCATTCTACAGCAGTTGGTGTTTTTGAAGATCTAGCCGTAGCCTCCGAGAAAATCAAGCTGGATATTGGCGATGAGATTATATTGTTCACTGATGGGATAACAGAAGCGATGAATGATAAAGAGGAATTCTTGGAAATCTCCGGTCTGGAAAGGATTATCGGCACACTGAGCAGTCCAAATCCCAAAAAGAGCGCAAACACAATTTTAGAAGAAGTACATAGGTACTCTAAGACCTCTTTGGAGAAAGATGACATTACTATCTTGGTGATAGACTACAAACATCCTCACATTATCGACAAGCATCAAACAGATTGATCCACTTCTTACTCCACATGCAACTCTGAAATCCATGGGTGTCATGTTGGCATCATTGCATAATCATTGCATGTTTATTACGGATGAAACATGCAATGATTAAGTAATGATCATGCAATGATAGCATGAGAAAAGAGATAGCATAGGTTGGATAGTGCTGATGTTGCAGTCCCCCACAACAAACAAAGGCTTGCAGTTCATCAATAACATCAACGTGCTACCTAGTGTCAGCTTAAGTTCCGCTTGACATAAAAGCAAGCTATTTATAGCTGGTTGCTTATCAGAAAACAAAAAACATGGAGGAATCATGTCCGATAGCCTGAAATACGGTAATATCAGTTCCCGTGAATCAATAGAACTGGAAGAAAAGTACGGAGCGCATAACTATCACCCCCTACCTGTTGTCCTGGCAAAAGGAGATGGAGTATTCTTATGGGATCCGGAAGGAAACCGTTATTATGATTTCCTTTCAGCTTATTCTGCTGTAAATCAGGGACATTGCCATCCAAAGATTATTAACGCTCTGATTGATCAAGCAAAAGAGCTAACCCTAACCTCTCGTGCTTTCTTTAACAACAAGCTGGGAGAATATGAGAAATACATCACCGAGTTCTTTGGATACGATATGGTTCTTCCAATGAACAGCGGTGCCGAAGCAGTTGAAACCGCTATGAAGTTAGCAAGAAAGTGGGCATACAACGTAAAAGGTGTTGAGCCCGATAATGCAATTCTTCTTTTCGCAGAAAATAACTTCCACGGAAGAACTATTGCCATCGTTTCTGCCTCTTCCGATCCCGATTGTTATGAAGGATTCGGACCCTTTACTCCTGGAATTGCCAGAGTAGCATATGATGATGCCAAATCATTAAAGGATTACCTGGAGAAACATGGTAAAAATGTTGCAGCTTTTATCGTAGAACCTATCCAGGGCGAAGCAGGTGTCTTTGTGCCTAAAGAAGGTTATCTTAAGGATTGTTATAACCTATGTAAGGAACATAACGTGTTGTTCATAGCAGATGAAATCCAAACCGGCCTGGCCAGAACAGGTAAACTGCTGGCATGCGATTATGAGAATATTCGCCCGGATGTTCTAATACTAGGTAAAGCCCTTGCGGGTGGTGTGTTGCCTGTATCGGCTGTTTTAGCGGATAAGGACATCATGTTACAAATCAAACCGGGCCAGCACGGTAGCACCTATGGTGGATTTCCGCTAGCTTGTGCAGTTGCTAAAGCTTCTCTCGAAGTTATCAAGGACGAGAAGCTGGCTGATAGAGCATACGAAATGGGCGTTAAGTTCCGTGCAGCTCTAAACAATATCAAGCACCCTATGCTTAAGGTAGTTCGTGGGAAGGGTTTACTTAATGCAATAATCGTTGAGCCCAAAGATGGATACGAAGCGTGGGATGTATGTCTTATGTTGAAAGACAAAGGTATCTTGTGTAAACCTACGCACAGACATATCATTCGCCTAGCTCCACCATTGGTCATTACAGAAGAACAAATGATGGAATGCGTACGAATCATTGAAAGCGTATTCAACGAACTCTAGAACAAACGTGCATAATTTATACATAGGGGGTGGGAAACCACCCTCTTTTTTAGGAAGCTGATTTATGGACAATGTAAAAGACTTTAAAAGTGGTTTTGTAGCAATAATCGGGAAACCTAACACCGGAAAATCAACATTGATGAACCTCATTTTAGGCGAGAAAGTATCCATTACATCAGCAAAACCCCAGACCACTCGTTATGCAATTAAAGGAATTTGGAATACCGATAACCACCAGGTAATCTTTGTTGATACACCCGGATATCTGCGGCCGAGATACGAAATGCAGGAAAAAATGATGCGTATCTGGAGCGATGCTTTCAAGGATGTGGATCTAATAATATTCATGGCACAACTTGGAGGGTTCCCCAGTGAGTTTGATACAGAGGTTTTGGATAAGTTAAAGCACATTAAGAATCCGCAAATTGCCGTATTCAACAAAGTGGATTTGTATCCTGATGTAAATATGGATGATTTGGTTAAACAACTTCCTGCTTCGATATCAGATACGATCGTTGTATCTGCAAAACGCGGAGATAATATTCCTGAATTGATAGAGTTAATAAAGAAGTATGTGCCCTTTCATGAACCATATTATGACGAGGATCAGCTTTCTGACCTGCCAATGCGCTTTTTTGCCAAAGAGATAATCCGGGAAGCTATTTTTCATCAGTTTGAACAGGAAATACCATATGCCACTGCAGTTATAATCGAACGTTACACAGAAAATACGGACAAAGTTGTTGTGGATGCAGTTATTTGGTTGGAGAGGCAAAGCCAGAAGCCAATCATTATTGGTAAAAAAGGGGAAAACCTTAGGAGAATTCGCGAATATGCTGAACGCGAATTGAGCAACTTTATTCAAATGGATGCCCAGATACATTTGTGGATCAAGATAAATCCTAACTGGCGCAAAAAGGCTAATGCATTGAAGGAACTTGGCTTCGAGTAGATAACATGAGAATTAACAGTTCCATGAATTCGAAATACATGATTTATAGCATACTTACAACGCTTGTAATTGTAGGTATCTACCAGATATTTGCTTTAGGAAAATTCAACTATCCTGAGTTCAAGCTTAAAGAGGGGCAGGTATCCGAGAACGAAGTCATTGCCCCTTTTGATTTCCCGATATTAAAACCTGCTCCTGAATTATTGAAGGAACAGGAGAAAGCATTGCTTAGAGTAAACAAGCCGTATGTTATATCGGAAGTCGTAATGTTCGATGTATTGGCATCGTGGGACGATATATTCGAGATTATAACAGCTGATGAAGGAGTTCTAGATACTCAAGTGCTAAGTAGCGAACTTTCGAAAGCGGGCTGGATAATAAAACCGGAAAACCTTGCTTTTGCAGCTAATCCCAGTATCAGAGATAAAGTTTACAATAGTGTTCGGCAACAACTAAGCGAGTTATATCTTACAGGAGTGTATGATAAGGTTGAGGGAGACAGCATTCTAATTGCATTGGATGATACTTTGGAATACAGGAGTACCAGTAGCTTCTATAGCAAGGCTCAGGTTGAACAGAAGATTTTAGCAATGGTTCCTCAAGCTGCAGAATTCACAAGAGATATCTCAGATTCGTTAGTAAAACCGAATATAATGTTAAATGAGACTAAACTCTCGGAACTGAATAACAGAAGTCTGGGGGCTATACCGATTAGTGATGGTGTGGTTTTACAAAATGAAGTTATAGTTAGGAAAAACGCTCGAATCACGCCTGAGGACTTAAGCAAGTTAGAGTCTTTGCAAGAGGCTTATAAAAGCAGAAATGTAAGTAAAACACCAGTACATGAATTGTTCCTGATGCTTGGACTCTTTCTATACATCTTCATAGCTGTCAGCTTGGCCAATCACTACTTTGGAGTTCAGAGTAAAGAAGATCGCATACCTGTGGCAGATTTTACCCCCGTAAATATTGGCTTTGTGGTCTTGGTCCTTTTTGCCACGATAAATAACTATGTGTTGGGATATAACAATCTACTCGTGCCCTTTGCTATGATGGCTATATCTGCAACGATTCTAGTTAGTTTTGAATATGGAGTTTTGTATAGTATCTGTAGTTTACTTGTGATTAGTCCCTTTCTAAACTGGGAAACATATACTCCAATTGTTTTGTTACTTTCCACTCTGATAACATTAATACTGATTAAACGCCAGAACTCATATCATGAGTTTACAATGATTGGTGTTTATCTGGTTGCATCAACTTGTACTTCAATAATAATCATTTCTATTTACAAGAATGATTCGATTATAAGCATAATCCGCTCTGTTGGCTTTGGTATAGGCTCTGTACTGATCAGCATCAGTGGTGTATTAGGTATTGTTCCACTCTATGAGAAAAAGTGGAACCGAGCAACTAAACAAACCTTGTTGGAATTATTGGATTTCAATCATCCCCTAATGAAGAAATTAGCCACAGAGGCAGTTGGGACATATCATCATAGTCTGGTTGTGGGTAATTTAGCAGAAAGAGCAGCGGAGGAGATTGGGGCAAATCCACTGTTGGCAAGAGTTGGAAGTTATTACCATGATATCGGAAAAGTTATAAACTCCAATATATTCACAGAGAACAATAAGGATTCTGCTGATATCCATAATGACCTCAGCACTGATGAAAGTGCAAGATTAATCAAGAGTCATGTTACTGAGGGTATTGAACTTGCAAGAAAGTATAAACTTCCTCAGCCAGTTATTGACATAGTCCTTCAACATCATGGTGACTCCAAGATAAAGTATTTCTATGATAAAGCTGCGAAAGACAGCAGTATTGTAGATATTCTTAATTACGTTTATGATGGGCCCAAACCTCAAACAAAAGAAGCTTCATTAGTGATGTTGGCAGACATTGTGGAGTCCACTACAAAATCTAAGAATACCATCGATGAAGATGAGATACTACGAATCATTCAAGACACTATAACCAGATTGATCAAAGAAGGTCAATTCGATGACTCACCAATAACTATTAAAGACTTGAACATCGCTAAGATTTCGATGCTTCCAATCTTAGCAAGCATATATAGGAAAAGATTGGATTATTTAGAGGATACTGATTGATGACAGTACTCAGTGTTTATGGAGATCCAGTCGTCCCCTCTGAACTGTTACACAACTTATCTGAAAAAATATGCGAAGAATCTGATCCTGAAACGCAGTATATCATAAGTTTAGCAATAGTAACAAGTGAAGAAATGAAGGATTATAATCGTTGTTATAGAGGTGTTGACAAACCTACTGATGTGTTAAGTTTTGTTAATGAGGTAGCATTAGGTGGCTTTGCCGCAGACTACCATGTTAATGTTACTGGTAAGCAAGCCACCACCAAACTATGTGACATAATCATTGACATAAATCAGCTTGATCGTCAGAAGGAAACGAGATCTTTGCAGGAAGAGTTTGTTATAGTTTTCATACATGGGATGCTTCACTTAGTGGGGTATGACCATGTTAGTAAACAAGACACAATTACGATGAATATTAAAGAGGAGTATTACAAAAAAATGACTGAAGGTGCTTTCTGAAGTGGATAACCCTATATCATTGATAATCATAACACTATTGGCAATGTCTGCCTTTTTCTCCGCATCGGAGACAGCGCTGTTTTCTCTATCGAGAGTTTACCTAAAAAAGCTTGAGAATAATTCTGGAAAAGCCTCGAGGTTGATACTGAGATTGCTTAAAAAACCAAGGCAGCTACTAATAACACTATTACTTGGGAACACATTTGTTAATATCGCCATTTCATCTTTCGCTGCGCTTTATGCTCTGTCTCTTGCTGATGATTATGGCTTCAGTACTTCGTCGGTAATATTAGTGCAAGTTATTCTAACAACTCTATTGATACTATTCTTTGGGGAAATTATTCCTAAATTGGTAGCCTTGGCTACTGCTGACCTTCTCAGTAGAGTGTTATGTTATCCACTCATACTTGTTAGATTCACATTGTATCCATTTGCTTGGTTGCTAGAGAAGTTCAGTCTTATCATTTCCAGAAAGAAAAGCTCTGATCATCATTTAGGAGTACACTTTACTCAAGAGGAGTTTCATAACCTTATTCAATCTGAAAGCAGTAGCAGAGGTCTTGAAGAACACGAAAAGAAGATGTTAGTTGGATTGTTCAGATTCAAAGACGCAGAGATTAAAGAGATATATGTACCACGAGTAAAAATCACTGCTATTGATGAAACTAAAAGCCTCGAAGATCTTAAAGCTGTGATTGTAGATAGTGGTTATTCACGAATTCCTGTTTTTCGCGAGAGTATTGATGATATAGTTGGCATAGTTTATGTGAAAGACTTGGTTCTGTATCCAGATAAAAAGTCCATAAAAGACTTTATCCGTCCCGTATGGTTCGTAACAGAGAACATGAAGGTTCAAACCTTACTTAACCAGTTTAAACAAAAGAAACTCCAAGTAGCCGTTGTGGTTGACGAATATGGCGGAACAAGCGGAATCATATCACTAGAAGACATCCTGGAAGAAATAGTCGGAGACATCCGTGATGAATATGACAATGATGAAACACCTGAGTTAGTTCAAAAGGATCAACACACTTATATACTCAGTGGCACATATAGTATCAGGCAATTCAATCAAGAATTCCAAACGGATATCCCCGTAGAAGAATACGATATTATCGCAGAATATCTCCTAGCCCATTTTAATCATGTACCGGAGATTGGTGAGACTCTGGCAATTGATGAGAGGATTACCCTTACAATCCTTGCTGGAGATGAGAAAAGCATAAAGCAGATTCAACTTTCATTGTCTCAGGGCGACTAAACTGAAGTATTTGCTGCTATTAATGACACTTTTTGCAAGCAGCTTGTTTGCAGTTGTAGCTGAATACAATGTGTCTACAATGGGGATTAATGTCGCCAGTTTAACTATGTCTGTAAACGAATCACAGATTATTGTGTCGACCAGATCAAAGAGTGGGACACCTTTTGTACCGCTATTGAATAATACATACAATATCAATCTTGCTCCAAACTATCTACCTCTGACATATTATCGTGAGATACACCAGAAAGGTATTGATGAAAAAGTCAAACAGGATTACCTCCATAAATCTGGGATTGCCTATTTACAGCGCGGTTCAGATGTTGATCGAACGAAGTTTTTGATAAAGGATGACTCAAGGGACTTATTCAGTTTACTGGCGTTTATATCTTCAGGGAACCTCAGGAAAGATGATTATAATGTTGATGCTAATGGTAAGCAGTGGATTGCTCATGTTCTACCGGCAAAATCTGAAGTAATACGGACGGACTTGGGTAGGTTCAACTGCAACAAGTTCTCTATCACGTTTACTCCCTTGTCAAATCAAAAGACTCCTTACGTAGATATGGTCACTTTCAATTTCATCAATGCCGGGACCAAGGCTACGATATGGGTCGGTGATCATGGATTACCGCTTAGGGCAATTGTGGATAAAAAAAGTATGAGGATGAAGTGGGAAATCGTCAGAATCAAACCATAAGCCGAATATTATTAACGCATGCCTGGATTGTCTGGCTTGTTTTGATTTGGATCTTATCTTCATTGCCATCAAAAAGTCTCCCCTCGATTAAGATCATAAGTTTTGATAAACTAGCTCATATTGTCGTGTACTTGGTGTTAGGTTTGTTGTTTAATGCTTGGTTGAAAAGTAGGGGGACATCTCACAAAGGTTTCATGATGGCATATGGCTGTCTTTGTATCAATGCTCTGATAGATGAAGCACATCAGTACTTTATTCCTGGACGTTCGGTATCATGTTATGATCTACTCTGTAATTTGTCCGGACTAATCATTGCTTGCATTCAAGGAAACAAGTCTTATGATTGAAGTATGCCATCTATCCCTCAAAATGGGGTTAAAGCAGGTATTGAATGACATACACTTCACACTAAAGAATGATAATAATATGGTTATCATAGGTAGAAGTGGAAGCGGTAAAACAGTACTCATCAAAACAATACTGGGGATGTTCGCACCGGATAGCGGTTCTGTGATTATAGATGGTGTGGATATCTACCGAGGAAGACCAGAAGAAAGGACAAGAGTTTTAGACGGTATCTCAATGGTATTTCAAAATGCAGCGTTACTCGACTCTTTAACAGTTAGACAAAATATAGCGTTACCCCTTTACGAAAGAGGTAATCACAATGCCGAAACGATAGAGTGTAAAGTCATTGAGAGCTTGTCCTTAATAGGTTTAAGTCACACATTGAATATGTATCCATCTGAACTCAGCGGTGGAATGCGTAAGAGAATCGGGATTGCCAGAGCTTTAGTATATAATCCAAAATACATAATTTTCGATGAGCCTATTTCCGGTCTTGACCCTATCACAGCTTCTGAGATAATGTACTACATCACGAAGATTAATACCGAAGGATATGCTTCCACGATTACTGTAACTCACCATCTTCGAGACATTCATAGTATTGCTGATACTGCCTTACTAATTGATAATGGAAATGTTCTGTATGCTGGGAGCACCACTGGATTGCATGAAGTTGATAACGAGTTTATTCGTAGGTTTATATCACAGTGAAGATTGATTCGGAGAACAAGCTATTATCTCTTGCTATGCTGACTGCAATAGCAATCACATTGAACGTAGTTGAAAATATGATTATGAGATTGCTTCCGGTTCCCTTTATTCGCTTGGGTCTTTCAAATGCGGTATCTCTATACTTAGTATGTACCCAAAGACCCTTGCAGGCATTGTGTGTTACTGTTACAAAGTCAATACTATCTGGACTTGCAACTCTCACTTTAGTCCACCCGTCGACTGCTTTATCACTTTTTGGTGGGTTGGCTTCTATAGTAGCAATGTATCTATCTAGAAGATACATTACAGGCTTCAGCATTATCGGAGTAAGTATATGCGGTGCCGTTATGCACAATATGATGCAATTAATGATTGTACGGCACATCATAATTAAGTCAGATAGAGTTTTTATATTGACACCGATACTCATTTCATTAGGTTTGATTAGTGGTAGTGTTATAGCATATGTAACTCTATATGTAATCAAAAAGTTTGAACATTCAGGAAAGAGAATAGATGAAACGCTTAACTAAAGAACAAATCTACAAGTTATCAGTATACTCTGGTATAACTGCTTGTATTCTAATCGGTATATTCGTCGGGGCTCTATGGTTCTACCGTGATGGCTTACCTCCAACAAGTGAATTAAGAAACTTCACGCTAAGATCAGGCTCTGAAGTGTATGATCGTAATGGAAAGATGGTCTACTTATTTGCCTTTGAAAAAAGGAAGCTTGTCTCATTAAAGGAACTTCCTCCATACCTTGTAGATGCACTTATTACAGCCGAAGATAAGCACTTTTATCACCATTTCGGCATTGATATAATCGGAAACATCCGAGCCATCTTAGTGGACATTATCCGCATGGATTTTTCTCAGGGAGCCAGCACTATAACACAACAAATGGCTCGTAACATGTTTCTCACCCTCGACAAGAAAGTGTCCCGCAAAATGAAAGAGATAATACTTGCTCTTAGAATCGAGCGTGAGTTTACCAAGGATGAGATCCTAGAAATATATTTTAACAAGATATTCTGGGGAGGTCAGATTCATGGTGTCGAGACGGCGGCACTGTATTACTTTGGTAAGCATGCTCGCGACCTTACTCTTGCTGAATCTGCTTCTTTAGTTGCAATGATACAAAGACCCAACTACTATAGCCCGATTAAACATCCAGATAGATTGATTGAAAGAAGAAACCAAGTATTAAAAAGAATGTTGAAGGCTCATAAGATAACCGAAGATGAATACAACGTGGCTATAGATTCGAAGATCAATAGCGATAGAACCTCAATGCGACAGTATTCTTCAGATTACTTCATTGAACATATCAGGCTATATCTTGAAAGGAAATATGGTACCGAAAGATTGTTCGAGGGTGGGCTGAGGATTTATACAACTCTGGATCAAGATCTAACCGTCTATGCAGATTCGGTGCTGAACCAGTATTTATCCAATATCGAAAGGGGATACAATTCTTCCATGCGCTTTAGTAGCGTTAGTCCTTCAAGTGTGGATATATCAACAAAGTACCTCCAAGGTGGGCTTGTTTTAATGGAGAATGAAACAGGCTATGTAAGAGCTATGATTGGTGGTAGGAGTTTTCAACATAGCAAATTTAACCGCATGACCCAAGCCAAGAGACAACCGGGAAGTTCGATTAAACCAATCTATTATACTGCAGCAGTAGAAAGAGGATATACGCCTGCAACCGTTATAAAAGATGGACCCGTTAAACTGTCAGGTGGAGATGGGAAAGATTGGAATCCACAGAACTTCAGTAGAAAATACTATGGTTATACAAGGATGCGAACCGCTCTAACGCACTCCTACAACCTTTGGGCTGTTAAAACAGTGATGGATATTGGGTTGGATACTGTGAATGATGCATTTAGAAGATTTGGTATAAATGCAAAAGCCAATGATCTATCTGCTGCCTTGGGTTCATATGAGGTTACACCGATTAACCTTATTTCTGCCTACACAGCCTTTCCCAATGGCGGCTTCCGAACAACACCTGTATTTATTACTCGGGTTGAAGATTTAAATGGAAAAGTGTTGGAACGTAAATCAGGTTCAAGAGTGAAAGTATGCAGCCCAGAGGTAGCATATATCATGACCTCCATGCTTCAATCTGTTGTTTCTTCGGGCACAGGTGCTGCAGCAAGGAACAACTATATTTGGCAAGCTGCAGGAAAAACAGGAACCTCAAGTGACAATCGCGATGCTTGGTTCATCGGGTTTAACAAGCAGTTCACATTGGGGATCTGGAATGGTTTTGATAATAACGCAACTATCTCAGCGAGTGCAGTATGTGCTCCGATCTGGGGTAGGATTATGACAAAAGCAATTAGGCTACAAAACAAAGGGAGAACTCCCAGATCTGACGATCCACGATATAGTTTTGTTATGCCATCTGGGGTTGTTAAGCGAACAATTAGTCCCACCACTGGTTTTGCTACATCAAGCGGTATAGAGGAGTTCTTTATCGAAAATAATGTCCCACCAGCAGTTGCAGATACTTTAAGGTTTAACTTCTACCCAACCAGATGGGGTTATCGCGATGAGTTGGAAATTCAATGATACCAATCTATAGACTCCTATATATAATACTTTGTATAATGATTGCATCAGGCTTCGTGACCTATGTCAGCTTTTGTATCCGTTTTTGGTTCGGTTTCAAAAGATATAAGCCCACATTCAGCAACAGAAGATACAAAGTCAGTGTGATTATTGTTTCTCGTAATGAAGCCTCCAACCTGAAAGACTTGCTCCTTTGTTTGTTAAATCAGGATTACCCAAAAGAGCTCTATGAAGTTATTCTAGCCGACGACGACTCTCAAGACAACACGGAATCTATTGTTACCCAGTTCGAAACCACGGATCTAAACCTAACCTATCTAAAGGTTAAGGGTAGAGACAAAGTGATTTCCCCCAAGAAGCAAGCACTTGGCAAAGCAATCTCTTTATCCCAAGGTGAGATAATTTTAACTACGGATGCTGATTGCATCCTACCCACGACATGGATTACATCAATGATATCACTTTTTACAGATGATGTCTCAATGGTCGCAGGATACTCAAGAACATTTCTTCCTTCTTGGGACAAGGCTAGCGTTTTGCATAAGTATGAGCATTTTGATTTTGCTTTGACATATTTGGTGCTCGCAGGAGGTTACACTCTTGGCAAGAGTTGGGCATGTATAGGCCAAAATCTCGCATATAGAAGAGCTGCTTTCGATGATGTAGGAGGTTTTACTCAGATACAGAATCTGTTATCAGGAGATGATGTAAACCTTATGCAGCTTATGCGTAGAAGGGGTCACAGAATCGTCTTCAACTTTCAACCAAGCAGTTTTGTTCACACGAGGCCGGTTAAGTCTTG
Source organism: uncultured Candidatus Cloacimonas sp. (assembly GCA_964588075.1). Lineage (GTDB taxonomy): Bacteria > Cloacimonadota > Cloacimonadia > Cloacimonadales > Cloacimonadaceae > Cloacimonas. The sequence continues at coordinate 149,833 of CAZPNU010000002.1, forward strand.
GGGAAGATTTATTAATCAAAGAAGCAGATGGGCCTCAAATATGAAGTATCAATTGAAGTTCAACCCTGAGTTCTTTTTCATTCTTCTGACAATGGCCTTCATATACTGGGGTGGCATAGTAATGATGTTTTTTAACTTGAAGCTTGGTATAGCAATTTTCTTGTTGCGAGTTCTCATCGAGAACATATACTTCAGCTATTCTCGTTCTACTTTAGGAATAAGTGCTAAAATGATGCGCTTCTATCCTATCTGGTTAGTGATCCAAACTTTCCTATTGGTATTCACCATGGTTTTAGGACAGTTTAACATATTTGTCTGGCACGGTAAAAAGCCGTATAAAAGGAAATCAAAGTATGCATCTGATACTGTTTGACGACTATAAATATTCGAACTTTCTCCCATTAACTTACACACGAAGTTTCGGAGATTTACGATGTGGTATTCTTAAATTTAGACAGAGGCTAGAGAGCACTTTTGGTAAATCGGATTCAACTAGCTTGTATCTAAACGACTATCTAACCAATTTATATACCGAGAGGCATCCAGATTGGATTATAAATCAAGCTGAAAACGTCTTGTCTCTAATCATTAACACCCGGTTGATTTTAAACAACGATACCATAGCTAAGATCAACGCTTTGCAGCATAATCAAGCCCTGTATAATGGCAATGAACTTGTAGCTTGTGTTGTTAATCAGCCAGGGGATCTCCTTTCACATGGGGATTATACAACCGGACTTCCTAATAATATCAAAAAAATTCAGATAGAGGGAGCCCTCTATCAAAACATTGCGGAGATTATCCACGATAACGCCAGGATGATTTCTTGGGACTTTGATAATTTCTTCTATGACCAAGATAACTTCTTTGAGACGGAGTTAGGGGTAACTGTCCTGCATCCCTATAACGTTTGGATTGGTGATGATGTAACACTAAACCCGGGGGTGATTCTGGATGCCACCCAAGGGCCAATTGTCCTTGATGAAGGCGTGAAGATTATGCATAATGCCGTTCTATGCGGACCACTCTACATAGGTAAAAAATCCATAGTGAAGATTGGGGCTAAAATATACGGCAGCACATCTATTGGCCCAACTTGCAAGGTTGGAGGAGAAATTGAAGGGAGTATCATTCAGGCATATACCAATAAACAACATGATGGATTCTTAGGACACGCATATATTGGTGAATGGGTTAACATCGGAGCAGATACGAATAACAGTGATCTTAAGAACACGTATAAGAACGTGGCCTATTATTCATATACTACTGGAAAAAAAGAACCATCATCAACCCCATTTCTCGGGTGTGTTATTGGCGATCACAGTAAAATTGGAATCAACTGCAGCATAAACACTGGGGCAGTAATTGGAGTTGGATGCAACATTTGGGGCAGTGATCTGATAACAGATTTTATACCCGATTTTTCATGGGGAGAAGCTAAACAGCTAACTAGTTACAAATTCGATGCATTCTGCGAGACTGCGTCCTTGGTTAAACAAAGACGGCAAAAGAGCTTATCAGAAACCGAGATAGAGTTATTAAGACAAGTAAACGATGGAGATTTAAGTGCAAGATTACATAGAAGTTGAATTCAGAACTGGACGATTAGGTTATTATAAGAATACAGCCGGACTTGATATCCAACCTGAAGACTTGATAATAGTAGAAGTTGAACGCGGAGATGATATTGCTCAGGTTGTACATTTGAGCATTAGCGATGAAGATTTGGATACTGAAGTACAGACCCAGAAACTTTATGGTATCAGGCGCAAAGCCAATGATGATGATCTGGAGAAACTTAAAAACATAGGAAACGAAGAACAGAAGGCATCAAATACCTTTCTATCCATTCTTGAACGGTATCCTTTCGATATGAAACTTATCGAAACCATCTTTCAGTTTGATGGCAATAAGCTTACATTCTTTTTCACTGCGGAAGGCCGTATAGATTTTAGGACATTCGTCCGAGAGTTAGCTACAGTCTTCAGAACTAGAATAGAATTACACCAAACCACAGGAAGAGATGAGGCCCGCAGACTTGGAGGTTTCGGGATGTGTGGGAATCAATACTGTTGTGGTAGTTTCCTTAAGCGATTTAACCAAGTTACCATTAAAATGGCGAAAGATCAAAACTTAGCAGGCAATCTCTCTAAGATATCTGGTCCTTGTGGCAGGTTGCTTTGTTGTTTGAACTTCGAGGAAGATTTCTATGTGGAAGAGGCTAAAGACTTCCCGTTAGTTGGCACCTGTGTTAGTTATAAGGGTAGTCGAATGCTGGTAATGCGTATTGATGTAATATCAAAGCATATCCTTCTCACTAATGATGAAGGTAGCATTCACGAATTGGATATAGAAGAATTCAAGAAGCTCGAGATTGTTAGCGTCCCGGAAATTGAACAATGTTAAATCTATTTAGTGTTCTACCCACTGAACTTGAGAGTATTCTGTCAGGTGACTTTCCCTCATACCGAAACAAACAACTAACAGATTGGATTTACAAGCATTTTGAATTCAATCTTGAAAAAATGACCAACATTCCTAAAGATTACAAGCAAAACCTCACTAATCATTTTAGCATGTTCTTCCCTGAGACTTGTCTTGAACTACACTCAAAAGATGGTTCGGTCAAGTATCGGTTGAAATTACAGGATGATCAACAAGTTGAAACTGTTCTTATTCCGGGAGGAAAGAAAAACACTTTGTGTATATCATCTCAAGTAGGTTGTGCTAGAAAGTGCTCTTTTTGTTCCACAGCCAAGATGGGTATGATCAGGAACCTAAGTGTGGACGAGATTGTTACTCAGATACTACACGGATATAAAGCATGCAGAGATCATGAGCCGGTTGCATCAAATCAGATATCAAAGGCTTCATTACCCCATATTACAAATCTTGTGTTTATGGGAATGGGAGAACCCATGGATAATATTGATAACGTTCTCAAGGCTCTGCAGATTATACAGTCTAGTGATACCCTAGCCTTCAGTCCACGTCGTACAACAGTATCTACATGTGGTGTTGTTCCCGGAATTGTTAAATTGGCGGATAGTGGAGTTAAGACCAAGCTTGCCATCTCGCTCAATTCGGCAATTGATGCAAAACGAGATCTGATGATGCCAATAAATAAAAAATATCCGCTAAACGAATTGAAACAATCGATGCTGTATTACCTTAGAAAGAGTAGTTTTCGCATCACTATTGAATACATCCTTATTGCCGGTGAAAACATGGGTAAAGAAGATCTAAATGCACTACGTAAGTTCGTAGGGGATATTGCATGTAAGATCAACTTTATCCCGTTAAATCCTGGATCCAGCAGTGGCTATACTGCTCCCACAACACAACAAGTAGAGGATTTCATGCTACAAGCACAAAGCTTACCTCAAGCGGTAACATTGCGAAGGAGCAGAGGCACAGATGTTTTCGGAGCATGTGGACAACTTAGAATTAACCAAAAACCGGAGAAATTATGAAAAGCATACCTGAAATTGCCTTGGAACTATTTGGCGAGAACAAACCATGTATTTGCGGAGGTGCTCATCAAGTCTGCCTCGACTGCGAGATCTGCAGGGCAAATCAAGCTGACCAAACCTATGATAAAAAACAAGGAATTGCATCGTTCATTGATGCCACAGTCCTTAAAGCAACAGCAACTGCCGAAGATGTAGTCAGTTTATGTAATGTGGCAAATGAATATCAAACTGCATCTGTGTGCATCAATTCTAATTTCTTACCGCTAATCAAACAAATCTTGAAAAATTGTGTCAAGTCATGCACCGTCATAAACTTTCCTCTTGGTGCTTCATCTCCTCAGGCTATAGTAAAAGAAGCTGAAGCAGTTTTAAACAGTGGGGTCGATGAGGTTGATATGGTTCAAAACCTGAGTGCACTATTATCAGGCGACGTTTTGATGAACTTGGAGAGTATTAACGAAACTGCCAAATTATGCATAGCACGAGGTGCCCTGTTAAAAGTTATTTTAGAAACCTGTTATCTCAGCGATGAGCAGATTATTACATCATGCCTCATTGCAAAAAAAGCTGGTGCACATTTTGTTAAAACCTCTACAGGATTTGGAACTTTCGGTGCTACTATAGAGCATATCGCCTTGATGAGGAGCGTTGTTGGTCCTAAGTTAGGTGTAAAAGCTTCCGGTGGTATTCGCGATAGAGAGACAGCCCTTGCTATGTTATCTTCCGGGGCTAGCAGAATAGGCGCTTCAAGCGTGAGTGCTTTGTTGTAATACGGGATGTTACTGTGAAGATTATCGTTGCCGGTTTTAACATCGACAAGTCTCTCATTGATACCCTTGATGCCGAAACAGCCAGCCCAGAGGTGCTATCTGCAGCCTATGCCCGTATAAGCCGAAGCAGCAAGGATGTTACAGAACTCCGGAAAGAAGCACTCTCCGAACTAAGCAAGGCAAGGGCTTCCAATACCAATATAATCTTCGAAATGGGGCATAGTTCTGTAGCAGAGCATGCTGTTTTCAACCTCGATTTGATAGATATATCCAGATTATTAACAGAGACTGTACAGCGCAGTAGAGTCGCCTCTTTTACCGAAAAATCCCAAAGATATGTTACCTTCTCAAAAGATTATGTTGTCCCCGAAGAGCTTAACAAGTTTCCCAAACTAAAGAAGAAGTATAAGCTCCTGATGGATAGTTTATTCACAGAATATGAGCTTAGTTACAACGCGCTCAATGAACGCTATAAACAGCTTCATCCAGATATGAAGAGCAGAGATCGGGAAGCCCAAGCTAAAGAGGATGCCCGTTATATACTGCCACTATCAGCCAAGACGCAAATGGGGGTAACAATCAATGCCCGTAGTTTGGAGAACTTGCTTCGTCGTTTAGCGAAGAGCCAACTAGCCGAAGCTGAGGACCTCCGTTCCACTTTATTCGCAAGCGTATCATCTATTGCCCCTTCTTTAATACGTTATACCGCAGATGATGGATACCTTGGCACAATTGATCTTGATAAGGTTGGTTACACCGGTTTCTTACAGCAAGAACTACCCTGGTTAAAAGAGCTGGATTTGGAGAATAAGCTGAAGTCTGTATGTTCTCCCAGCAATCCCGATGACAGTATTCTAACTGCTATCATCTACCAACAAGGGGAACTTAACTGGAACGAAACCAAAGAGACTGTCAGCCATCTCCCCCGCTTTGTTAAGCAACAATTATGGCAACAGGTTTTCAACAATCTCAAGCCATGGCACAAGCTTCCCAGAGCTTTTGAGACAATTGACTTCAGCTTTGAACTTACCATGAGTGAGTGTTGCTGGGCTCAGTTTAAGCGCCACAGATTCTGCACAATGCTTCGCAAAGGCGGATCATCCTCCATTTGTAAGATCCCGGATAGTATAAAAGAAATTGGCAGAAGTGATGTATGGGAGTCGCTGGCTTCTACCGTCTTGGATTTTGCCTATTCCTTGCCACAGCAGCTAAGTATTCTCGCTCCTTACTGCAGACTTAACGCATCCATCCTATCGGTATATGCGAAGATGAATATGCGGGAGATTTACCATTTCGTCCGTTTGCGTTCTGACCATCATGCGCAATGGGAAATTAGGGAGTTATCACTAGCTATGCAAGCCTATTTGAAGAAGGTTGCTCCTATGTCTGCAGGCTTGCTTTGTGGGAAAAGCGAATTCCCAACCTAATACCCAATCTTATTCAAACTCTTGCGTTTTGTTCCGCCATCTCAACCCTGAGATGGCTTTTTTTCCTCACTAATTGCTTGTAAACATCTCGCAATATACAACTATCCTTGACAGATTATGCGCCGTTTTTCATATTTGGCATCATGACTCAACGCAATAACAGCACTGATGAACATTGGGAGATGTATGCAAGCTGATCAACCAGTTTTTGGTAAAAGATGGACTGTCGTATTAGGCGGTTTTCTGGTTAGTATGATGGGAGGTTTATCCTATTCTTGGGGTGTATTTGTAGAGCCGCTTACAACTCATTTCGGTTGGAGCAAATTTATAGCAATGCTCCCTCTCTCCATATTCATGATTGTCTTTTCCATATCCATGCTACCGGCAGGGAAACTTCAAGAGAAGTATGGCACACGAACTTTGATAACCATTGGTGCCTTTCTTTTCCTTCTTGCCAATTCGCTCAGTGCCTTTCTGCATGTTGTAAATCACCCTCTATGGTTAATATTTACTTACGGTATCCTTGGGGGTACAGCATGTGGGATAACATATTCTTGCGTTGCTCCTTCAATCCGCAGGTGGTATCCTGATTATCCAGGGTTAGCTGTATCTCTGGGGGTTATGGGTTTTGGATTGGCTTCCTTTTTCTTTGCTCCTTTGAAAGCACACTACATTATCCCATCATTCGGCATTGATGGCACCTTTCTTATCATCGCTGTGGTTACTTATCTTGTAACACTTATAGCTTCCCGCTTAGTAGTATTTCCCACTGATCAATGGCACATGCATATCTTTGGTGCGATGCACTTACCCGATAAAACAGGCATGGTACGGGCTAATCTAAGGCCAAAGCAGATGGTTAACACATCACTATTCTGGAAGATGTGGCTATCTTTTCTATTTTCCATATACGGCTCACTCCTGATTATTGGAATTCTGCCATCATTTGGACATGAGGTAATTGGGCTAAGTGTAGGTAAAGCATCTTTACCCATATCTCTATTCGCCCTATCTAATGGGTTAAGTAGGCCCCTCTCAGGTTACATTAGCGATAAACTTGGCGTACCAGGTGTTTTAGGGTTTATATTCTTTGGTCAGGCAATTGTGTTTATGCTCTTCCCCTTTGCAATAACCAGCTTTATCACCCTGATGATTGCTTCTTCCCTCCTTGGTTTTGGTATCGGAGCATCATTAGCGCTTTATCCAGTTTTAACTTCGGAATGTTTTGGGGTGGAACATATGGGAATAAACTATGGATTGTTATTCACAGCTTATGGCTTTGGAGCTTTCGCTATTCAAGGCGGAGCATATCTTAGAGACATAACAGGAAGCTACACATTCCCTTTGATTATTGCCGGAATACTATCTCTGTTTAGTTCCGTGATAATTCTCCGAATCCGCATTAAGTATAACCTAACATAGTGAGAATGATCTCTTTACGGTGTAAGTCTTTCTATTGCTCTTCTGTTGTAACTGCATGATCATTACATGATCATTGCATGTTTCATCCGTAATAAACATGTAATGATTATGCAATGATGCTTGGAGAACGCATAGAAAAGAGTTAGAGAGTTTAATCTACAAAATCTATAATTGAACCAGTGTGGACACTTATATATTCGCCCATTTCCTTGCGTACCAGTAAATAACCATTGGCATCAATTCCCAATATTTCTGCAGTTATTTCCAATCCACTTATCTCAATACGCGCCCATCTCCCCCTGCCAAAAAGTTGATCGTTACAGTAAGTCAAGTAGTTCACTGATGCTGACCTTCTGGAACATTCACCTTCCACCCCTTTAATCAGCGCACGGCACAAGAAACTGTTAGACACCTCAAAGCCGAGTATTTGTTTTAAACTGACAGCTCCGAATTTACCAAGATGCGCATCTATGTCATTGTTTGTGTTAAGGCCCACGCCTATAGTGTATAACTTTTTACTCGATTGGTATCGGCAAAGGATTCCGCCCAATTTCTTCCCTGCGTATATAATATCATTCGTCCACTTGATTTTCAAATCATCCTTGATAGGTTTAAACAGAGTACCCAAGCAATGATGAAGGCAGTATCCGGTAAATAAGGCAAATGAAGGGGTTGGATTGGTGGCAATCAAGTCGAAAGTGAACCATAGACCACCGGGTGGAGATATCCAAACATGGTCTCCCCTACCCACACCATCATTCTGGGTTCCCGCTCTTACGCAAATTGGATCCTGATTCAACTCTTTAAGCCTCAGGTATTCATTCATAGTGCTATCTAAACGGTCATAATAAAAAAAGCTTCTCATACTAATCCTCAATAAACATCGCATCACCATAACTAAAAAAACGATACTTGTTAATTACAGCTTCTTGGTAGGCTTTCATTGTCAACTCATATCCAGCAAATGCGGAAATCATCATCAAAAGGGTCGATTGTGGGAGATGAAAATTCGTTATCATCGCATCAACAACATTGAAACCAACCCCGGGATAAATGAATATATCTGTCCATTTTGAGCCAGACACAAGTGACTTGTTATCCCAAAAGCTCTCCACTGTTCTGGCACTTGTCGTACCAACACAAATCACCCTTCTGCCATCTTGTTTAGCTCTATTTATAACTGTCGCAGTCTCTTCCGAAATATATGCAAGTTCAGAATGCATTCTATGCTGGGTTATAATTTCTGTCTTAACCGGACGAAAAGTACCAATACCTACATGTAATACAACATTAACTATCTCTACCCCATTACACTTTAAGCGACTCAACAGCTCATCGTCGAAATGTAATCCGGCAGTTGGTGCAGCCACAGAGCCAATTTGGTCTGCATATACGGTTTGGTATCGATTTGAATCAATAATATCATCTACACGTTCAATGTACGGTGGAAGAGGAACATGACCAATTCTGTATATCTCGTCCCAGAATGGTTGTTCGCATGTAAACTCAATATCTCGCAATCCTTCACTATCCCCTTCGCTTACATAGGCAGTGAGAGCATCAGAGAAGTAAAGGGTTTGAGGTTTCTTCACCCGCTTACCGGGAGAGATCATACATTTCCAACCCAGTGGTGCGGTCTGGTGTAGCAACAAGACTTCTATGACGGTGCCGTTTTCCTTTTTGGCATACAACCTCGCAGGGAAAACCTTGCTGCTGTTGACAACTAACACATCGCCACTTCCTACATAGCTGGAAATGTCACTGAATTGCTCATGTCTAATAATACCGCTCTTTCTGTTGATGTGCAATAACCTGGATTCGGTTCTGTTCGCAATAGGTTGCTGTGCTATTAGCTCTTTGGGTAGGAAATAGTCGTAGGCAGAGAGTTGCAGTAAATCAATAGAACTCATTTAACCTTCAATGGGACTTGGGAAGCACTTGTTAGTGTTGCAATGAAACTACCTATGGTTATTTTACTCTCTAGCTTAACTGGTATCTTGTATTCATCATCTGTAACCCAGATCAGGATTCTCCCACTCTGTTTGAAAACAGCATCTCCTCGTAGTTTAGGTTCAATCATCAGACAGTTTATATTACCGAATATTGTTTTCAGTCTTTCGCGTTTATGTACTACAACCTCAGTACGCATAGCTCTTCCATCTGCTGTTATGTTCATAAACACGGATTTACCTACTACCAAGGGCATAGATCTGACCGCGTAGAAAGCACTCAAGATGTCCTGAGACTCTTTGGGAAGGTCCATTACAGTATTCTCGAATCTACTCTTTTTATAATCCCATTTCTGGTATGTTGTCTTACCGGCTTGATGGTCGTATATGTGTACCCGATGTTGACGGTAGTTTCCTTCCTGAAGGTTCTTAGAGAATTTATAGGGTAAAAGAGTCTCTTTATCCCACCATGAATCAACTCTGTCGCGAACCTTAAAGACCTTATCAAAGAACTTATGGGTTCCCGCTGTGGTTGATAACTGCCAAACGGGATTGCCTTGATACAATGAAGTTCGTACTTCAAGGCTTGCTTGAGCGGCATTTATCAGCCCATATTTAACATCAAAATTGAGCTTCTCTCCATCCATGAACGGTACAGCTACCAAACTACTACAAACAAGCAACAAGATTGTTAAAATAATGCTTCTCATTTTACTTCACTCCGCATCCAAGATATATCTCTTTTCCATTATAACTATTGTTTTGGTCATTTAGAGCTTTGTCTATCAATTCTTTTATCTCTTCTTTCGATACTAAACCGGCACCCGGGTTATCCAGCAGGTATTTGGCAAAATACTGTTTGCGAAACTGTAAATACTCACCCTCAAAGTCTTCTTCAAGCACAGTATCAACCGGTGCAGGAGAAATACAGGTTATCATAAAATCATAATCCTTATTCTCCAATGCGACACTCTTTGTTAGATTAGCAATTGCAGCTTTTGCTGCTGCATAAGCACTCCCATTAAGCAAACCGGTTTGAGTGACATTACTTCCAAAGAGAATAACACGGCCAAATCCACTTCCGCGCATCAAGGGAAGAGTTGTCTTCAGGATGTTATATGCATAAGTGACATTCGAGTATAAAACTTCATGGAATATTTCGGGATTGGTTTCCGCCAAGGGTTTAGCATCATAACTTCTCTTGGCAGCACAGTGTATTAACAGCTCGGGAGATGTTCCAAATCTCTGGGTGGACTTGTTTAAAGCACTACCTACTTGCTCGATACTAGCCAGATCGACAGCTTGGATGAATACGTTGCTGTTAATCTCCAAATCTGTAATGCGCTCCTTCCGCTTATGATAGAACAAACTTAGTTTGTGCCCCTCAGCAAGATAATTTCTGGCAAGAAAGCTGCCTACTTGGCTATTTGCAGCAGTAATAAGGATATGCATTAGAGCTCTTTAACTAAGTCAATAATTCGATGTGATATTTCAAACTTACTGCCAATCAGCTCCATCTCTCTATACTCATTTTGTGTGTGTTCTGTAGCAAGAGGCTTTTGTTTCCATAGCACGACTACTTTACTATCATCCTTACCTGCAACAGAAATATCGTTGACACACACCATGTCCAAATTCTTACGCTGAAGCTTATCTAAGCCATACTTCACGTGTTCATGCGTTTGGGCAGCAAAACCAATTAATCTCTGCCCAGGTTGTTTGATCTTTCCTAAAGCTTGGAGGATGTCTTTTGTTGCCTTTAAGGGCAGATCCAACGATTCTTGCTTTGGAAGCTTAGCAGGATTGAACTGCTCTGGAGTGTAGTCGGCAACCGCTGCACACATGACAACCCAGTTCATACCTTGAAACCTTAAACCAACCTCTTTATCCATTTCTGCTGCGCTCTCTATTTTGCAGGTCTCCTTAAGATAATATGGTGTGGAGACCTCAATCTTACCATGTATCAAATATACTTCAGCGCCACGTAGAGCTAAGTTACGAGCTAAGTTAGCTCCCATCTTTCCGCTGGATCGATTACTGATATATCTCATAGGATCGATTGGTTCTACAGTTGCTCCCGTTGTAACCAGAACCTTGATTCCTTGGAGGTCTTGACCATAGTGCAAGTATGTACATATTGCAGCTATAACCTCTTCATTGGGGGGATATTTTCCTTTTCCTTCATATCCACAAGCTAACATCCCACTATCCGGTTGCATAATGTTATGCTTCCTCTGTTTCAGAATGGCTATATTGCTCTGCACAGCTTCTGATTCGAACATGTGAACATTCATCGCCGGAACAAATAGAACAGGCTTGGTATGAGCAAGCAACACCGTAGATAGCAAATCATCTCCCAGACCATGAGCAGCTTTCCCAAGAATATTTGCTGTAGCAGGTGCGACAACCACAATGTCAGCCCAATCTGCCAAGCTGATGTGCAAAACGGGATCTGTATCTCCAAACATATCAGTATAAACAGGGTTGTGAGTTATGGCAGCCAAGCTAACGGGACCTATAAATTCTAATGCATTCTTGGTGAGGATACACTTTATCTCAAAACCAAGCTTCACCAGCCTGCTTGCGAGATCAACTGCTTTGTAAGCTGCAATACCACCTGTGACACAAAGGAGTATTCTTTTCATGCTATCTTATCCTATTCTTTTGATATGTTCTTGAAATCTCAAACGCACATTTATGTCAAATGAAATCAATCACGATATACCTTGTAGTTACGTACATCTAAAAAGGCATTGACAAGGTTATTGATCAATTCAGCATTGTTCTCTTACATATAGTATGGTGGAGAATACATGAACACAAATACAAAGCTGCAAAGAAGAGCTGAAAGGCAGAATAAACGAGAGGATATCTTGTACTCTGCTATCGAAGTCTTTGCCCAGAAAGGATCCAACCTCGCTACAATAGCAGACGTGGCTAAACGTGCGAGAGTTGCTCCGGGTACAGTATATTTGTACTTTAACAGCAAGGATGATCTTCTACAGAAATGCATGAGCGAAGTTATCAGCAGCGAGATAAACAATATTATAGAGCTAACTTCCGGCATTCCAGATCCCATGGAAAGACTTTATGCTTTCTTCTTCCACCACACAGAATTAGTAGAAAGCAAACCATTTATTGCCAGATTCATAACTGTTGAACTAAGACAGACTGAGTTATTCAACCGCAGAAATCCTGGATACAATCCCATCCAGATATACTTGAATTTCGTGGTGGAACAAACTACTTTAGCCATCAAGTCTGGAAGAATCAGAGACATAAACCCCCAAGCTTTTGCCTTACTACTTGTGGGAGCGATGGACATTATAATATGGCAGTGGTTAGCAAGCAACACACCCATAGATTTACGAAAGATAAGCGAGCAGATAAGAAGCATCCTTCAAAAAGGCGTATCAATGGAAAAAGAGGTGTAATGAACACTACTTTGACCAGATGCATTCTTCTAACATTGCTAATAATCACTCTATCTTCTTCTTTGTTTGCCATTGAACTACCGCTCAGTTTCAATTGGTTCTCTCAGAACAATGTTCAATATAACAAATCTCAACCAAATAAAGAACTTAAATGGGATGAGTTTTACCGTATTGATATAGCGGTTGATTCGATAAAATATCACGACCTTCAGCTAGACTTATTGTTGCGATCAAGAGCTGAATTTATTTCTTCTTATCTGGAGCTTAACAAGATTGACATTGTGTACAGTCTCTCAAAGATGTCCTTTTGGGGCACAACTCGAGAGGCTGGGTATGGCAAGCAATCTCATTTTAACCCACATAGTTTGATTCATCCAAATTTTGACAGGTACTTATATCAGGATACACGCTTTAATGGGGTTGGTGTTACTATAGACAATCGAAGTAATCAGTTTCATCTTAGATTAGGCGGTAATAAGCAGAACCAAGCTATTGCTCAGTTAAATAGCAAATGGAGCATCAGCCCAAATTTTGGCGCTGCGATTGGTTTTGAAGCCAGAGCTATGGATAGCTTTCGCAGGACGCCTGTCTTTATCGGCTCGGCATCTATGGAGTACCATAGTCAACTAGTGGAACTCCGCACGGATATTGCCACAAGCTACTTTCCAAAAAGTGGACGAACAAAGGAGCATGCTAATTCTTACGGGCAGCTATGCCTAGCTTACAAGCCTTTCGCCAAGAGTAGTTTGTATCTAGAAGCTGTGATGTTGCAACCAGAGTCCGTAAGTATAACACAGAAAAACTTTAAACTTTCCTATAGTTATCGTTTAAAAGATCTCTGTTTCAGTCCTGGTGTGGAATATGCAAAGTGGGGTAATCATGATGACTCTTCCATCTTCATACTAAATGAATTATGGTTAAGACCGGAACAACGGATCGGAATAATATACCGGTTAGAAGATTCTGAAACTGCCAACTACAACCATTACTTTGGCGTACAAGCGGTGTTGAGATATGGTTTATAGATTCCTATGTTTGCTGATACCTCTATTCTTGTTTTCCTGCAACCTAATCACTAAGCCAAACACTATTATCTCAAGAGTCTGCATCACTTTTGACGATCAATTTGCCAATGTCTATACCGAAGCACTCCCCATTCTAAATGCTCACGGATTTCGTGCAACTTGTTTTGTGAATAGTGCATTACTGGGAAGTCCAGGTAGATTAAGCAGCCAGCAAGTTCTTACCCTATACCATGAGCAAGTGTGGGAGATCGGGGGACACTCACTTAATCATGAAAACCTGGTTGATATAAACTATTCGCAAGCGGATTATATAATAGGACAAGATTATAATAACTTAGTTTCTTTAGGGGTGAATCCCCGCAGTTTTGCCATCCCAAGTGGTGCTTGTCCAAGCGACTATTTTCCAATTATCAAGAAGTATTACAAGAATATACGTGGTAGCTACAATTATGCTATGTATAGCCCAATCGATCGGTTTAACCTCGGTTATCTACCATATCAAAGCGGTTGGCATTCATCGGTGATAAAAGAACGAATTAACAGGGGCATAGCAGATAGGGAATCCATAATCATCTTAGGATTTCATAAAATTGACGAAGACTCTGGTGCTTATGGAGACAACTGTAGTGCGGAGACTTTTAGAGAAATATTGGATTATATCTCAGAGTTGGGTTTGGAGGTAGTTACTATTCACGAAGCAGTTAGTTTAAGTCTTCAACTGAAGTAGCATTTCTTTCCAGCATGGTATTACATATTTAACTGACACTTGTTGCGCACCTGCTATATGCATCCTTGACAGTTTGCTTCTGTGGTGAAACCTGACATCCATAATAAAGGTGATTGATAATGAAGCATAGCAGAATAGACATCCTGGACAAGTTCCCCATTCCAAAAGCAATAATGTATCTGGCTGTTCCCAGTGTACTTAGTATGTTGGTTAATATCGTTTACAATCTCACTGATACATTCTTTATCGGCAAGCTTAATGACCCTATGCAAATGGCTGCGGTTTCTATCTCTCTACCTCTCTTTGTTTTCCAAATGGCTGTCTCCGGTATCTTTGGCACCGGTGGCGGTAGCTATCTTTCCCGATTACTGGGCAAGAAGGACATAGAAGCTGCCAGAGAAATCACAAGCACCTCAATCTTCAGTTCGGCGATTCTATCAATATTTCTGGGAATAATCGGCATCATTACCATTCCAACTTTCCTCAGCACAGTTAATGCCAGCCCCACAACCGCTTATTATGCTTACAAATACATCTACATTATCCTACTGGGAACTCCCTTTGTGATGCTTCAATTCACTTTGGTGCAGTTGCTTCGCGCCGAAGGAGCTGCCCAAGAAGCGATGAATGGGCTGTTTATTGGCACGGGGGCAAACATCATCCTCGATCCGCTCTTTATCTTTGTTTTCAAAATGGGCGTCACCGGGGCAGCGGTTGCCACCATCATTGGTCAGGCATTGGGCATGATGTACTACTTCAGTTTCTATCTTCGCAAGAAAAGCATTGTTGCTCCTTCATGGAAATACTTGCACCTTCGGTGGGCATGTTACAAAGAGATACTCTTTATCGGTATTCCGGCTTCCATGGGACAGATAATGATGGGTATCGGTAACACCATTTCTTTCAAACTGGCATCAGTTTATGGTGATAACAGCATCGCTGCAATGGGCGTTGCTTCCCGTGTATTCTCTATTCCCATATTCGTCTTCATCGGCATCTCCATTGGAGTGCAAGCGCTTATCGGCTATAATTACGGTGCCCACAATTACCGTCGTATGAAAAAGGCAATTGTCAGTTCCATCACCGTCAGCTTGGTATTTGGATTCTTCTTCACTTTACTATTCATCTTCATGCCCAGAATGCTGATTACTGCTTTTATTCCTGATAAGAACATCATCGATATTGGCATGGTTATATTGCGTTCATACGTTTTCGCCATCCCCTTTGCAGCAATCGGGATGATTCTCATGGTTAGTTTGCAGGCTATGGGCAAGGCACTGCCGGCTTTGATTGTAGCACTATCGCGTCAAGGTTTCATTTACATCCCTGCGTTGTATCTTCTCAATCACAACTTTGGCTTCACGGGTTTGGTGTTTGCTCTTCCTGTTGCCGATAGTATAACCACTGCAATTTCATTTGGTTTCGTATATTTTATCACTAAGAAGCTAAAGAATCCTTTAACCCGGGAACACATCTCCCCTACTTGATGTCTCTTTCTTCCCTATTCCAATTACGGATGTAATACGCGTGAATTACGCCTCCCATCCGTAATTCATGCGTAATGATTAAGTAATGATAACAAGCCTGAACTAGATTGTTCATTCTTATCCACATGCCACTAAATGCAGATAATAAGGGTCTTGTGAAACTAATTGACACAAAAAGCATATGTAATTTAGATGCCTCAAAAGTGACACTACTGGAGATGAAATATGAGTGACCAGTTACAAGACCTTTTAAAACGTGTGTATGATGAAGGAGTTTCCAAAGCCAACGCAGAGGCAGAAGTGATTATTAACAATGCCAACAAGAAGGCTGAGGAGATTGTGAATCTTGCGAAAATCGAAGCTGAAACCAAACTGAAACAAGCGGAAAAGGATGCAGCAGATATCAAGAAGAACACAAGTTCAGACCTTCAAATGGCAGTCAATCACAGCCTAAGTGCTGTTAAACAAAAAGTTACCGAGCTTATTCTTAGCCAAACCTTGAATGCCAAGCTTAGTACAACTTTTGCCGAAGCAGAATTCCTGAAAAAGCTTATCATTGAAGCCCTGGAAGCGTGGAAAACAGGTGCTGCAGGGGGAACAATTGTTATTAGCGAAGCTATGAAACCCCATCTGGATGAGTTCTTTCTGCAATCCGTTAAAAAGCTGTTTGATGGTAAGTTGGTAGTAGATTTCAGCCCTATTATGAAACAGGGTTTCCAGATATCCCCCGAGGATGGCACTTATAAGCTTAGCTTCAGCGATGAAGATTTCGCTAACCTGTTTAAGACCTACCTGCGTCCGCGCACCAAAGAGCTACTCTTCGGAAATTGACCGATGAGTCCGGATTACTTTTATTTCATAGCCGGATTGCCCAATCTAAGCTTTGAAGACAGTAAGCTTAGTTACGCTCCGGAACAATTCAGACAGGATGCTAAAGCTCAGTTGAGTGCTGATGATTATTCCAGTCTTGAAGATTTGCATCTTGGTGCGGGTATCGATTCTCTGTTGAATGTGCTCTACAAGACTGAAACTAAAGCTGTTACAGAAAGCCTTATTTTCCCCGATTTTTGGGACAACTTTATAGGCTTCCATAAAGAGTTCATCAGCAACAGCAATTTGGAGTTGCCCGCAGAATTCAAATCCCTCCCACCGTTTATCGGCAAAATACTTCATGAAGCTCTTAGTCAGGATGAGTTACCCCCACGGATGCAACTTGAAAGCTATATGTTCAACCAGTTTTATGCATGGGCAGAGAACCACAGGAATCACTTCATTAGCAAGTGGTTTTCCTTTGATGCCCACATCCGGAATATCTTGGCAGCGATCAATGGACGTAAGTTTAACCTCCCATATGCCAAATACCTGAACGGTGCCGGAGATCTGGTTGATAAGCTAGCAAAGAGTCATGCGGCTGATTTTGGACTGGGTAAAGAGGATGAATTGTTCGAAAGTCTTTTACGCATTTATGAACAGAACAATATCCTCTATCGCGAGCGTAGTTATGACATCCTGCGTTGGAAATGGATAGACAATCAGAACTTCTTTAACTATTTCAACATCGAAAGGGTTCTGGGCTACTATTGCAAATTACGCATCCTCAATCGTTGGCTTAAAGCTGATGTAAACTTGGGTAAAGAAGTTTTTCACGACACACTTAATGCCATGGAAAATAGCTTCTCCTTCCCAGAAGAGTTCAATATTAAAGGAATTAGAAAGTAACAGAAGGTAATAGATATGACCAAAGGTATTGTTAAAGGAATCATCGCTAATCTGGTACAGGTGGAAGTATCCGGTCCTGTGTCTCAAAACGAGATCTGCTATATAAATCTCGGCGGGGTTAACCTCATGGCTGAGGTGATTAAAGTGATAGGTAATATTGCCTATACTCAGGTTTTCGAGAGTACTCGCGGCTTAAGACCCGGAGATACTGTTCAGTTTACCGAGCATATGCTGGAAGTTAAGCTCGGTCCGGGAATGCTATCAAAAAGCTACGATGGACTGCAGAACGATTTGAACAAAATGCAGGGTGTGTATCTCACCCGTGGTGAATATACTGATCCCCTCGACGAAAGCTCAGTTTGGAAATTCACTCCCCTTGCAAAAGTCGGAGATAAAGTAAGTTCCGGTGATTGGTTGGGTAGTGTTCCCGAAAGCTGGATAAGCCATAAGATAATGGTTCCTTTTATGCTGAATGGTGATTATACCGTTAAAAGCATAGTTGCAGAAGGTGAATATAAGATTAGCGACACCATTGCCACCTTAGTAGATGCCGAAGGTAAAGAAGCGCAAGTGAACATGATTCAACGCTGGCCTGTTAAAGTACCTATCAAATCATATCAGGAAAAGCCAAGACCATTCAAACTAATGGAGACAGGTGTGCGTACCATGGATACTCTTAACCCAATGGTTGAGGGTGGCACAGGCTTCATTCCCGGACCTTTTGGTGCAGGTAAAACCGTTCTTCAACATGCTATTTCCAAGAATGCTGAGGCAGATTTGATTATCATCGCTGCTTGCGGTGAACGTGCCAATGAAGTGGTGGAAATCTTTGTGGAATTCCCAGAACTGGATGATCCACGTACCGGCAGAAAGTTGATGGAACGTACAATTATCATCTGTAATACCTCAAATATGCCTGTTGCTGCTCGTGAAGCTTCAGTTTATACTGCAATGACCATAGCCGAATACTATCGTAATATGGGGCTCAAAGTCTTACTTCTGGCAGACTCCACCTCTCGCTGGGCTCAAGCACTGCGCGAGATGAGTAACCGTATGGAAGAACTTCCCGGTCCCGATGCTTTCCCCATGGACTTGCCGGCAATTGTTTCCAGCTTTTATGCCAGGGCTGGATTTGTGTATCTCAAGAATGGAGAAAGCGGCTCTATCACCTTTATCGGAACTGTGTCCCCCGCAGGTGGTAACCTTAAAGAGCCCGTTACTGAATCCACAAAGAAAGCCGCAAGATGCTTCTATGCTCTCTCGCAAGCTCGTGCAGACAGCAAACGCTATCCTGCAGTTGACCCCATTGATTCTTACAGTAAATATCTTGAGTATCCTGAAGTTATCGAATACCTGAATGGTCATGTAAGCCCAACCTGGGTTAAGGATGTTACCCTAACCAAGGATTTACTCTTGAGAGGTAAAGAAGCTCAAGAGCAGATAAACATCCTGGGTGATGATGGTGTGCCACTATCCTATCATGATAAACAGTGGAAAAGTGAACTGATAGACAAGATAATATTGCAACAAGACGGCTTTGATAAAATAGACCAATCCACTCCGATGGTGAGACAGAAATATATGCTTAGTTTAATCTTAAGCATATGTGCTAAAGACTTCGTATTCGAATCCTACGAAGAGGTAATGCCTTACTATGTGAGAATGATTAACCTATGCAAGCAAATGAACTATGTGGAGTTCGAAAGCCCGGACTTTAAAAAATATGAAGCAGAGCTTCACAATGTAGTTGAAGAAAGGAGAGCTAAATAATGGCAACACAAGCTTTTCAAAAGATATATACCAAGTTGAATCAGATTACCAAAGCCACTTGCTCCATAAGTGCCACAGGAGTGGGTAATGAAGAACTTGCCACCGTGGCAGGAAGACTTGCTCAGGTGGTTAAAATCTTGGGTGATACCGTAACACTGCAGATATTTGCAGGGACGGAAGGTATCGGCACAGATGCCGAAGTGGTCTTCTTTGGTAAAGCCCCTACGTTAAAAGTAAGTGATCAGTTGGGTGGACGTTTCTTTAACGCATATGGTGAACCCATCGATGGCGGTCCAGAAGTTGAAGGTCAAGAAGTTGAGATTGGGGGACCCTCAGTTAACCCGGTTCGCAGAAAACAGCCATCTGAGCTAATTGCCACAGGTATAGCAGGTATAGATCTAAATAATACTCTTGTGACAGGGCAAAAGATACCTTTCTTTGCGGATCCTGACCAACCATATAACGAAGTAATGGCGATGGTTGCCCTAAGAGCTCAGAGTGATAAGATTATTCTGGGTGGTATGGGACTATCCAATGATGACTATCTCCTATATAAAAATACCTTTGAAAATGCAGGTGTGATAGACCGCATTATCTCCTTTGTTAATACTACCGAAGACCCGACTGTGGAGCGCTTGCTGGTGCCGAATATGGCTCTTGCTGCTGCTGAATACTTTGCCTTGGAAAAGAATGAGAAAGTGTTAGTACTTCTCACGGATATGACCCTATACTGCGATGCACTTAGTATCGTTTCTAACCGTATGGATCAGATTCCCTCTAAGGATAGTATGCCAGGTTCACTCTATAGCGATCTTGCCAAACTATACGAAAAAGCAGTGCAGTTCCCCGATGGCGGTTCAATAACCATCATTGCAGTAACGACTCTTTCCGGTGGAGACATCACTCATGCTATCCCGGATAACACAGGATATATCACAGAAGGACAGTTGTTCCTGAAACGCGACACAGATATTGCCAAGGTTATTGTTGATCCCTTCCGCTCACTTTCCAGGCTCAAACAATTGGTGATTGGCAAGAAAACACGTGCAGATCACCCACAAGTAATGAACACTGCGGTTCGCCTTTACGCTGATGCTGCAAGTGCCAAGACGAAGCTGGAGAATGGATTTGACCTCTCGGATTATGACGAGCGTGTGTTGCAATTCGCAAAAGAGTATTCTGAACACATACTTGCCATAGATGTAAATGTGACAACCGACGCTATGTTGGATATGACCTGGGAGCTATTCCAGAAACATTTCAACCAAGCTGAAGTAGGTATTAAAGACGAATTCATGAAGCTATACTGGAAAAAGGCATGAACCTAAACATCCAATATAACAAGATATCTCAATTGCAACTTATCAAGCAGTTGGGGGTGCGTCAAAAAGCGCTACCTACTCTGAAGAACAAGGAATCTGCCCTTCGTTTGGAAGTGAAAAAAGCAAGAGATAAAGCTACTGAGCTTGATAATCTTGTTAAAGCACGTACCAACGAACTGGAAGAATTCATGAAGCTTTGGGGAGAATTCGACCCCTCTTTGCTGAAGATAAAGCATGTGGAGATTAAAACTCGTAAGATCGCTGGAGTTAAAACCCCATTACTTGCAGATATCATATATGAAACCCCTGAGTATAACCTTTTTAAAGAGCCATCTTGGTACCCGGATGGCATCACCATGCTGCAGGAGTTATCTCGCTTACAGATAGAAAGAGAGTTTTTTCTCCGTAAGATGCATATTCTGGAGCAGGTGCGCAAGAAAACCACTCAGAAGGTGAATCTTTATGAGAAGGTACAAATTCCCACGTTCGAAGAAGCTATTCTGAAGATTAAAAGGTTCCTTGAAGACGAAGAGAATCTTTCCAAAGCAGGACAGAAGATTCTTAAGGATAGGATGAGTAGAGAGGCAGGATTATGATCGAAAAAATGCGCAAATACTCCTTCGTGCTATACCACCTAGATTATGAGCAATTCCTTAAGGATTTGCAACGTTTGGGTGTGGTGCATGTTATTCGCAGTAAAGATACTAAATCCGATACTCAAATCCAGAATCTTGAGCTTATATCAGAATATGCTGAGTGTACAAAGTATATGACTAAGTTGGGCAGTACATCCGCAAAACAAGCTAATTCACTTCCACCCAAAGCATTGTATAACAAAATTATGCAAGCACGCGAAGAGAAGGAAGCTCTGTTGAGGCATAGTGATGTGCTGAAGAAACAGATTCGGGATCTGGAACCTTGGGGGCACTTCGATTATAACCTGATTGACAACTTGCAGGCCCATGGATTGCACTTGGATTTCCACACTTGCTTGAAGAATCATTTCAAGCCTGAATGGAAAGACCAATATGCTATCAGCGTGATCAATGAACGATCAGGAGTGCTGTACTTCGTCCTTATCTCTGATAAAGGCAGTCCAGCTATAGAGGCAGATACCTTTAGTTTTCATAAACACACCCTACAGGAGTATGAAGCCGATCTAAATGCCACGGGGGAGAGAATCAAGGACATTGAGCAATACTTGAACGATATTGCACCTACTGCTATTGATATCTTTACTCAAGAGATGAATGCTTTAATCGATACCAACGAATTCGAAGATGCCACCCAACAGGGAGCAGACGAAGCTGATAGCATGGTCAAGGTACTCAGTGGATGGATTCCTGTATCCTTAGAGTCGGCTCTCCAAGAGTATCTAAGAACAAGAGTAATTATCCACTTTGCCGCAGATAGCAGTGACGATGATAATCCCCCTATCAAGATGAAGAACAACTGGTTTGTTCGTCTCTTCGAGCCAATAAGCAAGCTATACATGCTCCCAACATACAATGATCTTGATCTTACTCCATTCTTTGCTCCATTCTTCATGTTGTTTTTCGGCTTCTGTAATGCAGACATGGTATATGGAGTTGCCATAATCGCACTTGCCTGGTTCTTGAAAAGAAAAGCAAAGAATGATGCAATGAAGAGCATGATGACGTTGGTCATGATCTTTGGTATGGCAGCAATCGCTATGGGTTGGGTTATGGGCTCAGCACTGGGTTATGATCTTAAGGAAGTATCTTCCATTGGCGATAAAATTCTGGTGCGCAATAACGAGCAGATATTCAATCTTGCATTGTTACTTGGAGCAATTCAAATCCTCTTTGGCGTCGCGATAGCAACAGTGAAGCAAATGCGTCAATCGGGCTTCAGAGCTGGGATATTATCCATTGGGACCTTTATTCTTCTTGCTACCTTGTCCATCCTTGGTGCTTCTCAGCTTGGAGCAGATATCAGTAAGATTCAACCATATCTTAAGTACCCAATGTATTTCAGTTTGGCACTCATCATGTTGTTCAACACTCCCGGCAAGAACCCTATATTCAATATCCTTAATGGCATATGGCTGCTTTATGGCATAGTCACCGGGTTCTTTGGGGATATCTTATCCTACATTCGTCTGTTTGCCTTAGGCGTTTCCAGCGCCATCCTTGGCTTTGTGGTGAACTCCATTGGACAGCAGATGCTTGGTGCTCCGGTTGTCGGTCCCGTAATATTCTTCTTCTTCATGTTATTTGGTCATACTTTGAACCTTGCATTAGGTGGATTAAGCGGTTTTGTTCATCCCTTACGTCTCACCTTTGTTGAGTTCTACAAGAATGCTGCTTTCTCCGGTCCCGGTGAAGCATACAAACCATTTTCAATAAATAAATAGTCCAAAAAAAGGAGGTTCAATGAACCCGGATTCCTTAAACACAGTAGCACAACCCATAGTCACAGCCATGGCGGGCGGAAATTTGGCATTTTTCTTAGCCTGGATCGGTATCTTCCTTATGGTTGCTCTTTCCGGTATCGGAAGCGCATGGGGAACGGTTATCGGTGGCAGTGCCACAGTTGGAGCCATGAAAAAGCGGGATGACATCTTCCCAAGCTGTATGATTCTTTCCGCTCTTCCAGGTACCCAAGGTCTTTATGGCTTTGGTGCCTTCTTCATCCTTAAAACTCACATCACTCCCGCGATAAACATGGTGCAAGCATGTGCCATCTTAGGAGCTGGTTTGATCATGGGGTTGGTTGGTTTGATATCTGCATATCAGCAAGCCAGAATCGTAGCAAATGGTATTGAAAGTATGGGTGCCGGTAACGACGTGTTCGGTAAATCACTAATTCTTGGTGTGTTCCCCGAACTTTACGCCATCGTTGCTTTTGCTACCTGTTTCTTAATCGGTGGTGCTATCCCCGGTTTGAAATAACCAATCTATTTCCGTAACATTGAAAGAGGTTAGTTCGCTAACCTCTTTTTTCTTGCTTTTATGTCTGCTCACTCGGAGATGATTCCCGGGTGATTCCTTCATCCGACCCGGGAATCATGAGGGATTTATGAGGCGGTGATTAAATAAGCGAGTAAGAAGCACTCAGTCAATCAACAGCATCAAGCTAAGTGTTGAGATAGAAAATTGCCACTAAATAGCCTAGATTATCATTGACTAAAAATCCGTCTTTCCAATTTTGTGGAGCAAAGAATAAAAAAAGAACATGGAGGAATCATGAAACAAGCCGTAGTTGTTTGCGCAAAGCGCAGTCCCATCGGTAATTTCGGTGGTGTGTTCAAGGACGTTTCAGCTGTTAACCTCGGGGTAAACACTCTTAAGGCTGTTTTTGCCGAAAGCGGAGTTAAGCCAGAGATGGTGGATGAAGTTATCCTAGGTAATGTATGTGGTGCCGGACTGGGGCAGAATGTTGCCCGCCAGGTTGCTATATATAGCGGTATTCCAAACACCACTCCTGCATACACCATAAACAAGGTATGCGGATCAGGCATGAAAGCCGTAGCCCTAGCTGCTCTCATGGTCAGCAGCGGTGAAGCTGAGATTATTGTCGCAGGCGGAACTGAGAACATGAGCCAAATCCCCTATATCCTTCCTGATGCCCGCTGGGGTGGTAGAATGGGTAACAAGCAGCTTGTTGACCTAATGATTCGAGATGGCTTGTCTGATATATTTAACGATTATCATATGGGCATAACTGCCGAGAACCTCGCAGATAAGTATGGCATCACCCGCGAAGAGCAGGATGCCTTTTCAGCATCAAGCCAGAACAAAACAGAGCAAGCCCAGAAGAGCGATCGTTTCTCTGACGAAATTGCTTCCTACTCAATTCCTCAGAAGAAAGGTGATCCCTTAATTATTGATAAAGACGAGATGCCTCGAGCAGGCGTAACTGCGGACAGTTTGGCAAAACTACGCCCTGCCTTCAAATCTGACGGCAGTGTTACTGCTGCAAACTCCAGTGGTATAAATGATGGGGCAGCAATACTGCTAATCATGAGTGCTGATAAAGCCAAGGAACTAGGTCTAACTCCCCTGGCATCCTTTGTGCAAAGTGCCTCAGCAGGTGTCGATCCCTCAATAATGGGTTACGGTCCTGTGCCTGCCATCAAGAAAGTACTGGCTAAATCCGGCTGGCAGCTTGGTGACATTGAACTTGCCGAACTAAATGAAGCCTTTGCCGCACAATCCTTGGCAGTTATGAAAGGTTTGGAACGGGATGGCGTTGGCAAGCTTAACCCCGAAATAGTTAATGTCAACGGTGGTGCAATTGCTCTGGGACACCCAATCGGAGCGAGTGGTGCCCGCATAATCGTAACTCTTTTACACGAAATGAAACGCCGTAACCTGCATAAAGGGCTCGCCTCTCTCTGCATTGGTGGTGGCATGGGTATTGCCAGCTTGTGGCAACGGTAAGATAGGAGGATATAATGGCTGATAAACTTAAGCTCGATAAAAGCATGGCGATGTTCGCCGAAGCGCAAACTCTTGTTCCCGGTGGTGTTGCCGGCATCCGCAGACCTTACAACTTCGTTCAAGGTGAATACCCAATATTCTTCGATAATGGCAAAGGCGGTAGAGTCACCGATGTTGACGGTAACGAATACATAGACTATCTTTGTGCTTATGGTCCCATTATTCTTGGATACCGCGAAGAAGAAGTGGACAATGCCGTAATTGAACAAATACGCACCAAAGGTTTCTGCTTCTCTCTTACACAAGAAAAGCAAAATGAACTTGTGTATAAACTTAGAGAGGTTATTCCATGCTGCGAAATGGCTGCTTTGGTAAAAACAGGTAGCGATGCCACCACTATTGCCATCAGAGTTGCCCGTGCATACACTGGAAAGACCAAGATTGCCCGTTGCGGTTATCACGGTTGGCATGATTGGTGTGTGGAAGTTAAAGGCGGAATCCCTCAGAAGCTATATGAAGATATATTCGAGTTCCATTACAATGACTTAGATGAACTGGAAGAAATACTTAAAGCCAATAAGGACGACATGGCCGGAATTATAGTCACCCCTGTGGGACATCCCTTAGCAGCAGAGGTGCAAATGCCCAAGCCAGGATATCTGGAAGGTGTACGCGCTTTGGCAGATAAGTATGGTGCAGTGTTGATCTTCGATGAAATCCGCAGCGGTTTCCGTTGCAGCATTGGCGGAGCACAGAAGCACTTTGGTGTTACTCCGGATCTCTCCACCTTCGGTAAAGCCATGGCAAACGGTTATGCTATTGCAGCTCTGGTTGGTAAAGAGGAATTCATGAAGGTTATGGCGGATAAAGTGTTCCTTTCTTCCACCTTCTTCCCCAATAGCGACAGCATTGTTGCTGCCCTTAAAACCATCGAAATCCTGCAGCGTGACAATGTGCTGGATGTAATCGCTGCAAAGGGACACAAGTTTGCTGCCGAAGTTCAGAAGGTTGTGGACGATTCCGGTATCAATGCCTCATTCAGCGGTGCTCCATGGATGCCTTTCATCACCTTCAATAAAGATGAAAGCGGATTGTATAAAAAGCTCCGCAATGAGTTCTATACCCAATTGATACGCAGAAAGGTATTCTTACAGCCATATCACCACGGTTATATCTGTTATCGTCACACAGACGAAGACCTTGCCTATACCGTGCAGGCTATCAAAGAATCCTTTGCCGAACTTAAAGCTCTGCTTTAGGAGTTAAAGTGGCAAAGTATATCTTTGTAATGGGTGGAGTAATCTCTTCCTTGGGGAAGGGAATAGCCACCGCCTCTATAGGTCTGCTACTCAAATCCATGGGTTACAAGGTTGTGTTGCAGAAGTTCGATCCATACCTGAATGTTGATCCCGGCACCATGAGTCCTTATCAACACGGTGAAGTCTTCGTAACCGATGATGGTGCAGAGACCGATCTGGATTTGGGTCACTATGAACGCTTCGTGGATGAAGCCCTCAGCCACAACTCCAGTTGTTCTGCGGGACAGATATACGAGAGTGTAATCCAGAACGAACGAAAAGGTGTGTATCTGGGTAAAACCGTTCAAGTTATCCCCCACGTTACAAACGAGATTAAGGATAGAATCAAAAAGCTCTCTGACAAGTATGATATTGTTATCACAGAGATTGGTGGTACCGTTGGCGACATCGAGAGCTTACCCTTTATCGAGGCAGTAAGACAACTTCGCCTGGACTTAGGATATGAGAACACCTTGTACATCCTACTCACCTATGTGCCATATATTAAAGCAGCAGGTGAGCTAAAAACCAAACCTTCCCAACATAGTGCTTACAAACTACGCGAGATAGGTATTCAGCCTGATATCCTGTTGTGCCGTTCGGAAAAGCAGTTTGACGAAGAGATATACAATAAGATAGCTCTTTTCACCAATGTCCCTCGCAAGCATGTGGTAAACGCCATAGACATGAAGTGTGTTTATGATATCCCGCTGAACTTCCAGCAAGCCGGTGTACCGGATATCATCTGCAAGCATTTCGGCATCGAGATGCGCAACATGGATACCAGCTTATGGCAGCAATTCCTGCACAATAAGGCAGTGGCTACCGAGACCGTGAACATAGCCATTTGTGGTAAATATGTTAAACATCAGGATGCCTATAAAAGTGTGGAAGAAGCCTTGGTACATGCAGCTGCATCACTGCAAAAGAAAATGAAGGTTAAGTGGGTGGATTCCGAACGCAACTTCAATGAAGCAGATCTGGATAAAGAGCTTGTCGGTATCGACGGAGTGCTTATTCCCGGTGGCTTCGGAGTTCGTGGTATCGAGGGTAAGATCAGTATCGCCAAGTATGCCCGAACCCATAATCTTCCTTTCTTTGGAATCTGTTTGGGAATGCAGGTTGCGGTGATAGAGATAGCCCGTAATCTATGTGGCTTAAGCGATGCAAATAGTGGTGAATTTGCCGAACAAAGCCCTAACCAGGTTATCCATCTTATGGACGATCAACGCTATGTTGAAGTGGTTGGAGCTTCCATGCGCCTTGGTGCTTATGAGTGCCAACTGGATGAAGGGAGCATAACTGCCAAAGCTTATGGGGACACGAAGATAAGTGAGAGACACAGGCATCGCTATGAATTCAATAATGCATATCGAGACAAGCTTCAACAAGCTGGTTTAAGGCTCAGTGGTCTATCTCTGGATGGACTATTAGTGGAAGTTGTGGAGCTACCCGCTAATGACTTCTATGTGGGAGTGCAATTCCACCCCGAGTTCAAGAGCAGACCCAGTAAACCTCATCCTATCTTCAAGGAATTTGTGAGAGTGGCTGCAAGTCGCAAGAAGTAAACTAACTTATTGTTATGTATAAGGGTGTTCATTGGGCACCCTTTTTCTATTATTGTCTGTAAGCTCGCTCTTGGATGAACTACGCCTGTATTACGCGTGAATTACGGATGGGATGCGTATTTCACGCGCATTGCATCCGTAATAGGAACAAGGAAGACATGGAAGAGCACTTAGGATGGCGTTATATACTTACTCAACAAGCTGATAAGCATACATCCTTAATGTGTTTTATGAACTTCTTATGCCTTTAAAGGAAATGGATGTTTAGCTGAGCTTGCTCAAAAGTTCTTTTACCGCCAAGGCAACCGGAATGATGGAGTCCGCTACCTTTTGCTTCAGCTCCGGCAAGGCTTTCTTTATGTTAGCTTGCTGATAAAATTGATGTAAAACAGATTCTTTAATCAATGCTTCAAACCATTCAGTGTTTTGCATGGTTCTTCTGGCATTGAAATAGCCGTTGTCCGTAGTGGTTTTGATAAAGCTGATTATTTCTTCCCAGATCTCTTTAATCCCTTCGCCGGTTAAGGAAGAACAGGTTAATGCACGTGTTTGCCATCCGGGAGTGGAGTTCCTAAGATAATGAAGCACATTCAGATAATCCTGTTTGGTTGCCTCAGCGCGTTGCACATTGTCGCCATCTGCCTTGTTTACCACAATCAAATCAGCAATTTCTATGATTCCTTTCTTAATCCCTTGCAGTTCATCACCTGCTCCGGCAATCTGCATCAGCAGAAAGAAATCCACCATAGAGCGGACAGCTGTTTCAGACTGCCCCACGCCTACGGTTTCGATGAGGATAACATCGTATCCCGCAGCTTCGCAGAGAATGATAGTCTCACGGGTCTTACGTGCCACGCCACCCAACACACCGGAACTGGGAGAGGGGCGAATAAAGCTTTCCTGCTTTCTGGATAATAGCTCCATCCGTGTTTTATCACCCAGAATGCTACCCTTACTGATGCTGGAACTGGGGTCGATAGCCAGTACTGCAACCTTTTTACCTTGCTCAATCAGCCATAAGCCAAAACTCTCAATAAAGGTGCTCTTCCCTGCTCCGGGAACTCCGGTAATACCTATTCGGACGGATTTACCTGAATCAGGCAGGAGCTGTTTTAGAAGCTCCTGCCCTAATTCAAAGTGTTTGGGAGAGTTACTCTCAATCGTGGTAATGGCTTTGGATAGTATTGTCCTGTTCGAAGCCTTTACGCCTTCCACCAAAGCAGCAAGGTCATAGTGACGGCTGATCTTTGGCTTGCTTGAGCCTAACTCGTTGCTTGCTGTGGGCGAAGCTCCCGATACAACCTTGGAAGCGAATTCACTTCCTGCATCGGGAGGTGCCCACTCAGGTTTTCTGGATAGCATTACTTGATACTTTCCAGCAACTTATTCATAATCGTTGTGGCAGCTTCCGGCAGCTTAGTACCGGGACCGAAGATGGCAGCAGCACCATGTTCATAGAGATAATCGTAATCCTGAGCCGGAATAACTCCACCCACAATCACCATTATATCTTCTCTGCCAAGTTCCTTGAGGGATTCGATAAGCTGCGGGAGCAATGTCTTATGCCCCGCTGCCAGGGAACTCATTCCCACCACATGCACATCGTTCTCCACCGCTTGCTTTGCAGTTTCTTCCGGAGTCTGGAACAAGGGACCCATATCCACATCAAAGCCCATATCGGCATAAGCAGTAGCAACCACTTTAGCACCGCGGTCATGGCCATCCTGCCCCATCTTGGCGATTAGTATTCTGGGACGCCTTCCTTCCAACTCTGTAAACTGATCTGTTAAGGCACGTACTTTCTCAATTTCATCCATATCGGCATACTCACTGCTATATACATTGTTAATTAGTCGGATAGTGGCAGAATGGCGTCCAAAAACCTTCTCCATGGCATCCGATATCTCACCAAGAGAAGCACGCTTGCGGGCTGCATCGATTGCCAGTTCCAGCAGATTACCTTCACCTGATTCCGCACATTTGGTTATGGCATTTAGTGAAGCTTCCACATCTTTGCTGTTGCGCTCTTTTCTCAGCTTTTCCAAGCGAGCAAGCTGTGCATTGCGCACTGCGGTGTTATCCACTTCCAGGATATCCATGGCAGCTTCTTTTTCCAGACGGTACTTATTAACACCCACGATAACATCTGCACCGGAATCTATCTTAGCCTGTCTGCGGGCAGCAGCTTCCTCTATGCGCATCTTGGGTAAGCCTGTTTCGATAGCTTTTGCCATACCGCCAAGCTTTTCCACTTCCAGGATGTGATTCCATGCCTTGTGCATAATCTCATTGGTGAGCGACTCCACGTAATAGGAACCTGCCCAAGGATCGATAACCTTGCATACACCCGTTTCATGCTGCAAATAAAGCTGCGTATTTCGGGCAATACGGGCGGAGAAATCTGTCGGCAAGGCAATGGCTTCATCCAGTGAATTGGTATGCAAGGATTGCGTATGCCCCATAGTAGCTGCCAATGCTTCGATGGTAGTACGGGTAATATTGTTATAAGGGTCTTGCTCAGTAAGGCTCCAGCCGGATGTTTGAGAGTGTGTTCTAAGTGCCAAGGACTTCGGGTTCTTGGGATTGAAGCCCTGGATAATCTTAGACCATAGCACCCTTGCTCCGCGTAACTTGGCTATCTCCATGAAGTAATTCATCCCCTCTGCCCAGAAGAAGGACAGGCGAGGAGCAAATACATCAATATCTATTCCGGCGTTTATTCCTGTACGAACATATTCCAAACCATCCGCAAGTGTATATGCCATTTCCAGGTCTGCTGTCGCACCCGCTTCATGCATATGATAACCTGAAATGCTGATGCTGTTGAACTTCGGCATCTTCCTCGAAGTGTAGCTGAATATATCGGCAATAATCTTCATGGAAGCTTGCGGGGGATAGATGTAGGTATTACGCACCATATATTCTTTTAGAATGTCATTTTGGATGGTACCGTTCAATAGCTCCGGCGCAACTCCCTGCTCCTCGGCAGCAACAATGTAAAATGCCATAATGGGTATAACTGCTCCATTCATGGTCATAGACACGCTCATCTTGTCCAAAGGTATTTGGTCAAAGAGAATCTTCATATCCAGAATGGAATCAACTGCCACCCCTGCTTTACCCACATCACCCACCACTCTGGGGTGATCGGAATCATATCCCCTATGCGTTGCAAGATCGAAGGCTATGGACAAGCCCTTCTGCCCCATCGCGAGATTACGGCGATAGAAGGCATTGCTTTCCTCAGCAGTGCTGAATCCTGCATATTGGCGAATCGTCCAGGGTCTCTGCACATACATCGTAGGATAGGGTCCACGCAGATAAGGAGCTATGCCTGATAGATAATCCAAATGCTCCAGCTTCTGCAAATCTTCATTGGTATAAATAGCTTTCACGTCTATCTGTTCATTGGTCTTCCACACTTTCTCCGGTATGTTGCCCTCAGCTTTATTGCTCGCGAAGGTAGGTTTAATCTTTGTGAAATCTGGATTCATTATATCACCTCCATCATGGCAGCTAAACGGCTTAAGGTTTCATACACATCCGCACGCAAATGGATAAATACATTCACCCCATGTTCCTGATAAGATTGCAGCATATCCGTGGGGTAACCGGCTAAGATAAACGCTTTACCTTTCAGTTTGGCACACAGCTCCGGGACTAACTGCACATAGTTATCATCCGTGGAGCACAGGCAATATGCTTCTGCACCCGAGGCAAGAGCTGCCGAAACAGCTTCCTCAACAGTATTAAAACCCGTGGGAGAAACAACATCAAATCCACCTACCTGCAAGAACCCGGCAGCGAAATCCGTCCTTGCCTTATACTCATCTATAGTGCCCATATTCAACATGAACACCTTATTGTTGGCTTTACTGATGCCAATCTTGGTGCGCAATGTCTCAAGCTGTTCCATAGCTCTGGTTTTAGGCAAAGCACCTGCATCCAGCTTAACCGCCGCATCAGCCGCCACAGCATCCTTAGCTTCCGGCATCAGAGGGGTATCTTCCAATGGATTGGCAAACATATTCACCCCAACAAACACATTCTTGCGTTTATTCACGGCAGCAATCCTTTCCGAAGCAACTGCCCCAATCATTTCATGTATCTTTCCTGCTCTCAGGCAACGCACCATACCGCCCGCCGCTTCAAGCTCTTGCATCAGTTCCCATGCCTTGGCAGCAAGCTCCGAACACAGGCTTTCGATGTAGTAACATCCACCCGCAGGATCCACAACTTTATTGAAATGAGCTTCTTCCTTCAGGATTATCTGCTGGTTTCTTGCCAGACGAGCGGAGAATTCGCTAACCGGAGCACTAAGTTTATCGAAAGTGTCAATCTCCAGACTGTCCACTCCCCCGATAACTCCGGCAAAGCCTTCTGTGCTTGTACGCAGCACGTTTACATTGCTATCATAAACGCTCTTGTTAAAGGAAGCTGTCTTGCCATGTATCCAAATCTTCTGGCTGTTTTCGTTACCGCCAAATGCCTTAATCATCTCTGCCCAAAGCAATCTGAATGTACGAATCTTGGCTATTTCCATGAAGAAGTTCGAGCCTAAGCTTAGCTTCACCTGAAACAGCGGAGCAACTTTATCTATCTCTAATCCGGAATACTGCAAGCCCTGAATCAAGCCAATCGCAGTGGATAGCACAAACGCCAGTTCTTGCGTACCGGAAGCTCCGGCAGCTTCATAAACTGTCCCATCTATGGACAGCACCCGTACGCCTGAAGCCTTTTCAACTGCCCATTTTACATTATCCAGCACCTGCTTCCAGAAATCCTCCAAAGGCAAGTCTGTTGCACCTTTACGGGCAAACTCACCGGTGGGGTCAAAACCAAGCCCTGCTTCCAGTTCGCCAAGCACGATGCCATGTTTTGCAGCATATTGCTCCAATAATTCATATATCTTGCCATCCAGCACATCAAGCTGCATAAACAGCGGAGCAGCCTTGATATCTATTCCTTCCAGCAGAGTCTCCAAATCGGCAAGAGCATTCAGCCTCAGCCCACGGCAATCGTTTCCATGAGCCACGCTTAAGTTTATCGCATTTAGTCCATTGTTCAAATCATGCAGCAACATCTTGTTCAGCTTTACCAAGTCAGGCTCGTCATAGCTTTGGGCAATCAGCCAGCCTTCATTTAGGAAGCGTTCGGGGTAGTTCCCCCGCAAATATGGTGCTTCTCCCGGTGCGCATGAGGTGAAGGGCAACTCCGCTACATCCTCTCTGCGGTAAATGGGCTGCAAGGTTATGCCTTCATAGGTCTTGGTTTTCATCACCTTGTCGAAATCTGCTCCCTTCAAGGTGTCATTCACTGCCTTTAGCCATTCGTCATAGCCGGGAACTGCAAAGCTTTCCCTCAGGTTCAGTTTGTTCTCGTTCTCCACGTATAGTCTCCTTAAACTCGTTCAAGGCACAGTAGCGCTGCTTTCGAAGGCAACGCACAAGCCCCAAACATCTCTATATTATTGATTTAATAACGCTTGTATTGGTTTCATGCCAAAGGCTGAACCCTGTTGAATGGCATCCAAAATTGCTCCGCCACCGGTGAAAAAGTAATAGGAACTATCATTCTGCGCTTTGGCAAAGATTCCCGGCAGATACTCCTTGAAGTCCTGAATGGTATCCCCACCACCGAATAACTTCTTGGCTTTGCCACAGCTATCGATAAGCTGATACATTGCCATGCTTCCTTCCGGGAATAGCGCAGTATAGCCCATCACGGCATTCACAAACACACATCCTGCATTGCCGAAGAGAGCCTTAATCTCCTCCAGCTCAAAGGTACGAGGCGCAACATCCAGCACATAGCCAAGCTGCATACCCGGCTTCAAATCCGCAACATTATGCACTTTCCAGCTTTGTTCCGTACGGATTTCGATACCTTGGTTCTCCACAATATAGGGAAGCTCCACAATCTTGCGCGCTTGTTCACCGCAATCCGCAATGAATTTGCCCGCAGCCAGAACATCCTCTTCGGCTACACCTTCGATACGCACGCCATACTTGTGGCACAGATAGGCATTATAAATAACCCCACCCAAAACCAGATAATCCGCAATCGTAATCAATGACGATAATGGACCAATCTTGGTATCGAACTTAGACCCTGCAACCACGGCAATAAGCGGTCTTTGTGGATTGAACACAGCTTGCAAATGCTCCACTTCCTTCTGCATCAAAAGTCCCGCATAGGACGGCAGATACTTGGTTACCCCGTAGGTAGTGGCATGTGCCTGCCAGGAACCGAAAGCGTCATTGATATACACCTCGGCAAAGCCTGCAAGCTGCTTGGCAAGCGCATCCGCACTTTCATCCTTCGCCTCTTCCCCATTGAACCAACGGGTATTGGGCAGATAGAGATAATCAAACTCTCCATCTTTCAGGGTTCTCACCGCTTCAATCATGGGAGAGAAATCCTTAATCCCCTGATTACCTTCCGCAACCAATTGCGGTACATAGCCCTTAAGCTGCAGTTTAGCATCAAGATACTTAACTATAGGCTGCACCGCATCCGCTTCATTAATTGTATACTCCCCGGTCTTTTTATCATAGGGACGCCCCACATGAGTCATCAAAATCGGCAGACCGCCTTGTTTGTAAATATGTAAAAGAGTGGGTATAGTGGCGTCAATGCGCATGGAATCTTTTATTTTGCCTTTTTTAACCACATTATGATCCATTCTAACCAGGCATATCTTACCACGCAAATCTGCATCGAGCATATTCGGCAACTTGTTCATCTTTCGTATCTCCTTATATTTCATTACTATATATTGAGCATAGAAACTGCATGCACAACGTGCTATCGCTAAGCTACTAATAATATAATTGCTTAAGCGTCAAGGGAAATCTTAAGCTGCTTACAAACTTCTGCTCTCCTATTTCTATGGTTCACTACCCTCTCTCGACTATCTCTTAATCCTCTCATTTGATGAGGCGTTCACGAGGGATTCACGAGGGAATCACCCGGTAATTGAATTAGTGGGGATCAAGGAACAAGAATTTGCTCTTTGTATGATTATAAAGAGTCACCCAAAGCTTCAAGCTTGGATCACTTGGACAAATGGGGATAAGTCCTTATGTGGTGGCGATATATATAGGACTGCTTTCAGAGATGTCCAAGTGGTTGTTTGGACGTTTCTGGACGTATTTGGATCACCGATAACTTCAAATTGAGCCGATTTGGGACTGGTTTTGGACTTTGCGGTTTTGCCTCGTCAATGGCGAAGATCAAAAAGCCGCAACTGAAGTGACAAAACCCCAATCAGAAATGCATCGTCACCCTGATCTGCGTCTAATATCTGGACGTCAAAGTCCAAGTTAAATGGTTGCAAAATAACTCTGCTATTCTGGGGATCGAGGATGATCTTCTTGAGAGTGACCCCATCTCCTGCTCTTACCGCACCCACTTTTCCATTGGCATATTCCCAGTTGTAGGTTTGCATGAGCAGCACGATGTCCTCGTGCATGATATTGGGTTCCATGCTATGGCCGTTAACCCGGAAAGCCATGTATTTATCAGTGTTCCCGGGTACGAGGTTTCTCGGAATCTCCACGCTCTCGCCCAAACGCCGGAAGTCCTCGATGTGCTCTCTGGGTCCCGCGGAAATTTCGCCAAGAATACTGAAGTTCACTGTGCGGGTATAATCTATTGTAGGCGCTTCGATTAGCCCGGTCTTGCTATCCACGATCTTCAGCTTCTGCTCCAATCTTTCCTTCATCCAGCCATCGAAATCTTTCACAACTTGCATGGTGCCCTCGCCAGTGAGCAACCAATTTATGTTAACTTGAGCCTTGGCTAAGGCGATTAAAAAGTTGGGTTCCGGGACCCTGAGGCCAGCTTTATAGCGGGATAAAGTAACGGGTGAGAGACTAAATTTTTCGGCGAATTCATAGTTCTTTAACCTCATCATTTTCATTACTTTTAACAGTCGATCTCCAATCTCCTTGGTGGCCATAATCACTCCTTTTGTATAAGATTGTCATTGACAATTACCATACGGTTATCACAATAGCTACGGAACACGTTAAATGTTCCCCATAGATGTGTCAATGATAATTTTAAAGCAAGGTGATTCTCAATGGCATTCGTGCCGGCAAGATTGGAGCTCTTGAAATACTCGGCGGATTCTTCCGCCGGAGCGCAGAAAGGACTTCCCAAGAACTTGCTGGTATGGAAGTTAGCACCCTAACGATTACCGTTAAGGAGGTAAGAATGAGCCAGCCAAAGCGGATTCAAAGCAGCTGTTCAGACTGCACCGCGAAAAATGTCCAAGTGGTTTTATCCGACCAACCAGTTGGACAAAACAGTCCCCGGCTCTGGCTGCGTATAGCTTCCGACCAGAATGTCACTGCACTTTGTGGATTTTTGTCCAAGTGCTCCGAAAATTGTCCAAGTGGTTCCCGAATATGTCCAAGTGGTTTTGAGAATGGGGCTGGGAATTGTCCAAGTGGTTTTTCGGTAAAATGTCCAAGTGGTTTTCTGAATCTGGAAGGTTACGCAATGGAGAAGGAAGTTCAAGTATTATGGTTACCCCTCGCCCGGGTAGCTGCCCTGTATGGCAAATCGGTTAAGACCATCAGGCGGATGGTCGCAGACGGATCGTTTATCGCAATCAAGCGCATCGTTGAGAGCGGCAGCTACCGCATCAGCAAGCTGTTTATCGCCTCAGGCCAGGAGTTGGCAGATCTGGATAAGGCATACTGCCGCAAGCGTGGTGAACTGCCAGTCTATCTGGAGAAGGAGCGCATCCTGCTGGATGGCTGCCAGCCGAGTTGTCTGTTCGTCATCGCATATTCAAAAGATAAGAAGGTGGAGCATGGACAAGACTGATATCTATGATCAGATCGACTGGGACAACTATGCCAAGAACTATGATGAGTTGTTCGCTGCAGTCAAAGCCGGGAGTCAGATCATGATCATCCCTCACGATTCCCCGACTGGAGAGCCGGTTCCTCTGGAACTGGTAACCAAGTTCAACAAGGAGAGGGCTGAACTTCCCCTATATAAGGAAGAGGAGCCTCAAGCAATCGAACCGGTATCGATGGCTGAGCAGATCGAAGCTGCAGCAGCCCTGATCGAAACCGATGAACCTCAAACAGACCTGGATATGGCTCCCCAGGATAAGGAACTGCTCAGTTGTATGACTGAAGCGCAGTTGCTCTCCCAGTTCTGCGAAACAGCCATCTCGAGGGTAAACGATTCCGAGGCTAAGTTAGAAGCTTGGAATCACATCGCTATAGACTACAACCTGGGACTGCTGGTTCCGGAGCTATACCAGATCAGGGGTAAACGCACAGAACGCTCCCTGCGTAAATGGGTGGATGCCTATCTGGAAAGTAACCGGGACATGTTCGCCTTGATCCACAAGAGCAAGAACCAGACTCGAGGCCGCAAGGTGACTTATCTGGAACAGCACTTCTTGATGAAGCTACTGCTCTCGCCTCAGAAGATCAAGATCGGTTCGGCAGTGGCTACGGTGAAAGCCTTCGCCAGACTCGGTAATCTCGAGTCACCCAGTTCAGTGCCGACTCTGAAACGCTGGTGCAAGGACTATAAGACGAACAATCTGGCGGTCTGGACTCAGGCCCGGCATGGCAGTAAAGCGGTGGCAGAAGAGATCGTTAAAACGATCAAGCGGGATAATGACCTGCTCAAGGTCGGCCAGGTCTGGGTAGCCGATGGACATACCCTCTCCTTCGATATCATCAGTCCCAAGACCGGGAAGCCGCAGCGGATGACCATGATCATGGTGATGGACTGGGCTTCGAGATATCCGGTGGGAGCGGCACTCGCCTATACCGAAGATAGCCAGCACATCCAACTGGCCTTCCGTAACGCCTTCCTCAATTATAAGGGAGTGCCCGAGGCTGTCTACCTGGATAATGGCAAGGCTTTCAGATCTAAGCTGTTCAATGAGAAGTGGGAAGGGCATGACCTCTCCAGTGAGTTATCGGGTATCTTCCCCAGGCTGGGCATCAATGTGGTATTCGCCGAGAGCTACAATGCCAAAGCCAAGATCATCGAGCGGTTCTTCCGGACCTTCCAGGAACGCTTTGAACGCTTCATCAGCAGCTTCCGGGGAGCATCGGTAGCAGACAAACCCTCCACGCTGATGCGTAACGAAACCTGGGCTCGCAAGATGTACGAGTCGAAGCCGCCTACGCTGGAAGAAGCGATGCGGATGATCGGCTTCTATGTCCGCTATATGTATGGTGAAGAGTCTCACAGTGGACTGGGAGGCAAGACTCCCTGGCAGGTCTTCAGCTCCTCGCCGGTGCCTCTCGAGCGCAAGATCAAACCCGATCGCCTGAACTTCCTGATGCTGACGGCAGTACGCAAGACACTGCGTAACAATGGCATCGTGCTCAATAAGATGCAATACTGGAGCATGGAGCTGATCCAACACATGGGTAAGGAAATCCTGATCCGTTACGATCCTTCCGATGCAAGATGGGTACTGGTCTATGACCTCCAGGACAACTACATCTGCCAGGCTGAACTGCGCAAGGCAGTCGATCCTTTCATCCATCTGGATATGGAGAATCCCGTCTCGGTAGCCGAGGTCAAGAAAGAATACAAGGCCATCAAACGGCATCAGCGGCTGATTGCCACCCGCACCAGACTAACCCTCAAACAGACCCAGGAAGTGGTCGATGCCTACATCAAACCACTGATGCTGGCACCCAACGAAGAGAATCCCACGTTCATTCAACCGCCTGCTATCGAAGCTCCCCAGCCGGGACCCGAGCAGGTTATGGAAGTACTGGAGAAACAAGCGATGCAAAACCTCCCCAACCGCCTCGAAGAGAACAATCCTAAACCAGAGGATGAGGATGATGATGGGGAGATCAAACCCAAAGTCAAGACCTATGAAGAGATGCTCAGATTCATAGGCATCAAATAATGGAGGATACCAATGAAACAGAACCAACTGATCAAGATCAGCAACGTAGTAGAAGCCGACCAGTGCATCAACTACCTCATCAACCGCCCCCAAACTGAAATGGTGGGCCTGGGTTTACTGTATGGCAGACCAGGCCTCGGCAAGACTGCCTTCGCACAACGCACCGCCTTCCAGCGTGGTTACATCTATCTGAGACTGGAGGCCTTCACGACCGCCAAGACCTTCTCGGTCAAGCTGCTGACCACCTTATACGAGCACTTCAGCATCAATGATGTGGTCCCCACCGGAACAACCGACAATGTCTTCAAACTCTGCATAGAGATCTTGGAAGATCATCCTGAAACGGTGATCATCATCGATGAGATCGACTATGCCTACAAGCATCCTAAGCTCCTGGGCTCAATCAGGGATATCGTTGACGAGACCCTGGTGATCGTGATCCTGGTAGGCATGCAGACTGCCCGGGATCACCTCTCCCGGCTCAATGAACACTACTTCGACCGCTGCAACGCCTTCGTGGAATTCAAGCCTGCCACCAAAAAGGACATCAGACTGATCGCCCATGAGATCATGGAAATCCCCGTCACCGATCTGATGGTCACCCAGATCTATGAGAACTGCAGGGGTAACCTGCGTAAAGCCATCAAGATGATGTACTCACAGGAAACTAATCAGATGGGCATGGTGGATAAACCAAGTAACGTAATCGATCTGGAGAAAGCGAAATGACGGCTCCCGAATTGATCCAGAACTTCGTGAGATACTATCGCAAGCCCTTCTCGACCGAGACAGTAGCCTCCTTCACCGCAGTGCAGGTGGAGGAGGTGAAGCCGGTGCTGACAGAACTGGCCGGTAGCGGTATGATTAAAGAACTCTGCGAAGGCATCTATGTAAAGGCTAACCGCTACAACCCCAATCTCTGCTATGGACTCAAAGGTACCTGGAAATTCGATCAACAAGCAGCCAAACAACTCCTGAATCTGATCGAGCAAGGCAGCTATACATCGATCCGGAAAATCGCAGTGGACTTCCATCGCAGCCGCCAGTGGGTCTTTGTCTATCTCGAAGCCCTGGCCTCCATAGATGCCATCGGCTACGATAATGCCTATTACGTCAAATCCAGAGCCCACCTCAAGAATCTGGGAAAGGTCATCAAGAAAGGCATCCTGGGAGAACTCAATCCCAAGCGAAAGTACCCCGACCGTCCGACTGCTGAAGAGAAGAAAGCCGATGCTGCGGAACGCAGAAGGCTCAGGCAGGAACGAGACGCTGCCTTGGCAAAAGCCAGAGCGGAGTTCAGAGCCTACAACGAAGCCAAAAAAGCCGAGTGGGAAAAGATACAGACCTTTCGCAAGCACGTTCTTGCCTTAAGCAAGATCATGGCGGAAGACTTCAGGCAGAGATACTCCAACTAATAAGAGAGGGCATTCTATGGAACAGGAACTGAGAGAACGAAAACTACGTCAACAAATCCACGCCATCCGGGTCAAGAAGTTCCACTGGCCCCTGGACGCCTTCAAGTTCATCATGAACGGCATGGGCTATGGCGATTCACTCAGAGCCCTATCCGAAGATAAGCTGCTCGAGTTCAAGGCCATCATGCTCAAGTATCGCAGACATGGCCGCCCTCTCGAATACAACTACGATAAGCAGGGCAAGTACATGCATGCTCTGATGAAGCAAGCCGGCTGGACCGAGTCCCAGCTGCGGGCATTCACGATCAGCCACTATTCCAAAAGCCACTGGAACCTGCTATCCAAGAAGGAACGCAGAGCGGTTATCGCCATGTTCCAGTCCTACATCAAGAAACAAGAGATCAATCAATCACCAAATAAACAAAGCGATCCTAAGGAGGATTCAAATGAGTAAAGCGAGCAAGCCAGTCAAAGAACGCACCTTAACCGATGCTCAAGGTAGGGAATTCCCAGTCAAGGTGCTGCACACCGAAATAGTGGAAAAGGACGCCGCAGTCAAGAAAGCGATGGACTGCGCCATCAAACTTCAAGAACGTATTATATCTGACAAACAGAAGCTGATCCAGACCATCGAGAAGTATCTGAATGACGCGGCTCGCAGGAATAACCTGGAATGGAAGGGCAATGCCCTGCTCATCAGCTTCGATGAGAAGTACCGGGTCGAGATGCGCTTCCGGGAGAAGATTCAGTTCGGTATTGAACTACAACTCGCCAAGCAGAAGATAGACGAATGCATCAAAGCCTGGTCAGCCGACTCCAATGACAACCTCAAGGCCATCATCAACGATGCCTTCCAAGTAGATAAGCATGGTCAGTTGGCACGCTATCGCATCTTCGCCCTGCGTCGCTTCAAGATCAAGGACCCTGTCTGGAAGGAAGCTATGGAACTGGTCGATAAAGCTATCCTGGTCACTTCAACTAAGCAATACATCTCTTTCGCAGTGCGAGACGAGGCTGGCAACTACAATAAGATCGTGCTGAACTTCAGTGCCCTGTAATTCTGTCGCATCCTTTACCAGTAGATTTTGACGGAATAATGGGAGCTACAGATGATGACCGCAGAAATGACCCAAGAAATCGAGGTAAACGTGAAGAGTTTCAAAGACCGTTACTATAGACCTGATGAGATCGCCGACGTCCTGAGCGTCGCCCGCTCCACCGTCTATCGTATGATCAGGGACATAGCCGATCCTCTTCCCGCTTACCGCATCAATGACAAGGGCCCCTTACGGGTTCATGGTAAAGACATCAACAAGTATCTGGAAAGTCACAAGGTAAGACCTGAATATGAGTAACGCACTGGAGTTCCGCATCAAGCGGGACAACTGCAAAGAAGCCTATCTGAACGGCAAGACAGATCCCACTGAGCTGGCGGTGATCTTCGGAGTATCCGATATCACCGTCCGCAAGTGGATCAAGAGCGGCAAGTGGGATGAGTTGTTCAAAGAAGAGCGCAAGCTCGACCATGAGATCAACTTGGCTCGCAAGAAGGCACTCATTCAGGCACTGCGTGAATATGCCAAGAATCCGGCAGATACCGCTCTGCAGAGCCTCGTAAGCCTGATCAAGCAGAACCAGAAGGACGCTGAGCCTTCCAAAGAGCTGAACGACTATATCGTGCGCTTCCTGGATCAGGTGACCGACTTTATGATCGAGAAAGGGCATGAGA
>CAZPNU010000003.1:0-152022 GCA_964588075.1 uncultured Candidatus Cloacimonas sp.
TCTCTATGACTGAAGTGACAAGAGCTTCATTCTCACATTCACACTCTATAAACTGGTTTAAAGATCTCTGTGAACCGCTCCGAAAATCTGCATCGTTGCGATCACGTTTTGCCACTAAACCGACACCCCCTTTTTTTGTCAATACTTATTTTGTGCTTTTTTCGTATTCATGAGACAGCTCATCGGCATTATTGCTTGATAATATGCACGATGCATGTATGAAAAAAAGTTTGCAGAACCTTGCAAAATCCTTCCAATTAACTAAAGAGATCCGCAGCAAGGTGGAGTATTTACTCTTTTCCGGAAGGAGAAACACAAAAGAATTGACGATAAAACACCAAGTGTTTAGCTGGTATTATTAGAGAATGAGAGGTGGAAGTGCTGAATCGTATCGTGGTTGTTATAGCCTTAATAGTGGTGTTTGCTACCATATTCTTTGTGTTTAAAACATTAGATGAGCCTAGCTATTCTCTTGCTGACGAAAGCGATTCACTTGATATATCTGCAGATCCAATTCAAACTGCTGCTCCGGATACGATCATACCCATCATCAAAATAGATAAAGCCAGATACACCATACATCCTGAAGCTGCTTACAGCATGACTGCCCAAGTGGTGAGCACCCGAAGATACCGTAAAGGATTTATGAGTAAGCTTTCCCCTTATGATTATGCCACCATTTGGGGCAGATCACCCGAATACCTACCATATTTGAAGTTCGATCAGATTGTTCGTTTCTGCCTGTTCAACACCAAACACCCTGATAAGGTGGATATAGCCTACATCAGCACTCATATGACCAACAATCATCTTATCCCCTCCACTCCTAACATCCGCAAGGCACTATCAATTGCCAAAGTGAATGACAAAGTACGGATTGACGGTTATCTGGTGAATGTTATCGGGCAAGATAAAGACAACAATTTCAGTTATTGGAACTCCAGTCTCAGCCGTGAAGACCGTGGTAATGGTGCTTGTGAGATTATCTATATAACGAGTTTAAGGATTAACGAGCGGATTTACCAATAAGCTAAAATCATCCTGCCAAGCACCGATAATCTGCAAGCCGAAAGGCATACCCTGAGCATCCATCCCATTGGGGATAGTTAAGGAAGGCAAACCCGCATTAGTCCAAGGCAGGCTCATTAACGGAGAACCCGTTGACGCCAAGCCCAGTGGCGCGGTTGTTGTGGTTGCGGGAGTAACCCAGAAGGAAATGGACTTCTCTTCCATAAGTTTCATTAAATTTTGACGCAAGCTGATTTGCTCTTTCTTTAGGGCTGCCAGTTCATCCGCTGACACCTGCATCCCCAGCTCATACAATTCCCGCGAGTGCATTGAGTATAAGGCATGATACTCACTGTTAAGTGACTTGTGGTTTTGGGCAAACTCCG
The DNA here is from genome assembly GCA_964588075.1 of uncultured Candidatus Cloacimonas sp. GTDB lineage: Bacteria > Cloacimonadota > Cloacimonadia > Cloacimonadales > Cloacimonadaceae > Cloacimonas. Next base: position 1,395 of record CAZPNU010000003.1, read on the forward strand.
CTGCAATCAACCTGCGGTGCTTGGTATTTAGCGTTTCAATATCGCCAAAGGGATCCATCTCCAGGCATTGGTAGCCATTATGGGCAAGATTAGCCAGAGTTTCCGCATAATTATCTCGCACTTCCCTGTTTGCCTGCTGCAGGTAATCCCCCGTTAGCACACCAATCATTTTAACTTCACTTGCCGGAACCTTGGAACTACTTGCCTGCAGCAACGCATATACATAGGCAATATCCTGCACAGTCCTGCCGATTAAACCCACATGATCCGCACTTTGAGAAAAGGGAAACACGCCATCAGCTGATAGCGCTGACCAGGATGGTTTGAAGCCATACACTCCGCAATAGGAGGCAGGGCGGATGATGGAGGCAATGGTCTGAGTCCCCAAACTGATATGGCAATATCCCGCTGCCACCACCGCAGCAGAACCGCTGGATGAACCGCCGGGAGTATGCAAAGGGTTAACCGGATTACGGGTTTTACCCGGCGAAAAGTAAGCAAACTCCGTGGAAACCGTTTTTCCCAGCACCAAAGCACCCAATTGCTTCAGCTTGCTTACAACTGCTGCTTCTTCGCCCCTAAATGCTTCTGCAGGGAGCTGTGAACCTGCTCTGGTATCCAATCCGTCAACATTAAACAAATCCTTTACACCCACCAACAAACCAAATAACGGAGGACGCATTTTTGCATCGGGGTATAACCTCAGCAACTCATCTGCCTCCCGGTGTAGTCTTTGGTTCCTGTTCTCCTCGGATAGCAAGGCATAGATGCCATCATCTTTCGCAGCTACATAATCCAAGGTATCAGAGATGTATGTATGTAATTCTATTGTATTCTCTTGCAAACTCTTACAAAGCTCTTGAATACTTGGGTTTTGGTATGGGGCGTTCATTATCTCACATCCTCTTTCTAACTATCATTGCCTAATCATTGCATGTTTATTACGGATGAAACATGCAATGATTATGTAATGATCAAGTAATGACTATTCGTGAGTAAGCAGGGCGAAATAAACATAAATCCTAAGCATATCTCGCTTAAAAACACCGGGGATTATGGTTTAGATTATACCCTGCGACTTCAATTCCAGCAATTCTGCTTCGCTATATCCCAGCCAACCGCAATAGACCTCGCTGTTATGTTCACCTATTTCGGGTATTTTATCACGCATGGGGGATTCCGGCACCGAACTCATCTTGATGGGGTTTCCGGCTATCTTGACCGTGCCGGCAAGAGAATCTTGCACTTCCACAATCATGTTGCGGGCAAGTACCTGCGGATCGTTCATCACTGCTTCAATATCGTTTATCGGTGCACAAGGTATGCCTGCTGCCTCAAGAAGCTGCATCCAATGTGACGCACAGTTGCGAGCAAAAAAAGGAGAAAGAATTGCATTCAGAGCATCAATGTTCTCGGTGCGTAACCTATTTGTGGCAAAGCGTTCGTCGGCAAGACAATCGGGAAGCTCCATCGCGGTACAAAAGGTTTTCCAGAGATTGTCATTCCCCACGGCAATTACGAAATACTTGTCACTTGCCTTGTATGCCTGAAAAGGAGTGATGGTGGGATGCCTGTTCCCTATCGGCTGCGGTGAGGCAGCATCTGCCTGATATCGCACCAAAGCATTTTCGAGGATCGCCACCTGCGAATCCAACATTGATACATCGATCTTCTGCCCTAAGCCGGTGAGTTCTCGTTGATACAAAGCGGCATTGATACCAATGGCAGTGAACAGAGAGGCAGTTATATCCCCCAGGGACATCCCGACCCGTGTGGGTGCTGCATCAGGATAACCGGTGATGCTCATAATTCCACCTCTGGCTTGAGCAAGAATATCGTAAGCAGGCTTCAGTGAATCAGGTCCGCTATGTCCAAAACCTGTGGAAGCAGCATAGATTAGCCTGGGATTTATCTGCTTCAATACATCATAGCCCAACCCCAACTTCTCCATGGTGCCGGGACGGTAGTTCTCCACTATTATATCGCATTGTTTCACCAATTCCTTCAGTATCTCCTTACCCTTTGGGGCTTTAAGATTGAGGGATACACTCTTCTTGGCACGGTTGATGCTGAGGAAGTATAAAGAACGGTTATTGATAAAGGGACCAAAAGCCCGTGAATCGTCCCCAGTACCGGGGATTTCCACTTTAATTACTTCTGCACCCAAATCGCTTAACATCATGGTGCAATAAGGCCCTGCCAGCACTCTGGTAAGGTCCAACACTCGTATCTGTGTTAATGGTTTATTCATGTAGTATCCTATTCTCTGGTTAAGTTAACAAGCAAGTTGTTTACGGTGGGATTTGCCATCTGAACAATCTCATCAGAAGAGAGTAGTTCTTTGTCTCCTATGATTGTTGTCAGCTTTTCGTTAGGAACGTTAACCACCTCACTTAGTGTAAATGCGATAGTCATTGCTTTGCCTTGTTTTGCTGATTCTTCACTGTTCAGGTAACTAAGTTTTCCGCCCAACCAATTGATTACCATCCCTTGAAAATCCCACTCGAAGCCATATAGAGTAAACGCTTTCTCATTTAGCCTTTCAATATCTCTAATGGTGCATCCGAGGCTTATCCCCTCTCGAGTTTTATAAGCTGTACGTGAACCTCTGAGAATCACAAAATCAGGATATCGGTATCCTTCTTGGTCTTCCCAAACGATCAGCATCTTGTGCAGTTCATCATGTGGGAACAGAACCGTACCGGGACCATCATATCCATCACAAACATGAATAGTGTCGCGGATAACATTCTGTTTGCCGAAGGCTTCGATAAGCTCTTTTTCAGTGCTGCCACCGGTTACCCACCCCACGCGTTTTCCGGGAACTATCAGATTATCATCGAAAGACCCAGTTTTCCACAGAGCAAGTGCTATGGAAGTAGTAAGCAAAACGATGATAATCAGCATTCTCTTCATTATAGGTGCTCTCTGATTCTTGCAGCAACTAATCGAGTCTGGTCAATACTCGGAATATATTGCGGAAATTCGGCTTCATGAATCCATGGGTGAGCTGATGCTTGAGGATCATGCTCATAGCGAGGAATTATATGCCAATGGACATGACCCACAACATTACCGAGACTAGCATGATTAATCTTCCAAGGTTCAAAAGCATTTGCAATAGCCTGAGTAGCTTGCATTAGTTCGACATTGAGTTGATGTTGAAGTTCACTTGGCATTTCATGCAATTCTCGATAATGTTGTTTTAATAGCAAAACGCAATACCCGGGATAATACTGGTGTTCTCCCACGACAAGGATAGAGTTTGGAAACTCATATACTAAAGCCGAGTCAGCATTACCAGAATTCAATCTATCACATATTGGGCAGTGCATGGCTTATTTCTGCTTGTTTAGGAAAGCCATTGCCACTTTCTCTGCAGTGATGGGCATGGATTTGATGCGAATCCCCAAAGCATCCTCCACTGCATTGGCAATCATGGGAGCTGCAGGAAGCATGGTATGCTCGCCAATACCACGAGCACCAAAGGGACCATCCGGCTGGGGAACTTCCACAATGATGGGGATAATCTCTTCCGGTACATCCATAGCTGTGGGGATTTTGTAATCTGTAAAATTGGGGTTAAGGAGCTTGCCTTTGGCATCGTAGCGCATATCTTCATATAGCACGGTGGCAAGACCCTGCAACAAACCGCCGGTAATCTGACCGCGAACCAAATCAGGATTGAGTGCTTTACCGGCATCTATAGCCAAAGCTGTTTTAAGCACCTTCATTTTACCCGTTTCGGTATCTATTTCAACTGTCAGAGCCGCAGCACCAACAGTGTAATGCACGTTGGGGTGCCCACCCTGGCTGGTTTCGGGATCGCCATTGGTGCTGGAAAACTCCGGCATATACATTCCTCTGGCGTTGATTGGTCCACCCTTGAATGTCCCGTCCTTGGTCATAATGCCATCCACCACGAAATCCTTTAAGGGCAACACAAAGCGGGGGTCTTGAGTGCATTTAACCGCTTCATCCTGTAGATACAGCTCTTCTAAAGGCAAGTTATATACTCTGTTGACTAAACTAAGTATCTGCTCTCTGGCATCTATGGCTGCCTTCTTTACTGCATTCCCGCTGCTCCAGGTGATGTGGGAAGCAACTGTTTGCCACTCGTATGGGTTTCTATCGGTGTCGGGAGTTTCGATCCGTATCTTCGATGGAGGAACAGATAGTATTTCGGCTGCAATCTGCGCCATCACCGTCTGATAACCCTGACCGATATCCATACCGGAGATGATGAGATTTATACTGGCATCCTCGTTGAACTTCAAGAAAGCTGAGGATGATGCATTAGGCGGCATGGCAGGAGCTTTCCAGAACAAGGAAAAGCCTTTACCAATAACAGTATTGGGGTTCTTGGAAACAGGCTTATGTTCCCAATTGATGGCTTTGGTAACCTTTTCGATACATTCCAACAGACCATTGGGATTCATCTTGGCACCATAGGCAGTGGTATCCCCCACTCTGATGGCATTGATTCTGCGGAACTCGATCTGGTCTATCCCCAGTTCATTTGCCACACGAGTAACATGGCTTTCCAAGCCAAAGAGCATCTCGGAATAGCCAAAGCCACGGTATGCTCCCCCAGGGGGAAGGTTGGTGTAAATACATACTGAATCTATGGATACGTTATCGATGCGATAGGGACCTATGGCAGATAAACCAACTGCATTAACCACATTGGCACCATACTCCACATATGCACCGGCATCCCAATATATCTTATGGTCAAGAGCTGTTATCCTACCCTCTTTACTCACTCCCATCTTTATCTTAGCGACAACTCCCAGACGTTGATAGGTGTTGATGAACTCTTGTTCGCGGCTATAACGGAGCTTAACTGCATAACCCTTAAGTTTTGTAGCCAGAGCTGCAGGGATAATCTCCATGGTTACTCCCGCTTTACCGCCGAAACCACCACCAACATGGGGGGCAATAACCCGAACATCCTTGTGACCCAAGCCTAAAGCTTCGGCAAAGAGATGCCTTTGGGTATGAGGAGATTGGGAACTACTCCACACGGTTAATCTGCCGGAATAGTCAAATTTACCCACTGCTACATGAGTTTCTATGGCACAATGTGCATAGCGTGGTACGGTATAAGTATCCTCCAAAACGTAATCAGCCTTGGCAAAGCCACCCTCAAGGTCACCCTTACGGGTCTTACGCCAATGAGCCACATTTGTGCCGGGCTTGGGGAAGAACCATGGTACATGGGGATAGTTCTCCAAATCGGGATGAAGCAGGGTTGCGCCATCTGCTATTGCCTCCATTTGGTCCAGCACAGCAGGCAGAGGTTCATACTCCACCTTAACTAAAGCTGCTGCACGCTTGGCAGCACCGGGAGTGCGAGCCACCACCGCAGCTATCTGCTCGCCCACAAAGCGTACTTTATCCTGAGCGAAGATGAATCTATCCTTCATATACAGACCAAACTTATAAGGGAAGTCCTTACCTGTGAATATCTTGTAAACGCCTTTAACCTTAAGGGCTTCGCTTATATCAATACTTTTGATGATGGCATGTGCTTCTGTGCTGGAGACTAATTCCGCATGGAGCAAGTTTGCTCCGAAATCAATATCATCACCATATATCGCAGCACCGCTAATCTTCTCTAATCCGTCAATGCGTGTTACATCCTTGCCGATGTATGTATATTCCTTCATTTCCCCTCCTCCTTGGTGAGTGCCATAATGGCATCGAAGATGGGTGTGTATCCTGTGCATCGGCACAGATTGCCGGCAATGGATTCCTTTATCTGCTCAAGACTTGGCTTGGGGTGGGCTTGTAGCAGTTCTGTGACCGCCAATATTATCCCCGGTGCACAATATCCACATTGGAAAGAATTGAACTGAATGAAGGCTTCCTGCAAGGAACTAAGTTTCTCCGCAGAGATACCTTCCACAGTGATAATGTTGTGGTTCTCCGCTTCCACAGCAAGCACCAGACAACTACGTACAGCTTTTCCATCAAGCAAAACCGTGCAAGCTCCGCAATCTCCCCGTTCACAACCGCATTTGGGGCTTTTAACTCCAAGCTTTTCCCGCAGGACATCCAGCAATACTTCATTAGGATCCACAGAAACACTACGCAGCTCGTTGTTGAGCATAAAGCTAATCTCTTTCATCAGATACCTCCCAACAGCTTCGCAGGTTCAACATGCTTACCTTCAAGTCTGTCCTTAGCAGCAGATAAACCACGTTTGAGCATAACGCCGCTCACATGAACACGGTACTCCTTACTGGAACGTATGTCCGTAATAGGTTTGATCTCTTCATCAAGAAGCGAGATTGCAGAATGAATTAGCTCAGGACTAAGCTCTTTGCCATTTAGTAAAGCTTCGATGGCATAAGCCCTTTTGGGGATAGGAGCTAAAGCACAATGGGCAATACGGTATTGCTGTTGCTTATTCATCCAAATTCCCCATCCTGCTTGAGCTAAATCCTCGCCACCATACCTGCCAAGCTTTAAGTATACCCCGGCATTCTCTTCCTTGGGTATCTTTAAGCTTACTCCTGTTACCAGTTCATTATCTCTAATTGCTGTTTTGCGAGGAGCAAGAAACCAATCCCCTATTGGAATGTTGCGAGTTCCCTCCAGGCTTTGGCAATGGACAGTGGCATCATAGCACAACAACGGGGTGGCAGAATCTAAAGATGGAACAGCAGAACAGATGTTGCCAATCAATGTGGCCCGTGATCTTACACCGTGAGAGGCAACAGTTTTGCTTGCATCGTGCAGCATTTGGCAAGCTTGTTCCACAAAGTCTGTGTCTATCAGTTCCATAAAAGTCACTGCTGCACCAATGTATAGAGTACCATTATCCAAACACAGCTTATGTAGTTCGGGGATATCCTTGATGTCTATCAGCAGTTCAGGCTTGAGCATGCCTTCTTTAATGTTCACCACCAAATCTGTCCCCCCTGCATATATAAGGGCATTATTGCGATAGCTGTCTTTCAGTTCCATCGCAGCATGCAGACTTTGCGGGCGTTCGTAATTAAACTCGTGTGCTATTGCCATATTCTCACCTCTTTTGCCGGTTAAATCATGGTTCCAAGGCAATAATTCTGCACATGGATGATTCCAATTCAATCCCTTTTAATGGGAAAAGGCCAATCCAAGCTCGTTTATTGGAAAGCTTATCTATTTCTCCACCAAGATTCTCAGCGTGAACAAGCTTCTTGGGGAACAGTTTAAGGTGCATCACTTGGTAAAACTCTTCAGGCGGGAACATCTCGTCCCATGCCTTTCCGTAGGTATCCATCAGCTTCTTCTCGGCTTTGATGAAGTCCTTGGGGTGCCAGTTACGGATGATGGTGTTCATCGGGTGATCAGCAGAGCCGCAATCAACCCCAATCCACTTAATCTTCATTTCCAGCGCCCATTTATGGAAGCTGGCATCTGGACCAGGATGCTTCACAAAGTAGCGCAGTTCATCACTCTCAGGTTGATCCCATGCATACTTGTGGTAACCTGTGTTGATAATCAGGATGTCCCCCGGTTTAATCTCAGCCTTGCTCATCAGTAGCTCCGGACTATAGAGATCGTAGTCACCCACACTATCTGATATATCCACAACCACGCCGGGTCCTACCCATTCTTCCATAGGTACTTCGCCTATGGTGCGTCCACTCGCGTGAAAGTGAATCTCACCATCGATATGCGTACCAACATGGTTGCTGGTGGTGATGATTTGTCCATTCGCCCCCTGCCCCATATGTGCACCGGCAATACGTTTGAAATACTGAATCCCCAGGGGCATATAGCTGGGCCAGGGCGGGGTATGTATGCTTAGTCTTTGCGTTAAATCGTACATCTTAAGGTTCTGCATAAAGCTGAAGAAATCTTTGTTTTCCATCTGTTAGTCTCCTTGTTTTAAAGTATCTGCCAAAGCATGGTATGCCTTGATGAATGGCTCAGCAGGTGCTTTGACCACGCCTGCCCCAACCTGCCCTACACCAGGATTCTTATGAGCTACCCCGGTATCGATTACAGGTACTAAATTGTTCTCTATCACTTTAACCACATCAATCCCCAGAGGTGTGCCTCTGAAGTCCAATGCGGGGATTTGGTATTTTACACTCTCACCAAAACATATTTCATACATGGACTCTGTATATAATAACGCATCTGCTGCATTACCGCCAACAAACTGCACAATTGCAGGTGCAGCAGCTATGGCGAAGCCCCCTAAACCACCGGTTTCGGTTATAGCACTGTCGCCAATATCAGGATTAGCATCATCTTTTGTATAGCCGGGAAAGTATAAGGCATCAGGCACTAAAGCGTTTCCGGTAAACCATTTGTTGCCCGTTCCGCTCAACTGCACTCCAAACTCTGTCCCATTTCGCGCCATTACTACAGCAATACTGCTGTAGGGAATATTCCTTGCTGCATCAAGCACACATTTGCATGCTGGCATGGAAAGATTAAGGAAGAAGTGATCGTTACCGTTAATGAAATCCAGCACCGCTGCTGTTTCATCTGCTTCGTCCATGGTCTTTAGCAAAGCCGGAGCAAGCTGTCTTATGAGTAGCGACGTCCCAGCACGGTTACGATTATGCACTTCGTCTCCCATGTGTAATGCCTGAGCTATCAAGCTCTGCAGATCAATCTGCCCCAAATGAGCTATTGCCCTACTCAGCACCGGGAATAACACACTATCCATCCACTTAAGCCTACTTATCACTTCCGGACTATATGCACCATAGCGAAGTACTTTTCCCAAACCTTCATTCTGGGTGGCATAGGAAAGGTTGCCAAATGTTTCATTCTTTATTATAAACACGGGCATGGAAGGGCTTATTATTCCTGCCATGGGCCCAACCGCACCATGCTCGTGGCATGGCTCATACTGTATTACTCCTGATTTGGCAAGCTCCTCTGCTTCCTCCGCCGTTTGTGCTCTATTCTCATATAGCAGTGCACCAATCACTGCACCCCGCATGGGACCACTCATTCTGTCCCAATTAATCGGAGGCCCAGCATGCAGGATAAGGTTTTTATGCATCCCCGGGATGGTGTCCAGAGCCACCCCCATGCCAACTAACACAGGCTTACCTTTGCTGATTATTTCCAATGCCTGTTTATTCGCTTGCCTTATCTTATCCGCATAATACCTATTAACCAATGTGAGAGCAGAACGCTCCACATCCATGGGTGGCTTCCAATCCACCTGCAGCGTTGGCACCCCCAAGCTTTCCAGATCATGCCCAAATGCTTCCAAGCCCACATTTATCACTTTCAGTTTCCCTTTGTTCAGTTTTAGTTCTTCCATATTATACACCACCTTGCTCAACAATATCCAGTGCTTCAGCCACCGCTCTGCTGTGAGAGGTGAACACTCTTGCTCCGGCATCCCGGAGTGCCTTCACCTGCTCATGTAGATGCTGAGGGTCGCCCTCGGTTCCAAGCACGTGGCACACAACCACAATCCTTTCGTCCAAACCCATCAGCACTGGCACAAGCTCTTTTGCAGGATTGATATGCGAGCCGTAGCCCAACACCACATCAAGCAAGATTACTGCAACATCCTGCTGTTCGGCTTCTTCGGCTATCTTTTTTAGTCTCAAGCTGAAATCTATCATCGGATGCGGTCTGCCTACCGTAAAATCATCCGCTCCCATATCGATAAAGCTATCCCCTTCACTGTGCCATACATCAGAGAGCATAAACTCCTTCTCGGCAGATATATTGCTATAGGGATAGTGTCCACGTTTCCGTTTATACATCTGCATCGCTTCGTAGCAGAGAGTCCCACCGCTATACAGAGCACGGATGTACTTTCTTCCGGCTTGGAGCTTTGGCCGAGGATATGCCTCTCCCTTGGGATGTGAGGGCTTATCTCCCGTCAACAGGGAACAAGCATGAGCTGCGGTATCTTCCAAAGAGTTACAATAATGCATATTCTCAATTGCCGGAACTTCCATATCCTTTAGGAAATTCACCACCACAGGTTTTCCGCTCTGTCTAATCTTTTCCCATAGCTTTGCTTGTACTTCCTCATCAGGAGTTTTTGCAATCAAAACTATCACATTCGTATCCGCATCCCGCATTAGATAATCCAAGCAAGTGCATAACATCAATCCGCCAATTGCTTTCTTACCATCTCTGCCCCCGGTGCCAAAGGCTTGAGATATCCCTTTTCCACGATGAGCTATACCTGCACATACCTCTTGTAAACCTGTCCCCGAAGCAGAGACAATGCCAATCTCACCCCCCTGCATAACATTGGAAAAAGCAAGCGGGATGCCATTGATAATTGCTGTCCCACAATCAGGCCCCATCATCAGCAAACCTTTTTCCACTGCTTTTTGTTTCAGGTAAAGCTCGTCCTCCACACTCACATTATCCGAGAAGAGCATTACATGCAAACCTTCCTCCAGAGCTTTATCTGCTTCTGCAGCGGCGTATCTTCCCGCCACGGATATAAGGCAGATATCTGCTCCGTTCAGGTCTTTTACTGCTGCCTTGATGCTTCCGGGATGTCTTTTTCCTCCGCTTCTGCTCTTAGCCGGAGCCTTCAATAGCTCATCAGCCTTGCTAAGTGCAGACAGCGCACTTGCTTCATCAGATGCCTTAACCACCAAAACTATCTCATTATCCTTGGCTTCAGCCACCTCATCCACCAACATTCCCGTAGCAGCCAGAATGTCTTTATTCTCATGGGTAGCCATTATCGCCACAGCATCTTCCACTCCCATAAACCCACGCATCTCTTTCGAGATTAGCATCAGCTTTACTGAGTCCAGATACATACCCTGTATAATCTTTGCTTTTGCAACCATAATCAATCCTTTAACACTGTATTTATGATTCTCTGCTCCATACCTGTGCAGAAAAGCTCGCAAGCTACAAAGAACCCGCTTAGCTGGTCTTCCCCGGAGCTTGCGCCATGTTTCATTATCCTCTGCATTTCATTAATATAACTCTCGTCAGCTTGCATCAAGCCAAAAAGGAATCCTACCCAATCGGCATCCAATTCCAAAGCCTTGGCTTGGCTCATAAAAGTGCGGATAAGAGGATTATTCACATCAGATTCATGGATAATTATGTCCACTATTTTTGACAACTCTTTTTTTTGCGTCTGCTGCACCCAGCTTATCCCCAACACCAAGCCCACCAGAAAATCATCTCCGGCAGGACTGAAGCCTATCCCCAAATGCCTGAAACAATGCACAGCTTTAGTATAATCTCCCGCAAACAATAGCTTAACACCCATCCCAAAACTTTCTTTCATCGCATCCATCACCGTATTTGCCTGTAATGTGTTCTGCAACATACCCGGAATACTCTCTGCGATGCATTTCCCCATCAAAACACTTACTGCAGTGTTCAGGTTGCGGATTAACAGCGGATAGTCCTCAATCTCCTCCATCATCGGTGAATGGTAAACATCACTTGCGCCATAACTGCAATATGCTTTGCCATTAATATACAGCTTGCCATCCCCCACTTCCACACTGGCAATACCCGTAACATTATCTACATCCAACACAATGCGATTCACCCCCGCACAAATTTCCCGGCTGCAAACCGAGAGCAATTTATCTCCTGAAAGGAAGTTGCACACTTTATGATGGATGGAATACAATTCTTGATAGTTGCCCGATGCCACTTTATTACCAATTGATATCTTCATTGGGTTATTCTCACCTCTCCAGATGGATCAAACTTCAGAAACAGCGCATGCTGTATTCTGATACTTAACAAGTTACCTGTCCATTCCTCTTAAGCAAGTATATTCACATGGGATAATATGGTAATAACCTATTTCTTCGGGGTTCTATCCCAAGAACGCACACCAACTCCGACAGCAACGGTATCTAAACGGGTCTTGTTTCCGTTCACCACAGGAACAGTCTCCCAGCCCCCTTCAAAGATGAGGAAGATTGGTTTATAAGCCAATTTAACATTGAACTTGGTGCCCCAGTGCTTAATCGTTTGGGCATTGAGTCTATGCCCATTATACACTTCTTTGTAATTGTTTTGGTTATACTTCTGCACCGCAGTGAACGAGATGTAACGGCAGGGGGCATAAGTGGCAATTAACTGAGCCTCCCAGCCCAGAGAATTGTATGATACAACCTCGGTTACTAATGAACCCCACGAGTTTGAGTCCCCACTAACCCCATTTATCGCAGGAGCAACCGCAAAATACATATTATGATCTTTCCATAAAAGCGCTTTTGCACCAAGTCTAATTCCGCTGCAACGGGTATGCCAATAATCGCCACTATCTTCATTGGCATATCTTCTTCCAAAAAGCTCAACATTCTTCCCAACTCCCACATTTATCCGATAACCTGCAACTGAAGTGGTTACTGCATTGCTATTGCCATCATGCGAAGGTGAATGCGAATAAGGGACATTGTATAACACCACCGCTGAAGGTACCTCCAATCCATTGGTGACATAAGTGCTTATCTCAATCTTACCCGGGCTAAGCGGCACCGCCGTCTCCATAGAACTTACATCCAAAACCGCACATCCGCCCATATATAAAGTTAGCAGAAGCATTAGATACATAGCAAGTCGCATCAGAACCTCCAAAATCTTGCACTGCACTCCATGTATGCACATATCATTCCTTTTTGGCATTATTTTCTTTCATATGGCAACTATTTGGTTATTTATACAATGCCCCATAGCTTTCCCCCCTATACCCTGCCTATTGGGTTACGGTTGAGATGCGGTTGCGCCTCCCAGCAAAGTGCTGGGTATCGCAACCGCATCTCAACCGTAACCCAATAGGCAGGGAGTTTGGGCAAGCCTGGAAGTCTGCAAGTTTATCAAGCCCGGTTAGGGACGAATTACATAGTATTGAGACACTGATATGTAGTTTTATCGCTCCCAGATAGCGCAGAAGAGGTGGATAGAAAGCAACCTGATAAACCATATATAGTCCACAAGCACAAGCAACTTATCCAAAGCATAGCGATAACCCATGGCGAGGTTGTAATCAACATAATAATTAGTAATTTAGCAATTAAATGCCAGATGGTTGAAAGAAAAATGCAGTTTAAATGAGAAATATGGAAAATTGAGCATTTTGTGCTTGACAAGAATAAGGGAATGTCATATAAGCACCAAAGAATGTCATAAAAACTCAAAATAACTCATGGTGGTTCAAGAAAGCTATGGTGCAAAGCAAGAACAGAAGGGAAAAACTCGAGATGTGCAACGAAGCATCCCGAATTGGTTGTCGTTATGTCAGGTGAATTTCTAGGTATCTTTGAGAACTCGGTTCACAAGCAACGGGTGATTATTCCGGCTTGTTTCAAGAAGAAGTTCTCGGAAACTGCGGGAAAATCCGTGGTAGTTACCCGCGGTCCCAATAACACCATTGCCATCTACCCCATTGATAATTGGAAGGACACCCTGGAAAGGCTTAAAGCAGGGGATGACAAAAGCAAACAACTGCGCACCCAGTTGATTGATTTTGCCATGATGGAGCAGGATTTGGAAGGTCCGGGAAGAGTTCGCATCCACGAGATGTTGCTTTCGGAAGCAGATATCACAGATAGTGTTATCATTAAGGGTGAGGGTCATTACATATCCCTTTGGAATCCGAAAGTATATCATGCCACCAGAGCTAAGAAGCTGGATATTCATCGCGCTCAATTCACTTCGGAAGATTATCAGATATGAGCAGCTACCACACTCCGGTAATGGCAAAGGAATGCATAGAGCTTCTTAACTTAAGAGCCGGGAAGCTGTATGTTGATGCCACCACCGGGGGTGGAGGTCACAGCCATGCCATGTTGAGTGCCCAGCCTGAGATTCAACTATATTGCTTTGATCAGGACGAAGAGGCTTTGGCAGAGGCAAGAAAGAGTTTACAGGGCAAAGCGGAACTGATAAAGGCAAACTTTGTGCAGATGCGCAGCGAACTTGCCTTGAGACAGGTGAAAGGCGTGGATGGAGTCCTGTTCGATTTAGGCGTATCCTCGCACCAATTGGATGAAGGTAGCAGAGGGTTCAGCTTCGATAAGGATGCCCCGCTGGATATGCGCATGGACAGAGCGCAACAATACACTGCATTTGATGCGGTTAACGAGCTGGATGCAGGGCAATTGGCAAAGATATTCAAAGAGTATTCCGAAGAACTGAATGCCACCAGGATTGCCAAAGCTATTGAAAAAGCAGCAAAGCCGATTAGCAGTACCAAAGAACTGGCAAAGGTTATTGAGAGCGTTGTGGGCAGTGGCAGCAAGGAATCCTTGAAAAGCAAAGTACGCATCTTTCAAGCATTACGGATACATGTGAACAATGAACTGCAGAGTCTGGAAAATGCCCTGACCGATGCAGTATATATGCTTAATCCCGGCGGGAGAATTGTGGTTCTTAGTTACCACTCGCTGGAAGATAGAATTGTTAAGCAGATATTCCGTTTAGCTTCCCAGGATTGCATTTGCCCGGCAGGTATCCCTATGTGCGTATGCAATCATAAAAAGCAGCTTAAGCTACTCACTAGATCGCCATTGGTTGCCGGTGATGCAGAAACAAAAGAAAATCCACGGTCTCGCAGTGCCAAGCTGAGAGCTGCCGAAAAAGCTGATGATAACTTAATGAATAATAAAATAAGAAGTAAGCATAAGTCTTACAGGGGGAACGATGAGAGGTAGATTGACCATCTTGATAGCAATATTCGGATTGGCTGTATTTCTAAACTTTTTTAATAACAACCGCGTCGTGCAGTACACAAGAAAATACTCTGTTTTGGAAAAGACTTATAATGCAGAAAAAAACATCAACACCGAACTACTGGTGGAATTGGACGATCTTCGCAGTGGCCGTCACATTGCCTCATTAGTGCGAGTGGAGATGAGCAACTTCATCCCGGAACAGGAAGCCGGCAAGATCATCTATGTTCACGAACCTTCCGCAAAACAGGAGAAGAATAGCTATTGTATCATTGACCTATTAGCTTCCAAGGCAGAAGCCAAAAACGTACAAGTATTATTAGATTAGCATGAAAACCCGTTTTTGGTTCTTACTGGTTCTTTTTTGCCTGGTTTCTGTTCTGTGGGCAGTGTATCTCTTCAGCATTCAGGTGTTGGATCCATTTAACTTTGCCGGTGCGAGACGGGTACGATATGTCCCCGGCAAGGAAATCTTGGTACCCAGAAGAGGAGCGATACTGGATGCCAAAGGGAACTTGTTAGTAAGTTCTGTAAGCTTCTACCAAGTTGATATCGACAGGGCTTCGGTAGCGTCCTGGGCAAAACGGAGAAACGTCCGGTTAGATGCGGCTTTTTCTCAGCTTGCCAAAGTATTTGCGAGCCACACCACTATGAGTGAGCAGGATGTAATCAACAGGTTAAATCTAGGAAACAGAAACAGCTCAATACAGATATCAAACAAGATTAGTGAAGCCGAGTTAGACAAGATTATTCGTGATTTCAAGCAAAAGGATTTACCGGGCTTGATTCACAGCTTTGCCTCCATGAAGAGAATTTATTCCAAGGATAAATTGGCAGCCAGACTAATGGGTTCGGTGCGGGAAGTATCAGATGGTTACGATAGCGCAACAGATAGCAAATCACTATATAAGCTTGCCGGTATATGCGGTATTGAAGCCACATATGATAAACTTCTGGCAGGCGATTATGGCTGGCGGGAAATTGTGCTTGATGCCAATCAGCAGCGTGTGCCATACCCTAATCTGCATGAGAAGAAGCCTGAGAATGGGAAGAATATCTGGCTAACCATTGATTCTAACATCCAAGAGATTGTGGAGAACGCCCTGTATGAAGGTTTAGAAAGCTATTCTGCCAAAAATGGCGGTGCAGTGGTGATGGATCCCAATACCGGAAGAATATTGGCTATGGCAGGGGTTTCTCGCGAGGATAAGACTGATGATCCCGGCATTGTACGGGTGAAATCCAATATCCCAATTAGTTTCATGTTCGAACCGGGTTCAACCATGAAACCATTAACCATGTTACCTGCCTTGGAAAACAAGCTGGTTCGCCCTAATGAACTGATCGCAGCGGGTAGATACCAAGCTGGACGGCGGGTGATTTCCGACACACACTTCTATGGGGATCTAACTCCCAGAGAGATTATTGTCAAATCCAGTAATGTCGGTATTGCACATATAGCAGAGCGCGTTGGTGCAGTTAAGCTATATGAAAAGTTCATATCGTATGGCTTCGGACAAAAATCTGCACTCAACCTCTTTGGCGAATCCAGCGGGATCTTTGCCAAGCTACAGAATTGGGATGGATATACTCTGCATTCTGTTGCATTTGGCCAAGCAATATCCACCACAGCAGTGCAGCTTGCAACCGCTTATAGTGCAATTGCTAATGGCGGAAAACTGATGAAACCGATAATCGTTGATTCATATAGAGATGATCAAGGCAGGGTATTGGAGCAATTTGAGCCAACCTTATTGAGAAATGTATCCACCAAAGCAGCAACCGATACGTTGAAATCTTACCTGCAAGGGGTGGTGGATTATGGCACAGCACGTCATATTAAAATGGATTATATCCGTTTGGGTGGTAAAACAGGAACTGCTCAAAAGAATGTTATTGGCACCAAGGGTTACTCCAGTAATATGTATAACTCCGTGTTTGTGGGCATGTTCCCCATAGAAGCTCCGAAAATGGTAATTGTTGTATTCTATGATGAGCCTGCTTATGGATTTCATTATGGCAGCACCAGTAGCGCGCCTACCTTTAAAAAGATAGTGGAAAACATCCTGTTTATGCCGGATTGCCAAATACTACCCTATAATGACAGATTGATGCAAACCTCCCTTAACATGCCCAAGCTAACAGGTATGTCACTGTATCAAGCTGAAAACACACTAAACCGATTTGGATTCCTTTATAAAGTGGAAGGTCCTGATTCAGCATCAATCGTGATAGACCAATTCCCCAAAGAAGGTGTTACAGTAGATAGGAATCACCCCATAACGCTTAAAATTGGTCCCAGTAAGAACAAAAGTATACCCATAATTGAGGCAAACAGCATGCCAAACCTTATCGGATTAAGCTTGAGAACAGCCATAAAAGAGGCCTCTAAACATGGTGTGGCTGTAAAAATAAACGGCTCGGGAATTGTGCGCAAACAATCTGTACTCCCCGGAAGTAGAATTTTGAAAGGTAGTAGTTGCACTCTGGAGGCTTCTCTGTGATCAACCGGATATTAGATGAACTGGCAAAGTATAAGCTACTGGTAGAAAAGCATAATTTAAATATGATTACCGAATGGAAGGGTAAGGTTCAAACTGATAATAGGTTGATTGCCCCCGGTGATATTTTCGTTTGTATCAAGGGAGAAAGATTCGATGGGCACATGTTTATTGATGATGCCCTCAGCAAAGGTGCGGCAGTGATAGTAATTCAAACACCGACAATCGGTAACTATCCCAGCATCCAAGTGACAGATACTAGAAAAGCTGCTGCAATAATTGCCAAAACCAGTTTATTGCCTACGCCCTTGCCTTTTAAGTTGGTTGGGGTTACGGGTACCAATGGAAAAACCACAACCTCGATGATATTGTATCAAGCCCTGAGAATTATGGGATACAAATGTGGGTGGATTGGAACCCTGGGGTACTTCATTGAAGGTGTGCACTATCAAACAGGACACACCACCCCTGATATAATCGAGCTGAATATGATATTCAAGCAGATGGTAGATTCAGGTGTTAGTTATGTGGTTATGGAAGTATCTTCACATGCCTTGAGTCTGGATAGAGTTTATGGTGTCTGTTTTGACTATAACTTGTTCACTAATCTCAGCAGAGAGCACCTCGATTTCCATGGTAGTATGGAGAATTACGCAGAAGCTAAGTATAGTCTTTTTTCCCGGGCTGTGGACAATGATGCGATCTCCGTGATTAATGCTGCCGATAATTTTGGAGCTGAAATCTATAATCGATTATCGAGCAAGGATGCCAAAGTATTCTCTGTGGGGAAGAATCCCGGATTTACATTTAGTGATGTTGTTACGGAGTATTCTCACACTTGTTTTAACTTGGAATATGGGGATACTAGATTTAGTATCAGCAGTAAGCTGATCGGTGAATTTAATGTGCAGAACCTAGGCCTAACAGCTGTTACCTTACACGCAATGGGCTTTTCGGGATCGGATATTGAACGGAGTTTAGCCGAGGTTCAACCCGTCCAAGGTCGAATTCAAAGAGTTGATAATAAGCATGGTATTGGCGTGTTTGTGGATTATGCACACACTCCTGATGCTCTGGAAAATCTGTTAAAATCAGTTGAGACCTTAGCTCATAAGAGAATCATTTGTCTTTTCGGAGCAGGAGGAGACAGAGACAAGGGAAAGCGCTCATTGATGCTGAAAGCAGCTTTGAAACATAGTGATGCCGTTATCATTAGCGATGACAACCCCAGAACTGAGAACCCAAATGAAATAATCAGGGATATCGTGGTAGATTGTGACTTACGACTACCATGGTGGATAATCCGTGACCGAAAAACTGCCATCAAAGCCTGTGTGGATATTGCACGACCGGGTGACTTGGTATTAATCTGTGGCAAGGGGCATGAGAATTATCAGGAAATAAATGGAATCAGACATCATTTTGATGATGTTGAGGAAGCACAAGAAGCCCTAAAGTCATGGCAAACGGAATCGACAAAGGCTGATGATGAGCTACTTCTTCCCATAGATGAGACTATGTTGCATCTGCTATTCTATGCTGAAGGGGCCTCCTTACAAAGTCTTGGAAATGAGCCTCGCCACTTCAGATATATCTCCACCGACACCAGAGAGATGAAACCGGGGAGCTTGTTCTTCGCCATCAAAGGTGATAGGTTTGATGGGCATGATTACATAAACGAGGTAACAAATTGTGAGAAGAACCTTGCAATATCCGAGCACCCTTGTTTTACCTATAATCATCCAAAACGTTGCCTTCATGTGGAGAACTGCCAGTCTGCCTTGGGAGTGGTTTGTCAGAAATATCTGCAAATGTTTGCCCCCAAGCGCATAGCTTTAACAGGAAGTACCGGAAAAACCACTACCAAAGAGCTAATAGCCAGGATATTGGAAGATGATAAACCCTGCTTAAAAACCCAACATAACGAAAACAATCTTATCGGCTTATGCAAAACCATTCTACGTTTACTCCCATCACACGAGTACGCTGTTTTCGAGCTTGGTACTAATCACTTTGGAGAAATTGGCAAACTCGCTGATATTGTATGCCCCGAGATCGGCTTGATATTAAACATTGGCCCCTCACACTTAGAGTTTCTAATTGATGAAGATGGCGTGTATAGAGAAAAGAGTGCTCTATTCAATCGCCCATTGGCAGCAAGATTCTATCCGGGAGATGATCCCCGCTTTGGCAGTAATATTCCTGAAGGTATGTCCGTGGGGTATTCTGATAACTGCCGATTTATGATATCAAACATCCTTTCTAAAGATAACCAGCAGAGCTTTGATATGGCTGGGATCACCTGGACTTTACCCTACGCTCCTCCACACTATGTAACCAATGCAGCATTCGCTATTGCCCTAGCAATGAAATTAGGCATACAGCCCGAAAAGATTCAAGCTTCACTGAATAAACCAATTGAGTTGGGAATGAGAGCACAAATAGTGGAGCGTGGTGAGGGATTTGTGATAATTGACTGTTATAATGCCAACCCGGTATCCATGCAGAATGCACTTGAGTTCTGGCAGCAGTATCACCCCGAGCTACCTCATTACGCTGTTTTAGGAGATATGCTGGAACTTGGCGAGAGCTCGGAGATGTTTCATAAAATGATTGGTGCGATGCTGAGTGAAATGAGCTTCGTAAGTATATTAACAGTGGGATCTCTTGCTAAAGAATACTGCTTAGACGAGAATATGAAGATGAAGCACTTTGAGAACTCAATTACCCTCGCTGAAAGCAGGATACTTACATCGCTTCCTTCAAATGCAGTGGTTCTGCTTAAGGGCTCACATGGAGTACATTTGGAGCAGCTGATATCTTCATTAAAGGAAGGTTATTGATGTTTTATCATCTTCTATACCCACTTTCACAATACAGCATTGTATTCAATGTATTTAGGTACGTAACCTTCCGCTCGATTGGTGCTTTTATTACCTCGTTAATAATCTCACTGATCGTGGGACCTGCTTTTATAAGGATGCTTAAACGAAAATCAGCAGTTGAGACCATAGACCATGATCTGCCGGAAAAGCATAGATTAAAACAAGGAACTCCCACTATGGGGGGGATAATAATACTGGTATCACTTCTAGTAGCATCGTTACTGTGGAATATTATAACAAATTCTGCTATCTTGCTGATGTATTTAACGATTGTGTGGCTTGGAACAGTGGGCTTCATTGATGATTATCTGAAGAACTTTGTTAAAGCAGAGAAGGGATTGATACCAAAGTATAAGCTCTGGGGTCAGATTTCTGTAGGTTTGATACTAACATTGGCAATATACTACAGCAGTGCCCCGGGAGACCAGATAACAGCTTTGCAGATCCCTTTCTTTAAAAACACATTCATTGAGTTAGGATGGTTCTTTATTCCCTTTGTTGTTTTCCTTATCACGGGGACCTCAAATGCGGTTAATCTAACTGATGGTCTTGATGGGTTGGCAGCTGGAACGCTGGCATTCTCTGCTCTTGGCTTGGGAGTGATGAGCTATTTAAAGGGTAACTTCATTGCTGCAGATTATCTTAACCTCGAATATATCTATAATGCAGGTGAACTGACGGTCTTTATAAGTGCACTAATGGGCTCATTGATAGGTTTTCTATGGTTCAATAGTTATCCTGCTCAGGTTTTCATGGGGGATACAGGATCGCTAACAATGGGTGGGATTTTAGCTGTTGTCTCAGTGCTACTAAAAGAGCAGATATTCTTAGTGATTATCGGGTTGATATTTGTTGTTGAGACTGGCAGTGTTATCCTGCAAAGAAGTTGGTTTAAGTGGACTAAAAAGAGATTTGGACAGGGGCGAAGGGTGTTTTTATGCGCCCCTTTGCACCATCATTATGAGTTAAAGGGCATACACGAAACGAAAATTGTAACTCGCTTCTATATTGTTGCTGTGCTGTTGGTAGCTGTAGGTTTATCAACGTTAAAATTAAGATGACTAAGGATAGATAATGTTTGATGTGACAAAGAAATACGGTATTTTAGGGATGGCTCGCAGTGGTATAGCAGCCGCCTATAAGATTAAGGAACTGGGAGGTTCAGCCTTTCTCAGTGAACAGCAGTGGAAGGATAAGATACCTGCAGCTAACCAATTGAGCTTGGATTTCCCGTGCGAGTTTGGGGGACATACAAGTAAATTACTTGATTGTGACTGTTTAATCGTAAGCCCAGGAATTCCCGTAACCATTCCTATATTGGTAAGAGCAAAAGCTAAAGGAATTGAGCTTATCAGCGAGATTGAGTTTGGGTATCGGATAAAGGCAAATGATTCGAAGATCATCGCTGTAACGGGTTCAAACGGAAAGAGCACAACAGCCAGTTTAGTGTATCATATACTCAAGCAGATGGGCAAAAAAGCTATATTAGCTGGTAATATTGGAGATGCATTCTGTGGGTATCCAATACATAAGCCCGGTTTTGAGTACATTGTTCTTGAGATTAGCAGCTTCCAGTTAGACCTTATCACAAGTTTTAAACCAGATGTTGCCGTTTTACTAAACATAACTCCTGACCATATGAACAGATATGACACTTTTGACGATTATGCGGCTAGTAAATCACGGATCTTCAAATATCAAGATGAGGAAGACAGTGCTATCCTCTTCTTGGATTCGCCAATAGTTGCCAGATGGACGGCAAACATCAAGAGTAGAAAACTTCTGTTCTCCCTGCAAGAATGCCAACCAAAGGCTTATGCATGTTTGAATGGAAAGTTCATCAAATTTGGATTATCCACCTTGGTCTCGATCTATGACTTGGGGATTAGAGGACCTCATAACTATGCCAATGCAATGGCAGCAATGTTGGCAGTGCATGCCTTAATCCCGGATTCTGAAGCTATAGGCATTGCTGTAAAAGGGTTCAAGCCCTTAACCCACCGTCTGGAGTATGTTGGAAGTGTGAGGGGTGTGTCGTTTTATAATGACTCAAAAGCCACGAATACAGATTCTGTGAGATCAGCGCTGCAGAGCTTTGAAAAACCTATCAGGATAATGATGGGTGGTTCGGATAAAGGTGAAGATTTCACCGTTCTAACCGAGGACTTACAGCAGAAAGCCCTGAAAGTCTATATAACAGGCGATACTCAGGATCAAATGCGCCAGGCTTGGTTGGGAAAGGTACCCTTAGATTGTATTGATGATTTTGAAACCTGCCTCAGAACGGCTTTCGATGAAGCTATGGCTGGAGACGTAATAGTACTCTCTCCGGCTTGTGCAAGTTTTGACCACTTCCACAATTTCGAACACCGTGGTGAGGTTTTCAAGCAGATAGTAGCGTCAATAATAGAAGAGAATGAAAAGAAATAGAGCCCAAAGGTACATTGTCAGTTTCGACAAGGTGATTCTCCTCACCTATGTGATGCTGTGCCTAATCGGCTTGATCGTTATGCTTGATATCTCAAGCGTGCAAAGCTCAATGATGTACTTCTACCGCCAGGGAATCTTCTTTCTTATATCATTTGCTGTTGCAGTGGGAATACTATACGCTGTAGATCTAGAGAAGATACGGTTTTTAGCCCCTTACATGGTATATTTAACTCTTGTCCTGTTAGTTATCGTTCTTGTTAAAGGCAACACAATCAAGGGTGCAACACGACAAATCAGCTTGGGTTTTATCAGCTTTCAACCAAGCTTCCTTGCCAGAGCAGTATTGGTTTTCTTTTTTGCACATTTTCTTGAGAAACGCCATAAAGAGCTATTGGAAGCAACCCCACAAAAATTTCTCGCAGATTTCCTACCATTGATCATACTTACCGGAGCTACATTCGGTCTCATTATATTGGAACGCCATCTTAGCACTCTAATTATCGGTGGTGCTACACTATATGGAATGCTGATATATGCAGGAGCAAAGAAGCGATTATTATTGCTAATTGCGTTACTAGGTGTGATTGGTGGAGTTGTTATCCTAACTCATGGGGCTGACTTTCGGAAAGCAAGGCTCTCGACTTATAAGAAATATAGTCTTTTCCTCAAAGGCAACCAGGATGTGAAGTCCGATGACAGTGATTACCAAGTGAAAGAGAGTTTAACAGCCTTGTCTAGCGGAGGTGTTATCGGTACAGGTATTGCACGCGGAAGAGCAAAACACTATTACCTTCCCGAAGCAAGAACAGATTATGTTTATACCATCATAGCTGAGGAATTTGGATTCCTTGGGGCGATATTTGTTTTCGGCCTTCATTGTTTTCTATTTTTCAGAGCTTTTAAAATGGCACATTATCAAGAAAGCAGGTTCATGCAATTCTTGGGGGTTGGCATGGCCATGAATATATTCTGTAATGTTTTAGTGAACACCGGAGTGTCGATGTCCATATTACCACCCACTGGCAATACCCTTCCATTTATCAGTTATGGGGGATCTGCACTTCTTATAGATTCAGCCTCACTTGGGGTTATTCTGAACATCAGTGCTAAAAGGAGGATTGTGTGAGAATAGCTTTTGGTGGGGGTGGAACGGGTGGACATGTTGTACCAGCCTTGGCTGTTGCACTCGAACTAAAGAATATGGGATACGAAAACCACTTTATCGGTAATAACTCTAGTATTGAGGAAAAACTTAGCACCGATCATGGGTTCGAGTTCCACGCCATCAATGTACGTAAGCTATATCGTGAAGGGGTTTTAAGGAATGCTCTGTTCCCATACTACCTCTTTAACTCAATTGTATCCAGCATCCGTATCTTGAATATGTTAAAACCAAGGGCAGTATTCTGTACAGGTGGCTTTGTTTCTGCTCCTTTAGCCATCGCAGCAATACTTCTTCGGATACCTCTCTTCGGACATGAAAGTAATAGTTATCCAGGATTGGTAACTCGTTCATTATCCAGATTCTATACCAGAATCTTTATATCTTTCGATGCAAGCAGAAAGTTCATTAAGAACTCAAATGTATCCAATCACGGCATCCCCATTCTGACCACCAAGAATTCAAGTTTCACTATAGAAGCTACAGGCTTGGATCGTCATAAACCAATCCTGCTTATTAGTGGTGGTAGCCAAGGCTCATTGGCAATCAACCAAGTTATAGATAGTGTCTTGGAGCAGATTATAAACATGGGATATCAAGTTATCTGGCAAACAGGAAGGAATAGCTATTCAAGGTTCTTCACCAAGTATGGCAGTCAATCTGGGTTATACCTGTTCGATTTCTCGCCAGAACTCCCTTTCATGCTTGATTATGTGGATTTGGCTATTACCCGTGCCGGTGCTTTAACCATTGCCGAACTTGAGAATAAGCATGTTCCGGTGATACTTATACCTCTTCCCACAGCCGCAGAGAATCATCAATATCATAATGCATTAGCGCAGCAAGATAAAGGCGTGGCTTTAGTATTGGAGCAATCTCGGCTAAACGCAGAGACATTAATCTCATACATCAAAACACTATATGAGAACAGAGAGATTTACCGTTCAGCATTTAACAAATTGCCCACGAATAACGCTGCCTCGGATATTGCACGAGAGATATCCGAAACCCTTAAGATACATTAATAATAGGAGTTACTATGCTTGGTAGAACGAAGAAGATACATTTCATTGGAATTGGCGGTATTGGTATGAGTGGTATCGCAGAATTCCTACATAATCAAGGCTTAGAGATAACTGGCTCAGACATGAAGAAGACCGATATTACTGCCCATTTGGAAAGTATAGGTATCAGAATAGATGAAGGTCATAATCCTGACTTCATCGGCGAGGCTGATGTAGTTGTCAAATCCAGCGCAGTTCGCGATGATAATCCGGAAATTGTGGCTGCAAAAGCTTTAAGAGTGCCTGTGATACGTAGAGCTGAAATGCTTGCTGAGATAACAAGAATGAGCTTTAGCATTGGTATATCTGGAACTCACGGAAAAACTACGACAACATCCATGGCTGGCTTAGTGTTGGAAAGTGCCGGTCTTGACCCAACCATAATCGTTGGGGGAAAAGTCAAAAACTTTGGTAGTAACAATGTCATGGGTAGCGGTAAATATATAGTTGTAGAAGCAGATGAATATGATCATTCATTTCTTTCATTAACCCCATGCATCGCTGGAATCACCAATGTGGACGAAGATCATTTGGATTGCTACAGAAATCTGGACGATATAAAAAGTTCATTCATCGAATACGCCAACAAAGTTCCATTCTTCGGTAGCGTAATTGCTTGCTTGGATGATCCGGGAGTACAGGCAATACTGCCATCGATCAATAAAAAAATTGTTACCTACGGATTCTCTCGCCAAGCCGATGTTCAAGCTCGGGATATTAAAATGAAGGATTTCAAGTCTTCATATGATCTCAGCTATAAGTCTTACAAGCTTGGAAGAATCACGATGAACGTAACGGGTAAACATAATATTCAAAACTCCCTTCTGGCTGCAGCTATTGGTTTGGAATTGGATATCCCTTTCAAGGCTATACAGGAAGGGTTAGCTAAATATAGTGGTGTGTACCGACGCTTCGAGTTAAAAGGAGAGGCTGCCGGTATAACAGTTTATGATGATTATGCTCATCACCCAACTGAGATTTCCGCCACTTTAGAGGGTTTCAAAGATAGTGCTAAAAGAAGGATTGTAACACTTTTTCAACCTCATCTCTACTCAAGAACTCGGGATATGTATGTACAGTTCGGAAAAGCCTTCTTCTCTTGTGATTGCTTAATTATGGCTCCAATCTATCCAGCCAGAGAATTGCCAATTCCAGGTGTAAGTGCTAAGATGATATCAGATGCAGCAATTCAATCAGGTCATCATAATGTTCATTTAATAGAGGAAAATTCAAAAATCATACCTCAGACACTGTCTCTGCTCAAGGAAGGAGACATATTAATCACCATGGGTGCGGGAAATGTGTGGCAGTATGGGGAAGAAATACTGACCCAACTGAAAAAAAACGTTGACACAAAGCCTAACAGCAAAAAGAATAGTAATTTAAAGGTTTAGAGTCTGTTTTCTACTAATGTGGACTTTGGATGTAACAGTATATTGCATAAGGATATATGGATTGTATGAGTAAGATGCGTAAACGCCGGGGCAACAGCAGGTATTACCTGTTTTTCTTCCTCTCGTTGTTACTGACAGCGAGTTTGGGGCTCGGTGTGTGGTACACATTAACTCATGTAAATCTCTTCCAATTGAAGAAAATCAACATCACAGGTAACACTGCTATCCCCGACAGTTTACTTCAGAAAGCTACAATGCAGTACTTGGATAAGAACCTGCTGGCTATTAAGAGCTCAGACATCAAACGTGATTTGCACAAGTTTTCTCGTGTAAAAGAAGTAAAGCTACGTAGGAGACTATTGCATACACTAGACATCGTCATTGAGGAGAGAAAGGGAGCATTATACATCAAAAGCTATGAAGGTGATCTCTATCCAATAGATACCGAAGGTATCATTCTCGCAAAGTACTCATCGGTTGCTAACGAAGACATCCCGGTTTATAGCACATACTTTGTAGGTAAACAGCTCAAAGCAGGTTTAAAGTTAAACAAGGGTAGTTTGACTCGTGTTTTAAAATTACACCAGAGGATTCAAAAAGAAGCACCGGATTTTATTCCCTATATTTCCGAGTACTTCTATATAGATAATACTATAAATATCGTGGATGCCAAGCATGGGACAAGGTTGATACCGTCAGAGGATGATTTGGCAAACCAGCTTAAACGCTATGTATTTGTTCAGGAAAATGGAAATATTGACCGTCGCGGTGTTGTTGACCTGCGGTTCAAAAATCAAGTAGTTGTAAAGGCAGGAAACAAATGAAAAGCAACATAATCACTGCACTTGATATTGGCTCATCTTATATCCGAGCGATAATCGCAAAGGAAGTTGGCGGTCGTCGCTTGGAGATCATGGGTATTGGTGAAACACCTTCCGAAGGTATCGAAAGAGGTATCGTAAAGGATATTCAAGCTTTATCACAAACTGTTGCCCAAGCCCTTGGAGATGCAGAAAAAGCAGCCAATACTACTGCACAAAACATATATGCAAATATAACCGGTGAGCACATTAAAACTCATATAGGTGATGGCAGAATATCCATTCCCACTGAGACTCCCAATGAACCTGGCGAGATAACACTGGAGCATGTGGAGCAAGTTATCAATGACGCAAAGAATAGCGTCAAGATACAGAAAGGTTTTGAACGTTTCAGGATACTACACGGGTTACCTCATAATTTTGTGATAGATAATCAAGACGATATCCATAACCCTATAAATATGAATGGTTTCCATCTCATTGCGAAGGTCTATGCCATTTTATCGGAGTTAACTCCACTAAGAAACCTTAGCAAATGCATCGAACTTGCCGGCTACTCTATCGAGCCTGAAAACTTTGTCTTGAATCATATTGCGGTATCTGAAGCGGTGCTTAGCGACGATGAGAGACGTTTAGGAGCAATTGTGATGGATATCGGCGGGGGAACTTGTGATCTCGCTATTTACAGCCATGGAGCTTTAGAAAAAATAAGTGTGATACCCATGGCAGGCAAGAATATCACCGAAGACTTAGCCATTGGTTTAAAAACCACTCTCGGTAATGCAGAATACATCAAACTGGAATATGGAAATGCTCTCTCCAGCAGCGTTGATCAAACCACTGAGATTGAAGTTGAAGGCATTAGCGGACGTGCCGGAAGCAGGAAAACTCAATACTTGGTTAGTCATGTAATCCAACATAGAGTAGAGGAGATGCTGTCTCTTTGTTATTCAAAAGCCAAGGATTTCTATACACCTGAATTGGTTACAGCAGGTATCGTACTGTGTGGCGGATCAGCTAATTTAACAAACATTGATGCTGTACTATCTGAATCATTTAACCTTCATGTCAAGATAGCATCTCCGGATTTATCCCGCTTGAATGGTATGATCAGCAGATTGGAAGATCCCGCTTATGCTACAGCAGTTGGGTTGCTTTACCATGCAGCCAACCAAGATAACGAACCAAGTGGAAAGAGTTTCACACTTTCCGGCTTAAAGACAAACAAGATTTCTGATATGTTTAAAAAAATACTAAAGGACTTTACCTAAGGGGGAACAATGATTGAATTCGACGACAAGGCAGCAAAACTAGGGACTATAATCAAGATTATCGGTGTGGGTGGTGCTGGTGGTAATGCCATCAATGCCATGATCCGCAACAATCTTTTTGGGGTTGAGTTTATTGCCGCCAATACTGATGGCAGTGATCTCACAAAAAGCAGTGCAAACATGAAACTACAATTAGGCAAGAAACTTACCCGGGGGCTTGGAACCGGTGCAAACCCAGAAATTGGCTCACGTTCTGCAGAAGAGTCAAAGGACGAGATTAAGTCTCATCTGGAAGGAGCAGATATGGTATTCATCGCCGCAGGGATGGGGGGTGGAACCGGTACTGGAGCGGCTCCTGTAATTGCCAAGATAGCCCGTGAAATGGGAATTTTAACCTTAGGTATTGTAACCTCTCCTTTTCCTTTTGAAGGGAAAAAGAGAGCCGATAATGCCGAACATGGGATAAAAAACCTTAAGGAATATGTAGATACACTTATTGTTATACCAAACGCCAAGCTAAGCGAGATATATTCAACTATCACTCTCGAGGATGCCTTCAACAAAGCCGATAACATTTTATTTGAGGCTGCCAAAGCTGTTAGCGACATTATCAACGTTACAGGATATATGAATGTTGATTTTGCTGATGTTAAAGCCGTGATGCAGAATATGGGCTATGCCTTGATGGGGTCCGGAGTTGGCGAAGGCGAGAATCGTGCCATAACTGCAGCTCGAGCCGCAATCGACAATCCTTTATTGCGCGATCTGGATCTGCAAGGATGTCAATCTCTGCTGCTTAATATCACTGCTGGTCACGACATCTTGATGAGTGAGTTCGAAGAAGTTAATAACGTCATAGTGAACGAAACCGGTAAGGCTGCCAACATAATCATGGGTGTGATCCTAGATGACAGTATGGTAGGTAAGATTAACGTTACTATCATTGCCACAGGTCTAGAAAGAGAAGATAAAACTAA
Organism: uncultured Candidatus Cloacimonas sp.; assembly: GCA_964588075.1. Classification (GTDB taxonomy): domain Bacteria; phylum Cloacimonadota; class Cloacimonadia; order Cloacimonadales; family Cloacimonadaceae; genus Cloacimonas. The sequence continues at coordinate 30,554 of CAZPNU010000003.1, forward strand.
GCTTATTGACTTCCCCGGCTTACCTTCTCACACCCCTGTTTCTACACCAGTGGAGGAAAAGAAGAGCCCCGAAGCTGAACTCGAAGAGATTATCTCCCGTTTAAATATAAACCAACCTGCTCCCAAAGAAGAAGTGAAACAATCAGCAGACCAGCCTAACCGCATTCCAAGTTTACGTACTGATGTCCCTTCTTTCCTAAAAGCATTGGATTAATCATAATTATTGAAGGAAAAGTGTGATGTTTCCCTGCGTCACACCATAGGTAGATGTCCCTAAGCTGAAAAAAAGCTGACCAAAACACCGTTGGCACCCCCCGCTAACGGTGTTTTTTTATCTTACAATAACTTTTGCTAGTTTAACGTCCAAATCACCATTCTTCAGGCTCTTCTTCCAATATGCCCGTAGATGCAATTCACTAACCAATTCCTTGCTGCCACACAAGATGTATGATTCACTATCGGGACATTTCTGCTTAAGAAAATCCCCCAAATCGTTATATAAAACTCTTGTGTTGGTATCATTACCCAATCTGATACCATATGGTGGGTTCGTAATTATGCAACGTCCACTTTGTTTGGGAAGCTCTTGGAATCTACTTACTGTAATCTGCACCCTCTCCCCTCCGGGTAAACATTGCAGATTCTCTCTTGCGTATTGAACACTTCCCATGCTGCTGTCCGAGCCGACTAACAGCCCGTCAGGTAAAGAGATCATTTTATTATTTTCATCGTCTCTGATCTTGGCATAAAGTGTCGGATTGTGATCCGGTAGATACTGTATCCCTTTGTCTTCCCGCAAGTATCCTGCAGGGATGTGGCAATAATGCATCAAAGCCTCTGCCAGAATAGTTCCTGAACCGCACATAGGGTCGATTAATTGCCTATCTCCATTCCAACCAGACATGGTTATCATCGCTGCGGCTAAAGTCTCCTGCAACGGTGCAAGATTAGCCCCAATCCGGTAACCCCGTTTATGCATGCTGATCCCGGTAAGATCCAAGGATACCGTTGCCCAATTATCACGAATATGCAGATTAAAGGTTATATCCGCATTTTGGGTGGAGAAGTTCGGTCGTTCGCCATACCTTGCCCTGAAGTTGTCGCACACTGCATCCTTCATCAGCTGGCTGGCATATAGTGAGTGCTTAATACTACTGTTACTTACGTTGCAATCTATGCTGAAACTGCTCTCCAACCCAAAAAGCTCAGTCCACTCCAAGCCCTTGCTAAGCTGGTTAAACAGGTACTTTTCACTGTGGCATTTGAAGCTCATCAGGGGGGCTATCACCCTTTGAATCAAGCAAGAACAGTAAACAATACGATACAAGGTTTCTCTGTTACAGGCAAACCTTATCCCCCGCGGAACCTCCTGCACAATCGTTGCTCCCATGCTTTCCAGCTCTTGCTTGGCAAGTGCTTCCAAGCTCCCGGCAATAACGGCAAAGTACTTACTCGTTTTCTGATATTCCATAATACGCGAAACTCCCCTATTCGCTTCGCGAATCCTTATATTTCTGAGTGAAGAAAATCTCTTGCAATTGCTTGCAAGTATTAGCTCTGGAGAACTTCTCAATTATCTCATGGTGTTTGTTTGGAACACTTTGAAATGCAAGCATATTCTCCAACGCAGAGATAATTCTGCTAGGAGAGTTTAAAGGGGCATAACATCCTAATCCGGTCTCAGAAAGAACATTCTCAATAACAGATTTTTCCGGACCCAATGCCAAAATGGGTTTACCTATCCTGATGAGCTCAAACAGTTTTCCTGTGTACACCCCTTCAGATGCTTCGTCATCATTCACTACGATCACATTCACATTAGCACCCATAGCATATTCCAACGCCACTTTATGTTCCTTGTAGCCTTGATAGTCATAGAAGTCCAGCGACTCATTACCAATCTGTTCCAACACAGCTTGCCCAATGGTGCCGATGTGCACATAGCTGAAATCTATCTTCATCACATCTCGCATAACCCTCAAGAGAGGCAGGGGATTACCCTGATGAGGATAAATCTTACCCATGTATAAAAAACAGAACTTATCAAATCTGTGGGGGTGTAATCCACAAAAATCATCTTCATCATAACCATTAGTTATCACAGTCGATTTATTCTTCAGAAACCTGTAGGCAGCAATATATCTATCCCTAATATAGGCTGTGGGAAAGATAACATAATCTGCCCGCTTAAGATACATGGAATCGCAGCGTTTTATTGCTCTCTGTCTAAAAGGTAAAGTTTTCTCCTCGAATTTTGGCTCAAACTGCCAAGCATCACGGTAATCTGCAACCCAAAACACTCTTTTCCCCAGCATAGCTTTCAACAGCACCCCCACCATAAAAGCAGAGAATGGAAAAGCTGTTATATAGACATTGCTAATGTTGTATCTACGCATTTGTTTAAGTGCAGCCAGCAGAGCGAATGGTACCCACCCGATTTGCTTATCAATGGGGAATAACAAATCATTTACCAGTTTCAATAAGTGCCAGATGAATTTCTTAACCGAGCTTTCATCTCGAAGCATTGCTCCCCTAAACTGCTCTAAACCGCTAACGGTTGCCCCTTTTATCCCCCAACTCATGGTCCTGTGAATTTTACACTCCCGTGGAATGTCATCAAGAAGCGATGCATCCAAGATGTTCTTGGGCAGGCGTTTTGGCGTAATTACATGAACATCCCAGCCATCTTTAACCATGTACTTCAGGAACTTCAAGGGACGTTGAACCCCACTCTCACCAACAGGAGGGAACTCATTTACAATCATCAAGATACGTTTATCTTGCATCGTACACTTCCCTAATCTTGCCAACCAAGCCATCCATCATGAAAGCATCCTGAACAGTTTCTTTTGCTTTGTCCCGTATATCTTGGAATCTCTCGGGGTTTTCTATCACCTCAAGCAGCTTTCTTGCCAAAGCAACCTCATCCCCCGGAGGAACAAGCAGGCCATTAACTCCATCCCGGATGACACCATCAATGCCCTGCCCCATTACACCAACGGTCACCAAACCAACTTCCATCGCTTCAAGATACACAATCCCAAAAGTCTCTCTCCAGCTTGGGAGCACGAAAGCGTCAAAACTTTGGTATAGTTGTCGCACGGAAGCATTGGGTAGGCTGCCCGTGAAGTGAACATTACCATCCAAACATAAATCCTTTGCTAAAGAGGTCAATGTTCCCCGTTCTTCTCCCTCTCCCACAATCATTAGCTGACTATTATAACCGGCGTCCTTTACTATTTTCAGTGCCTTTAAAAGAATATCAAATCCTTTGGTTGCCACAAGATTCCCCACACTGATAATCCTAAAAGCCCTGTCGCTTCCCATATCTTCATCTAGCCAGCTAAGTAACATATCAGCCTTATCCTGGTTTTCTGAAGCGGTACCCGGGGCTATCGCATTACCAATAACCTTAACTGCCATCTTCCTATTGTAACTCAGCACCAGATCTCGCAAACCTGCATTAACTGTGAATATCTGAGTCCAGTCCTTTAAGGATATCTTAAGGCTCAGATGGTATAACTTCGCAGTCAAACCGTTACTTATCAAAGCAGGTTTGGTTCTTACATTATGTAGTGTGACTATTTTTTTCATGTGATATGGCTTTAACAGCATTCTCAGGCACAATAACTCCGGGATATGCCTACAATCATGGATATGGATTATATCCGGATTAAAGCTGCGCAATACTTCCTTTATCTTGGGGAGGCAATACTTGTAGTAACCAAATACACTTAGAAGATGAGAGATTTTACTAACCGAATAATCAATTCTACAGATACTAACGTCATTCTCCACGCTTTCTGTTTGTCTGCTTGGATAGCTGAATGCAGTTGCAACGACTCTTATCTGGTAATATTTGGATAGTGCACGCACCTGCTGCTCCACGAACACCCCATTCACTGGATTGTGAGCATCGGGATACATATCTGTAATAATAAGAAGCTTCTTCATAGCGAGGGAGTTCTCTTGCAACTGTGCTTTATGTCAAGCATAATCCTGTAAAAGTAGAGACTTGCCCGCTAAACTCGTATGACTATTGGGTATGAGTCTTATATCACATCTCAGGCAGTTTATATGGCTCTTTCAACATCACATGCTTGGCGAAGGGATGTTCCAACGCTCTAACCGGGCAATTCCACCAGCATCTCAAACAAAATATGCACTTATCTCCAAACTCCTGTGAGCCTTCATGCTCGCTGATATTCTCCGTGGGGCACTCCCACACACACTTTCCGCAATGGATACAGTTGTCCTTGGTTATCCACAATCTCGAGCCTTTACGACAACCACGGCTCTCGAACCTGTTGATAATGCTGAATGTGCGTTGTACTCCGCTATCCGGCAGCACAATCCTCTCCCCCGCGGTTATCTGTTCTGCGGCAATCTCTGCCTCGCTACAAGCTTTCTTGGTACGCACTTCGTTCTTGGCATCGTCCACCTTGCTTGCCATATTAGCCGGCATTTCGTAGAACGATTCATGCTGCAGCTTCCATCCTTTCTGTGCCAGTGCCATCCTCAACCTGCGAGTAGAACCGCCAAACAAGAACTTATCACCTGCTGTCTTGAAAAGGAAGTAATGGTGTTTCCCTATGGGAAGTAGCTTGAGGAAGCTATATACCAGGCTCGGAGCATCAAAAGCATGCACCGGAAAGCCGATGCCGATTAGATTAAAAGCACTCAGATCAGGGCTTGTCCCTGTTTTGGTGTAGTTCTCCATGGGGATTAGCTCTACTGAGCTTCCCCGTTTCTCAAGCTCACGCTTTATAACCTCTGCCATAAAACGGGTATTTCCCGTTCCTGAAAAGTAAAACAATCCTATCTGCATTAATCATTACCTCTTTGTAGACAGTGTCCAAGGGAAGCATTTCTGTCAACACTGAGCTTCCACTACACATCAGTTACTTCCTGATGCCTCCAGCTTGATGAGCTTCTTTGTTATGCTTCTCTTATCCGGAGTGCTGACTCTACAGAAATATACTCCATTGGCAACTCGTCTTCCATTTTCATCCAAGCCATCCCACTCCACTTTTGTTTCTCCCTTGATTAGCTCAAACTCCATGCTCCTCACACGTTGCCCCTTGATGTTATATATACTCAGCTTTGCGCAAGATGCCTGCTTTGATGTGATATTCAGATTCACTCTTTCAGAGAATGGATTTGGGTAGGAGGACATCTGCATGCCAATCGTTGCAGCGGGCAATAAGTCATCCTCTACTCCCGTAGGGATAGCTGCCAGTTTCTGTATGCTCAGGCAGGTCATGATTCCGCTATCTCCACAAATATAGTTACCATAGACGTTTTTTACAAATTCTGGAATCAACACATAAGCATAGCCATTTACGGCAGCCATTCGAGGACGATGAAGAGGATCATAATCATAATATGTACAGTAATTACTATCATCAAAAGTAATCTGAGTACCCGAATTAGTGTATAACATATGGTGGAATGCATTGGCAACCATCAGCTGTCCATCCTCAAGAACAACCGCAGCAGGTATATAACAGCTAATTGGTGCCCTCCAAGTAGTCAATCCGGATGCGTTATACCTAGTTAGCTGTGAAAAAATGCTGTTTATGCAGTATATGAAATCATTCGTAACAGCGAGGGGATATGTAACATATGATGATCTATAACCTTGAGCCCCAAATAGTAACTCAGCTTCTGGTCCGAATATCTGCATAATCCCTGATACATCACTACCTTGATTATGGGGGAAATCCCATATTGTACCAATTCCCCCAAAAACAACAAGACCTGCAGATGTACGATAACACCCGTGGAAAAACTCTTCGTAAAAGTAACCCGGTTGTGGATTTATCGGTATTGACCAAGCATTTATTCCATAAGGAGCGTATAACTCGGTAGGCAAACCCATTTCAGTAAACTGCATCACTTGTACAGAGTTGAAGAGATTATTGTTATTGTATAGTCCTTTTATATATATCAGATAGTCACCATCCATCCCCGCAGGCACGACTGACCTAACATTTGCATCATTAAACTGGCTTTGGCTTACGATGACTCTCCCTTCCAATTGCCACATCAACACGGAGTTAAATATCCTCTGACCTTTAACTTCGGTATTAAACTGCCCTTGCCACATGAAGTAAAACTGTCCCTGCCAATAGGAAGCATATACAGAACCTGTATTATCCACATCTGGTCCGCTGTAAATCACTTTACCCCCCGGCTCCCATAGCTCATTTCCTGCCACGTCGATTAGCTGTGCTCGTATTTCCTTTATGTTTTTGAACATCCACCAGATCAGCACTTCATTATCAGGAGTAACCAACACATTATACATCGTTAGCTTACTTGTCTCTCCTCCCGGATAGATAGCCGGATTGCTGGGAAGCAACTTCACACCTAGGGGAGAGATAATCTGATAGCCGATTTTTACTTTTGGGTCGCTAACCAAGCTTGGACCATCTCGCTCTAACCAAGTGCAGAATATGTTCTCTCCAAGTGACAAGGTTTTTGGCCAACTTATCATAGCTAGTCTCGAGCTTTTTATTGTGGTTTCGGTAATCTCTCCAGCAGCATCTATATCCTGCTTGATAATTCTGGTGCTTCCTTGCGAAGATCCCTGTGTAACAAATATCAGTGTATCATCATTCTTTGCAAAGATTGAAATACCACCGACATTAGGATTGCTATCAGAGATTAAAAGGCTGTGTACATTGTCCCATGTTCCTTCTTCTGCATTGGCATAGATAAATGAGTATTCGCTAATTGTACTGCCAAGGCTCTTATTATCGATGCTTATGCCAACCCACGCACCTAAGCTTGCATTGGGAACTACCTCTACCATAACAGATTTTTCACCCGAATAATTCCTCGTAAATTCTTCTGCCGGGAAGATATTGCCGATAACTCCATTACAACTGATATTGCATGCATCCACAGAATAGTAATCCTGTTTACTCGTTGAGTTAGAGACCCTGGCAAACATCACAGAGTTATCTGCCAATAAGCTTGCGTTCCATGATTTCGGAGGATAAGCAAGTCCGGATTCTATGAGAACAGGGCTTTGCCAAACAAGCTGACCCTCTGCATCTGTTTTCAATGCATGAAATGTGTAGTAGTTAGAATTCGTATTTACAGAATAAACCCAGATATAATCACCATTGGAGTCACACAGTGTTGTTAAATGCGATACTTGGCTTTCTCCATTATCGATTACATTATCCATCGTAATTGAACCGCTTACGGTAATGCGCAACAAGTGTAAATCACCTGCTATAATGCAACTCAACACTAATGAGTTGTCACTCTGAACAAAGAAAGCTTCCGAAGAGGTGTTTTGTCCATCACTGATGGCTATTGTATCAGAGCTTGCCTCAGGAGTGCCGTCACTATCATAATGCCGGACTTTGTAAACACGGGCGTCAAATTGTGGCTCATAATAGTAAACCCAGAAACCTCCAGCACTATCCGGAATCACTTTGGGTAGGACGTTGTAACCATTGTTGGGGATGTTGCAAATAAGTCCCAAAGGAGAACCTTGAGCACTTACCTTATAAAAAGATATGGGATTGGTGTATAATCCCAATAATCCGCAAATAAACTCCCCGTTACTCAGCCGTGCCATGATGCACCGTTGATTATTTGCTTGATTATACGGCAGCAATGGATTTTCTAACAATGGCTGGTTCTGAGCATTGAAACGTTGGAGATAGTTTTCCTGAACGCCACCTTCAACGATAGCACTCCACGATAGCGCATAGCCTCCTCCCGGCTCTAACGCAATCCACTTGTTCAGCATCAGGTTGTCGGTTCTTGATATCTCCACAGGGTCTTGCCAAACCTGGTAGGCAAAGCTTACCCCCATTAACAAACACAAACACATCAACACTATCGCACGCTTCCAATATAGCATTTGCGATACCCTCATTTGATTTGAACCTACTATCTTTTTCATGTTTTCATTAATTCTAGGTTTATAAACTTTGTCAAGTTCAATTTTAACTTTATGAACAGCTGCTGCTCCCTTGCTTGCATTACGCCTGTAATGCGCCTGAAATACGCATCCCATCCGTATTTCACGCGTATTGCATCCGTAGTTCGTATAGGGAAGATAACAATGCTGAACTTTGCGCTTGACACCATCTTTCCCCTGAAAAAGCATAGAATTATAACGAATTAGGAAGCTGTATGAATGTATTGTTGGTGTCTCCCAAAGCCCGCACCGGCGGTTTGGAAAGCCTGAGAAAAGGCAATCAGATATTGCAGGGTTTGCTTTATGTGGCTGCTGCTGCACGTGATGCCGGGCATCATCCCTGTGTGGTGGTGGCGGATAGCTGCGATGTGGAAAGCTATATCCAACGCTATAATCCCGACATATTGGGCGTTTCCTGCGTAAGTGCCACCTATCCCATTGCCCGCGATCTGCTGAAAGAAGTGCGCAAAACGCATCCCCTGCTGCCAACCATCATAGGCGGTCACCACGCCACCTTTATGTATAAAGAGGTTTTTGCCGACACTGATGTAGCCTATATCTGCCGCGGAGAGGGCGAAGAGGCATTCCCCAAGCTCCTTGCAGCCCTTCAGCAGCGAATAACGGAACCGCTTATACCCGGCATCGTATTCCGCCGTAACGGAGAGTATGTAAATGACGAACACATTGCCTTGCTGGATGATATTGAGAACCTTCCCAAGATAAAGAGGGACTTAACTGCCCCCGAATTCAGCTTCTCTCCCAAAATTGTATCCTCCCGTGGATGTCCCTTCGATTGCTCCTTTTGCAGCATCTCCGCCTTCTACGGTGGCAGATACCGCAAACGAAGCGTGGAAGCCGTGATAGCCGAGATTAAGGAATATCTTAGCTGGGGACAGGATAGCTTCTGGTTTCATGACGATAACCTGACTATAGACACCAAGTGGATGGAGAGATTTTGCCAAGCCATTGAGGACGAAGGACTTAAGTTTCACTTTAACTGCATGAGCAGAGTGGATACCATCTGCAACAATCCAAAGCTGATTGCGCGCATGGCAAAGGTTGGTTGCTCCCTCATCTCCATCGGCATCGAGAGTGGCATCCCTGAGGTGCTGGAGCGCATGCACAAGAAGATAAACATCGCTCAGATAAAGACCGCCGTGAGCATCATGAACAAGCTCTCCATCTCGCACAACTGGTATATGATCATCGGTTCGGCAGATGAGTTTGACAAACCTCGCTATCTACAGGAGAACATCCGCTTTTTCAGTTCTCTACCCCTGGGCTATGTGCTCATCTCCATCCTCACTCCCTTCCCGGGAACAGAGGTGTTCAAACGCTTGGTGGCTGAGAATCGCATCCTGCATTATAATTGGGAGGATTACGATGCCATGCACTGTGTTTACAAGCCTCTTTATATGAGTAGTAAGGAACTGGAAAGCTATCTGCCCAAAGCATATATGAAAGTATATTTGAGCAAGGGTTGGCGGTTGATACCATTATTCCTTGGCAGCTTTCGCCGCAAAGCCATGCACCCCGGCACCATCATCATGGCAATAAAGACCATGTTCCTGCACATGGTGCTAAGAAAGGACTTTCATAAGGCACTAACTAAGCATTAGCCGGTATGGTGAGGGATTTCAAGCGCTTAAGCAATACATCTGTGCCAACTCCGATTATGCCAATAATAACGATGTAAACCAACATCTCACGATAGCAGAGCAGATAGCGGAAATCCAACAGTCGATAGCCCATCCCGCTGCTTACACCCAGCATCTCCGCTGCCACCACCACACTCCAACCCACTCCCCATAACACGCGGAAGAGGTCGATGACCGCCCCGTTACAAAGAGGCAATTCTATATGGACAAAGCGCTGCCAAGCTGTGGCACCATCCAAACCTGCCTGCTCCACAACTGCCTTGGGGAGGTTGTTAATCAGTTCCATGCTCATCAGGATGGCGTTGAACACCAAAGCAAGAAAGAGGGTTATGCCCACAGACAGCTCGCCAATCCCCGCCACCAGAATGATGAGAGGCAGCCAGCAGAAGGGCGAGATATGGCGGATGAAGTTCACCACCGGCAACAGCAATATACGCAGCAACCTGCAACGGTTGGCAGCAAAGCCTAACAGCATGCCTACCAACCAGGACACAAGTGTCCAGTTCAGCACCCTGATAGTGGTGATAGCGATGTCCTTCAGCAAGATAGAACTATCTGGCATGAATGTCCCAATAAATGGAATCATCCGCCGGGAGGTGCGTGAGATAGCCTGACTTTAAGGATAACTGTGCCATGCTTCGTTCAAAGCTCTTGCCGCTTTGTTCCAAATCAAGCCGGTAAATGGTGTTACCAAGTGCCAGCTTAAGCTGATTGAAGCTCATGCCATACTCCCGCAGAGCATAGCTGCACAAGCTTGGGTTCTGGATGTTAATTGTGCCCGCAACCGTGCTTAGACTGCTTAGGCAATCCCTCAACAGGCTTATTTTACCCTTATCCAGCATGCGTGTGTTCACTGCTAAGTTACAGCAGGGATGGGCATTATACCTTTCACTGAAACGGGCAAGCACGGGATACTTCTCTGCCAGCTTGCTGACTATAGGCTCATACAGCACTGCTGCGGCAATATCGCCACCTTGTAAAGCCGCCACAACCTCATTGGGAGAGCGGAAATAGATTGTTTCTGCATCAATGTTTTCTTTCTTGGCATAGTCCTGCCACAGCACATCCAGCGAGGAAGCTTTCAGCAGCCCCACCCTCTTACCGGCAAGTGCTGAAGGCTGCTCCAAACCCGGAGAAACCAATATGGCATCCGTTTCCCGCTCCATAAAAGACACTGTGCGGATGGGGTAACCCTTTGCGGCGGAACTCCATACATAGGTGAAAGGTAGAATAGCGGCATCAAGTTTACCTGCAACCAAGGCTTCACTCGCTTCCCATCCACTGCTGAAGCTCACCAGACGGATGTTGCTGCCTTCTATCTCCCCGCTTTGGAGTCCGTAGGACAAAGGCAGATGGTTCACCGAGGGCTTGATTATCCCAATAGTGAGTTGCCTATCTGCTTTACTGCAAGCAGCAAGCAAGCTTATCAGTATGATAACAATAAACTTACGCATAATAGCTCCATATATAATAATACAGCCACCCCACCAACAGTCAGGGTTGCTGCATATAAATAATGTTCAGCCTATTGCTTAACTGTAGTTTGCCATATATCGCAAGGCATTTATTCTGTCAAGTCCGGATGCGCGAAGTCCTTCCCAGTGCAAGCGCAGAGCTGCATATTCACGAAGCCGTTGGAGCGAAACACAACTCCTTCTGCCATAAGCCTTGCCCGTTGCTCTGCCCCACCTGCATCCTCAGGCAAAGCAATCTCTCCGCTGCTACGCACCACTCTCCACCATGGCAGAGCGTGCTTCCCGGTGCATGAATGCAGGATTCTGGCAACCGCACGAGCACCACCCGGCACTGATGCAAGCGAGGCAAGCTGCCCATAAGAGCTTACTTTAGCCACAGGTATTGCCCCAATAAGCTCGATGAGAAAAGCGTTGTAATCTGTCATCTTAATAGCTCCTTATTGCTTGCACATTTCTACCGATTATCCTCAATCAGTCAAGATGTTTCGCACTTTGCTCCCTGAATCTGCATGTTTCTATCATAAAGCTAACCCCATACATCCCTCTCTTTTCTCCTTATCATCCAACCAACTAGTGTGTGACAATCATAGGGCGCTGACGCCGCGATCACGCCGCATTGTGGCAGATTCGCGGCGTGGTCGTGGCGTTACTGTGTTACATTAGTTGGTTGGTGCTTTAAGGGGAATGAGATGGAAGATAGGGGTAAGTGTGAATGATATGCTGCTATGTTGAAAGAAAGAATCAAGCATTTCTCAGATAATGGTCAAAAAGTTCTTGACAATAATCCGAAACACTCTTTTATCGGCATTGATAGCGTGATAGCTTTTATAGAAAGCATTTAGAGGCACTTTACAATAATCTTATATCGCACTTTGAACCTAATAGTAAAACACAAAAGGATAGATTATGATCAAAAATGTACAGTTAATCTCGCAACATACTCAGATTAAAGAGCTGGGTAACGAACTGAAATACGAGATGCTGAAAGAGCTGATTCGTTCAGCAGCCACTTGCCAGCAGCTTGCCAATATCTTTAAGACCAGCAAGCAGAAGATTCATTACAACCTGAATAAGCTGGTGGAGGAAGAGCTATTGGAGGTGGTTGACGATGTGACGGATAACGGCAAAGAGGTGTATTATCGTGCCAAGGCGAAGAACTTCGTGTTGGATTTTGCCTTGGGTCAGCACCTTGGAGACAGCCTGATAAATAGCAGGGGAGTAATCAACAACATTTTGGAGGGTGAATATCATCTCCGGCTCGCTGACATTGCCGCCAAGATGTTACGTGATGCCCTGAAGCTAAAGCCGCGTCAGCGTTTACTGGTCGTAACCGGAAAATATAACCTGCCGTTGGTGGAAAAGATGCTGCTGGAAGCAGGCAGGATGAATGTGCGTTGCACCTTGCTGTATCAGGATTTGGAGATGCTGAAAGCCAAGTATAACGAGTATTCGCTAACAGCCTTCAATGCGGATTATGAGCACTTGAACAAGCTGTTGAAAGATCATGATGTGTATCTGAATCTTAATGGTGAAGCGCGCTTTTTGGAGCTGAAAGACCCGGAAAAACAGAGATTGAGAGTGCATCACTTTGCCAAAAGCCGCAAGATTATTCAGGAATATAACATCCAAGTAGCGATTATGCCTGGGTTGATGAACGATACCCTCTCTGAGAAAGCGATTGAGAGTGAACTGCAATTTTGGCAAGCTCTGGATACGGATTATACCCAGCTTTGTGAGCGAACGGTGGCAACATGCCGTAGCTTTGCCAAGCATGAGTATTTGGAACTGGTGAGTGGCAGTAAGAGCTTGAAGTTTCAGATCCAACGCTTCTTGGCAGAATGTGGCAGCTTCAGCAATAGCGAATACCAAAGTCCGGTGATAAACTTCCCCGGCGGTGAAGTGTTGATGGTTCCGCAAAGGGGTTCTATGAATGGGATAATTGAAGCTGACTTTGCCTACATCTTTGGTAAACAAGTGATTAAACCGCATTTGGTTATCGAGAACAATGCCATTGTGGAGTATTCTGCCCTTGCCAATGAATACTTGATTGAGGAAGCCATCAGCATCGGTGGCGGAGATGGTGCCAAGGTTGCTTTGGTTTGCATGGGCACCAACGATAGCATCAGCTTGGAGAATATTGATATCTCCTACAAACATAAAACCTGTGGTTTGGTTACGGTCTATTGGGGTGAAAACCGTTCCCTGGGCGGAGATGTTGCAGGAAACTGCGAATGGTTCGTGCAGATAGAGAACCCCACCATAAAACACCTATAACGAGGACAAACATGAAACGATTTGCCATACTCAGCTTTCTGCTCTTAGCCGTAGCGGTGCTATGCGCACAATGGCATATTGACCAGAACTTCGATGCCATCAGTACCATTCCGGCAGGTTGGACAGTATCCGATGACGGGGATGGAATGACCTGGCGCAACCTGAATAATGCCAGCCATGCACACAGCGGTACAAGAGCTGCCTTTGCCGATAACTACCTCCCCAACCAGAATGCCGATTGGCTTATTACTCCGCAGATACCCGTGGCTGCCGGGGATTCACTGTTTTTCTATACCCGGAGTTGGACAAGCACGGAAAACCTGAAGGTGTATGTTTCCACTTCCGGCAACAACCCCAATCAGTTAACTACTCTGATTGCCAATCTGCAGGGCATTGGAACTACTTACCAAGCGGTGAAAGTGTCCCTTAGTCAGTTTGTGGGACAGAACATCTACATTGGCTTCTTTTGGCAATGTGTGAACTACGGCATTCTGGTGGATGATGTGAAGATAGGAAAGCCTTTGGTGGTAACGCCGGAGCTTAACCTGCCGGAAAGCATCAGCTTCTTCCAAGGCGAGAATCCGGTGATGGACTTTGCGCCTTTGGCGGTGTTCACGGATATCCAGACAGCAAGCTTGAGTGTAACTCCCACCAGCCCTATAAATGTAGCGATAAACGGAATGCAGGTAAGCTTTAGTTCTCCGGAGTATGTGGGAACCCAAACCTTGCAATTCACTTTGACGGATGGAACTACAGGGTTGACTGCCTCCGATGAGATTGCCGTTACGGTCTCCCCCATCCCTGCGGTTGATCTTGCCGTGGTGGAGGTTATCTCGCCACGATCCATAGAGTACCAGAACATGCCTTTTACTCCGCAGATAAAGGTTAGTAATCTTGGTTTAGCATCTTTTAGTGACCAGTATGAGTTGAATCTGGTTGTTACTGCCCCGGATGGAAGTGTGGCAGCTAATCAGACCTTGTTCCAGACGTCCACCATTGCCCCCGGACAGAGCAGCTATGTTGTGTTTAACGAGCCTTTTACTCCGGCGCAAACAGGTAATTATACCTACCTTTTCAGCATAGTTCGAACCGATGAGAACATGGGCAATAACAGCTTAACCCATAACGGCACAGTTGTGCTACGCATCACCACCGGCGGACCAGACGCCTTTGGATACAGATATATTGATAGTGACGATCCGCTTGGTCCGGACTTTAACTGGATTGATATCAGTGACACGGGAACATCTGTAGTGATGTTAAACGTACCCACATGGGCAGGTGACGATAACTTCAGCGAACCTGTTCCCTTAGGGTTCAGCTTCCCCTTTTATGGGTCGCAATACAGCTCTGCTTACATTGATATCAATGGGGAGATTCTGTTGGCAGATAACAGCTGGTATGCGCAATACCCAAACAATAGCTGGGATAATGACGGGAATATGTTTAACTATATGTATCCCATTCCCGGATATGCCCAGATGCCGGGCTTTGTTGGAGTGTATTGGGATGATCTGGAGGCGGATCAGGGTACAGGTGATGTGTACTTTCAGAGCTTTGGGGAAAGCCCTAACAGATATGCCGTTATCCAATGGCATAACCTACGCTATCATGCAGGGACAGGGGGTTCGCCCATGCTTAGATTCCAGGTTATCCTGCATGAGAATGGGGAGATTGTGATGCAGTATCTGGAAACAGCTACGGGACAATCAGGCTCGGTTGCTCCGCATAACGATGGGGCATCTGCCACGGTAGCCATTCAGAATGCTGCAGCTAATGCCGGATTGTGCTATCTGCGCGAGATTGTGCAAAATAATACCTATATCGGGGTAGAGCCTGCCGGTAACCTGCTACACGATAACCTTGCAATCAAGTTCTATAGCGGAACAGATACACAAGCCCCTATCATGACTCACAAGGCTGTGGGCAACACCTTCAAACAGGAAGCAGAGTTAAACGCCACCATTATCGATATGTCCGAACTGGTTGACACGTCCCTACATTACAGCACCGGCACCGGTTGGCAAAGCAGTTCCCCCGTTAGCATTTCCTCTAATCAATACACCTTTAACCTAATCAATCTCCCTTGGGGAAGCACGGTTGAATACTATCTATCAGCTCAGGACGTGCTAGGCAATTCCGCAAGGTTGCCGGAGAGTGGCTATTATAGTTTCAAAATCCTGCCCTCAGCAGGTGTTCAGACACTAGTTCTGTATAGCGGAACTCAAGATTATCAACATACAGAACTGCCCGTATATGAAGCATTGCTGGGTGAACTGAATATAACTTACGATACATATAACTGGGAAGAGTTTGACAGCTACCGCATACCTGACCAATACAAAGCTGTGCTTGCTTATTCCAACACCGGAGGTTCGGGGATAAAATCCGATACCCTTGCCGTGGTTCTGGCTGAATATCTACACCAAGGTAGCACCACTTCACCTCATAATCTGTGGTTCTCCTCCGATAACTTTGCCAATAACCAGCATGGCCACCCCGATGCAAGCCCATTAAGGCTTTTGATGTCCGGCTATTTCCGCACTTCATATATACCAATGGGCTTTGGCGGAGGTACTAACGGCTTGGCAGGGCCTGATAGCTTTACCTATGAGAATGGAACAATAATGTGCTTACCCGGTTCACCCATCGGCACTCCTGAAACCGAGTATCAGGTTTATGCCAACACCCCAGATTGCGTATTCCCCAGCGATAGTGCCGGAGAGCCTTTCTGGGATGCTGTGCCCTATCCGGAAATTGGCTCTGAATACATCTTTGCCTTCGAGGATGGGCCTGTGAATGGTCAAGCATACTTGTATCACGGAGTATGCGCTACAGCGGTTGATACCCCCTCTTTTAAGACCGTATATTTCAGCTTTGATTTGTCGCAAATTGTTAGCTCCGCAGCCCGTCACGAGATGATGGCAGACTTAGCTGAATGGTTTGGAATCTCACCTGTTTCTTCTTCAGATCCAAGTGTCCCGCAACTTTGCACAAGCATTGACAGTGTGTATCCCAATCCCTTTAATCCCAGCACCACCATCAGTTATAGCACTGCCAAGAACGAAGCCCTTAAGATTAGCGTTTATAATCTAAAAGGACAGCGAATTGCGAGCTTGTTTGATGCCACTCAGCTGCCGGGAAGATACAGCTTAAACTGGGATGCAAGGGACGATGCGGGAAAGCCTGTCGCCAGCGGGATATACTATCTGAAGTTGGAAACCCCTAGCATTAAAGCCACAAGAAAGATTACCCTAATTAAATAGTGGGAGGATTAATGAACAAAACCGGTTACCTCTTATGTGTCCTGCTGATTGCCTGCAGTATGCTGTCAGCCGGAGATTACTACCTCGGCACGGGGACTTCAACTCAAAACAAGACCCCGGTTTATGGATATAATAATTATGGCTGGAGCAAATTCCTATATACTGCCGAGGAATTGAATGCTGCAGGGCTCACCTCCAACACCGATATCATAAAGATGTCGTTCCAAGTTAGCAACACCATTTCGGGCTACACCATGGATAACCAGAAGATTTACATGCGCACTTTCTATGACAGCAGCTATGGATCAACTGCCACTGGCTACCCAGAAGTGTCAGGCTTCACCAATGTGTATAATGGATCAGTCACCTTCAATGGCCCGGGATGGGTGGAAATAACCTTTCAAACCGCATTCACCTACTATGCAAGCTGGGGCTTGGAGATACTATGGGAGAATAGAGATGGCAGTAAGATCGGTGGTCCCCCAAGCTTCTATTATACCAGTGTAAGCAACACTTGTGTCTATAAGAGTCAAGATACTTCTTTCCCCACAAGCAGCGGAACAAGGGGGAGCTACCATCCCAACATCTGGTTTGTTACTCCAACAACCGAACCTCCCACTCCCGCAGTTGCAACCCTTCCCACAGACGCCGCAACAAATGTTAACATCACCACGCAGCTTCGCTGGAACAACACCGGAGGTTCACCAACCGGATATCGCTTATGGTTTGGCACAAACAACCCTCCCTCCAACATTGAATCTGCTCTGGTGCTTTATGAAACCAGCTACACTCCTGGCACCTATCTGGATTATGGCACAACCTACTATTGGCGTGTAGTGCCGTTTAATGATTACGGTCCTGCAACAGATTGTCCGGTATGGTCTTTCAACACTTTAGTAGATCCCTCCATCACTGACTATCCATATACCGAAAGCTTCGATGGTGCATTCAACCCAACGGGTTGGACCGACCATGCCGGCGGGTTGGTGAACCCCATCACCTTGGGAGCAGATGGCTCAAGCCTTTGGGAATCTGATGACTGGCTGAACATCCCTTCCACCGATAAAGCCGCCAAGATAAATGTTTGGGGCAGCGTTGGCGGGTATTTCATTTCTCCTTTGATGAATATTCCCTCTGATGAATATGTTTTGGAATTTGATGTTGCCCGTTTAAGATACAACCAGCCCCCGGAAGGTACTGCTCCACAGAGCACAGGAGTGGACGATCGCTTTGCCGTGTTGATAGGTAACGGCTTCACCTGGAGCACAGACAACATCGTGAAAGAATGGAACAACTCCGGCTCGGTGTATGTGCTAAACAACATCCCGGTGAATGGGCAAAGGGTGCGCATCCCTCTTACGGGACATACCGGCAGAATCAGAATTGCCATCTTTGCCGGATCAACCATCACCAACGCTGATAGCGATTTCATGATAAACAATTTCTGGGTTGGAATCCCCACCACTACCCTATCGACACCACAGCTCAATATATCTCAAAATCCCATTAACGGAGAGAAAACCCTCTCCTGGAATCCTGTATCCGGCGCAACTTTGTATCATATCTACAAAGCTTCCGAGCCGAATGGAGATTACAGCAGTTTCGATTACACAAACGGCACCAGCTATGTGCTGAATGTCTCAGACAACGCAGCTTTCTTCAAAATCAAGGCAGAATACTAAGCTTAGCTCTGCATTAACAATCATTAACGTCTAAATTAACTATCGCACATTACGAGGCGAATCTTAGCAGGTCGCCTCGTTCTTTTTTTCTTCTCTCCTAATTGAATTGCTTGATCATTACATAATCATTACATGTTTCATCCGTAATAAACATGCAATGATCATGTAATGATACCTGGAAGTTGTTGTGATGGGTAAACCAAAACAAGTTTATCTTGACAAATATTTGATGGAAGTTACTTTGCATTTTTCGGTTAAGATTGCGTTGAGAGGTTGATAAATTTGCCAAAAGGAAGCTTGTTCTCACTACGGATGTTTACGCTTTGCTTGTTGTTGTCTTTGTTCGTTAATGTATTCTGGGCTTCAAACCCGCAACAAGATGATAAGCACGAACCACTCACATCCGTTCGAGCAGAGCAATTAGGAGAGCAGCACTTTCAGCAACACTACCGTACACTAACCAGTGATCCCGCCGACGCTATACGCAATCTAAGGCTATCTGCCACCTATTTCACTCAAGCATCCCAGCTAATGAAAGCTGCTTCTTCTCTTGCCCGTATTGGGCAGATATACACCAATCTTGGTTTATACAATCTGGCATTGGAATACCTGCTGAAGGTTAACCGCATGCTAGCCGGTCAACCACCCTCATCACAGATAGCCTGGTTGTATTCTGATATTGGCAATGTATATTATGCCATGGGGCAAACAGACCTTGCCGAGCCTTATTATTGGCAGGGGCTAAGGATGATGAAGAGCTTGAAGGATAGCTTTGGGGAATCCGTGATGCTTAATAACATCGGGCTCTGCAAGATAAAGCATGGTGATACGGAAAATGCCTTTTCTTTCTTCAGGCAAGCATTGAAGCTAAGGGAAGCAAGTGCTAATCGCTTTGCCGTTTTACATAGTTGGAGCGTGATTGGAGAAGCCTACCAAAGTATTGGCAATCACGATTTGGCTCTACATTATTTTCATAAAGTGTATGATGGCCTAACCAACAATATAAGCCCCGCAGATGCCTCAATTTCCTTAAAAGCCACCACCGCCATTTCGATGTCTAAACTCTACCGGGAGCTTGGTGATCATGCTATTGCAGATAAGTACTTGGAAGATGCCGGCAAATTGCTTGAAGAATCACAAGATATCTTTAGATTGAATGAAGTGCTGCTGATGAAAGCAGACAAACTAGTCGAAGATAAAAAAGCAGATAAAGCAAAAGCATTATATCTGAAAGTCTTTGCCGGGGCAACGGCAAACGGTTTCTTGGAGCAAGCAAGAAATGCTGCCAAAGAATTGGGGCAGATATATATGCTTGATAATGACAAGCATAAAGCACTGGAGTACTGGGACTATTATGCTACATACTATGATTCTCTTTATGCTCAGAGATCGCCCGCAGATTTGGTTAGATTACATTCCAGTGTGCAGAATGATTTGAAAGAGCTGGAAAACAAAGAACTGAAACGCAGACAAGTTTTACGGACACGATTCACGGTTTCCACCCTAGCTTTGTTGATTCTCATCATAATCCTCTTTATCCGCGGGACATGGGTTAATAAAAAGCATATCCTGGGGTTAAGGCAACTTGCAGATGCTGCCCACGAAGGAATTCTGATCCATACCAATGGTTATATTATCGAAGTGAACAACAGATTTACGGAAATGCTTGGGTTAAGCAGAGCTGATTGTATTGGGCACAGAATAGATGAGATAAATAATCTCGTGGTGGATAGCAGCCTCATGGATCATGTGCGGGAAGGTGGAGAGCAAAATTACGAAATCGATGTAGTTACGCCAAATATGGGTAAACGGCAATTGGAGATTATGTCCCGCCCATACAATTATCTCAATAAGAAGGTGCGGGTTGCCTCTGTACGCGATATCACCGAGAAGAATGAGTTTATCCGTGCATTGTTGGAAACGCAGAAAAAACTTAAGGATCTCAACAGCACAAAGGACAAGCTTTTCTCCATTATTGCCCACGATCTTAAGAATCCTTTCAGTGCCATCATTGGCTTTTCTGAAGTGATGATGAACAATCAGGATAAGTTTAATGCCGATCAAGTTCACGAGATGGTAAGCCTGATTCATCAGACATCCGGTACCGCTTATGCTTTATTGCAAAACTTACTGCAATGGGCAAAGCTGCAGATTGGAGCAGTGTATATGTATCCCCGGGAACAAACTGTGCTGCCAATAATCCATGAGGTGCTTTCTCTCCATAAAGCGTCGCTTACTGCAAAAGATCAAAGAGTGAGCATCGATTGCCATGAGGATGTGATAATCTATGCTGATACTTATATGTTGCACTCTGTGCTGAACAATGTTCTGGGCAATGCCATCAAGTTCAGCTACCCCAACTCAGAGATAATAATTCGGGTTCTCTCGGGAGAACAAACTGTTATCGAAGTGCAAGACAAAGGTATGGGAATGGATGAAGATACGCTTAGCACACTTTTCCGCATAGATATGCTGCAGAGCAGGCCAGGTACTAACAAGGAGCGGGGCACCGGTATTGGTCTTATTTTATGCAAGGATATGGTGGAGAAACATGGGGGGAGCATTTATGTTGAGAGCAAAGCCGGTGAAGGCAGCATAGTTAAGGTATTCTTCCCCGGAAAAGCTATTTCGTAGAGGAATAATACCTTTGACCCAGAAATGGACATGTGCCTTAAGTAAATAATGATTTGCTCCTGATATAGGGCAAACATTACTCTTGACTACTTGGGGTAGTTGATTAGTTTGTAAGATAAATGGAATAACTCAAAATCGAGGTTAAGAAAATGAAACAAACCGTTGTAACGCTTTGCTTTTTGATATTGGCAGCAGCTCTCTTCGCCCAACAGGGCTTATTTGGTTTAAGCTATGGAGATAGCCACAGCAAGGTGAAATCCACTCTTGGGTCATCCGACCTAAACTTCTCTGAAACCAAGAACAGTGAAGATTCATATACCTATACCAATGAATCCAACATTTATGTAGATCACATAAAATGCTATTTCGATGTTGATCTGGACGAGTTGGTTGCATGGCAAGTGTTTTATCTTGAGCAAGATGACGAGGACATTGAGAGTGTAGTTTACAACTCGGCAATGGAATGGCATGAGTTTGAACCAGAGTGGGACGACTATCTTGAGTGTGATTATTGGCTGTTCGAAGATGGAAGAACCCTTTATATCGGTTGGGATTATGACTATGAGTTCTATGTGGCAGAATACTACAACGATGATTATCCACAGTACTCATTCTTTGAAGTGTGGTAAAGACTCAATACTGTTCTTGATTCAATAATGATAGCTAAGATCAAAAGGAAACAGATATGAACAAAGCTCTGCTCGTGTTACTATTGCTTGTGTTAGGGGTGGGTTTATATGCCCAAACCGGAATGTTTGGCTTGTCTTATGGAGATAGCTATAAGAAGGTGAAAGAAAAACTTGCTAAAATGGATGACCACTTCACCGATACAACAACCACAGGCTCTGAAAGATGCTTTGTTGGTTTTGAGGATGCACAGGTGGATCATATCGATGCCAAGTTCGATGCAAAACTTGAAAAGCTTCTTGCTTGGAAGATATTCTTTGATGGTTATTATGATGAAGACCAGTATGATTATGTGATGGAAACAGTATCAGAACTTCATGGTGTGGGTGATTGTGACGAAGATGATGAATACTCCCCTTATTACTGGGAATTAGGTGGTGGCAAGATGCTGTATGTAGGCTATAACTTGGATGAATGGCTGGTGGTTGAGTATTACAACCCTGCTTGTTCTGATTTCAGTGAGTTTTCCTGGTGAAGCTATAGTTCTGGAGAAACAAACGATTACTTAGCTGTATTTCCGGGAGGTTCTTGCCTCCCGGTTTGTTATATAATCTGCGACGATTATCAAAAGCCTGAATGTTCTTGTCCAAATAGCTTCTCCATCTGTTGTCATTCAGAGTGAGGTGCCTAGCGTATTCTGCTAGGAATAACTCACAATAATTGGAGAATAGAACTGTAGGCACGTCAGCTGCCCAGAATAGAAGGAGGTGGCTGATATCCAACTCAGGATAGTCTCGTCTGCTATCCCCAAAATCAATTAGATGAAACCCCTCTTCATTCTGCAGTATGTTGGCTGGTTGGTTATCAACCTGGCAGATGCAGGTGTCATCTTGGAGAGTGGCAAGATGGAAGGAAGCGATGGTAGCTGCCAGTACTTCAGGATTGAAACCATTTGGGTTATCCATATAGGGCTGACCATAAATGCGTTGCAGCTTCAAGCTCTTATCTTCTTCATAATCCAATAAAACGGGGAGCATCGGCAAGTGCAAGCAATACATTGCATACTCTTTGCGATACTCCCAAGGGTCACTAAAGTGCTTTATGATATAGTCAGGGAATAATTCCACCCGGTGTTTTATAGTATCCTCAATCCAAAGTTATACGGATGATCTTATTCTTGGTGAAGAGTGGGATAATCAGTTCATTGTTGGGCAGGTAATAGATCATATCTGCTGCGTCTTTGATCTCCTTGTATTTAGCAACAAAACGATTCTGTTCTTGGGGAATCTCCACTATCATATCCTGCTCCCAGGAGCTGAAGTAGATACGTCCCAAATCATCTATGGCAATGCCATCTAATTCAGAATAGATGCTATCCATGAACGGATTCATGCTTTTATCGCGAGTATTTAGGCTTAGTATAGGAGATTGTTTGGTGAAGCCAACAATTAGCATCTGGTCTCTGGGCATATCGTAAATAATGCCGTTGGGGGATTTCAACAAAGGGCTAACAATTTTATCCACATCTTTGTTGTGAGGATTGATTATATAAACGGCATTGGCTGCCGTGTCGGTTACATAAATATAGCCAAGTTTATCCAAGGCAATATCATTAAGCATCTTAGCCCCGGTAATCGGAATGCTGGTGGTGATCTTTGCCTTCTCCAAATCAACGATATGAACTCTATCTATGTCGGCAATAAAGAGGTTGTTTGCCCGTGCAATGATACCTCTGGGGGCTTTGAGGCCCTTGTCCAGAAATGCGCTGAACTTACCCTTGGGATCCATACTCACTATGTTCTTCCCAAGTGTGTTTGACACCAGAAATCTCTTCCCCATTTCATCCCAAGTTATACTCTCCGGGCCACGTAAGGTTCCGAATTGAGTGATGATAAACATTACAAGCACAATAAGAGCAAGCGCTGCTATGCTAATGATGACAGTTTTACGAGGAAGTTTCATTTATTACTCCTTGATGTTCCAAGTACAACCCTGGGGGGTGTCCTTAAGCTCAATACCCAGTTTAGCGAGATCATCACGAATCCTATCAGACATTGCCCAATCCTTTCGCTCCCTTGCTTCACGACGATAGATGATGAGTTGCTCTATCAAGTCAGAGGATAAATCATGCACCTTCTCTGATAGCCTTTGTCCCATATTCTGAAAGAAGCCCAGCACAGTACCCAAGCGCACCAATATAGTTGCGGCAGCGATGCGTTTATCCATACTAGTGGCTGTGTTCTTGGTACGTTTACTCAGTTCGAAAAGCACCGCAATTGCTTTGGCAGTATTGAAATCATCATCCATGGCTTCGGAAAATTCTGCTTCTAGCTTGCTTAGTTCCAGATCTTCGGGTAAGGTTTGGTTAGCTGTAACATTGAGATAGTCCACAGATTTGAGAGCAGCATAGAAGTTGCTTACTGCCTTGTGTGCTTCCACCACCAAGTCCCTATTGAAATCTATTGGGCTACGGTAATGCTTGGAGAGAAAGAAGAACCTTATCGCTTCCGAATCATACTCCTTCAGAATATCTCTGGCAGTGAAGAAGTTGTTTAAGCTCTTACTCATCTTCTCACCTTCAATATTCAGAAAGCCATTATGCATCCAGTAATTGGCAAGTGGCTTACCGGTTAGGGCTACCGCTTGTGCCAGTTCATTCTCATGATGTGGAAACACCAAATCTATGCCCCCAC
This sequence comes from uncultured Candidatus Cloacimonas sp., assembly GCA_964588075.1. Taxonomy (GTDB): domain Bacteria; phylum Cloacimonadota; class Cloacimonadia; order Cloacimonadales; family Cloacimonadaceae; genus Cloacimonas. Next base: position 54,808 of record CAZPNU010000003.1, read on the forward strand.
CATGAATATCAAAACTATCGCCCAAGTATTTCTGGCTCATAACCACACACTCTGTATGCCAACCGGGGCGTCCTTCCCCCCATGGGCTTTGCCATACCGGCTCTCCCGGCTTGCTCTGCTTCCAAAGCGTGAAATCCGAGGGATTGCGTTTATTGCTGTTTTCAGCAACTCTAGCTCCGACCATTTGTTCCTCGGTTTTCTTTCCTGATAACGAGCCATAACTTTCCAGGCTGGCGGTGTCAAAATATACATCACCATTGGATTCGTATGCATAACCTTTCTTCACCATGGAATCAATGGCAGAGATTATCTCATCCATCACCTCGGTTGCCAAGGGTTGATGGGTAGGAGATTTAATACCCAATGCTGCGCAATCCTGGAAAAAAGCTTGAGTGTATTTAGCCGCTATGTCCCTAAAAGAGCTGTTCTCTTGAATGGCTTGGGCAATAATCTTGTCGTCGATGTCGGTGACATTCTGCACATATGTTACATCCATGCCAAGATATTGAAAATAGCGATGTACCACATCGAAGAATATAAATGCTCGGGCATTACCTATGTGAAAGTAGTTATAGACTGTTGGACCGCATGCATACATGCTAACCTTGCCGGGGATCCGAGGGATAAACTCCTCTTTTCTACGTGATTGGGTATTGTACAACAACAATGTTCTTCTCCTATTTGAAAACTACCATTCGCTCAGTCATCTCTGCCTTCTTCCCATTGACGGCAGTGGCTTTCACCTTGAGGAAATAGGTGTTGTTTGCCAGGACATCACCTCGTGTGTCAGTTGCCGTAAATGCTATACTATTGAACCCTTGAGTGCCGTGGGCTTTGATTGTTTTAATCTTTTTACCCCTAATAGTATAAATATCGACACTAACCTCAGCACCCACGGAAAGCATAAACGTGACATAAGCATCCCTCTTCACAGGATTTGGATACACCAACAATCTCTCCAGATTCAAATCCGAAGTACGCTTGGCATTAAAAACCGTGCTTGAGGCAGTAGGATTATTATAATTATCGAAGGCTATCAACTGCACCGTATGCAAACCCTCGCTCAGTTCCGGCATAGGAAAGCTTAACAGCCCACTTGTGAAAGATCCTTTGTCATAGCTGAAGTATTGTGTTACCGGAATTGGTTGCTGGGAGTTATCTATAACCAGCAAGATACTATGTCCACTAGCATCGGTAATGTTAATCCCATGTGTATCGCTCAGCTTTGCATATAAAGTGCTATTGGTACTAACAGTGTCACCCGGACGAAAATCTAAGGTCTCTAAGAATAGTTGGATCAGAGGACCTTCTGTGTCATCAGGTTGCCCCGGCTGGGCTTGATCGCTCAAAGACAGAGGAGATAAGTAGTTAATATGGTCTTTCTTATTCGTTTCATCCCAAAAGTAAGATACTGCTAAGCCATTGCTACCACTCATCACATCTATAGGCACAATGAAGCCGGTATTAAAAGTGGAATTGTCCACTTCTGTCACCCCTCGATAAAGTTGAGTACCAAGATGAGAAAGTGCTGCACCTGCATATGTATAGGACTTTTTAGTATCATAAACCCTGACTTGAGCTTCGCCGGAGAGATTGGGGCTTTCAATTTCGCCCGTTACCGTAACCGTGTCTAAGGCGCGAAGTTGTCCATTAGCACCGGTAGAGATAACCTGTAGGTCGTTAGCTCTTTGCGGAAGAGATATATCCAGCAAGGGATCCCCTAGTAAAACATATACTGAGTTGTTAGAGGTATTCTGGAAGCGAAGTTTAGCATTCATAATCGCTTCACCAACCCTCAAACGATCGTTAGCCAGATATTTTAAAAGCCATACGAGCATTGGTTGGTTGCTATCAGGGAAGCTTATTCTGGTAGCAGCATACGAGGCGATAGCTCCAACATTATCCAGTTGAACCAGTTTTTGCCCCAAACTTTCATATCCCCAGTAATCGAAATGGGATACACTGCATGATGATGCAATAAACAAGGGCAATTTACCTTGGTTATTGAACCTGCCCATATCTACTGCACCATTTAGATAATCTTCCGCTCCAAGTTTATCAAAACCTCCATGGCCAATGTAACACCAGAGAACTCTGCCCTCGTTTATAGCATTGAACATATCGCTTCTTGCACGTGGTTTATTCTGGAACTCGTCGTATTCGTACTCGATGGCAAAGATCTTCTGAACGATGATGCTATTATCCACAGTATTACCTGCTTCTTCAGCTTGAACAGTGTGCGTATCTTCGCCAATAGTCTCTCCGTTATTGTAATCGTCCCCCAAAAACACCATGGAGTTTCGCCACCACCCGGGAGTGGGGGTCTCAATGTAACGGGTGAGGTTATTAAACATGACATCGAACTCTCTTGCAGAAGTAATAGGGTATCTCCCTATCGCCAATTCCGGGCGAGTACTGGCGTTTATCATGGCGTATAAGTCATCGGAAGCAGAACCGGATGATTGCCATACCATAAGTTTATTCTTAGGACCGGATGCACCGCTAAAGTTACGCCAATCTATGGTTCCCAGTCCCATTAATGTAATGGAGCTGAGTTTAGGTGCCGGAGAGTTATAGTAAAAATACCGGATTGCCTGTCTGATAGCAGCAGGATCAGGATGTCCGCCATTGAACTGATTCATGATATCTTCTTGCAATAAAACCCTACTTCTTTTGCCGTAGTATTCAAAGTACTTCTGGGCAAGTGATTCTGCCTTAGCCTTGAACTCGGAAGGGGTTATGATAAGATTGTCCAATTGCGAGTTATCTGCAGTTAAATCTACTGGGTCAACAGATGTTACAGTAACCGGAGAATATGCTTCTGAGGGGGTTAGCAAAAAGAATCTGGTGTTACTTGTACCAGTTGCAATAAAGAACTCGCCTTGCAGAGGTACTTGTTTAACCGCATATAGACTATCTGCCTGAATAACCATCATCCCAGACAATGATCCGCTTAGATTATATTTGTATGCCTTGGGATCAAGTGTTGTTTGGTTACGAACCATCTTCTGCGTATTTGATTTAACCAGATTTTGCCTATAACTTAGCCTAAACCAATCGAAGAACAGGTTGTCTGTACCAGCCCGGTTGATGTTTAATTGGATGCTATTGGTACCATTCACATAACTGGTGTGGCTTCGGGTGAAAGAGTATATTGATGTCCCGGACCAAGTGAAATTCACATTACCTGTATTGACGTTGCTCTTTATATACTCACCATTCACTTGTACGCTGATGCTATGCCCAATAGAAGAGCTAATATCCTCCTGCCGTAACCTGAAAGAAAGACTTTGTGCCCCCGTGAGATCAGCATCTGAGATATCTGCTTGAAGAGTATGAGAAGTACTGGCACTCCCAAAGAACCTTTGGCTATACCATGTAAAACCAGAGTCTTCCCGACGATGGGTTTCGCTTTCCATGTGTTTATAGGCTGGTGTGTTGTTTAGCGATTCTTCAAAGGTAGTTTCAATAGGAGCTATGGCTATTCTCAAGGGATTTCCGGTAAAACCACCACCAAAACTTAGCCAGAACACCTGATTCTGGGAATAGGGATTCATGAATACCGGGTCATTCTGAACATGGGCATTGTATTCGAACTCATCTCTACTGCTTCCATAAAACAATATGTAGTCATCAGTCCCAAAGGTACCGCTGTTCTCATTCGAAACATAGATAGGCACTTCTCTAAACTCAGGTCCCGGTTGAATAATCACTAGCGGAGAAACAACCTTTCCGGAAGTACTGAACATCCGAAAGCTTCTCGGATCCAAATCATCCAATGGCAAATCTGTCAGCTGGTTATAGTTTAGCCTGTGTATGCCTTCACGGTTGGTCTCCACTTTTATCCAATAGTTACTTCTAGAGAAATCTGCATAATTCACCACTGCGCGTGTAATATTCTGCCAACCCTTTGCATCGTTAGCGTTAACAAGCTGCGTCATAAACAAATCACTCGCAGAATCAGGGATATAGCTTGTCCGATAAGCAGTATCACCCACAATATTGATCTTTATCAGCAAGCGGGTAACTATCTCCAACTCCCTCAGCCCATTATATTGAAAAGGGTAAACCATGAACGTGGTAAAACGAAAGTCTCTGAAACTATCATAAACCGAATGCAACAATTCCGTTTGGTATTCGTTATATTTCTCTGCATCTTTATGATACTCGTACTTGGACAAACCGTCCACTATCATGGGATTTGGAACCGGCAGTAGTTCTGCCTCCAAGTTCCTTGCTGTGCTTTCCCTCTCTAAAATAGTATAATCAACCGTCCCACCCGGTGGTAAACCTATCTTGAAATTATCATATGGCACCAACGGAGCACCAGGTATTGTGGGATAATCCATGTCCTCAGCCCACAAACGAACGTATCCACTATCAGCATTTACCTTCCACTCACCAATAGTGTACTCTATTAGCAATTCGGTGGCACTGGCTTTTACCACAACTACCTTGGCAGATATTTCTCCAAGCGTAAAAGCGAAAAGTAATAGCAGCCATATGTACCGTTTCATTCTTCAGCCTTAAACACCTTTTCCAAACCCCATATGAGCAGATAGAACAAGCTCATGAATACAAAGATTCCCAACATTCCCTGTGCCATCATCCAAAGGGAAAACTGTATGTTATACAATGTAGTTACTAGTATAGGTAACATTTTTACACTCCATTATACATGATACGAACGGTTAGAATTTATCATCATAGCTCTATATAACTGCTCACACAGGATCAGTCTTGCCATTCGATGCGTGAAAGTCATTCTCGAAAGAGCCAAACGCATATCTGCACGGTTTTTGATAAGCTCATCCACACCAAACACTCCACCAATGATAAACACTACATTCTTTCTATCTGATATATTAATCAGAAATTCAGCAAACTCAAGAGACGTTTTTTCCTTGCCTTGCTCATCAAGTAATACTACATAATCCTCTGGATTCAAACGTTTCAGAATACTTTGAGCTTCTCTTTCTTTAACTATCGCGCTACTATCTGAAATCTTCAAGCTCACATCTGCCAGCTCGATTACTTCAACATTTGTAAAAGCTGTAAGTCTCTTCAGGTATTCTTCGATACCTTCAATTAGCCATTTGTCCTTGGTTTTACCAACCTGGATGATATTTATCTTCACTAACGGGTCATCGTAGCCAAGCCCATTGCCATGCAGAGCATCTTGGTCTCAGCCTCATCTGCTCGGGAAGGGATTAATATCGGAACTTTCGTCCCCATCACCACATGAGCCACACGATAACCACAATAATAGGTGAGGGTCTTGCCAAAGATATTGCCCGCTTCTATATTAGGCACAATAAGGATGTCTGCTTCGCCACCGACTTCGGAAGTGATTCCTTTTGTTCTTGCAGCCTCAATGTTCACGGCATTGTCAAATGCCAAAGGTCCTTCTATTATACATCCGGGTATCTGCTTACGTTCATTCATCTTGGCTATCAATGCAGCATCAATTGTGGAAGGCATTTTGGGGTTAACGACTTCAACTGCAGACAGAACAGCCACCCTGGGATTGGGGTTACCAAGCGCATGAGCCACGGTGACGGCATTTCTGATAATCGCTACCTTTTCGTTCAATTCCGGAAGGATATTAATCCCCCCGTCACTCATCAGTTTTAATCCACTTGGATGCTCATAAGCCAATACATCTGAGATAACTTCGCTAACCCTGAGACCGTTCTCTTTATCCAGAACAGCTTTCAATAACACGGAAGTATCTGTTTTACCTTTTAGAATCAGATCTCCCCTTCCTTCTCTTATCAAACCAACAGACACTGCTGCTGCTTTTTTTAGATCAGTCCCAACATCTATAATCTCAAAAGCGTCTATCAGCTCTGGAGCAAGCTTCTGTAACAAATCGTTTATGCCCTGTTTATCGCCCACAAGAATACAATCTGCCAAACCTTCGCGTTTTGCCAGAATAGCTGCATCCAACACAGAGTCTGTCTGGGCTGCGGCTATCACAACAGTACCCTTACGGGTATTCTTAACATGTGCTATCATCTCATTGAAGTTCTTGAACATACTAATTCCTCGTCGCTAATAGTTGTATCTCTCGATGAACTCGTCCACAAAAGCGTCCTCATCAGGTTTTATCTCACTCAATATCTTCTTTAGGGCTTCTTTTTGTATCTGTCTAACTCTCTCTCGAGATAAACCCATAACCTCGGCTATCTGGGCAAAATTCCTGGATTCATGTGTCTCATTCAAACCAAAATATGTGCGGATAATATCTGCTTCGCGATTATCAAGCTTCTCTATGGCTTTATTTATCCTATCGTGTAATCTCTCTTTATAGTAAAGGGTTTGAGGGTCAACTGCATCTTTGTCAATCAGCAAATCCTTGGTGCTATACTCCTGATAATCGTCTCCCGAAAGGATATCGTCAAATGAACTGGTCTCAGGAATCTGTCCCTTCAACTGGTCTATAGATTTTCCCGTTACATTCATCCTTTCGCTTAGATCCTCAGTTGATGCAGATTCACCTGTCTCGGCAAATATCCTGTCTGAAGTTGCTTTAACTCTATGTGCTGCACTGGATTTTCCCATGGGTACCCTGATTAAAGAACTTTTCTCGCTAACAGCCAGCATTATCCGCTGTTTTATCCACCATATGGCATAAGAAATGAGCTTTATATCCTTATCAGGATCAAACTTCTCAATTGCCTTGATAAGCCCAATGTTACCTTCGCTGATAAGCTCAGATAACGAGAGACCTCTGTTTTGATAGCGTGAGGCAATCTTAACCACGAATTTCAGATTAGATTGGATAAGCTTGTTAAGTGCTTCAGTATCGCCATTTCTGGCTTTTATACCCAATTCGTGCTCTTCCTCTCTGCTCAAGGTTTTATACTTAGAAATCTCGTTTAAGTAGCTCTGCAGTGCCTTGTCTGCAAAAACACTTTCACGTCTGTTCATCTTATTCCCTCTGCCCTATTTAAACGGTAATACTTTGCGGGGGTTTATCGCTTTCCCCTTCAATCTATATTCGAAATGCAGATGAGCACCTTGCGCATTACCCGTTGCTCCAACTGTGGCAATCTGCTGCCCGGCTTTCACCTTTTCGTTCACACTTACCATATTCTTTTCGTTATGTGCATACACAGTCATCACAAAATCAGGGTGTTCCACAACTACAACGTTACCATAAGCACCTTGAACTCCTGAATACACCACTGTGCCATCCAACACTGCATATATCGGTGTGCCTTGTTTTGCTCCCAGATCAATGCCCTTGTGTGGGCGTCCATTACGCAAACCATATTCGGAGAACACCTTACCCTCAACCGGCATGATAAGATCTGTTCTTATCTTATCCTTCTTTTGAACATCCTCTTCCGTAAGTATTGGCTTGGGTTTTATTGTGCCTTCGGGTGGTTTTTTACCCGCCAGATATATCCTTTGACCTACTTTTAACTCATTGCTGCTAAGATCATTTAACCGTTTCAACTCGTCTACAGTCATCCCGTTGGTGGTGGCGATTTTATATAGCGTATCTTTCTTCTGCACGATATAAACACGCTCCACCACAATTGTATCTTGCGTGGCAGGAGCACTTGTGTTGATGGCAGTACTGCTGTTTGTTGAAGCAGTCTCAATGGTTGGAAGCAGAGACGAATTACTGGCTCCGGATGGGTTTTTAATCACGATTTTATCACCGGGATGTATTGGCACATTACTATCCGGAAAGCCATTCCAGGCAAGCATATCTTTCAGCAAAATGCCATGGTCAACACTAATCCGATATAGGTTATCCTTTGCTTTCACTGTATATAGATACTCTGCCCCAAGCAAATCTTTAGGCACTGTAACCGAGGAGACATTAACGGGGGTTGGGGGAGTTGCCACGTTCGGAGCAGGTATAATAGGTTCGTTGCTTATAGGCTTGGAAGGCGGACTTTCCACTGGTTTGAGAGTTTCCTGCGTTTTCGGCTTTGGCTTCTCCGGGCTCACCTGTTTTGGTTTTGTACTCCCGGCATCTTGTTTAACAATAAGCTTTTGCCCAATTGATAAGTTGTTACCTTGCAAGTTATTTAACTTCATCAACTTATCCACAGTTGTGCCATACTGTTTACTAAGGTTATACAGTGTATCCCCTTTTTTTACAGTATGCATCTGGGGGCTTGCCATCAGCATTGCCGGCAAGATGAACACAGCCTGCAATACTAAGAGCAGCAATAATTTATTTAATCTCAAACTCATGATACTTCTTTGCTGAATCAATTTTTGTAACTTCCAATTCATCCACCCGAGCCATCCCCGCTCCGGTTTCCACCTGATATCGAAAGCTCTCTAACACGTGCTCTTCCGCCTCGGCAAGAATATAAACCGAGCCATCGGAAAGATTGCGAACATAACCATGCACAGAATGCTGTTTTGCTACCCGCTGCACAAACCAGCGGAAGCCGACTCCTTGCACTCTGCCACGGGCGTAAAATTCCCAAGTTGGCATCTGACACACCTTTAGAGTATCGGTTCTCTATAATTGGGATGGGAATATTTGTCAAGCAATGGTTTCTGATATGCTGACATTATCACTCAAACCATGAACTTTTGCTGGGGGTATTCGTTCACGAATTCTCTAATCTGCTCCAATAATCATGTACTTGCTCCCAGATGCCATCTCATGTGTGCTAGTTTGTTTACACGATGTATGTTCATAATGAGGAGTTATGCTTACAACCTTCTTGCTATATAAGAATGTTAAATATCAAGCGTATATATCGAAGCACCTAATGCCTAGATAGAGCCGGATATGTTGAGAACGGGTTCTCAATTTATTGCTTATTGGGTTACGGTTGAGATGCGGTTGCGATACCCAGCATTTTGCTGGGAGGCGCAACCGCATCTCAACCGTAACCCAATAGGCAAGGACTTGGTAAAAAGTATAGAGGAATGGATATGGCAAAAATCCTTACATCCTCTTCACCGGAGTGCTTGTTCTTTTTCCATTGGGGCTTAAGTACACCTCGTTCTCATAGGTTTCCTCTATCATATAATCCTCCAGTGAATCAAAGAAATCCAAGCCCAGAGAGTTCAAGAAGCTTACAACCCATCCTGCCAAACCTGATTTATACACCACCAAACGCACTTTAAGCCATCTGTCCCATGGGATTTGCGTTCCGGTTTGGGCAGTATTGTCTCCCGCAGCAATGTAACTATCCGCAAAATAGATAAAAGCGCTATTGTTGCGGTCGCGGATATCCATCCCCACATTTGCACCCGGACCGTTGATTACCCAGATTGCCGAGCCTTGCACGGTATTGGGAATGAAGAAAAGCTCTGTGTTTCCCATAATATCGGGGCTGGGTGCGATATGCGCCACTGTATCCTGATTACTGTCCCGCACCGTGATTTGAGTGGCTTTATCTCCACAGGAGAAAAGCAAAAAACAAAGAACCAACACCGAAATGTTACGTAGCATAGCACAACTCCTTTACAGCCGTTTCTAACAGCCTCTGTGCATAAACAGCAGAGTTTCTTGTGTTTGTCAAGTGCAAAGTTCGAAACCACTATTGGTTTATCACTCTAAAACAAAAAGCCCGAAGCGTGATGCTCCGGGCTTAGGTATAACATTAACTTGCTATGGTTTAGATGTGCTTGCGCAGCTTATCAATAATCTTTTCTTTTTGAACCAGACCGATAAGCTGATCACTAACGGTACCGCCCACAAAGATTAACAGAGTGGGGATGGACATAATTGAGTACTTTCCGGCGATTTCCGGGGATTCGTCGATGTTCACCTTCACTACCTTCACCTTGCCTTCAAGTTCTTCGGCAAGCTTGTGTACAATGGGAGTGAGGGCTTTGCAGGGACCGCACCAAGGAGCCCAGAAATCCACCAGTACGGGGATTTCGGACTTCAAGACTTCGGTTTCGAACCCGGCTGTGTTGGTTTCGATGATCGCCATGATCTTACTCAACAATTGCCAGAATATCGCTCTTGGAGAGAATCAGCAGCTTTTCACCATCAAGTTCGATTTCGGTACCGGCATATTTACCATAGAGGACTTTATCCCCTATTTTCACTATCTTAAGCAGGTCTTCATCAGTGCCAACGGCGATGATTTCTGCCATCTGGGGCTTTTCTTTGGCTGTATCGGGGATGATGATGCCGCCAATGGTTTTCTCTTGGGCAGCAGTGTTGGTTCTAACCACCACGCGATCTTCAATGGGTCTAAGTTTCATTGTTACCTCCATAAATTATCTGTGTAATTACGTATTATAGTATAAGCAGCGAGTGCTTGATTAGCAAACACAAATTCAGACTGCTAATTTCTGTCAAGGGAAATCATAACTGCTTATGCTTGCTCTTCCCGTTATTTACCAGTTCATAGAGGAGATAGCCATTTAGCATATACAGCACTTTGTCAAATTCCTTCTCTCCGGGGATGATAAGATCGGCATTCTTTTTGGTGGGTTCTATAAAAGCATCATGAGAGGGTTTAACAGTTTGCAGATATTGGTCAAGCACGCTTTCCACGGTTCTGCCACGGTCGATGATATCCCTTTGCATACGCCTTGCCAGCCTGAGATCAGAATCTGTATCCACAAATATCTTCAGGTCTGATAGTTCCAGCAGTTCAGGGTAATATAGGGCGAAGATGCCTTCCAGGATAATCACATCGGCAAAGGCAACGCAGGTTGTGCCCTCTGCACGGCTGTGGGTCTTGAAGTTATAATCGGGGATGTCCACCGCTTCTCCTGCCAACATAAGCTTCAGATCCTTCAGCAAGTAGGGGGTATCAATGGAAGCAGGATGGTCAAAGTTCACCTTAGAACGTGCATCCGGCTCCAGATGGCTGAGGTCGTTATAATAGTTATCGTGGGAGATAATGACGGTTTTCAGGTCTTGTAAGCGCATCCCAATGGCTCGTGCGATGGTTGTTTTACCGGAGCAAGTTCCACCCCCGATAAGTACGAGACGAACATTATTGGTCATAATCCTCAATCCAGGTATTTAGTTTATTCAGTATGCTTTCCTTAATGGTCTTGGCTTGATAATTTTCGTGATAGTATTGCCGCAGATGATTGGCGGATGCTTCAGCTTCTCTCGGATATTGCAGCCAACGGATGATGTGGGGCGCAAGATCTTCTGCCTTGTCCTGCACCTTGGCGCAGTTATCGGGAAGATTCCAACCTTCGATGCCGATAGTTGTGCAGACAACAGCTTTACCCGCAGCAGCGCATTGCAGAATGCGTTCTTCGGTATCCGGAGCACAAAGAGGTAGCACAACAAACAGAGCTGAAGCAAGAAGCTCCTGAAATGCAGTGTCTTGTGTGCTCTCTGCCGGAGTGAATTTAATTCTACCACCGGAAACTTCTTCCAACGCTTGGGTACCGCAGAGATGAATCCCTATTTCCTTCTCCACTAGTTTTTTGGAGATTCTGGGGTAGATTTCGGATACCATCAGCTTGGCAGCATTAAGGTTTTCGTCTCCGGATTGCATCCCCCAAAAGAGTATAAACCGGCTTTCGCTGGTGCTTTGTGGAATGGGAAGGGAGCTTTCGTAATCCTCTTGCTCCAAGGGTAAGGGAAACACAAAGATGCTGTCCGCCGGGAATTTATAAGCATGTTGCATGGGAGCTTCGTCCGCAGGATTGGCAAGAAAGCAGTAGCAATCCTTTTTAATTAAGAGCTTATCCCAGAACTTGAGACGTGCATATTCCAGTAGCTTTTCTACATTGGCAAGGCTCTTGTTTTGCTTCCACTTCGATTCTGCTTCGGGGAGATAATGTCGCTCGGCATCTATAATAAACTTGCATCGCGGCAGAGCTTTGCGGGCTATGTATAACAGAGGGAGGCAGCTAAGCCCACCAAAGATAATCAACTCATAACGTCTGCTATCCAGAATGTGTTTGAAACGATTGGCTTGTCCGGTTGCCAGGAGGTGGTATGATAACGGAAACAATTGGTTTGGCTCTGCCAAACTAAGGGAGAACAGCTTATCATGGCCTTTGTGAGGGGGCACCGGCTTCTCTTGATAGATGTTGGATTTCAGTAATAACAAATCTGCATCGAAATGAGTGGCGATTATCTCCCACAAGAAGCGGGAGCGCTTTGCCCGCAAGCTTTCGCCTTCGGCAAATGGCTCATCGATAAACAGGGCTTTCTTTGGTAGGCTTTGCGGTTCTATCATTAGGCTGTTACCCTTTTTTATAATACTTGCTTAGCACACTGTAGAGAAAGTTCATTTCCACTGGTTTGGAGATATAATCGTCCATACCGCAAGCAAGGAAGCGTTCCCTATCTCCAACCAAAGCAGCAGCAGTGAAGGCAATGATGGGGGTGTGTACGCCCTTAGCATGCTCTCTGTCCCGCAGTAATTGTGTAGCAGTGATACCATCCATATTGGGCATTTGGATATCCATCAGAATTGCATCGAAGCTATGCATCCGGCATATATCAAGTGCTTCCTGACCATTGGCAGCGATGCTTACTTTTATCCCCCAACCCTCAAGCTGTCTGCGGGTTACCACTTGATTAATCGGCTCGTCCTCAACCAATAATACCGACATATTGGGTAAATGTTGAAGCTTGATTTCAGGATGGCTGTGATGCAGGGCATCTTGCTCAGGCTCTGCTGTTTTGGTCTCGAAGGGAAGTATGAAGAAGAAGCTGCTGCCTTGACCAGGTTCACTTTCCACCCATATGAAGCCGTTCATAAGCTCTACTAAACGTTTAACAATGGACAATCCCAAGCCTGTTCCACCATATTTGCTTGCTACATTGGAATCTGCCTGACTGAAGTTATCGAAGATGTCCTGTTGCTTGCGGGGATCAATGCCAATTCCTGTATCTGCCACACAGAATAGGATGCGGATGTCATTATCGCTTACGGTGTAGATGTCCGCACTTACTTCTATAAACCCACTTTCTGTGAACTTCAAAGCATTCTGCATCAGGTTAATAAACACCTGTTTTAAGCGAAGTTGATCCCCATGCAATACCGTTGGGATACGCTCATTCACCTTGCATCGGATGAGCAGATCGGGCTTGGCACTTTGCAGTGGGAATGCGCGCATAATATCATCCAGCATGATACGTAGATTGAAGTCGTTTATTATCAGTTCCATCTTTCCGGATTCTATTTTAGAGAAGTCCAGCACATCATTTACAATCTTCATCAGGTTTCTGCCGGATTTGAACATAATCTCGTAGTATTCCTTCTGATCCGGAGTGGAGTCCATCTGCATCAGAACCTGCAGGAATCCCATGATACCATTAAGCGGGGTTCGAATCTCGTGGCTCATTGTGGCTAGAAAATGGCTCTTTGCCGTGTTTGCTGCTTCAGCTTTCTCGATAGATTCCAGCAGTTGAGCCTCCAGATTGGTTTGAGAAGTAATATCTACTATGTAACCATAATATAGAGGTTTGTGATTATTGTCACTGATTTTTGTTGAGTAATCCATCACCCAACGTAACTCACCGTTTTTGGTTAACACCCGGTATTGTTTAACGCAGTAATCCTCTCCTTCAGGGTATGGGCTAAGGAAACTCTGCATATCTTCAGAAAACACCAAGTGATAGAATTCTTTCCCCATTCCGGTGATATCTTCGGTGGTATAGCCCCACTGATCTACATTCTCGGAGACCATTATTGCCTGCAGCGGGTCGCTATGCATTTTGTATATTATCACCGGACCCCTGGTAAAGATACGATACTCACGTGCCAACTCCATTTCTATTGATTCACGAAGAGCTAGTTCGTTACGCAAGGCTTGTTTATGCTTTCGCTTGGAGAGAATGTATAGCATAAGCAGCAAGAGAAATAAACAGCTGAAGAAAGTACTGTGGATGGCAATTAGCGTTCGGGTACTTCGTGAAGCCACCGGCTCTGAATACAGATCATAATGTCCAAACCATTTCTCCTGCAGTGCCGCAAGCTGTCCATTCTGGCTTAGGATTAGCAGAGCATTATTAACTTCATCTATCAGCTTCATATCTTTTGCAGCATAACAGTACTCACGTTGCAACAATATGATTGGTAGAGCTTTAACGTGCTTCAGCTTTTCCTGTTTCATGATATATAAACCGTTCATATGGTTTATGATGGTGGCATCATATTCTCCGGAATCCAGCAACTTTAGAGCATCATCCTGAGTAGGCACTTCTACAATCGAACCTTTGAAACTGATACGCTTCAGGTAATCCTTGGCGATATCGCCTTGCTGAAGCACCAAGGTTGCATTTATCAAATCATTAACATTCTTGATGGAGGAGCCTTTGCGAACAAAAATGGAGCGCCAGGTCTGTGTATGAGATTCTGAGAATTCCATTATCTTTGCTCTTTCCACCGAGAACGCCATGCCCTGAATCAAATCCACTTCGCCTTTATCCAACCACTGACGTACCAATGCCCACTTGGCAAGGCGAAACTCCGGCTCCCAGTTTAACTGCCTGCATATCGCCCGGCTAAGATCAACATTATAACCTTCCGGCACATTGTTTTTATTCAGGTATTCGTAGGGAGGGAAACTGAAATCACCCCCAATAATCACTCTGCGGGTTTCTTCCCGGTTTTGTGCGCGGAAGGTCACAACCGTCATGATAATAAGCAATACGAGTATCAGTTTCTTGTGCATCACGTACCTTTCGGATGATTCACCTTGGTGAGGTAAGCTTCCATGTTAAATTTCCTTGTCAGCCCGGCAGCGTTCATATAGCGTACCATTCCATAGATATCTCGGGGTTGCCACGGTCTATCGTGCTTGCCAAAGCACCAAGCAACTCCCGCATATGCATTGGGGTCTCGCCCATCAAGCTCATATTTGTTATTCAAATAAAGTAGATTCCGGTATGCTTCTTCAGGGGTTTTACACCAAGCAATCACACACTTTCCCCAATACATCCGCATGTAGTTATGCATGCGTCCGTAAAGCATCATTTCCCGTTGGGCTGCATTCCAGTACACGTCGTTTGTTGCACACTGCTCCATTCTGTCAAGTGAATATTGCTCTTTGCGCTGGTCTTCTTCATGCTCCAAAAGGGTTCGCTTTGCCCATTGGGGTAAACAGCTAAAGCTATCGTACTGTGCATTATAGTGGCAGAAGTTAAAGCTTAGCTCTCTCCTAACGATAAGCTCTTCCGCAAAAGAGGCAAGGTTGGCAGCATTCTTGGGTAAATCCTTTCTATCTGCCAAATAAAGGCTTAGCTGCCCTATCTCTGTTCTATGATGCTGCATAGCCTGTTGAACAATTTCCATTGCTGATATTTGCCCGAAATGTAGATAGGGGCTAAGCCCGCTTGAGGCATCCAGTGCCGGATTGCTCCGCTGTGCATCGTAACTGTCCAGCTTATGCGTCACAAATAGTTTCAATAACTTTCTTGCCTCAGCCGCACCCCCCTTTACATCCGCAATTGGTGCAACCATTGTATTCATCTGCACATTATCCTGCACCCATTTCCAAAGTGCAGCAAAGCCATCATCGCCAAGCTTATAAACATCCCGGAAGCTTTTTATTCCGCTGTTTCTCTTCACCTGAAGAACAAGCTCTTTTTCTTCCAACTGAACATCCGGCAACAATCTCAGCAGCTTCCTCCTTAAGGTTGCCGCGGAATACTCCTCTTTGTCTGAAGCAATCTCCACCGGTACAAGTGGCTCAGTTTCCAGTTCACAATAGGTACAGCCAATTTGTGCCAGCCTTATCATTAGCTCATTTCGCCAGCTTCTTTGGTAACGCAGATACCCTCTATCCGTCACCACAGCGCTGGCCTCACCGGCGAAGCGAAGCACCTGGGGCACTGCTTCACCATAGGCAAAAATAAACTCTGCCCCAAAATCCTCAACCGCCAATGCAGTCTCGTATAAGCCCTGCATCATGAAGTAATAGTGCCGAACATTAGCTTCCGGCACATTTCCGTTGACCACAAACAACACCACCAAAGGTAACTTGGTATGGTTCGCTAATTCTATCGCATATTGCCATGCGGCATTGTGGGTTATCCGCTGTGCCTGCTGCATCCAATACAGCACATAACTTCCCCGGTTGCTTCCTTCCTGCTGAACAACAAGTCTATCCTGCAACATAGTTACCTCCAACGCTTTCGCATCCGCAAAACTCCGCAAAGTCCCTTAAACTGCTATGTAGAGCTTGTTTCATCTCCACATCTATCTTCAAACCTGTTTCCCAATGCAGAGCTTGCACCATCAGCAGCTTTTCCTTACGATCCGCCTTACAATCTATCCTTCCTACGAAAGAGCCTTTATACAACATGGGAAGACACCAATAGCCAAATACCCTCTTGATAGGCGGAGTATAGCATTCCAATGTGTAGTCAAAGCCAAACAACCGCTTAATTCGAGGACGGAGGATAACCGCATTATCGAAAGGTGAAAGTAGATACATATGGGGTTGATGATCTGTAACATCCATGTTCTTCAGCATTTGCGGAAGAGTATAATATAGGTCTTTTTGTCCCTGCACCCTCAGAGTTACTATCTCTCCGGCATCCACCAGCTCAGGTAGCACTTTGGCAAAATGGGAACTTTCTGAAGTAAGAAAGTGGGTTTTGATGTCACTCAAGGTGCCAAGCCCCATTGCCAATAGTGAACGCAGAATAAGATGCCGTTGCAGTTCTCTCTTGCTTGGCACAGTGGTGTCAATACCCGTGGGTAATATCCTTTCACGCAAATCGTAAATACGCTGAAAGCCTTGTCTGCGGCTAATCATCAGCTCTCCCTGCCAGAAAAGAATATCCAGCGCAAGTTTAGCGGGCTTTTCCGAACCCCATCCATTGGCAGGTTTATCACTGCGTGTATCCACGAAATCCTTGGAACCAAGCGCTCCTTCGTGCTTGATGCGGTTTAGTATCTCCCCCATCTCGTTGCGGTATTTCTGCACAAACTCGTGCTCCCAGGAGCCAGCCCGGGGAAAGCTCTGCATCTTGGGGAGTGAATAGCGGTAATCATCCATCGGTAAGTAACTTAGAGCGTGTCCCCAATGTTCATATATCTGCCGGTCATTTTCCAGAAGCTCATCCAAATATTCTTGGCGATAATCCTGCAAACGCGTCCACAGAGTATGATGATGAGCCCTTTCCACAACAGATATGGTGTCTATCTGCACATAAGCGAGTTGCTTTATCAGCTGCAATACCCCATCCTTACCGGCATAACCGTGATGGCGGTATAGTTGTTGATGCAGAGCTATAGACTGAGCCTGTCTAAGAGATATTTCCATACATAAGGCAATAGTTTCTTTGTGCTTTTCTTGTCAAGCCGGAGATGGTTTTTACTATCATTACATAATCATTGCATGTTTATTACGGATGAAACATGCAATGATTATGCAATGATATAGCAATCAATCCAGGTGAGTTAGCCTTGAGATGCATAGCATCAGATTGAGAATCATTGCAGCTACATCTAATACACTGCATAAAAGAGCCTCTTGAAATCCAATACAACATTCGATCATAAACACGCCCTTATTACTCATAACCAGGGGTTGTAGTGCATTCAAGCAAGAAATTTAAGCCAATGGGCTTCGTAGTTGTGGACTGGAATTCAAGGTAAAAAGTAAACAAAAGTATTGACTAAATTGGCAAGCCTATAGACTGTGGCTATCTGAAGAGTAATATCATAGGAATCGTAATGTTAAAAGCAAAAATCTTTGTTCAACTCAAAGCAAGTGTGCTCGATCCCCAAGGCAAAGCCGTCACCAATTCACTACATAAACTTGGCTATACAAGCGTGGCGGAAACAAGAATCAGTAAGTATATCGAAGTGACATTTGATTCAAACGACGAAGCTGCAACACGCAATGAAGTGGAGCAAATCTGTAACAACCTGCTGGCTAATCCCAACACAGAAAGCTATCACTACGAACTTGTTAAGGAGAACTGAACTTGCGTGTTAGTGTAGTTACTTTCCCCGGTTCCAATTGCGACAATGATGCCTATTCCGTGTTTAACTCCAGAGGCCACGATGCCAAGTTGATTTGGCACAAGGATAGTGACCTGCAAAGCCCTGATCTGGTGATTATCCCCGGTGGTTTCTCCTATGGAGATTATCTCCGTTGTGGAGCTTTGGCACGCTTTTCCCCCATCGTGGATGAAGTAATCAAGTTCGCCAAAAATGGGGGCTTGGTAATGGGCATCTGCAATGGATTTCAGATATTAACCGAGACAGGCTTGCTTCCTGGTGCTCTGATGATGAACCAATCCCTTGCCTTTATCTGCAAACACCAAAACCTATGTGTGCAAAGCAATAACAGCCCCTTCACTAACGGGCTGGAGCTTGGCACCGTGTTAGACATCCCCATTGCCCACAAAGAGGGGAACTACTTTATCGATGATGAAGGGCTGAAAAGCCTTAAAGATAATGACCAAATCCTGTTCCGTTACTGCGATGCAACAGGAATCATTTGTGCAGAGAGCAACCCCAATGGAGCTCTGGATAACATAGCCGGTATAGTAAACAAATCCCGAAACGTGTTGGGTATGATGCCCCACCCTGAGCGCTCGGCTACGGATAGCGTCCCTTCACAGGACGGAAGGCGGATATTTGAAGCTTTGGAAAGGTATATTGAGCAACATGCTTGATACCCTTGTCCCTCCTGCATGCCTAGTGTGCGGAGAGCGCTTGGAAGATCAAAGCCAAGTGCTTTGCGGAGCATGTGAAGCAAAAGTATCCATGTATCTGGGAAATATATGTCCCGTCTGTGGCAGTGAGATTGAAGCATTACCCTGTGAAGTATGTGCTACAGAGAAATTCTCCTTTAGCCATGCTCGTTCAGTCTTCAGATTCTCAGGAGCAGTTAAGGACTTGATCCATATCCTCAAGTACGATAGCTACATATCTCCCGCAGGCTACTTTGCTCTTCCGTTATCGGAAATGATAGAGAGCGATGAGGCTTTGCAGGATTATGATTATATGTGTGCTGTTCCTTTGCATCCGGTAAGACACCGTGAACGAGGATATAACCAATCCGATCTTATAGCCTTTGCCACAGCATCTTTGTTGCAAATGCCATATCAGAATCCTATTCGCCGCACCATAAACACTCCCAGTCAGACTTTGCTAAGCAAGGACAGCAGGGCAGTTAATCTCAAGAATGCCTTTTCAATTAAGGATATCTCTGCGGTGAAGGGCAAGAAGATTATTGTTGTAGATGATGTTTTTACCACCGGTGCCACGATGAATGAATTGGCGAAAGAGCTTCGTTTGGCAGGAGCAGATAAGGTAGCTGCGGTTACGGTTGCCCGAGCATAGTTATGAACAAAGAGTTTAACGAAATCAGACCACTAGTATCGGAAAGCGAGATCAACGACATGATTGAGAAAGTAGCCCGCTTCATTGCCGAGAGGCATTTGGCACCAGCGGGAATACTTTTTGTGGAATCAGTCCGTCCCCTGCACGGCATCGGCAGTCAGGCCATGTTCTTCATCCTGCCTTTCGCAGAGATAATATTCGATTCTCGTAAATACCAACAGTTTGCTCTGATGATCGAAAACGAGGAGAACCTGAAAAAGTTGGTTAATAGAATTGACGAACTGGATGAGGAACTCTCCCGCGATAGACGCAAAGAAGCCAGGCTGAAGAACCAAAGACGCAAGGCTCAGTTAAAGGCCTTCATGCATAGATTGTTTAAACCTAAAAAAGCTGAATAAGCGGAGGAATATATGCAATACGACGAGAAACGCCTTACCCGTATCGTTGCCACAGATTGTGGTAGCACTACGACCAAGGCGATATTGATCGAGTGGGTGGATGGCGAGTTTCGCCAAACCATCCGCGGTGAAGCTCCCACAACCGTGGAAGCTCCCTTGAACGACGTTACAAAAGGTGTTATTAACGCCACCCAAGAACTTGAAGAACTTGCTCGCTTGAAGTACAAGAACCCCAATATCAAATTCATGGAGAATGGTGAGTTTGTAATTCCCCGAAAAGGTGATATTGGTATTGATGCCTATGTGTCCACGTCCTCCGCAGGTGGCGGGTTGCAAATGATGGTCACCGGTGTGGTTGCCTCCATGACGGGTGAAAGTGCTGAGCGTGCAGCCTTGGGTGCAGGTGCAATCGTGATGGATCTTATATCCAGCAACGATAAGCGCATGAACCACGAGAAGATTGAGCGCATTCGCCAGCTCCGTCCGGATATGATCCTCATGGCAGGCGGTGAAGATGGCGGAACAGTGAAGCACGTTGTGGAAATGGCAGAGCTTGTCGCCGGTGCCGATCCCAAACCCAGGCTGGGCTCTTCCTACAAGCTACCAGTGATCTTTGCGGGAAACAAGGATGCACAGAAGGATATTATCGAAACCCTTGGCTCTAAGGTGGATCTGATTGTTACCGAGAACATTCGCCCAAAACTTGAGCAAGAAAACCTGGATCCTGCTCGTGACAAGATTCATGACCTCTTTATGGAACACGTTATGCAGCAAGCCCCCGGCTATAACAAGCTGATGGACTGGGCAAAGGGACCACAACTGGAATCTGTGCCCATTATGCCAACCCCTGCTGCAGTGGGCAACATTATGCAAGCTATTGCAAAGGACGAGAAGATTGAGGTTGTTGGTGTAGATATCGGTGGTGCCACCACGGACGTATTCAGCGTATTCACCGAAGAATACATCTTCAATCGTACTGTTAGCGCGAACTTAGGTATGAGCTACAGTATCTCTAACGTGCTTGCTTCATCCGGATTGGACAACATCATGCGCTGGGTGCCCTTCGATATCGATGAAGGTGAATTGCGCAACATGATTAAGAATAAAATGATACGCCCCACAACTATTCCTTCCCTGTTGGAAGAGTTAGTTTTGGAACAAGCCATCGCCAAGGAAGCCCTGCGGTTGGCATTTGAACAGCACAAGCAATTTGCCAGCGGTCTGAAAGGTATGCAAAGACAAAGAGACATCTCTGAAGCCTTCAGTCAATCCACATCAGGTGCATCCATAGTTAACCTCATGACCTTGAACCTGCTGGTGGGTAGCGGTGGTGTGCTGTCACATGCTCCACGCCGTAACCAAACTGTGATGATGCTGATTGATGCGTTCTTACCCGAAGGAATCACCCGTCTGGCAGTGGACAGTATCTTTATGATGCCTCATCTTGGTGTTCTCTCCGAGATAAGTGCCAAGGCTGCCACAGAAGTGTTCCGCAAGGACTGCATGGTATATCTGGGCTCTTGTGTCGCACCTGTTGGTAAAGGCAAAAACGGCAAACCTGCCCTGTATGCCAAGCTGGAGTTCGCCGACGGCAGCAAGTTTGAAGAAGAAATTCCCTTTGGTGAAGTACGTTTACTCCCCTGCGAAGAAGGCAAAGTTGCTAAAGCAACCTTGAAAGCCCTTGGTGGTTTGATTCTAGATAAGGATAAAAACCGCGAATTGACGGTTGACCTGCACGGCGGAAAAGTTGGTATCGTATTAGATACCCGCGGTCGGCAACCTTTTGCCCTGCCTACTGAGAAAGCTGAGCGTATCGCTGCCTTGAAGAAGTGGATGCGTGAATTCAAAGTATATCCCGAACACATCTTGGTATAGGAGGAAACGATGGGACAAGCATATTCTGCAGGATTAACCGTAACCGATAGCATTATATTACGTAAAGAACGCATCCTCCCGCTTAAGGGACAGGTGCTAGTTAAAAAAGGTGATAAAGTTAAAGCCGAAACCGTGGTTGCCGAAACCTTGCTACCAGGTAAGGTGGTACCCTTCAACCTTGCTAATAAACTTGGCGTAACCCCTGCACAACTTGTGGGATACATTAAGATTGAACCGGGACAAAAGATAACCAAAGATACTATCCTTGCCGAAAACAAAGGACTTTTTGGCTTGGGGATATTCAAGAACGAAGTGAAGTCCCCAGTCGAGGGTGAGGTGGAAAACATCTCTTCCGTCACCGGGCAGGTGCTGCTACGCGAACCACGTATCCCGGTGCAGGTGAAAGCCTTCATGGATGGTTTGATAACCGATGTGATCGAAGGTGAAGGCGTGGTTATCGAAAACAAGAGTGCCTACATTCAAGGCATCTTCGGTATCGGCGACGAAACCGTTGGCGAGCTTATGATGTTGGCAGAAACTCCCGATGATGAATTGGATACCGGGAAGATAACCGAAGCTTGCCGCGATAAGGTTATTGTAGCCGGAGCTTTTGTGCGCCTGCATACCATCGAAGCAGCCGTTAAGCACGGTGTGAAAGCCATCATCACCGGTGGTATTGATGATCAAGACCTCAAGAAGTTGCTTGGTTACGACATCGGTGTTGCCATCACAGGACATGAAAAGATTGGGCTTACCATTGTCTGTACCGAAGGCTTTGGCAAAATCACCATGGCACAGAAGACCTTTGAGCTGCTGAAAGCCTGTAACGGAAAAAAGACCTCCATACATGGAAGAACCCAAATACGTGCCGGTGTGATTCGCCCTGAGATTATTATTCCCATGGATTTCGACGAATCTGAACTGATCAGCAAAGAAGCCAGCATGCCTATCCTCGAACCCGGCACCATGATCCGCATCATCCGTCAACCGCACTTTGGCAGGATCGCCAAGGTGATATCCCTCCCGGAAGAACTTACCAAAGTGGAATCCGAAACTTTGGTGCGTATTCTGGAAGGAGAGTTTGAAGACGGCACCAAATTCAGTATCCCCCGCGCTAATGTGGAAGTGATTGAATCCTAAATAACCATTCCGTATATGATTACCGGGGTAGCTAAGCTACCCCGTTTTTTTTGCCATAACCATTGCGCTGCCTCAGAGAAATCATACTTCTTGCGAACACCTTGCTTATTTAGTTACGGTTGAGATGCGGTTGCGCCTCCCAGCAAAGTGCTGGGTATCGCAACCGTATCTCAACCGTATATCAATCAGCAAGCACCAGGGAAAATCCATGCGCGGTTCATCTTTTCACTGAATCAGAAACAGGAAGCATTTGAAGGATAACAAAGTAGTTTATCTGCCCATAAACCTTAAGAGTGCGCTTGCTACAGCTGATTTACCACTTAGGCACAGCTACATAGCCACAGAGGATATGCTTCAGATACAGCGGGTAAACAAAAAAGGTGCGGGAGGATATCCCGCACCTTGAGACAGCGAACTGTCCTATTATTTAGCCAGAATCATCTTCTTGGCTGCTTTGTATTGTCCGCTGGTCATTTGATACATGTACACACCGCTACCGACTGTTCTGCCGGAAGCATCGCGTCCATCCCAAGTCATACTGTAGTAACCGGGGGTGGTGTGGTTTGCATTCATGCTACGCACCAATTGACCCTTGGTGTTGTAGATGTCTATCTGAACTTTTCCGGCTTCCTTCATGGAGTAGCGCAGGTTTGTGCTAGGATTGAAGGGGTTGGGATATGCATTCAGCAGAGCGGTGAACACAGGAATTTCCGGAGTTTCGGGACCAGAACCACCACCAACGGTGACGGTGAGGGGACCGAAGAACTCGGAGCTGCCTTCTAAGCTTACGCTTTCTAACCAGTAGTAATACACAGTATTCTGCTCGGTGGCGGAATCGGTGTAAGTATAACTGATTTGGCTGCCCAGAGGTGTTCCGGAGGAGATTAACTCGGAGTTTACATACACTGCGTTACTGATATTCTTCTCTGTAGAGCGAAGTACGTTGTAACCGGAGTGTGATGTTTCGGACTCAGCAACCCAGGCAATCTTCACAAACATATCAGCGGTTAATACAGCTGAGAAGCTGGAAAGATTTACTGCCAAAGGCTCGTCCTGGCTCTTCGGGAAGAGCACAATTATATCATTGGGACCCTTGGCTGCAGCAACGGTGATGGTAGCTGTTGTTGTTGTCCAAGTAAGGTCATTGATCACAGTAATAAGCTCACCACTGCCAATGTGATACTTGATCCATGGCGGGATGAAGCCTAAGTTGTGAGTGAGATTAAGGGTAACACCGCTAAGATCTCCACCATCGATGGTTAAAACCATACCTGTTGTGGGAGGAGTTCCTGCAGGTTGATATGTCGCCACCACGTTAATCAGAGGAGTACCTGTGATTCCGGAGATGCTGACCTGCGGGCTAACTTGTCCTGCACCCACGGTAATCGCAGGAACAGTTACGTTTGCAGTGCCGCCGGCTGCGACCACTTGGTTGATTTCGGTATTGGTGGGAAGGAATTTGATGTTATCGATATACCAATTGTCGAACTGATTCAAGTTACCCTCAACTTCCCAGCAAAGGTAGATCACATCATGACCGACCAATTCTGTGGTTAATGAGAATGTTTTGACTTCAGAGGATGACGTAACATTGGCGGCTGAAGCAAGAGTCCAGATATCAAAGAATGAATCAATTGTATATCCATATCTTAGCTTATATGTGCAACCCACGCCGTAATCATCAATTACCTGTTGGAATTTAACAACCAGTTCGCTTAATCCGGTAACACTGATAGGAGGGCTTACCAAGCGTGTTGTTCCGGGGTTTATGTTTTGATATGTACAATGCCATTCAGGAGCAGCACCACCGGCTAGCAGAGTGTTGTCAACAGTCCAGCAATTGGTGAGACCAGCGCCTATGTTGAACTGTTGCCAATATTGAGCCTGAGGTGTTTCACTGAGAGTTAGCAAATAAGGCAAATCGTAGATGGTCATATCGATACCGTTACCAGTTAAGGCAACTGTATTGGTGGTTTTGCTAAGGTT
Source organism: uncultured Candidatus Cloacimonas sp. (assembly GCA_964588075.1). GTDB lineage: Bacteria > Cloacimonadota > Cloacimonadia > Cloacimonadales > Cloacimonadaceae > Cloacimonas. The sequence continues at coordinate 79,439 of CAZPNU010000003.1, forward strand.
ATCCACTATGTTCAGTGTTGCACTCTTGGCACCAATTGAGGTGGGAGCGAACACTACGGACACGTTGATGGATTGACCAGCACCGAGATTTGCGGGTAACGAATTTGCATTAGTCAGAGTGAATTGATCTGCATCAGTTCCGCTGATGTTGATTGCACTAATTGTAAGTGTTCCGCCACCGTTGTTTTTGATATTGAAGTTCTGAGCTGCTGAAGTGGTCAGCACTTGCAAATCGCCATAAGCCTTGCTTGCAGGTGTTACACCAAATACAGGAGTTGCACTGACATGCTCAACAACGATATCATCGATATCAATGTACCAGTCGCCTGACGCCCAAGATGCTTCGAACTTGACCACAACACGGTCTTGATCTTCAGCTTTGGCACCACTGAGCCAGACCTGACGTTCTGCCCATGTGGTTGCGACAATATGGTTACTGGCGTTGATCTCGTCATACTGAGTGAAGTTCAAGCCTTCATCGGTGGAAATCCACACTTTCACAACGTCACCCGCTGCAGGAGCAAATGCTGTGCTGGGGTAACTACTATAGTTGACCAAACGATATTGGTATGTCAAACGGGTTGAGCCACTGATGGGACCAATGGGTTGAGTTTGGAACCAGCCATTGGGAACAGTGCTATAGATATTCTTATAAATACCGTTGTTTGTGCGTCCATGGCTGGAAGCAATTGTCCAGGTAGAGGTGCTCTGAGTCCAGTTGGTAGGCATGGTTGTGCCTGCGCTGAAATCTTGAGTATAGGGGATGGGAAGGATGGGATCGAAGGCAGAAGCAGTCAATGCGATTGTACGCTCGACCTTCGAAGCCAAATCATCCATAATCCTCACAGTACCTGTGAAATCACCTGCAGTGGTGGGACGATAACGTACGGTAAATGTAGTGGACGGGTTGGAAGTGGTTAAGTCAACAGGAAGGGTAGGTGTGCCAACCAAAGAGAAGCAGGTGTCGCCATCAAGCTGGATAGAGGAAATCTTTAAAGTTCCCTGTCCGGCATTGGAGATGGTGAACAGCTGATCTGTCTGAGTGAATACACCCTTCAAACCGAAGGCTTTGGAGGTGGGAGTAACAGCAAACAATGGATTAACAGGAGTTTCAGCAACTGTGAAATCGTCGAAACTCATATACCAAGGTGTGCTATTGGCTATAACTTGGAAACCGATATAATATACACCGTTCGCCGGAGGTTGCCATGCGGTTTTGGTTAACTGGGTATAAGTCATATTGGTAGGGCCAAGAACCGAAGCAAGTTCAGTTGTCATGCTTGCACCAGCAGCGGTTGTGCCGATATACATTTTTAAGCTGGTCCAACCAGATAGACCATCAGTGTTGTACCACATGCCGAAGTCATATTGTTTTGAAGCTTCAAGATACATTCCACGGGAGAACAACCAATCGGAAGCAGTTGAGCTATATGCACAAGTCAGATAGTCTGTTCCACCGCGAGGTGCTCTGTTATATCCTGAAGAGGAAGGTGTGGTGGTCATAGAAGTCCACTTAGATCCTACCTTGCTCCAATATTGGGGAAGGTTTCCGGCAGTGGTGATCTCTTCGAAATCCATGGTGTAAGGATATGCATAGTTATTGGGGTCAGCCATGGTAGTAAATGACCATTCCAAGCTCTGCACTTCCTGAGCACCATTAATCGAATACACTGACCAATACAGAGTGGTTGAATAAGGAAGAGCTGTGGGCATCGCATAGGAGTTTGTGGCACAAGCTACATTGTCCAACACATCTGTAGCACCTGAGCTGGTTCCGCATTTAATCTTGTATCCGGTAACACCGGCAACTGCTCCCCAAGTAAAGGTAGGAGTAGCTGAGACATTGATAGCGGAATTGCCAGGAGCTGTCAGAACAGGAATACCATCGGCAACAGAGAAAGACCACACGGGACCTTCAGCTTCGCCTTCGATGTTGATAGCTTTGATTTTCCAGTAGTATGTCTTGCCAAACTCTTTAGTGGCTGCATATGTTCCGGTGAAGACAGTGGTTACCAGTTCAGGAGGATCGGATTGACCGAAATACACTTCGTAACTGGTAGGAGTTCCACCTTCGGAATTGGCAGACCAAGTGAGAGCTGCATTTAGAGCTACGTTGGTAGCTGCATTTGCAGGGCTGGAATACAAAGGAGTTCCGGGAGGGGCTTGAACGGCAGTAAAGGTACCTTCGTCAGCACCAATATCAGGAGTAGTGTCACTTCTGTCATCGCCATCGAAATCGATGTCGTATGAAGCAATGTAGATACCATTACCTTCCACGCGAGTGGGAGTATCAGGATTGATATGCAGATCAATGGGATCAGCTTCGCTAACGAAGGGGACATTCTCATAATAAGAACCTTGGTCCCGATCTACCAAAGCAGCTTTATACTCTTCAATAGTGGGTAAGTTCACATTACTGAAATAGCCAACCAAACGATATTCGTTAGTTTCGTCGCCGACACTATAAATATTCTTATCGGTTAATGCACCAATGGCAGTTGAGCCAATGGAACTCTTCCAAACGGCTACTGATCTGCCTGTGGCTCCGGGATTACTCTTGTTTACAAATATGTTGTTGCGAAGAGTATTGGTGGTTCCGCCCACAATATACAAAGCAGCAGTGGAATAATATGCATTGGTGCCATCATTATTAAGCAACACAGTATTGTAATACACATTATTGGTTGTGCCGCCACCAATGCGTACGCCCATGATTGAAGGGGCAGTAGCAACAGTAGTTGAACCTGCGGCTTGCAGAGTGTAGATCATGTTGTTATGAGCGTTGTTTGTGGTACCGCTGCTTAAGAACAATCCAGTCACAAAAGCAGTTGCGCTTGTGGTGGAAAGGCTATATATCTTGTTTCTGCCAATCTCGGCAGTACCCAAGTATTGTGCGATACCATAAACGTTGCCGGCACCACTGGTATTCAGTTGCAGACCGTAGATAGTATTGTTGTTTATGGTCTTAACTGCGGCTGCAGCAGTATTGGAAAGAATACCGCAAGCGATGGATGATGCGCTGGTGTTAGTTCCTGCTACTGTAAGATTGTAGATCAGGTTGTTTTGGTAGTTTTCATAAGTAGGGGAACCGAAGTTATACAAGCCATAAACCACGGCAGCAGTTGAACCGCTTGAGGTAGGTATTGTGTTATTATAAACTTCGTTGTTTAACACATAAGACTGGGAAGAGTGCGGTCTTAAGCAGAATATGGTACCTGATGCACCAGTCTTACTGTTATTGAACACTTGGTTATAGTTCATGTTGGTAGTTGTGGTGGCTGTTCCATTGCTGCTATAAACACCATACCATGAGCCTGTTCCGGCCATTGTGTTGTTACTAACTACGTTGTAGTTCATATTGGTGATAGCAGGTGTTGAAGTACAATACACACTATAGAACGTACCGGAAGTGGCAGTTGTATAAGTACAGTTTGTTACAGTGTTGTTATTGATATTCACAGTATTGGAAGCAGCGGTTGAGCCAATGGCACACTCAATAGCGGAAAGCTGAGAGGTTGTACCGCCACCCTTCAAGGTAACAGTGTTGTAATTGATGTTTGCATTGGCACTGGTACCTGCCTGAGCGTAAATACCCCTAAGAGTACTGGGATGATTAACCCCACCACCATTATTGTTATTAACGGTGTTGTAGGAGATGTTCACACCCCATTGGTTGTTTGCACGAACTGCAGCAGACGGGTTTGTTGAACCGGTTCCACCACCATAGTTCACGATGGTGTTACCGGTGGAGAAGCCTGTTCCGCCAATATCGTTGCCGGTGTCACCCAATGTGAAAGGTGTAGCAGCGGCATAACCACTTAATGCAATACCATAGTTGGCATTGCTGAGGTTATTGGAATAGAACTTATTGTAGGAGTTGGTTCCTGCTGCACCAGTGGGAGTGATGGCAGTTGTTGCGGTAACTGCAGTGGAGTTGATTACAAGAATACAAACAGAACCTTCCACCATCGGACTTGTTCCGCTGACGACATTGTTACGGTTCAAGGTTACAACGCAGTTCTTAATGGTGTTGTATTGAGCACCATCGGCTACGCCGGTTTTGAACAAACCGTAACCGTATTCCATGTTACCGGGGTTGGCGGTGTTCGGATCATAAAGATCGATACCATCAATGGTAACATAGTCTGCACCACGAAGGGCAAACATACCGTCAGGAGTTGCAGAAGTGGGGGTTGCAGTTCCGGTGAAGGCTGTAAGCCTGGGATTGGCACCGGCGCCTGATTTTTGAATTGTGATTGAATAGCTTGATGTGCCTGTGGCAGTCAAGTCAATTCTGCCGGTGAGGGTTTCGGTGTGACCGGCGTTAACATTGATGACATAGCTGTCAGTCAATGGTGCTTGTGCATTTAGCCATGAAACCGCTGCGGCTACCGTAGCATAATCGGTAGGAACCGTCTTGGTTACAACGCCAAAAGCAGAGCTGAGAAACGTTCCCATCAACAAGATTAGGAACAAGACCAGTTTTGTTCTTTGGGTCATAATCTTCTCCTCAAGAGTGATTTATTTCGCTGGTTGTTTGAGGTTTTGTGGCAAAATACCCGTCAGGGACTTGCCGTTTGAATTCGACACTAATTCCATTAATAAATACAGAAAGACTTCTGGATCTACGAGCACAGCTCAGAATCCGTTTCATAAACATATAATATTCCTTTCCTTTACGCGACATCAGGTTCATTTTATTCCACGCGCGTTACAATATATAGGCGCATAATCGGGATACCGATATTATCGTCAAGCACAATTTGCAGCTCGTTCTGCTTAACCAAACTATTCAACCCCCATTGGGTTGTCATAGTTAATTATGCCATATCCAGTATATTGGCGAATAGTACGTTAGCCTAAATATGTCCATTTATCCAAAATCTCTTTCACTTCCGGCAATTGGTATCATTGCTTAATCATTACATGTTTATTACGGATGAAACATGCAATGATTATGTAATGATCAGGTAATGCAAGTAAGAAGGAGGAAAAGCAAAAAAAGCTATTGACAGAAACGGGGGAGAAAATTTGTTAGCATCTCGTAGTGAGAAATCACATCAGTTATAGAGTGAGTCCAAAAAAGTTATTGACAAAAACATGGTTGTGAAATTGCTTGATTGAACATGTTGCCGATGTAGCTCAATGGCAGAGCAATTGATTTGTAATCAATAGGTTGGGGGTTCAACTCCCTTCATCGGCTCCAGAAGTTGTGGAGAGGTTCCCGAGCGGCCAAAGGGAACAGACTGTAAATCTGTCGTCAGACGACTTCGGAGGTTCGAATCCTCCCCTCTCCACCATAGATTTTCAGCCGAACGCGGGAGTAGCTCAGTTGGCTAGAGCATCAGCCTTCCAAGCTGAGGGTCGCGGGTTCGAACCCCGTTTCCCGCTCCAAAGATTTAGTGGAAATAAGCTCAAGTAGCTCAGTAGGTAGAGCACATCCTTGGTAAGGATGAGGTCACCGGTTCAAATCCGGTCTTGAGCTCCACCATTCTTTACCAGACACATAATGCAAGCAAGACAGAGCCGACTCACGCTAAGACGAGTTTGATTTGCCGCAAGGCGAATCTAGATAAAGAAACAGGGTAATACCCTTGATTTCTCATTTTACTATAGCGAAATAAACACGACATGGAATGTGAATTCCAGGAGGAACAATGGCAAAAGAGAAATTCGTACGTAACAAGCCGCACGTTAACGTGGGTACGATCGGTCATATCGACCATGGCAAGACTACTCTCACCGCAGCAATTACTTTTTATCTCAGTAAGAAGGGCGGCGCTAAATTCCGTTCATTCGATAGTATCGATAACGCACCGGAAGAAAAAGCCCGCGGTATAACCATCGCCACAGCACACGTGGAATATGAATCCGACAAGCGTCACTACGCACACGTTGACTGCCCAGGTCACGCCGACTATATCAAGAACATGATTACCGGTGCAGCCCAGATGGACGGTGCAATCGTTGTGGTTAGTGCTTATGATGGTCCCATGCCTCAGACTCGCGAGCACATCCTGCTTGCTCGTCAGGTTGGCGTGCCTGCCATTGTTGTGTTCCTCAACAAGTGTGACTTAGTTGAAGATCCCGAACTGCTCGAGCTGGTGGAAATGGAAGTTCGTGAACTTCTTGACAAGTATGAATTCCCCGGCGACGAAATCCCCGTGATCCGCGGTTCTGCCCTCAAAGCATTGAATGGCGATCCCGAAGGTGAAGCCCAGATTCAAGCCCTCGTCGATGCAATCGACTCCTACATTCCGCTACCAGATCGCGCAACCGACAAGCCTTTCCTTATGCCCGTGGAAGACGTTTTCTCAATTCCCGGACGTGGAACTGTTGCTACCGGTCGTGTGGAACGTGGCGTGATTAAGATTCAGGACAAAGTTGAGCGCGTTGGTATCCGCGAGACTGTTGAAACCACCTGTACCGGTGTGGAAATGTTCCGCAAGCTTTTGGATCAAGCCGAAGCCGGTGATAATGTTGGTTTGCTGCTTCGCGGCTTTGCCAAGACTGATGTGGAACGCGGTATGGTTCTTGCCAAACCGAAGTCTATCACCCCTCACACCAAGTTCATCGGTCAGACCTACGTTCTTACCAAAGATGAAGGCGGACGCCACAAACCGTTCCAAACCGGTTATCGTCCTCAGTTCTATTTCCGCACCACTGACGTTACCGGTAGCCTCACCCTTCCCGAAGGCGTGAAAATGGTTATGCCCGGCGACAACGTGGAAATCCAAGCTGAACTTATCACCCCCATCGCCATGGAACAGGGTCTGCGTTTCGCCATCCGCGAAGGTGGACACACCATCGGTAGCGGTGTGGTTTCATCTGTTATTGAATAATAACCGGAAGCTGGAACAATGAGAGATATCATTATATTAGCTTGTGAAGATTGCAAGAATCGTAACTATACGACCACTCGTAATAAGCGCAAGCATCCGAACAGAATGGAGCTGAAGAAATTCTGCCCATGCTGCCGGAAACACACGAATCACAAACAGCGCTAAGCGCTTAAGATATGTTGCGCAGGACAGTAGTTCAACTGGTAGAGCACCGGTCTCCAAAACCGGGTGTTGCGGGTTCGATTCCTGCCTGTCCTGCCACATTACTTATAGAGCCAGGGACTTTGCTCGCTTCAGCTAGAAAAGCAAAGCTCTCTTAATGTGCATAAAGTTGGATTAGAAAATGAAGTTCGAGAGAATAAGCCGTTTTTTTCGTGAAGTGCGTGCCGAGATGAAGTGCGTTACTTGGCCCAATAAAGCCGATTTGAAGGAAGGAACTACCGTAGTGATAGTGATGTCCGTCATCGTAGCCATATTTCTATCCTTGGTAGATTTTGGTTTCAGCAAGATAATAGAACTTGTATTCTAAGGATAGGGATCATAGGATGAAATGGTATGTAATTCATACCTATTCAGGTCATGAAAACAAGGTGAAGACCGCTATCGAGAAAGGTTTGGTGGGCACACCCATGGAAGCATCTCTTGGTAGATTGCTTGTTCCCGTGCGTAAGTCCTTCATAATTCGCGAAGGCAAGAAGATAGAGCGAGAGAAGAAGCTCTTTACTTCTTACGTGATCATGGAAGCTGAGATGAGCGCAGAACTAAAAAGTTATGTGCTTGGTATCGCAGGAGTCACCAGTTTTTTAGGCATTGGCAAAGATCATAAAGAACCTGCAGCGCTTTCCCAAGAAGAGATAGATAGACTTCTGGGAATTACTGATCCTGAAAGGGATGTGAAGACTTTTACATTTATGCCCGGTGATATGGTGAAGGTTACGGCAGGTCCCTTCTCCGATTTTGAAGGTTTGGTGCAGAAATCCACAGAGGATGGCAGCAAGCTAGTTATAGACGTTACAGTTTTTGGACGTCGCACCCCGGTTGAGTTGAATGCCAACCAGGTTGAATTGATAAAAAAGTAAGTTAATAAGATAGAGGTAATAGAAATGGCAAAACCAAAAGATGCCGTAGCAACCATTAAACTGCAACTTCCTGCCGGAAAGGCAACCCCGGCACCTCCCGTGGGTCCCGCTCTGGGTCAGGCTGGTGTTAATATCCCGGAATTTTGCCGTCAGTTTAACGAAAAGACCGCTGATCAACCCGGAATGGTTTTCCCGGTTTTGATTTATGTGTCTAAGAATAAATCCTTCACGTTCGAGATTAAGACTCCGCCCGCAGCCGTGTTGATTAAAAAAGAAGCCGGTCTTGCACAAGGTAGTGCCACCCCGAATAAAACCAAAGTGGGTAAGATAAATCAAGAACAACTGAGAACAATAGCAAACTTGAAAATTCAAGATATGAATTGCCATTCCCTTGAGTCCGCTATGAGTATGATCGCTGGAACTGCAAGAAGCATGGGCGTCACTGTTGAAGACTGATGCTTACTCTGCAGGAGATAGTATTCATAAGGAGAGTCAATGAAACATAGTAAAAGGTACAACGTCGCCTATACGATGTTCGACCGCCAAAAGAGATTTGATCTCGCAGAAGCATTAAAGTTGCTGAAGTCCTTACCGGCTTCCAAGTTTGATGAGACTGTTGAGGTTCACTTCAATCTTGGCGTAGATCCTCGTAAAGCCGATCAGCAGATCCGCAACTCGTTGGTGTTACCACATGGAACCGGTAAGACAATGCGAGTGTTGGTGTTTGCTGAGGGTGACAAAGCTGATGAAGCCAGACAAGCTGGCGCCGATTATGTTGGTTTGGATGATATGATGGACAAGATTACAGCCGGATGGTTTGATTTTGACGTCGTGATCTCCACCCCCAATTTAATGGGAAAAATCGGAAAACTGGGACGCGTATTGGGACCCAGAGGTTTAATGCCTAACCCCAAGGTGGGAACTGTTACCATGGACGTAGCCAAAGCTGTTGAAGAAGCCAAGGGTGGAAAGGTTACTTATCGCGTAGATAAGTTTGCCAACCTCCATATACCTGCTGGTAAACTGAGCTTTGAAGAAGATAAGCTGAGAGACAACATCAAAGCTATTCTCGCTGCTGTTTTGAAAGAACGTCCTGCCACCTTGAAGGGAGTATTTATTCGCAGCATAACCCTCTGCACCACCATGGGCCCCGGCATCAAAATTCAGGTCGCAAGCGCAACCTTGGAAGCAAGAAGCTAAGGGAGTAGAAGAGCATGGTTCAAAATGTTAAATATGACATTGTAAAGGACTTGACAGCAAGATTTAGTGGCGCAAAAGCGATTGTACTGGTGGATTATAAGGGAATAAACATCGAAGAAGTGAATCAATTGCGCAACCGATTCAGAGCTAATCAAGTGGACTACTTTGTCCAAAAGAATACCCTGATCAAGATCGCACTGAACGATCTGGGTATTACCGAATTGGATTCTCATTTGCAGGGTCCTACCGCTGTGGCAGTATGTAAACTCGATGAAGTTTCTCCTGCTCGCGAACTTATTAAATTCCTGAAAGAAGTTATGGAAGACAAGCAGTTCCCCGGTTTCAAAATCGGTTACGTAGCAGGGCATGTATTCAGTGCCTCCGAGCTTACTGCTTTAGCCAAGCTTCCTTCCCGCGAAGAACTTCTTGCGAAGGTGTTGTGCGGCATGAAAGCCCCTATCTCCAACTTCGTAAGTATCAATCAAGGAATCATTCGCAAATTCGTGTATGCGCTTGATGCCATAGTAAAAAAACAAGCTGAAGCCAGCTAATAAATTATTCATATATCCGATGGAGGAACAATGTCCGATAAAAAGCAACAAGTAATTGACCTGATTAAAGAGATGAGCGTTTTGGATCTCTCTGAATTAGTCAAAGAAATGGAAGAGATATTTGGCGTTTCTGCTGCCGCACCCGTGGCTGCCTTTGCCATGCCTGCCGGCGGTGGAGCCGAAGCTGCTGCCAAGGAAGAGCAAACTGAGTTTGACGTTATCCTTGCCAATGCCGGTGACAAGAAAATCAACGTAATCAAAGTTGTCCGCGAAATCACCAAGCTTGGTTTGAAAGAAGCCAAAGATCTCGTTGATGGCGCACCCAAACTTGTGTCCGAAAAGGTATCTAAAGAAGAAGCTGATTCAGTTAAGAAAAAACTTGAAGAAGCCGGTGCAACTGTCGAAGTCAAGTAAGGACTTCTCAGTTAGATATAGGTCCAAAAAAAGTCCCACGGGACTTTTTTTGGACTAATTATAGTTTAATAAACCCAACCCAGTATTCATGTTGGAACACATTGTTTACCTTCTTATAGTTGTGGCGCAGAGAGCGTGAGAGAACATATAATTAACCAAAGAACCATGATGTTGGTGTTAAAATACCGCAAAGGAGAGAGCTTTTGAGAAAGGTCAAAAGTTATTCCCGAATATCCGGAAGATTCGCTGAGCTTGGTATCCCGGAAGTAGAGATACCTAATCTACTGGCTATGCAAGTTGATTCCTTCAACGAGTTTTTGCAGAAGGAAACACATCCGCTACGCAGAGAAAAAAGAGGCTTACAAGCTGTATTCGAATCCATCTTCCCCCTGGAAGACTCTAAGGGCAATTTTCTGCTTGAGTTCATTGAATATAACGTTTTACAAGAGAAGTACAGCATTGAAGAATGCCGTGAAAGGAACCTGTCTTATCAGGCACCCTTGAAAGCCAAAATGCGGCTCAGTGTTTATGAATACAGAGAAACTGCCAACCCCGGAGAACGCGAGAGAGAACTGAAAGATGTTCTTGAGCAAGACGTATTTCTGGGTGAGATCCCACTGGTTACCGAGCAAGGAACGTTCGTCGTCAACGGTGCTGAGAGAGTCATTATATCCCAATTGCAACGCTCACCCGGGGTGTTCTTCTCTGAAGAAAAACATCCAAGTGGAAAAACCCTGTATTCTGCAAAAGTTATTCCTTACAACGGCTCTTGGCTGGAATTCGATATTGACATTCATGACGTAATGTATGTGCACATCGACAAAAGAAGAAAGCTACCTGTAACAACTCTTTTACGTGCTATTGGTATCTCCACAAACAACGATCTGCGCAAGACTTTCTATAAGAGCGAAACCCTTCCCTTGAAGGAAGCAAAGCTACGTCATCTGTATTCAGATGTATTTGAAGAAGGCAATCCGGAACCTATAGCTCAAGCAAATGAACAGATAACTGATTCCTTGGCAAAGTACCTGGCAGACAGGAATATCACCACAGTCGAAGTTATTGACTATAAGTATGAAATAGCCCGTAAGGTGCTGGAAAACACTCTTTCTAAAGATCCCACAATCAATGAAGAAGAAGCTTTAAAGAAAATATACAGCCTCATCAGACCCGGAGAAGATGCTCCGGTTGAGGCAGCCAGATTGCTAGTTGAGCGGATGTTCTTTAATGAAAAAAGATACAATCTGGGTGAGGTAGGTAGATACAAGATTAACAGCCGTCTCGGGATTGATGTTGATCCAAACGTCATGACTTTAACAGTTAAGGATTTTGTATACATCTTCAAGACTCTCATCAACATCTATCATGATGATGACGAAGTTGACGATATCGATAATCTTGCCAATAGACGTGTCCGAACTGTTGGTGAATTGCTTCAAGAGCAGTATGCTTCAGGTTTGGCAATGGTAGCCAGAATTATCCAAGAGAGAATGGCGATATCTAACATCGATGAGATAACGGTTCACGACCTTGTGAACAGCAATGCCTTAATATCCGTTGTTCAATCATTCTTTTTAACAGGCCAGCTCTCACAGTTTATGGAGCAAACCAATCCTCTAGCTGCTCTACGGCATAAACGCGCCTTTTCCGCGTTAGGTCCCGGAGGTTTGGCAAGAGACAGAGCAGGATTTGAGGTTCGCGACGTCCACTCTTCACACTATGGGAGAGTATGCCCGATTGAGACACCAGAAGGTCCAAACATTGGTTTGATTGTATCTCCCGCTATATACTCCCGTATCAACCATCTCGGGTTCATAGAAACCCCTTATAGAAAGGTTGTTGATGGTTATGTAACGGATGATTATGAATACTTTGATGCTGCTCAGGAAGAGAAGTATATCATCGCTCAATCTGACGTTCATCTTGACGACAACCGCAAGATAACAGATGAGATAATATTTGCACGTGAGAAGGGTGACTTTGTTCAAGTTAGCCCTAAGCAAGTCCAGTACATGGATGTTGCCCCTCAGCAAATGGTTTCCGTTTCTGCTGCTATGATACCCTTCCTGGAGCATGACGACGCCAACCGTGCCTTGATGGGCTCGAACATGCAGCGTCAGGCAGTACCTTTGATTAATCCACAAGCTCCTCTTGTTGGAACAGGTATGGAGAAGATTGCCGCCATGGATACCTCCTGCATTGCAGTTGCTCCCTATGACGGTATTGTATCTAATGTAACTTCTTCCTATATTGAGCTTAAGCCTACCAATGAGAGGGATGAGGCATACTACCTAAGTTCAGGTAACAGAATTCATCTAAAGAAGTTTGTTCGTACTAATCAAGATACCTGTAGTAATCAGCGACCGGTTGTGCGTATAGGCGACACTGTTAAGAAAGGTCAGCCCATCTCCGATGGTGCCTGTGTGGAAGATAACCGCCTAGCACTTGGAACAAACATGTTGGTTGCTTTTATGCCATGGTATGGGTACAACTACGAAGATGCTATTATTCTTAGCGAAAAGGTAGCCCGTGAGGATACTCTTACTTCCATTTATATTGAAGAGATGGAAGTGCTGGTTCGCAATGTTAAAAATGGTAGAGAAGAACTCGCATATGATATTCCCAACGTTCCGGCTCAAGCCTTGCGCAATCTGGACAAAACTGGTATCATTCGCGTCGGTAGTGTTATCCATGCGGGTGATGTGATTGTTGGTAAAGTCACACCCAAGAGCATAGAGATAGACCCATCTCCCGAAGAGAACCTAATGCGTGCCTTGTTCGGGGATCGCGCTGGTGATTTCACAAACAGTTCTCTCAAGGCAAAGCCTGGAATGGAAGGTGTGGTTATCGATGTTAAAGTCTTCAGCAGGCTTGAAGAAGGCAATGACCTCGATGAAGAGAACGATGATAAGATACAGAAGTTGAAAGCTGAGCTAGCTTTCCGCCGGAAGAAAGTGGAAGAATTCAAAGAAGAGAAGCTTTCTGCCATTCTCATCGGTCAAGTAGCCAAGACTATTTGGGATGAGAAGAGCAACACTCCTTTTATAGCTCCAGGAAAAAAGATTAGCAAAGAAGATCTGAAGCGGATAAACTTCAAGAAATTGGATATGGATGTTCAACTGGTTGAAGATGATGATGTCAACGACCAGATATATGCTCAGATTACGTTGAAGATAAAACAATCTCTCGAGCAGAGCGATAACGAATACAAGAAAGCTCGTGAACGTATCAAGCATGGTGACGAACTTCAATATGGTGTCCGCAAAATGGTTAAGGTTTATGTTGCCAAGAAGCGCAAAATTGAAGTTGGTGATAAAATGGCCGGTCGTCACGGTAACAAGGGTGTTATCTCCATTGTTGCTCCCATCGAAGATATGCCTTTCTTAGAAGACGGTACCCCGGTTGATATCGTCCTGAACCCTCTTGGTGTGCCATCCCGTATGAATATCGGTCAGATTATGGAGACTCACTTAGGTATGGCAGCTCGTGCCCTCGGATTTGAGGTGGAAACCCCCATCTTTGATGGTGCCACCATTGAGGATATTAGAGCAGAATTACGATCTGCCGGTTTGTCCGAAGATGGCAAGAGCGTACTATATGATGGTAAATCCGGAGAACCTTTCAAAGAAAGGGTCACCGTGGGCGTAATCTATATGATGAAACTTAACCACTTGGTCGCCGATAAAATGCATGCCAGATCAACGGGGCCCTATTCCCTCATCACGCAACAACCTCTGGGTGGTAAAGCCCAACATGGCGGACAGCGTTTGGGTGAAATGGAAGTATGGGCACTTGAGGCATATGGAGCAGCACACCTGCTTGAAGAAATGCTCACTATCAAGAGCGATGATGTGGATGGACGCAACAATGCGTTCAAAGCTATTACCCGCGGTGAGAATCCGCCCCCTCCGGGTGTCCCGGAATCATTCAATGTGCTTACCAGTGAGCTTAAATCTCTGGGATTCGACATTGAGTTCATCAAAGACGAAGAGAACAGGTAGGAGGAGATAATCGTGTTAAAAGACTCAAGACGTGAAATCAGACCCAATGAATACGACGCAGTCCGGATCAAGATTGCTTCTCCCGATACAATTATGAATGAGTGGTCTCATGGTGAGGTAACCAAACCTGATACATTGAATTACCGAACCTTGAAGCCAGAGAAAGATGGCCTTTTCTGCGAGAGAATATTTGGTCCCGAAAGAGACTATGAATGCGCTTGCGGAAAGTATAAGAAGAAACGCTTCCAGAACACTGTTTGCGATCGCTGTAACGTACTAGTTACAACCTCTCGTGTCCGTCGTACCCGCATGGGACACATCGATCTCGCTGTGCCGATTGCCCATATCTGGTTCGTGAAAAGTGCCCCCAGTAAGATTGGCACCATTCTCGATATGACCGTTAAAGATCTTGAAAGAGTGTTATATTACGAGTCATATATAGTAATCGATCCGGGAGACAGCCCCTATGAGAAAATGGAGCTGTTGGAAGTGGACGAGTATTATGAGATTAAGGACAAGGTTGGTGATAACTTCATCGCTCTGATGGGTGCAGAAGCTATTAAAGAACTGCTTGCCCGTATAAACCTCAAGAACGACGCCCTGGATCTTCGTACCAGGCTTAAATTCGAGGAATCGGCTCTTCGTAAACAAAAACTGATTAACAAGCTTAAAATAGTTGATGCTTTCATAAAGAGCGGGAACAAACCCGAGCACATGATTATGGAAGCTCTCCCTGTGCTCCCCCCCACTCTACGTCCATTAGTCCCTCTGGAAGGCGGACGCTTTGCTACAGCGGACTTCAACGATCTTTACCGGAGAGTTATTACTCGCAATAACCGTTTGAAAGGTTTGTTGGAAATCAGAGCACCTGAGGTTATCTTACGTAATGAAAAGCGCATGCTGCAAGAAGCAGTTGATGCCTTGATAGATAATAGCCGCAAGGCACGTCCCGTACGTGGCAGAGGCAATAGACCTCTAAAATCCCTGACTGATCAATTAAAGGGTAAACAAGGTCGCTTCCGTCAAAACCTTCTTGGTAAGCGTGTGGACTACTCCGGTCGTTCAGTGATTACCGTTGGTCCGGAACTTAAATTATACCAATGTGGCTTACCTAAAGAAATGGCTGTTGAGCTCTTTAAACCTTACCTCATCGAAAGATTGCAGAAGATGGGCGAAGTGGATAAAGTAAAGAACGCCAAGAAGCTTATAGAAAAGAAGCAGCCTGAGATTTGGTCTATCCTTGAAGAAGTGATTAAAGACTATCCTGTGTTGTTAAACCGCGCACCTACTCTTCACAGACTGGGTATCCAGGCTTTCATGCCGGTGTTGACAGACAACAAGGCTATTCAGTTACATCCCATGGTTTGCGTTCCCTTTAATGCAGACTTCGATGGTGACCAGATGGGTGTGTATGTTCCTCTTTCTCTTGAGGCTCAGATAGAAGCCCGAGTGTTGATGTTATCCACTCGTAACCTGCTGTTACCTTCAAACGGACGCCTTGCCATGGCAGCCAACCAAGATATTGTGCTAGGTTGTTATTATCTTACCATGGAAGAAGCCGGTGCTCCGGATGATGTAAGCAAAATGCGACACTTCTATGGAACAGACGATGTTATCGCTGCTTACGAAGCCGAAGAGCAGATGTGCAGCGTAAAAGGCGAAGCAGTAATAGAAAGAAGTCTTGATTTACATACTTGGATTAGAGTAAAGATTGGATCCGAGCTTATTACTACCACAGTGGGTAGAGTAATCTTCAACCAGATTATCCCCCAGGAAGTTGGTTATCAGAACATCACCTACGATAAAGGTAAACTTAATGACCTTGCTATGCTGTGCTTTGACGCGGTTGGTCAGTGGCGTACTGCGGTAGTGTTAGATGATCTGAAAGCCATAGGTTTCAAATATGCTACCCGTGCCGGTGTTACCTTCAGCTTCGGCGATATTGTTGTTCCCAATCGTAAAGCCGAAATCATCGCCCAATCCGAAGAAGAAGTGATGAAGATTACTGACCTACACCAGAAGGGTGGTATCACCGAAAACGAACGCTTTGGTCGTGTTGTTGACCAGTGGAAGAAAACCACTGTTCGCGTAACCGATGAGATGATGGAAGAACTTTCCCACACTCGTAACGGTTTGAACTCCATTTATATGATGTACAAGTCCGGTGCTCGTGGTAGTAAAGACCAGATCAAGCAGCTCGGTGGTATGCGCGGATTGATGGATAAACCTACCAAGATTGGTGCCGGTGGTGGCGGTGACGTTATCGAAACACCTATCAAATCTAACTTTAAAGAAGGCTTAACCGTGCTTGAATACTTCGTGTCCACTCACGGTGCCAGAAAAGGTCTTGCCGATACCGCTCTTAAGACAGCAGACGCCGGTTACTTGACCCGCCGTCTAGTGGACGTTGCCCAGAACGCAATCATCACTATGGAAGATTGCGGAACTGCTCGCGGCGTGCACATGACTGTGTTGAAAGAGGGTAACGAAATAGTACAGACTCTTGCCGAAAGAATTCAAGGCAGAACTGCTGTCGATGATATTATCAGTCCGGTTACCGGAAAGGTTCTTGTCGCTTCCGGCGAAGAGATCTCCAACAAGATGGCAAAAACCCTGCAGAATCATGGTCTTATCTCCGTGCACGTGCGCAGCACTCTTACCTGCGAAGCTGATAAGGGAATTTGTGCCAAGTGCTACGGCCGTAATCTATCCACCCAAAAACCTGCTACCATCGGTGATCCCGTTGGTATCGTGGCTGCCCAAAGCATCGGTGAACCGGGTACTCAGCTAACCCTGCGTACATTCCACATTGGTGGTGCTGCCTCTACTGCTACAGACTTGGCAGAGGTTGTTTCCGGATATGATGGCATCGTGGTGTTTGACCGTATGAATACCGTTACCAATCCCGAGAACCAGCTAATTTCCGTTAGCCACTTGGGTCGTTTGATGGTTGTTGATCCTGCAGACCGTAGCAAGATATTGGAAGAATTCAAAGTGGAGTATGCTGCCACCGTCCATGTTCATGACGAGCAGATTATCGCCAAAGACACCAAACTCTTGTCTTGGGACCAGTTCAATAACCCGCTTATCTCCACCGCGAAGGGTGTGTTGCATTACGAGAACTTTATTAAGGATATCACCTATAAAGAAGAGTACAATGACATCACCTTCACCAGAGATATCACCATTATCGAATCCAAAGACCGTAAGAAGCAGCCCCAGTTCCGCGTTGTGGGCGATGACGGCACCGTTCGTTTGATCCCCCTTCCCACCGGTTTGGTGATTAAAGTGGAAGATGGCAGCTTCGTGCATACTGGAGATATCCTGGGTCAAACCTCGCGTATGACCATTAAACAACGAGACATCACCGGTGGTCTTCCCCGCGTGCAGGATCTCTTTGAAGCCAGAGTACCAAAGGACAAAGCAAAGATATCTGATATCGATGGCATCGTCACCATCGGTGGTCTTAAGAAAACCGGTCGTGACATCTTCGTTACACCTTCCAATGGACTTTATGCTCCTTGCGATGGTAAAGTAGTGGTACTTACTGACGAAGATAAGAAGCAATCTATCGTGGTGTTATCCGAGAAAGCAGTTTACAGTGAAAACGATGGCAAGGTCACCATAATCGAAGAAAATCGCAAGAAGATTATTCAGGTGGCAAAGCGCAATCAAGCTCCCAAACAGTACGAAATACCAAAAGGGATGCAGATTATCGTTAAAAATGATGATACCGTGAAAGCAGGTATGCCCCTGTGCGGTAAAGTATATGAAGTTCCCGCAGAACAAGAGAGCATCGTGGTTTCGGGTGATTCCGTTTCCCTGAAGCAACCTCTTGCCGGACGTAAGTATATGATACCTTCCGGAAAGCGTATCATTGTCCACCAAGGTGACTTTGTGGAGAGCGGTGACGCCTTATCCGATGGACCTTTCGATCCGCATGATATGCTGGTTAAAGGGGTTATCGAAGCGCAGATGCTTATCCTCAATGAAGTTCAGGAGATATACCGTAAGCAGGGTGTGAAGATAGACGACAAGCATGTTAGCGTGATTATCCGCCAGATGTTTAAGAAAGTCCGCATCACCGAGAGCGGAAGCACCAGCTTCCTGCAGGGTGACATTGTGGATAAAATACTGGTGGAAAAAGAGAATCGCGAAGCTCTTGAGTACGACAAAACTCCTGCCCAGTTCGAGCAATTGCTGTTGGGTATCACCAAAACCTCGCTGTTAACCGAAAGCTGGCTTTCCTCCGCCTCCTTCCAGGAAACCACGAAAGTGCTTACCCGCGCTGCCATTGAAGGTAGAGTGGACAAGCTGGAAGGCTTGAAAGAAAGCATCATTCTGGGACACAGAATACCTGTGGGTACCGGAACCAAAGCATATAACAACATGATTAAGCAAGCAGTGAACTCCGGTAAGTCGGTTGCTCAGATAGTGACTGAATTTGCCCACCCCACTGTGCAGGAAGATAGTGGGGATTACCTCGA
The DNA here is from genome assembly GCA_964588075.1 of uncultured Candidatus Cloacimonas sp. Classification (GTDB taxonomy): domain Bacteria; phylum Cloacimonadota; class Cloacimonadia; order Cloacimonadales; family Cloacimonadaceae; genus Cloacimonas. The sequence continues at coordinate 98,013 of CAZPNU010000003.1, forward strand.
TTTCTAAAGTTATTACCACACTGAAATAAAGAAAAGGAGAACATCAGTGCCAACCATCAACCAACTGATCCGTAAAGGCAGAACCGAAGTTGAGAAGAAAAAGAAAAACAGGGCTCTCATGGAATGTCCGCAAAGGCGCGGAGTATGCACACGTGTTTACACGACTACGCCCAAAAAACCCAACTCGGCTCTCAGAAAAGTCGCTCGTGTCCGTTTAGTTAACGGCTTTGAAATTACTGCTTATATCCCCGGCGAAGGCCATAACCTGCAAGAGCACTCCATCGTGCTAGTACGCGGTGGTCGTGTAAAAGACCTTCCCGGTGTTCGTTATCACATCGTCCGCGGTGCCTTAGACTCCGCCGGCGTAGAGAAGCGCGAAAACTCCCGTTCCAAGTATGGAACCAAGCGTCCCAAAGCAAAAGCTCCGGCTAAGAAATAGGAGGAGATGACTTATGCCAAGAAAACGTAAAGCCGTCGTCCGTGAAGTGTTGCCGGATCCCAAGTATAACGATATCGTCCTTACCAAGTTCATGAACTGCTTAATGAAGCAGGGAAAGAAAAGTATTGCCGAGAAGATCGTGTATGGCGCCTTCGATATCATCGCCGAGAAGACAAAGCAAGAGCCTTTGGAAGTGTTCAAATCCGCCCTTGAGAACGTTCGTCCCTTAGTTAAGGTCGTTTCCCGCCGTGTGGGTGGTTCTAACTATCAAATCCCCACCGAAGTGAACGAAAAGAACGGCAGAGCACTTGCTTTCCGTTGGATTATCAGCTATGCACGTGCCCGCAGCGAAAAGACCATGACCGAGAAACTCGCTGCCGAACTGATGGCTGCCCATAAGAAAGAAGGTTCATCCATCAAGAAGCGTGAAGACACCCACAAGATGGCAGATGCCAATAAGGCTTTTGCCCACTTGAGATGGTAGTTTAAACCTATCTAATAGCAATTTATTGCAGGGGAAGACGAGTTATTGTCTTCCCCTTTTTTTATGTGATCTGCCGCCCCCCTCTTGCTCCAATTACGGATGCATTGCGCCTGAATTACGGATGGGATGCGTATTTCAGGCGCAATGCATCCGTATTTGAAACAAGAGCGCTCCCTGGAAGAAACACAGGATTATAACCAAATCATTGCCTGTATCACCCGAAATACGGAGCTAATGTTAGCTGGAGTGCTGGGCGTGATGAAAAAATGCTTGACCAATTATTGCCTTATCGTACAATTTGCAATTACGCAAACAACGGCAGAGAGCCTCCATAGCTGCGAACTCCTGTTTCGTGCATGATTGTGAATCGATGCTGATGTGCTTATATGTGAATCTACGGATACTAATCCCATAAAAAGGAAGTCTATATGAAACGATTTGCCATGATTGTGCTATTGTTGATTGCAGTAGCAATTGGTTTTTCCACCACGGTGGATATCCAAACCATCGAACGAGTAGCGAACAATTTCGCCCTGGAAAGATGGGGCGAGGGCTACCAGGTTCAATCTTCATTTGCCCTTGAATCCAAACATCAGGATTCACACATTAGGATTGTTGTTTTTAAACCACAAGGTTTTGCCTTGCTGGCTACTGATGATGCAGCCATACCCGTAATTGGTTATAGCAGAGAGTTTAACTGGGGTGATGCCGATATACCTCCCCAACTGCAATACATGCTGGATAACTGGGCAATGCAGATGCAGGCAATTGTTTCGCAAAGAATGTCACCCTCCGTGGAGATAGCTCAATTATGGAGCAGATACAGCGTTGCATCCGCCCGTTTTAATCCGGACAGAACCTATCGGGATGTTAGCCCCCTAATGAACTCAATCTGGGGACAAGGAACATATTATAATGCCCAATGCCCTTCCGGAACTCCTGTTGGATGCGTTGCAACGGCTATGTCTCAAATTATGCGCTATTGGCGATACCCCACAGTTGGGCAGGGATCCAAGAGCTATACCTGCAATCCTTACGGAGTGCAATCCGCAGATTTCGGTAGTACAACATACAACTGGGCAGCCATGCCAAGCTCGGTTACCTCAACCAACACTTCAGTTGCAACGATATGCAGGCATGCGGGTGTTGCCGTGGAAATGCAATATGCCCCTGATGGCTCGGGTGCGTATAGCGAAGATGTTCCCGGTGCATTGATAAACTATTTCCGATATAGTAACACCGCACAGATTTATAACAAGTCCTCCTATTCCTCGAACACATGGGACACCATGATGCGTGGCGAGATTGATAACTCCCGCCCTGTTTATTACTCCGGTTCGGGTCCCGCAGGTGGACATGCCTTTGTGATAGATGGATACCAGGGGACAAGCTCTTTCCATGTTAACTGGGGATGGAATGGTTCCTACAATGGTTACTACACCCTTGCAGCTCTTAATCCCGGAGGAGATACTTTCAATACCGGTCAGCAAGCTGTGATGGGGATCAAGCCCGGCAGCATGACGATTACTCTTAGCGAAGGCTTTGAAGGAACAACCTTTCCTCCCACCGGATGGACTGTTACCGCCAGCTCCTTTGCACGTTCCACCACAAACTTTATTACTGGAGCATATTCTGCCAGATACAACGCCACAGCTTCAGGTTCCACTCAGTCAGGAAAGCAATTACGCACTACCAAGCTAACTGTTAATGCCAGTTCGCCGGCATTCGTGTTCAAAGCCAGAGCAGGGACAACTGCCAGAAGCGAGCAGATAAAAGTAGGTTATTCCACAACCGGTTCAGCACCCTACACTTATTTCCCCACCAATGCTGCCTTAACAAACAGTGCGCAGACCTTTAGCTACACCACAAGCGGGCTTACACCCGGCGATTATTACTTTGTGTTGGAGACATATTGTACTCTCACAAATTCTGCCAGCCGCACATGGATCATTGATGATATTACGGGACCTGCTCTTTGGGTTGACCCAAACCCAATTGCCTCAATCAATATGACTTCATGGGCTGCCGGTGCTTTGGCACCCGGTGATGCCTCATACTCCGATGATATATTCCAGCTTTCTAATACGGGTCAAGGAACGCTGAGTATAACAAGCATTACCAATCTCAGTGGTACCGAATTCAGCACAAACTTCAATCCAGCTACCACACTTGTTAATGGTCAAGTCTATGAGTTTGGTTTCAGTTATCAACCCCTGGATTATGGAACGGATAACCAGAGTTTTCAAATTGTGACCAATGCCGGCACCATTACTATATCCCTGAGTGGTAGTGCAACATAAGCTACGTTCTATGATAGTTTTGAGAGCTATTCCGATTTCTCATTAACCTGTTCTCCTTGGACTCAGTATGATGGAGATGGGTTAACCCAAAGCTCTGGCTTATCATCACCAACTTGGCAAAACTCCTCATATACAGGCTCGTGGCTAATCTTCAACCCAAGTGCTACTTCGCCATCCATGTCTGCCACATATCCCGCATATATGGGTTCAAAAGTTGCGTCATGCTGGTATGCTACGGCAAACAACGACTGGCTCATCACTCCACAGTTAAATCTCAGCACTGCCGGAACTGTGTCGTTCTATGCCAGAGCATTTTCCGCAACCTACCCGGAAACGATGAACCTGAAGTATTCAACCACGACCAATGATCCTTTAACTGCTTTCACAAACACACTGGTAAGCAATTTATCCGTCAGCTCAGCAACTTGGACACTGTACTCTTATGCAATTCCGGTGAATTGCAAGTACATTGCCATTCAATGTGTCTCGGCAGATGCATGGTCACTTTGGATAGACGAATTCAAAGTAGTGGATGGTTCTACTCCTGTTCAGCCAACTTTTGGCAATATTAGTGGTTATGTGTATAGGTCCGGCACAAGCACAGCCATAGTGAATGCTAGAGTTACTGCTGGGTCGAAGATAGCTTATACCGACATAAACGGCTTCTACCAGATTAACAACCTGCTTGTGGGAACTCACACTGTTAGCTGTAACGCGGACGGACAATTCTACTTCAGTGCTTCAGCTAGCAACGTGACAGTATCACTAGGCAACACTACAACCCAGGATTTCAACCTTACCTGGGGAGAACTAACCGCAACTCCGCAAAGCGTAAGTGCTGCTCTGTACCAAGGTGAAAACGGTTCAGCCAATATAGTTCTCGCTAATCCCGGCGGTACTGCAACCACAACTTATGCGGGCTATATTGCCTCTGCTTCCCAGAGCCGAAGATCCAGGAATCCCTTCTCCACGTCAAAGAAGCCCAATCCTGATGTGTATGGCACCAGAATACCTCCCATCAGTGATGTCGTTTCTGAAAGAATTACCGGATGGTTTGGCTATGCAGATATTGATGATGCCGAGTACATCACTTCTCAGCTTACCGAGCGTGGGAACTATTTCATCGTTGATGATATCGCAATGATGGACGGCAGCCTTACTCTCTCGCAGCTACGGCACTATTTCTACAACCCCGCAACATATGCATGGACCAGCACCACTAACAAGTTTAAGTGGAAAGTCTATACAGTTAGCTCAACAGGCACTGTAACCTTGGTGCATACATCTGCCGAGATTACTCTGCCAACAACAACAGCCACAAATACCTACCTCCTTTCCACCTACACCATCCCCACAGCCATAACTATCCCGGCGGGTACGGACTTCATCGTATCTATACTTCCCTCATCAACCACTACAGGGAAACCCCAATCTTTAGCAACCTCAGTGTATTCCAATAATGGTGTGTTTTACGATGCCACCAATGGATGGCAGGATTTGGGGTTGGATTTATTGCTTGATGTTTATGTTAATGGTACATCATGGCTTAACGGAGCTTCATTCTCGGGGACAATTGCCCCAGGAGCAAATACTTCTATACCCTTGAACTTCACCACCACCGGAGTTAGCGCAGGAACAAAGTATGCCAATATGTACATCTATAATAACTCCAATTATGTTGCTCCCAGCGCATTGGATAGAGGTGATGTGCTGGTGGTACCCATCTCTTTGACAATAACCGTAGCCACAACACCGGTGGCAGTGCTTACCGGAAGCGATTGGACAACAAACGCCATGGTGGGAACTCCCTCAAGCACAGGCGACATATATACATTAACAAATGTGGGCCCCGGCAACCTGACAATTAGCTCTGTAACGGGGCTATCTGGAACGCCTTTCACCAGTAATATCAACACAGGAATGTCCTTGGGACAAAACATCTCTAGTTCTTTTGGTTTTACCTTTAGCCCAACAAGTAGCGGAATATTCAATACCACAGTGCAAATCGTTACAAATGGAGGTACCAAGACAATCCATCTTAAGGGATATGGTAATTATATAGCAGAAAGCTTCGAAGGTACTGTCTTCCCCCCTGATGGATGGGTAGCCAACGACATTGATGGTGACACCTATAACTGGATGCAATATACCGCAACAGGTGCGGCACATACAGGTCTAAACTGTGCCGGGTCAGCTTCGTATATTAACGATGCAAAAAAGACTACTAATCTACGCGCTGCACTCACCCCGGACAACTGGTTAATCTCTCCCCGTTTAGCAATATCATCCGGTGATGAATTGAGCTATTGGATAGCTGCCCAGGATGCTGCATGGCCTGCAGAATATTACTCCGTTAAGCTCTCAACTACTACCAACCAGATTGCATCCTTCAGCACCACACTATTTAGCGAAACCCTCACCGATGGTTCTTGGAATCAAAGAACAATCAATCTGAATGCATATGCCGGGCAAAATGTGTACATCGCATTCCAACACCATAATTGTACAGACCAGTTTGTGTTGAAGTTGGATGATGTATTATTGCCACCTCTTGCCGCTCCGCTGGTGTTTGGCAACATCTCGGGGACTGTGTATAGATACGGCACCTCAACCTTTATAACCGGAGCATCTGTTGCCGTAGCCGGTAGAAACGTAACTACAGACGAATATGGTTCTTATACTATTAGTAACATCGTGGTTGATACCTATCCGATAACCGCAACAGCATCAGGATACATTAACTATAATGCAAATGTAACCATTATGCCTAATACCACCATTACGCATAACATCTATCTTGATTATGCTGAGATTTATACAGCCCAGACACTGTTCCCAACCGATGTTGCCGTTGGTGCTACAACTTCATTCAATGTTCAGATGTCCAATATCGGTAATGCCACTCTCGAGTTTGAAACAGCAAGTGGAGTTTGGGGTGGTGATGCATATCCGAATGGTGCTCTGAATCAAACCTGGGAAACAAGTGATCTAACCGGATGGACAGGATCAGTAGCGGCAAATTCCGACATCTATGGTTCTGCTTCACAGCCCTACGGTTACAATAGCCACAACACTTGGGTGTTTGCAGCAAATGGGAACACCACTGCTCAATATCTGATTAGCCCAAAACTTCGTGTTAGTACCGGGAGCACTCTTGCCTTCTGGTATAAGCAATTCAATGCGAGCACAGAATCGTTTGAGGTGCGTGTATCCACCACAAATAACGAACTTGCATCATTCACTAATATCGCAACAGTCGGCCCATTGGCGGACCAGAGCTGGGCAAACTTCAGCCAGTCACTCAGTGCATATGAAGGTCAGGACATCTATGTGATGTTCTACTATCCTCGTGTGGACGGTTACCAATACGGTTATGTCTTCATCGATGATATAACAGGTCCTGTACAGATAACCCCTCCTACAAACTGGTTGTCATGCACGCCGGTTGATGGTACATTAGCAGCCGGTAATAGCCGTATGCTGACTCTGAACATCGATGCCACCACTCTACCGGTGGGAACCTATACTGCCCAGACATGGGTGTTCTCCAATGGACTTGTAAGCCCATATAAGCTGTATGTAACAGCCAATGTGCAAGCTGCCTCCGCTCCTGATGCACCGGTTATTTCCGGCATCGAAGCCTTTGCCGGTGGTATCGGTATCTCTTGGGAAGAAGTGGCAAATGCTGCTGTGTACAAGATCTATGCATGCGAAACCCCATCTGGTACATATACCTTACTGGGTACTTCTGTTAACCCATATATTGAGTTCACTGATGCAGAGTTGCTAAGCGCAGGTCTCAGCGCAAAAGCATTCTTTAAGGTTACTGCTGATTCTGAAAGCCGTGCCATGGTTACTGTGAGCAAGGCAGCGAAATCTATACAGTACTCGCAACCCATCGGATTACGCAATCCCAAGAACATTACTCTTAACATCAAGAACTAAGTTCTACTGGTATAAGCAAAAGGCTTACCCCTTGTGGGTAAGCCTTTATTTTAGCGAGGTGAAATCTATAGAAATCTCAACCATCATTGTTGCGCCCTTTTTGAAAACACTACTCAATCAGGGGTACCTCCCGGGTAACTCCCTCATCCGACCCGGGAATCATGAGGGATTCACGAGGCATTGACGAGTTTAGGCAACAGGAGCGAAGCTAAGCGTAGTAAGCAATCTCAGGGGAGAATTATGAATGAAATCTACTTACTTCAATACCAGTTTCCTGGTCTGTTGAATAGTTCCGGAACTGAAGCGGACAAGATATACTCCGCTGGGAAGCCTGTTCCCGGAGTCACTCTTTCCATCCCAATTAACCTCAAGCCCTGCCTCACTTATTCCGCTTTGCTTATACACGCATTCGCCTTTGATGTTATAGATGGTAAGCTGATAATCCCTGTTTCTGTCTGCCATCACGAGCTTGATTGTGATGTTCCCATGGGAAGGGTTGGGGTATAGGCTGCTGATGCCAGGAACAGAACTGACAGTAGGATCATCCGGATTGGCTGACGAGATATGGTATTCACCAACTGCCATTGCACTGGCTACCATGCCCACTTTGTAGGCAATAGCCTTAACCGTGGTGCTTTGGGTTAGATGCAAAGGAGTCTCATATAACAGGGAGGTCTCGGTGGGATTGCTTCCGTCAATTGTGTACCTAATCTCTGCCCCTTCCGTGGAACAGATAATACTTACATCAACGTAATGCTCGTAAGCTCCTGATGGAGGATTGAATGATGGAACAGATACGGTTGGATACACAACATAGTTGGCTGTAGCAATGTCACTGGCTAACCAATTCTCAATATATGCTCTTGCTTTCAACGTTGTTGAGCTTGCAATGTTTATGGGAGCAAGGTACAAGGATGATGCTTGAGACGGTTCTGTCCCATCAGTAGTGTAGTATATCTGCGCTTCAGGAATTCCACATTGAATAGTAACACTTTGTGGGTTGAAGTATGTCCCACCAGGGGGGAAAAAGCTCGGGGTGGGCAATGTTCCAGCTATGGTATATGTAGCGGTTACAACATCACTGGGATTGTATCCCAAATAGAAGGCTTTGGCAATGACAATCCGGGTTGTATTCTGGGGAAGTAATATTGGAGTTGTAAACAAGGCAGATGTTATACTTGGAGTGCTGCCATCAGTAGTATAGCGTATTTGAGCTCCGGGTGTTCCACAGGTTATGTTAACTGCTTGAGTTGCCAAGTATAATCCGCTGTCCGGGTTAAAAACAGGATTCATGACTGTTTGGAGACCTACCCCGGAATTAATGTGGTACAAGTCGTTTGGGTAAGAACCAATAGCCCCACCGACCATAGTATTAAGCGTGTTAGCAACTGTAGAAATCTGCTGACCGCTTATATCCCACACCTTGAAGCTTAGCACCTCGTCATTGCTTTCGGTAAATATCTGTATCAAGCAGCCGGCAATACCTTGCTGAATCTGGATAGGTGCTTTTCCCCGTAGTTGTTCAACATTATTCACGGTAACAAATGCCGCTAGGATATCCCCCTCCGTTGCGGGAGTGTCCTGTATTGCAACCTGTGCCATTACACTCATACTGCTCGTTAGTACTTCAGGGTCTGACCATGGATCAATGATCGCATTACTATCAATCGTATAAGCAGCAGTGGCAGCTGGACTATCTATCCAGCCAGCTCTAAAAGCCTTAGCTTTAAGAATAGTATTTTGCGAGATAGTGATGGGTGTGGAGTAAACCTGTGAATACTCGCTTGGCTCACTTCCATCACTGGTATATCGGATAATAGCTTCAGGAGTTGAGCAACTGATGGTAACATTTTGAGCAGCTATATATGTTCCGGCATGGGGGCTGAAAGTCGGCATTGCAACTGTGTTGATAACCCCACTGGCATTTATCTGGTACATGTCCCCCGGATACACACCCACATTACCGTTAACTACAGATGATAAGGTTTGCTCCACATCACAAACCTGTTGAGCACTCTCATCCCAAACCTTGAATACTACAGTCTCTCCGTTTGTTTCTGTGAATACCTGCATCAGACAACCGGATATCCCCCCAATCACTTGCACAGATTGCTTTGCCCTCAGCTCCTGAACATTGTTAACGGTTACAAATGCTGCCACAACGTCACCACTTACGGCAGGAGCGGAATCTATTGTAACCCGAGCCATAACGCCCATGCTCCCGGAAAGCACCGCGGGGGTTCCCCAAGGGTCAATGGCATACCCAATTCCCGTTACCATCAGCATCAATGCCATAGCCAGATATCTCATCTTATGTATCATTAAAGTCTCCTATTTCAGTACCATCAGCTTGATGCTCTGTTTGTTCCCCGTACCAGTCAACCGGCAAAAATACATGCCGGTTGCCACTTTGCTCCCCTTATCATCGCAACCATTCCAGTCAAGTTTCTGAGTTCCAGCCGTTAAAGCACCTTCAAAAAGTGTCCTCACCTTTTGTCCACGTAGATTGTAGATGCTTACCCCAAGATGTGTGTTATCCTTGGCTACCTCCAAAGCAATGCTTGTAACTTCCCAGAAGGGATTGGGGTAACATCCTTTTATACTGATAACAGGTAGTATCTGTTCGCTCTCTACCCCTTTTAGGCTTAGCTGTACGAACTCCTCCATGCTCCCCATTTGTTGTCCCGCTTCTGCGAAAAACTTGTTGTTTATTACCTGCAGAGAACCATCCTGCTTTTGCAGATACAGCTCAAATTCTTCTCCCTCAGCAGCGATGAATATCTGTAACATGCAGCCAATCCTGCCCTCCACACTGATGAATTCCTCGCAACCGCGCAGTTCTCCCCCTGCTTTTACCAGTAACATATCTCCCGCTTCTGCCCCTTCACAGGAAGCAAGCATCGTCATACTACCGGGGTATATCACTACGGGATTGATAGATCTATGTTCCGCCACTGCTGTGCTTTTATTGCCACCATAGCTGAGGGTTTGAGCAGACGACATCTGCATCCAATAGCCTTTTCCGGGATACATCTCGGTTAGAGTGGAGAAGGGATTTCCCGGCAAGTATATCCCATCAACTCCTTTTATCTGCATCAGATAGGGTGAAACATCCTGCGTTGCAGTTGTTACGGTTAACATCGTTTGCGGATAATATGCCACCATGTTCCATCCGGCTGCAAGGCTTATCTCTGTATCCAAAGGTATCTGCGTTCCTGCCACGCTTAGCACATCAGAAGCTGCCAACTTAATGCTATAGGCTCTTCCATCAGTTAAATTGCTCAGAGTTGAGTATGGATTCCCCGGCACATACACCCCTTCCACACCCTTAATCTGCACCAGATTTGGTGATAGAGAACTGGTTATGGAGCTTAAGGCATGGTTTAAGGGTGATACATTCAGTGATACCAAGTTCCAGCCCTCAGTCACGTCAACATTTTGGGTAACCGTTGGTCCCAGGCTTACAATTGTGTTGGAAAAGGCAGCCCCAGAGTCCAAGCCCTGATAGTTGATTGCCTTCACAGCCCATTTGTATGTCCCTGCCGGCAGGCTTCCCCAGGAAGTGTCCACATACATGTTTGCCGTTATGGAGCTGGGGGTTAGTAGCGTCCAAGCTCCTTGATTATCTTCCTGTCCCTGGAGTAAACGCCACACCTTGTAGTAATAACCTCCGCTTGCCCAAGAGATGTTTATATTCCTGCTTACTCCTGTGCTTTCCACCGCCACCACATCTGTAGGGGGATCCAGGCTGAGGGGGTAGATATTCATCACTGCTGCCTGTTGCACATTAAAGTTATAGGAGTTTGGATTCAGGTTCGAAAGATAGAAATAGCCGTCATAAGAGCCACCCCAGCCCCAGTTCATATGAAAATAGTTCGTGCCGGAATAGCCATCCAGCACCCATGAGTGACCCGCTGCTCCATTTGAACCGCTGTAATACACGGGACGCCCCAAGTCCAAATCTGCCCGTAGCATTGATGCCCAGTTGGTGGCACTGAAAGATGCAGCAGTGCGATAAACCGCATTAGAGGCATAGCGGAATTTATTAACCATGGCATCGCGCACATCCTCCGATAATGCCCCGCTGGCATCCTCCCCATACTGAGTTTCCACCGCCACCCCACAATGATATATCAAAGTAGCTATAGCGCTATTGGTGGTGAAGATACTATTGGGCATGTTCCACCAGTTATAGGTAGTAATCCCGAAGTTCGCGGCCAGATTGCCATATCCGGGACAGGCATAACTGTGCGAACCCATTCCTTGAGTGGGGGCATTCCATTTCTTCATTATCTGCGCCATGGATACCGCCACACAACCCGCATACACTCTTCCTCCGGGTCCTCCCCCATCTGAAGGGCACATGGAGTTATAGGGCCAATCCTGATCCCATGTGGTACTGCATAAGGGGTTTACATTACGCGTTAATGGATAGTTGCTAAAATCTCCGCGTGCAATCTGCTCCCAGGCTGCATCTTCAGGATATTCATCATGTTGGCGGATATCCGCAATATTGCGCGAGTATTCTCCCAAGTACCATCTAAGGTTAGCCGGAAGCCCAATCTCCCTGAAACTCCCTGTGGTTGAATATGCCAGCAGGGGAGTAACTTTGCTTTCCGCAGCCAAGATGATAAATCCATCAGGTTGGAAATTCAATATATACATATCTGGATTATTCTGTGAGTTTGGAGGATAAGCGGTAACATCTGCCACGAGAGCTTGCCGTCCCGCATAGTGAGTAAATAGTTTGGTGCCAAGTTCGGTAGCATCATCTATTTCGATACTAGTAGCAAACAAGGTTCCCAAGAAGCTGAATATAAACACAATAATGGTAACTATACGTATAATTACCCTAAGGTTTAAACGCTTGTTCTCGACGCAATCCATATACGGCTTCCTGCCTCCTGTCATCCCTAATACTGGCTAACTAATGTAATCCTTGATGTAAAGAATACCTATTTACAGTACTCCAATACTCTTAGTAGCAGTCAAATGAATATAATAAACCTGTCAAGATAAAATATTCAGCTTACCATTCTCAAACTTTTTTGTCCATTTCCTGTCTTGGCAAGCTAGAGAAAATACGCTAATAACTATGCTGAGATATGAGGAAACAGCTTCATCTCTCTTGTATGAATTACGGATGCAATACGCATGAATTACGCATCGCATCCGTATTTCACGCGCAATGCATCCGTAATGCAAACAAGGAAGAAGTTTAGAAGGTAAGCAGATTCTGATGATACTCGTGCGCTGCCATGGGCATAAGCTCTGTAGCCAAACCAAGCTGGGTAAGCTGACTTTGCAGGTAATCCAAAGCGGGATACTCTGTGTAGAAATGCCCCGCATCGATTATCGGGATACTACTATCCAAAAAGCTATGGTAGCTGATGTCACCACTGATAAACAGCTCTGCTTTGGCAGCCGCATTGGGTAATAAAGTACCCCCTGAACCACCACAGAGAGCTATCTTTTGTATCCTCTCTTCCGGTTTGCGTCCTGCTAACCACAGTTTCAGTTGGGGGCAGGATAGCTTTGTGCGCACAAGCAGTGCAACTTCATGCAAGCTGAGTGGTTGCTCAAGCTTTGCCACCAGTCCTAAGCCGTAAGCAGGATTAACATTCTCCACATGATGTTGCATGATAAGCGGTGTGTGATAGGGGTGAACAGACTTTATAGCACGAATGACCGCAGAGAGAAACAGGGAATCACAGATAAAATGCAAAGCCACTTCGGAGACCCGGCTTAACTCATGCTGTTGTTCTGTTGCCAACCTGTAAGTTCCCTCAACTGTGTGCCTGTCCGAGCAGTTTTGGTATTCCCCAATTCTGCCGGCTCCCGCCTTCCAGGCTGCTTCGGAGATTGCAGCACTTGCCTCATGGGGAGCATAGACGGTTATGCTGTGAGATACTGACCCGTTTTCGTTGCTGAGGGTATCCATCACCTCCAGTTCAAGCTTTGCAGCCAGCACATGGTTAACCCCATGCTGCGCTACATCCAGATTAGTATGCAGGCAGATTACCGCGATGTGATTCATGATAAGCTTAATATGCAGTGGGTTGTTTATACCCTTAATGGGACGGAAGATAAGGGGGTGATGGCTTATGATGAGATCGCAACCCAAACGGATGGCTTCTTCCACTGCATTAGCGCTTACATCCAAACATACCAAGGCTTGGCTTACTTCCCAATCTCTTTCGCCGATTAACAGCCCCACATTGTCCCAACTGAGTGCCAAACCCAAGGGGGCAAATGATTCTATATGAGCTAATACCTCTGATACTTTCATGCTGAACTACCTCATTGTTATGATATACCTTTTCTCAGCTTAGTGGTGAAATAGTCAAGTATAAACACTGGGGTTGGAGTCTACTGGCAGTTGTTAAGTGAATTTGAACTTGACATATATGGGAACTGCACAACCCTCTGCCTGAACGCAACAAACAAAGGAAGATAATGGCACATAAAGATATTGTAATTGTGGGTGGTGGACCTGCGGGATTATTGGCAGCCATTTCGGCAAGGCAAAGCAACAAGAACAAAAGTGTATTGCTGCTGGAAGGTAACACAGAGTGCGGAGTTAAGCTGCTCATCAGCGGTAGCGGACAATGCAACTTCACTAATAATCTGCCGGTGGAGGATTTTCTAAAGCGTTGCGGAGCAAACGGCAACTATTTAAAGAAAGCTTATTACAATTTCGACAAGGATGCCTTTATCCATTTGCTGGATAATGCGGGATGTCCCTCTATGCCACGTTCTGATGGGAAGGTTTTTCCCGCTTCATTGCGGGCAAGAGATGTGCGTGATGCTTTATTGAGACTTGCCGGGCAAGCCGGTGTAGAGATTGAATACAACGCCAAGGTTACTGCGATACAGAAATTGGATATATCCTTTGCGCTGGAGCTTCAGGACGGTAGAAATCTGAAGGCAGATAAGCTGATTATAGCCGGTGGTGGAGCATCGTATCCTGCCACAGGCTCGGATGGACAGTTACTGACTCCCCTAAAGAAATTGGGACACAAGGTTAAAGCTTTCAGAGCACATCTCGGCAGCGTAAAGATAGCGGATTTCAAGCTGTTCTCTGCCTGCTCAGGGATTTCACTGCAGGATGTTCGCGCTGTAATTCATACCAAGAATGATAGTTTCACCGCCGTTGGGGATGTATTGATAACGCATACAGGGCTGTCCGGTCCACTGATATTGGACAACTGCTACCGTTTGGCGAAAGGATCGGAGATAGTGCTAAGGTGGATACCCAATGCCTTGGAAGCTATGCAAAAAGCAGTTGCCAAATATCCCAAGATGTTGGTTCTTAATGCCCTATGCGATATTCCCCTCCCCAAGAACCTGTTGAAAGCTCTGCTAGATAATGCCGGGATAGACTATGATAAACAGATTTGTAACCTAAATTCCGGAGAATTGATGACTATCTCTGCTGCGCTCAGTTACACGCAGTTCTTTGTATCTGCGGTGGAGAAACTGGTGACCGCAATGGCAAGCTCGGGAGGTGTCCCTCTGGAAGAAGTGAATGCCAAGACCATGGAATCAAGAATTTGTCCGGGATTGTTTTTGGCAGGAGAAATATTGGACTATAACCTACCTTCCGGAGGATTTAATATCCAGATTGCTGCCTCCACAGGTTGGCATGCAGGAGCTTCGGCAGTAAGCAACAAGTAGCTTGAGTTTTTCACAGCATAAAAAAGCCCCGGGAAATCCCGGGGCTTTCGTTTATAGTCTGTTGATTAAGAGATTATTTCATCAACATCATTTTGCGGGATTCTACCTTGCCATTTGCAGACAAGCGATAGAAATAAAGACCGCTGGAAACGTTGGAACCGTTGTTGTCTGTTCCGTTCCAAACAAGTTCGTTTCTGCCGAAGTTTGCCTGACCGTTGAAGAGGGTTTTAACAAGCTGACCTTTCACGTTGTAGATGGAAAGGTTGGCATTGTCGGCTTTGGGCATGTCGAAGCTGATGGTGGTTTCCGGGTTGAAGGGGTTGGGATAGTTCTGGTTAAGCAGGTTGCTTACGGGAGTTACAGTGTTGTCATCGTTAGCAGTTGAAGGGAATACAATCTGCAGCTCGGTGAACATCACTCTACCACCGTCATTCGGGAACTCTGTTGAGGAGTGGGAGTTTGAACCCCAAGTGTTGTCATCATAGAACATGATGCCAAGCTTACCGACCTTATTAGCACCTTGCATACCGGTGTATTTCACCTTATCAGCAGGGTACACCCACATGGGTTTGATACCGGCAAACTGAGGAGTTTCTTGGTTGTTAAGCACGATGGGTTCGCTCCAATGGGTACCATTATCCGGGGAGACAGAGATGTAGATTTCAGGGGTGTTGCCAAAAGCAGCATAATCTTCAATCTGGCTGTCGTTGTACCATCTGGCACGCTGGGAATTCTGCCACACGAGGGCAAGCATGCCTTCATCGTTAGCATCGGTAATCTTCATATTTCCGCAATGGAACATCATTGCGTTATCGTGAGATTCCTCATTCCAGTAGGGGAAGTTCCAATCGCCAACCATGCCGGGGAAGGGAGCGCCGGTGTTGTCAACATAGAAAGTATCAACAACGCCGAAAGGAGCTTCGGTATCCCAAGGAGTAAAGGCTTGGTTGAAATCATCGAAATAATCATCCTTATTGGGATATACTTCTCTAACCTGAGCTGTATTGGTGTTTGTATTGTAAACAAACTCCTTCACAAACTGCATGCCATAGTAGTATGAACCTTTATAGGTGTTGATCGACCACAAACCGGGGAAACGGATGTTGCCATCATTATCAATGGAAGCATTGGTATGGCTGGAGTTGGCAATCTGCCAGCTAAGCTGTTCATCGGTGTAAGGAACATTACCGTTATCGGTATCCTGGAAGAAACCAACGGTGCTGCCTTCGGCTTCAGGTGGATTCCAGGTGGGGATGCTGCCGTTGAAAGTTGTGCGGGTCCACTGGCCTTGACCAAAGTTGCTGAGTTTGAAAACGTCAAAATCATCTTCGGTTATAACGGCATCTGTGCTATCGGAAGCACTGTGGTAACCAATGTAATAAATACTGCCGGCATCATCAGCCACCAATACATGATTGGGACGGCGAAGGTTTGCAGTATCTGCATTCCATTCGTTCAACCAAGGAATACTGGTGTAGGTCCAGTTAAGGGTAGTGCTATTCTCGATATCAGAGCCATCGAAATCTGCATAGGCAATCAGCACGTTCTCGGAGGGTAGATCGTCCAAAGCATGGCTTACAGAGTTGCGGGATGAAACATACACTCTGCGCTTGCCTTCAACGTTGGAAGGACCGATTATTGCGGTGGGCCACAAAAATTCGTTATCTGTTGTGGTGGTGGTACCGTTATTGATAATCTGAGTAGGATTGTTTACCAAAATAATCGGGTCATTCCACAAGCCATCGATTCCATCGATGAAAGCGTCTGTGATCAGTCTTACTTCAAGCTCAGCATCAGTAGTTTCAGCTGGAGTGTGCCAAGCATAGAAAGGTTTACCGGAGATAGGATCAACAGCAACAGTGGAGAAACCTTCGCGAATATTCTCAAGCAGAATTTCACTGTTGTTAACCACATTACCGGTAGAGTTCAGGTATGAGTAAAATACACGACGTTGGCCAGTAGCAGTACGTTGACCATGATAGGACAAGAAATATCCGCCACCTGCTGATTCGGGAACCACACGAAGAGGCAATCCGTTGTAAGCACCAATCATGTAGTCGTTGTAAGATGACATTAATGATGTGGGGACTTTTGTGAAAGTAAATTCAGGTGCTGTGCGAGATCTTTCGATACTCTTCACCTGGGGGCTCTCAAGTGCTTTTTTCGCAATCGGTTTCATTATATCATCTGCGTAAACGATACCGATCAGGAAGCTAAGACAGAGGGCGATTAGTAGTACTCTTTTCATTGTTCTCTCCTGATACATTTTCTTACCTATTAATATCTCAGTTTTACGGATACTCTATGAGCGCTTTTAATGAAGCTCTCGGTTAGGTAACCCATATCTGTATATGCATAATCTACGTTAAAGATACCCAAGCTGGAGGGTATCTGCCAACCTAACCCGGTACTGAAGCCATTGCTATCATAATTGAACTGATAGCCAGCCCGGAAGAATATATTCCCCAGTTTGTATTCAGAGCCCAAGTTCCATGTTTCCATCCTATCGATCACGTTATCAAGCTGTAGAGAAGCAATCCAATAGTTCATCTCATCACGCTTGATATCACCGCTGATACCTAAGGAAAAGCTCATGGGAATCTTGCTGTCCAATTCTGAACCATCTTCATCCTTGTTACCGTCACCATCATTGTCGAACAAATCGTATGGGTCTTCATCGATATCACCATCTTCATCATCATCAACACGGTAACGAATATCAGGACCAAAGTTTCTCAGAGCCATGCCAATCTTAACATTCTTCCATCCGGTATTGTATATGGAGCCAAGATCGATAGCATAACTGTTTACATCATATGTATAGAGGTTTTCTCTGAGGTATTTGACACCAACCCCGGCAGAAAACTTGTTAGTGAACTGTTGGGCATAACATGCACCCATTGCTACGCTGCTGTTGGTAAAGGTTTCCCCGGTGGGACCAAAGGTGTCCTCATCGGTTACATCCATCTTGTCCATGTGTAACACAGAGCCATAAACAGCCACTGTGGAAACACCGTTGGTAAAAGATCCGGCAGCATACTCCTGCATTATATTGGCAGGCCAGTTTGTGTGCGATACAAAGGCTTGGTTTTGGTAAGCAGGAGCTAATCCTGCTGGATTCCAGTAGGTGGATGATATATCATCTGTAACTGCTGTATAGGCTTCACCCATGCCGATTGCACGAGCATCAACACCAAGCTTAAGGAACTGCATACCGACAGTACCGATTTTTCCAAATGGTTTTGCACTCAAGAGTAACGGTAAAGCTATCATCGCAATAGCAAGCACCGGAATAAGAGCTTTCTTCATAATTCCTCCCTTACTTCACGACTACGAATTTACCGACTTTGATCTTGCCGTCGGCTTTGTTTTCAACCGAGAATAGATACACACCGGGTGCAATAATCTGGTTGTTCTTGGAAAGAAGATTCCAAGGATGTGTACCAGTAGCCGACATACCTTTGTATGGGCTTGCTCTGGATATGGTTATAATATCTGTTTGGGTAGCTCCGTTGTGATCCAACTCTTTAACCAAATCACCGGCAAGAGTGTAGATACGAATTTTGCAGTTTTCAGGAAGGTTCGCAAACCACAATCTACGGCTCTTATCACCCTTCTCATCGTTTTCTAAACGACCGTCAAATGTGCTGCGTCCAATATATGGGTTTGGTATCACCATGATATCATCCATCTTCTGCTTGGCAACACTACCGGGGAAGAAAACCTGCATATTGGCATCGGCATCTCTACCTGATTCCAGATAATCAAGATCAACTGCCGGAATACCGCGGTCATAAGCGGTTACTGCCACATAATACTCCACACCCTTTGTAGGATAAGGGATTGTAGCACGGTAATAACGTCTAGCCAATCTCTGTCTTTTTAACAGGTCCATATCATCATTAGATGGAGTAGATCCTGCTGCATAAGCCATACCAGGTAGAGGAATGAGCTTGGGATCATATAGCTTGTCGAAAACTTCTGTTCGCATTGAAGGATGCTTGAACAATCTGGCTTTCAACATCTGCCGATAAGTGAAGTTATCAGTACCTGGGTATGCAGTATCAATATCATTGGCTGCCGTCATCAAGGAGGCATCGTTATAATTCTTATCCGGGTCATAAATGGGGTATCCATAGAAATCATCACTGGCTGCAACTTGCACAAGATCATACTTCTCATTGTATTTATAGAACCTGGTATAATCGCTCGTGTTCTGCCATGCGTTCTTATTAGGCAAACCAGTGTCGATTCCTAAGTAACCACCAAAGTTACGGAATTCTGCAGGGAAGTTATTGTTAACTGAATAATCGTCCTCGTCTTGATCAGTTTCTTTTTTATCCCAACGATTGATCATTACCCAATCCTCACGGCTACCGCTTCCACTTCTTCCCCAGATGCTATAACCTTGGAAATCGTGACGCAGTCTGTAAGCAGTATAAGGATTAACCAATGCTTGGTTATTATATCTCTTATCTTCAGGTAAGGTCATGTCTGGGCGGAATTCTTCAGGAATACCATCCCAGGTGGGAAGATACAAGTTAGGATCACTGTCTAAACCGGTCACGCGAGGTGAATTCGGGAACTGCCATCCCATAATTGCCGAAGCCACAGTTTTAACATCCTGGTAGAATTCACTACGATTATCCCAATAAAGGTCGATACCAAAACTTGGCTCTTCCACTATCTCCGCATACATTTTGGGGATTTCCGGAGGTTCGGGCGGATCATAGTGGGTAAAGATATCTGGCTTCACCACATTAACCAGTTCCTGTGCTTGACCGTAGATCTCTTTAGCCCAGTTAGCGGAACGCTTCAACTCGGGAAGATTATCCCCGGGGAACACAGCAACCACGATCTTCATGGTTTTACCGGGTTCCAGATTCCAACGTTCTTCAGCTGGAGGTTCCACGCCATTCTGGGGTTGAGCACCGTAGAATGCAAACAGGAAACGAGTGTCATTATCATCGCCTTGCACATATTCGGTCTCAGTATCCAACTCAGGGCGTAAGGCAGTGTATTTTTCGTTGTTAGGGTTTCTACCCGTCAACAACCAATACTTTTCATTGGCAGTTTTATTTGTAGTGTTGAGGTCCAGAGGATCATCATCATTAGGACCTTTCCCTACTTCCCAATACCAGCAGTGGAACTTAAGCTTCTCAGGATCAGGAGTACAAACACGTGCCCCCACATAACCTGGGCTAAGCCCCCCATCAAAATCGGCATCAAAGGTGTAAGCAAACTCGAAACCGGAGCCTTTAACATATCCTGATTTGTCGTCGGCTGCTTTTTCTGCACCCCATGTTTGAGGGCCTACGTCCGCATCCATGTATATACCCATAGCGCAGTCGTAAAGAGTGTCCTCTTTATGCATATTGGTGATATTAAACTCAACATAAACAAGGTTCTTGATGTATTCGAAGCTCCATTGATAACTCATTTGACGAACACGTACATCAAGAGGAATGTGCTTACTGGATTGCTTTGACGAACCATGATCGCGTTCACCGGGAGTTCCAAAGGGGCAATAATCGTAATAATACGAAATATAATCCTGCTCAGAAACCGGAGCACCGTCTTCATCAATGCGACCATCACCATCATCATCGTGGGGACTGGCAAAGGTATAATCCAATGTTGTGGTCATGGGATACAGCGCCGGATAATTATCAAAAGCCAGCTCTTGAAAACCCAGAGGGAACCATATCTCAAGATTAGCCGGATCGTTCAAAGCCCCAAAGACATTGTTATCCAGATTATGGAGAAACTCTCCACCAAAGTCATTAAAGGCTGCAGGAAGTTCTGCACTTTGACGCATTGGGAAGGTGTATCCAACAAAATCCTCATCTATTCTTCCATCGCCATCATCATCCACACCACGTCTGTGAAAACGTGTGGAGGCATATGCCATGCCATCCAAAGGATTGTTCTGGTCATAGGCTTCTGTCATGTCAGGGTTAGATACAAGGAGGGGATTATAAGCCGGGAGGAACTCATACAAATCCGCATCACCATCAAAACCGACAGTAACAAGGGTATCACGTACAGGGATTAGGGATGCATTCCATTCGGGTGAGTTCTCAGGGATCAATCGGGTATCATCGTTTGGGGGATAATTCTCCCAAAACAGTTTTTTCCCGTTGGTGTCTCGGCGCTGCTTTTTAGCGCCAAACCATAAAGCACCCTGGTAGAGATAATCTGTTCCGCTACCGCCAGGGTATTCCAAAGATGGATATTGAGGAACAACATCATCTCCGGAACCAAAGAATCCATAGTTACTAACCCGCAGCCATATGTTGCCAACGTTATGAAACTTGGATAAATCTAGTTTTTTTGTTCCAGTTGATGGGACTGCCATTCTGGCAAAAGCAGAGCCTACCAACATTAATAGAAGGAGGCTTAGGCAGATTCCGAGTTTATTCAACTTCATGAAACACTCCCAATTTAGTTAATCTTAAACTCAACAGGAATAATAACCAGGCAGTCAACTGGCTGCCCGCTACTACGTCCGGGTTGAAATTTAACTTTACGTATTGCTGCAATAGCCGCTTCATCCAGTCCACCTGGGACAGAACGTTTGACGCTGATGTTGCGGACACTACCGTCTTTTAGCACTTCCACTTCCAGCACTACTGTGCCTTGCTGTTTAGCTCTTTTGGCAAATTCAGGATACTCGGGGGCAATGGTGCCGATAACTACAGGGGGATCGTCGTATGCTACAAAGTTAACCGGACGATCATCCTGTTGTTTCGTAGATGATAAAGTAGTTGTATTGATATTACCAATCTGCTTCACCAAGCCTTCATAGGCCTCAACATCCACTTCTTGAGTACCTAAATCGTCGCTTATCTCAAAACTAACATCGACACTCACCTCTGTCTGAGGAGGCTCAATCTTCTCACGTTCTTCCATGGGAATATCCACAAGCTCCATCTGATCTGTTTTAAATACTTGCTTGCGGACTTCTATCTTGGGTGTAACCATCATGCCAAAAATGAGTAGTGTTAGTGACAATGCAAGAGCTTTGCCAAATTGTGCATTGGCAATGTCTTTCCAATCATTGGTATTCATGTTCATCTTAACCACCCTTTTAGTTCTGGCGTTGTTGGGTCTCAAACGCCACAACTAGCGTATTGGCATCCTGCAACTGGCGCATCACGTCAGACATGACACCGTACTTAGTATCACGGTCAGTACGGAAACAAACGATAAGATCTGGGTCTTCCGTTTTCTTACGTACTAAGGTTGTGGAAACGAATACATCTTCAGCTGACTCAATCCTGGTGGGGACATCATCGATAAGAATCGTCTCATCCCGCATAACGTAAATCGTAGTGGTATGATTTCTGGGAATGCGTTCAATGCTATCCGCAATGGGCCAGCGCTCTCTCTCCACCCAGAATTTCTTTTCCTGCACAAACACTGTCGACACCATGAAGAAGAGAAGCAGCAAGAATGCAATATCACCCATCGAGCATTGAGGTATGGCAGCATCACGTTTTTTCTTTAGATTAAAAGCCATTCTTCCTCCTAGTTCGTAGATAAGGATATCTTTTCGATTTTCGCGGCTTTCAAGCGATCAACAACTCTAACCATCTCACTATAGTTGGCTTCGCGATCGGTGATGACCTTGAAAATCATATCCTGATTCTCTTTAACTTTCTTCTGGATCAACGCATCAAGCTCGCTGTTCTCAATATTACGAGGAGCTTCTTTGTTAACCACTATCTGCCCATCAGCCATGATCTGCAATCGAGTCATTTCCTTCTCTGTTAGAGTAAGAGACTGAACCTGGCCTTCTTGCTTCTCAGTTGCCTGAGGCAAAACAATCTTTATCCCTTCCTTGACGTCAAACTTGGTTGTCGCCATGAAAAAGATGATCAACAGAAAGGCGATGTCTGATGTCGACGCTGTCGGTATCTCAGACTTTGCCTTCCGCTTACGAGCGATCTTCATTAGAACCCCCTATGCTTCAATTAGGGCTTCAATCACTTTCTCGGAAGCACGTTGCATGTCGATAACTTGGCTATCCACCATGGTCACGAATATGTTATTAAAGAACTGTACCGGAATAGCTACAATCAACCCGGCTTCAGTTGTAATTAGAGCAATTTTTATACCACTAGCAACAATTGTTGCATCCACCGCTCTGGCTGCAGCGATAGCATCGAAAGCGCTGATCATACCGGCAACAGTACCCAAGAATCCAAGCATGGGGGCTAGGGTTATTGCCGAGGACATTTCAATGAAACCCTTTTCAAGGAAGCTCATTTCGATCATAGCTGCATTTTCAATAGCTTTCTCAACAGCTTCCACACCTTTATCGGCTTTAAGCAAACCAGCGTAAACAATAGCAGCTACGGGGCCCTTTGTTTTCTTTGCCAGTTCGATGGCATCTTTATATTTCTTTTCCTTGATGAGAGGGGTAATCTTGCCAAGGAAGCTGTTCAGGTTTGTCTTACCGGTTAACAAGGCAATGAACTTCCATATCACATATGCTAAACCATATACCGTAACAATAAGTATAGGCCACATAGCCCAGCCGCCATCCTTGAACCATTTAACCAGTCCACTGCCAAACACAAGTTCGGCAAAGCTTTGCATTCCTCCTCCGGTAGCCGGAGCAGCTTGTTCCACAGCGTATGCGAGGCTTACGAATACGAAGCTCATCATCACTATTAGCATAATCAACGAGAGTTTTCTCATTTTATAATTCCTCCTTGGAATAATTTAGAAGTTGAAGATAATGCCCAGGGTGACGCCCCTGAAGTCATTAACATAGGTTGGGTTATTAATAGCAAGGTTATAGGTGTATTCCACTTCAGGGAATACATAACCAAGCTGAGTGTCTTCCAAGTTCGCACCATCATAATAGGGTGAACCAGTCTTGGAATAAACATCGTATATATTGGTCTTTTTAAACAGATTCTCTACTTCCATATACAAACGCATGCTTGCCTTGTTGGGCAAGGTGAAGCCCTTGGTGATTCTTAAATTTGCAGAATGTGTCGGTGCTTTACGTTTGCTGTTTGTATCCAGGAAATTATTATTACCTTCATAGCTTTGCGGGGTATAGGGAGAACCTGAAGCATAACTCCAAGTGAGGTTAGCCACAAGGTCATCAATGGGAAGGATGTAGTCTGTGAAAGGAACGAAGAACTCTTCCCCACGACCAATACGGAAGGTATAGTTCACGCTCATGTTGTGTCTCACATCCCAATCAAGAGGGAATTCTCTGAGATTGGTTGCCTCATCCTGAACCACAGTATATGAGTTGTTGCCCTGTGCCCAAGCTAATGAATAAGCTATACTCCATGAGTTAAAGTTGGAGAGTAACTTCTCAAGCTGCATGTCCAGACCGCGGGCTGAGCCGTAGTCTTCAGAGATATACTTATACCATTTAATGGATTCTTCGCCGAGCTTACGCTCCACTTTGGTGCTAACATAGTTGTAAAGGTTCTTATAATATGCAGTCATATCAATCACATAGTCATCATTCAACTGATGTGATAAACCGACTTCGTAGGTAACTGTAATCTGCGGTTCAAGACTGGGATTACCAACGCGGATTTCTCCCTGCAAGTTTGCATCCTGAGGGGTCTTACTCGTAAATATGTACTGCATTTGGGGCAATTGGTTCTGATAATTGTATGCAAAACGCAACACATCGCGTTCGGTAATGGGGTGTGACACACCTAAACGAGGAGATATCATCATCTGGAATCTGTCCTTGCTCTTGAACCCTCTGGGAGAGAAGGTGCCATTATCCTGAGCAATTGAATACTCTTTCCCAAGATACCAGAAGTCAAAACGCATACCCGCATTCACGATCATGCCTTCCCACTCCATTCTGTCCTGCAAATAATACGCCATTTGCCAAGGATCTGCTTCGTAACCATCACGTTTACCAGCTGCGGCTTTAGCTGCATCAAAGTAATACTGTGGTTTATACACAGCAACAAGATCAGCCACAGAACTGGGTGTTTCTTCCTTGGAGATTATCTCATACAGCTCGGATGGTAATGAGCCGGTTCCGTTTACATAAGCAAGATAATCGGCAAAATTATAGTCGCGCATATCAAAGATACCCCGCAAGTAGTTCTGGCGACGGTCTTCATAAACGGTTAAGAAACTCTGGAGTTGGTTTTTCTTGATATTGTGCTTAATAATCTCCAAACCAGTTTTCGCCAGATGCGTCTCATTTACTTGCCATTCAAAATCACCTCTAGCGCTGATAGTTGAGGTTTTATCGTCAACATAGTTTGAATAAATTGTGCCGGGAGCCTTAAAACCGGTTATTGCTCTGGGAATTTCCAAACCTTGTAAGCTATACACCCATGCAGAACCCGGATTAAAACCAAAATCATATATTCCATCACCATTATCATCAACAGTAGCATAACCATATATCTCCTGAGCCACCATTTCAGTATAATTCGCCGGAGGATTGTTTGGGTCTATCATCCAATAGAAGTAATTGTTTCGATCAATCCCTTTGGGGCCGGTATAGCTGTCTTTTTGGTAATAGCTAGCCTTAACCTTCAGATTCATGGACGAATTAAACACATGGTCATAAGTTGTAATAAACTGCTTCTGAGTGGTCTCATCCTCGGCAAAATGCTGATTTGCATATCTCCAAGAATAGTCAGTTCCATATTCTCCAAACAGCTTGTTATAGCTTCTGTCGCCACGGGCTGCGAAGGTGACGGTTTGTCCGGAGCTTATGGCGTACTTGCTCTTCAAATTAACATTATATGAATTGTAGTTTCGGTTACCCATGTCTATAGCCAGAATATCATCTCTCTCCGCATATGGATCATAACGATCATAATGCGCATCCAGAAGAGATCTGCCATTAAACATAAAATCTTCATTGGGATTGGACACGTAGTAATCCTTCATCCGACCATCGAGCCATTCGCCTGCACCATTTAGATAGAATGTAAACTTCTCTTTCAACTCGGGGCTTGCAAAGGGCACAACTGGTCCGCCGATGGCAAACTTGAATACGTCAGAATTCCTGTTTTCTTTATAAAGATGATCTGTTTGATACTCCAGCTTGCCGGAGAAGAAAGCATCCCCATCCTTGGTAACGATATTCACCACACCGGATTGGGCATTTCCATACTCAGCAGGGAATCCACCGGTCATAACTTTCATATCGCTTATTGCGTCTGTATCCACTTGCAAAGTTGCTCCACCATCCACAGGGTCTGATACGCTCATTCCGTCAACAGTATAGTTAACCTCATTGGAACGTCCACCGCGGATATGCAGTTCACCACCAACATTGGTAACACCTGCTTGCAATGAGATAATACCAGCAATGTCACCCACTGCGGTATCGCCCATATTGTCCATTTCAATCTGTTTGGCAGAACCAACTCTATCTTTCTGAACTTTGTCTTCTGTGGCCACAACCTGAACAGATTGTAAGCGAACGCCTGCTTTTTCCATAATTGGAGATAAGTTGGCAGTTTGGTCGACTTGGATGCGTACATCTTTATATACCACTTCACTAAAGCCGATTAAGGAGAATTTTACTGTGTACATGCCAGGAGGGATGTTGATTATTATCGCTGTCCCTTTAGCGTTTGTTTGACCACCCGTGATACGCTGAGTACCTTGCATCACAACGATGTTTACAAATTCAAGTGCTCTGCCTTGTCCATCACGAACACGTACAGCCAAACGGCCTGTTGTAGCAGCATGCATGCATGCGGCACCTAGGAGCATTACCAATAGCAGGATCAATGCATGTTTACGCATCGACAAACCTCCCTTCATCCTGGGTATTATTCATTTTTTCGTAATAATCAAAGTTATGCAAGCCCCCTCCCAAAAGCATGGGGACTTCACCACTAAAGTTCCTCATATCTGACGTGCAAAATAAGTCAAGAGGTTTTTTTGGCATTTTATCGCCTTATTGAGCCAAGTGACAATCTGACGAAATGTTTCGCTTAGCAACATCTTCATTTAGCAGAAATTCACTTTCTCCAGACCTTCTGTATGTGAGCATAATTCACCTATCACCATGCCTCCTGTAGTAGACAGGAACTCGGTGAGCAAATTGGGGGCAACTGCACACACCATCCCAATTCCCAGGTTAAAGGCTTTTCTTGCTTCATACTCACTCAGATTCGCTGATTCCTTCAACCAATGGAAAAGGGGTGGAATATCCTTATCGGCTAGCTTTATCATGGCTGCAATCCCTTCGGGAAGTATCCGATGCAGATTCCCTCCTATTCCCCCGCCGGTTATATGGGCCAAACCATGTAAATCATGATTCTTCAGGAATGGTTGAAGCACTTTTAAATAACTCAAATGGATTGCCAGAAGCAGATCACCCAACATAGCTTGGCAATCAGGTATATAGGCGTCGAGATCAAGTTTGAGCTTGTCGAATACAATATTTCGTGCTAGAGAGTATCCATTGGTATGTAGTCCACTACTCCTCAATCCCACCAACACATCGCCTATGGCGATTGCTTTCCTGGGTAAAAGATCACCTCGCTCAACCATGCCCACGATAGTCCCGGCAACATCAAAGTCATCTTTCAGGTAGAAACCCGGCATTTCGGCCATTTCACCACCGATTAAAGCACACGAATTCTCCACACAAGCCTTAATCAAACCATCAATAATGCTTTCTACCATCTCCGGTTGCAGTTTCCCAACTCCGATATAGTCCAAAAAGAACTGTGGTATAGCACCCTGAACAAGGATATCATTCACGCAGTGGTTAACCAAATCCTGCCCGATTGTGTCATACCTATCTGCCATTATGGCAATTCTTAGCTTTGTTCCCACTCCATCAGTGCTGGAAACCAGTATGGGCTCTTTCCATATATTCGTATCAACTCTATACAACCCACCAAAACTGCCAAGATCGCTAAGCACATTACTATTATATGTATTCCTGACTTTACTTTTTATAGCCTTTACCGCAGCCTCACCGGCAGCAATGTTTACTCCGGAGCTTTCATAAGTAATACCATTCTTTAACTCGTCCATTTATTCAACAGCTCCTTGGCATGATCTATTTCTTCGCGTTTTTTGCCTATGATAGACTCTACGCTGAACCCTTGTACATTGTATGCGGCCATAACTGTGCCATATCTCACGGCATCCTTTATTAATGGTAGGTCCAAGGCTTCACCACCGGCAATATATGCCATAAAAGCTCCGGCAAAACAATCACCTGCTCCGGTTGGATCAACCACCCTTTCTACAGGATAAGCGGGAGAAAAGAACAAATCACTTTCGGAAATTGCCACCGAGCCATATTCTCCACGTTTAATAATCACCCACTTTGGTCCACAAGCCAGTATCGCTTTTGAAGCACTAAAGATGTTCCTTTCTCCGCTGAACTCTTTAGCTTCATCCTCGTTCATAAAAACAATCTGCACACTCTTGATCACCTTCATCAATTCTCCGGGGCAAAGATCAATCCAATAGTTCATGGTATCACAAGCCCGATGGGCACAAGTGTCAGTTTGCTGCAAAACTTGTAGCTGTAGTTCAGGATGGATATTGCCCAACAAGATACTTTTTGCAGATTGATAGGATTGAGGCAATTGTGGTGAAAACTCGGCAAACACATTCAATTCTGTCAGCAGGGTTTCTGCTCTGTTCCATTCGGTATATTTCCCGCACCAGCGGAAAGTCTTTCCTTCCTTGTGATGCAATCCCTCAAGATTTACGCCATGCTTCTTCAACACTTCCAAGCCATAAGACGGATAATCAGAACCCAACACCCCTACTATGCTAACCGGACAAAAATATGAGCCTGAAATCGCTCCATAAACTGCCGAACCTCCCAAGGCATCAGTTACTGATCCCGCTGGGGTGCTGATAGTATCCAAACCGATTGATCCAACAATCACTAAACTCAAGGCGTCTTCTCCGGTGCTGTCTGAGTACTGTCCACCACACTCGCTGCAGGTTTTGTTACAATATTCCCGGAATTTTGTAGGCGGGACATGGTGTAGAATATCGCCACCACTGCCAAAACCATTATTATCAGCTTCTGCCAGTTATATGCTTTCTTTCTGCGGTGTTGCCAACGCTCTTTTATCTTGTCTTCAAAATCTTCCATTTCTCACTCCTAATTCGCCAAATCTTGTAAGAACGATGCGAATCTCTTCACCCCTTCTTTGATGTTTTCGATGCTGTTGGCATAAGAGAAGCGAACCGTGCCTTCCAAACCGAATGATCCTCCAGCCACAAGTGCCACATGATACTTATCCAAAAGCACTTCGCAGAATCTATCCGCATCTTGGATGCCTTGTTTATTGTTCTCTAGGTACCACTTGATTCCGGGCATGATGTAAAAAGCACCCTGGGGCTTAAAACAGGTTAAATGAGGTATCTTTTTCAGTTCCCCATAAAGGAAATCTCTTCTTTTGCCGAATTCTTGCCGCATCTTCTCAATGGAATCATCCTCGTTGGATAGAGCAGTAACACATGCTTTTTGGGTAATAGAGTTCACACATGATGTGGCATGTTCTTGCACTCTTCCTGCGGCTGCGATAATATGAGCGGGACCAGCCGCATAGCCCAAACGCCATCCTGTCATGGCATATGCTTTTGAGACACCGTTGATAACTACGCAACGTTCTTTTATCTCCGGGCTTATGCTGGCAATTGATACATGCTTAACATCGTCATACACCAATCTTTCGTATATTTCATCTGAGATAACCAATAAGTTATGCTTCACACAGATATCTGCCAGATTACTCAGTTCTTCTCTGGTATAAACAGCCCCGGTGGGATTGCTGGGTGAGTTAAGAATCAGCACTTTGGCGCAAGGATTCTCGTTAACAGCTTGCAATAAAGCCTCAGGAGTAATCTTATAGGAATTGCTTTCTTCTGTAGGGATATAAACCGGCTCAGCATTGGCAAGCATTGTTTGATATGGATAGCTGACCCAATACGGTGAAGCCATCAAGACTTGGTCCATACTATCACACACGGCAATTAGGATATTGATTATTGAAGCCTTAGCTCCCGGTGATACCAGTATCTCTTTAGGGCTATACTGCAAATTGTTATCTCGAGAAAGCTTATCGCATATTGCCTGACGCAGTTCGATGATTCCAGCATTTGCCGTATAACGCGTGAAATTTGCCTCCAGCGCTTTGGCTGCAGCAACCTTAATATAATCCGGCGTGTTGAAGTCCGGCTCGCCGACTCCAAAGTTAATCACGTCAATCCCCGCGTCCTTCATCTCCTTTGCCTTGGCAGAAAGAGTCAAAGTAGGCGAGGGCTTAATCAACATACAGCGATTAGATAGCTTGATTGCCATCTTATCCCCCTTTATATGCTTATTTAATTAAATACTAAGGTATTACTTCCTGGACATCAGCAGCACCAATACCGCCGTGTTGGCAATATCCTCCACCGAGCATCCCCGGGAAAGATCGCAGATTGGATCGGCTAAGCCCTGAATAATGGGGCCTATTGCCTCTGCCTTCGCCATTCGTTGCACCAGTTTATAACCAATGTTCCCTGCTTGCAGATCCGGGAAGATTAGGGTATTTGCTTCACCCGCCACTGTGGAACCGGGAGCTTTGCTCTTGCCAACAGAAGGGATAATGGCAGCATCAAGTTGTAACTCTCCATCGTACACGAAGTCCACTTTACGCTCATCCAGAATATTCTTGGCAGCAATAACCTTGTCCGCCAGTTCGTGTTGTGCACTGCCTTTGGTGGAGAATGATAATAATGCCACTTTTGGTTCATCACCCAGCAAAGCTCTTCTGGTCTTGGCTGTGCTGGAAGCTATATCTGCCAATTGCTCTGCAGTAGGATTGGGAACAACAGCACAATCGGCAAACAGGAACACCCTGTCTTCACCCATGAAGTCCGGCACCACCATAATGAAAGTGCTGGATACTGTCTTAAGCCCGGGGAGTACGCCAACCACCTGTAAGGATGCCTTCAAAACATCGGCTGTGGTATTTGCTGCACCGGCAACCATCCCGCTTGCCATCCCATGTTTTACCATGCATGCACCAAAAAACAGTGGATTCTGCATTGTGTCCATCGCTTGGGCAGCAGTGACGCCTTTATCTTTCCGCTTGTTATAAAAGTACTCGGCAAATCCGGTAAGCTTATCGGATTTGATAGGGTTAATAATGCTTATGCTTTTATAGCTTTCGCTGTGGAAGTCTAAACCCAAGTCCTTTGCATCGGCATACACTTTCTCGGGGACACCAAGCAAGATTACCTTGGCGATTCCTTCTTCCACTATCTTTGCAGCAGCTTTCAATGTCCGGCTGTCGTGTGCTTCCGGCAATACAATTGTTCCGCCAACTTCCTTGGCGCGTTTGGTCAAAGTTTCAATAATGCTCATTGTTCCTATCCCTCAATATCTAATACTATCAGTGACAAATCTGCCACTCGTAAAAACTCTTGCCTAATCTCTTTCAAAAGAGCATGTCTATTTGCCTTGGTCTCAGCATCGTCGCAATTAACCAATATCTGTTCAAAAAACTCATCTATAGCAGCACCAAAGTGTATCAGATGTTGCAGAGCTTGACGGTAATCATTTATTACCAGAGCTTCGCTGATTGCTGCGTGCAAAGCATGTAATCCATTATGGATGTGCTTTTCCGCCGGTTCATGCAGCAGTTCAGGTTTTAGAGGGGCAAACACTTTCGTTTCTCCAATAATGTTGGCAACCCGCTTGAAACCTATCACCAGTTTTATAAATCCTTCTTCGCTCTTCAAGCTGTTAAGCGCTCTGGCTCTGCTTTCCAAATCGTTAATATGCGATTTATCGATATGCATCACGCTATCTATCACATCATAGGCAATATCTTGCTGCTTCAGTAACCACACCACTCTCTGCTCCAGAAATCCGTGCAAGTTATCCCGTGCTTTCTCATCCACCGAGAATTTTGCCGATACCAGATTAAGCGCATAATCCGCCAAAGCATACAGGTCAATATCCCAAGCCTGAGCGTTAATTATCTGCACAATGCCGTTGGCTGCACGGCGCAAGGCAAAGGGATCGCCACTGCCTGTGGGCATCATACCTGCTCCGATTATACCAGCAACTGTGTCAATCTTGTCAGCCACAGCCACTACATTACCACAAAGAGTAGCCGGCAAATCATCCGCAGAACCACGCGGCATATAGTGTTCATATATTCCCTGAGCAACCTCGGCTTCTTCTCCTGATGCTAGGGCGTATTGTTTACCGATATATCCCTGCAATTTGGTGAATTCTTTTTCCCCTAACATGGTGGTTACCAAATCAGACTTACAAAGCAATGCACAGCGCAGCACCATGTCCGTTTCATCGGCTGTCAGTTTCAACTCTTTGGCTAACAAACGGCATATTTCTAACACTCTATGGCTTTTATCTTCCATTGTGCCTATTCTTGATTGAAATACCACATCTTTAAGTTTGGGAACAAAGCTCTCCAGCTTAACCTTGGTATCCTCATTGTAATACCACATTGCATCCGCGAGCCTAGCATTAACCACTTTTTGGTTTCCCTCTTTAATCACCGATGCATATTGGGGATCCCCATTGGAGATAAACACAAACTTATTGGCAAGCTTACCCGTTTCATCTGTTACAGAAAAGTACTTCTGGTTCTGACTTATGGTACTGATAATGATCTTTTCAGGTAAAGTAAGATACTTGCTCCCAAATTCTGCCACCACCGCATTGGGACTTTCCACCAGATTGCATACGGTATCCACCAAACGCTGATCTTCCACGATGCGATATTCAGTACCGTTAAAGATTTCAGCAAGTTGTTCCCGAATCATGTTCTTCCGTTTATCGCTCTGGGCAATAACTTGAACTTCATCCAATTGGGTTAGATAGCTATCCACGCTTGTTATCTCAAGCTCTTTATCCATGCCCAGATAACGGTTCCCATAACTGATTCTGCCCGATTTTATTCCTCCGAGTTCCAGCCCCAACACTTCGTTCCCCCATAATGCTACTATCCAGCGCAAAGGACGGGAGAAGCTCAGTTTGGCGTCCTTCCAGATCATTTTCTTGGTAAAGGGAATAGCGGGGATAAGGTTCTCAATCCATAGTTTTAACAGCTCTTCTGTATGCTTACCTACTTGCAGATATTTAACAGCCAGGAACTTACCTTTTTCAGTTTCCATGATGGAGCAATCATCTTCGCTTGCTCCGCATTTCTTTAAAAACCCCAAACCTGCAGGGCTAAGCTTACCCTCTGCATTATAGGCAATGTTCACTGAAGGACCAAGCTTTTCCACTTCGATATCAGCTTGCTTCTCGTCCAAGCCCTCAGCCATCAAATATATTCTGCGAGGGGTTCCGCTAACTTGGTAGGCAGTGCATGCTAGGGCATTATCCATTAAGAATTGCTTAAATGAGCGTTCAACAGATTCCAGAGCTATATCAAGATGCTTTTCAGGTAGTTCTTCACATCCCAGTTCCAATAGTAATTGTCGTTTATTCAAAAGTACCCTTTTTGGGGCTATTCGCCCAGATTGTATCTTATTCCCAGTTGGTTGGTTAAGCCCAAGTCCCCATAAGAGGACAACGCATAATCCAGCACCCAGTTTTTCCAGTTTAAGCCCATTCCCAAGCTTAATCCGCTGCTAAAAGCCAGATCCCCGCCATTGTTATAATCTCCGGCATTGCTACGGAATCCACCCCTCAACACAAAAGCAGGGTGCACTCTTTGCTCCACCCCAAGTTTGAGGATGAAGTTCTCTCCCGTTGCCTTCATTATATCAACGTTAGCCTGCGTGTTTTTTGTTAAATCAATCCCCATCCCCGCTTGGAACGTAGTGGGGAGGTTTTCTTTATACTGCGTGTCACTGTAATAGCTTAGCTGTGCTCCAAGATTTCGTGCTGCTGCACCCACCTTGATTCTTTCGTTCACGGTGTGGTGTATCAGCCCGATATCTATCAGGGCAGCACTTGCAGAGTTATCGTCAATCTGGTCAAACACCACTTTGAGTGTACCGCCAAAATCAACCGCAGGGCTGATGAACCGGGCATAACTAAACCCGGCAATAATATTTTGTGCGCCAAAACTCTGCCCGGTTTCCACCAGGTCAAAGTTACTGCTAATCTCGGTGCGTTCTATCGAGCCGGAATTCCAGTAGTTGATAAATACCCCATACGACTCATAGATATTGCGGGGAACAACATACTGCACCGAACCTCCCCCACTACCCACCAAATGATCCATAAATGTGCTGGATATGCTCTTTCCCGGTACCTTTAACAAAGTTGCCGGATTGAATTGCATCCCATCGGCATTACTTACACGACCGGTCATTGCTTGACCCATCGCATTAGCTTTGGCAGAATATATCAGTTTTAAGGTGGAAAATCCTGTTGTGCCTGCATCTTGATGCTGGGCAAACAGAGGTGCAACCCAAAGAAGGCTACACGCTGAGATGAGGACGGATAACATCCTCCAATTTATGAACTTTGGCATATAACTCACCTTCATCCGCCACATTTAAAAGGGTTTCCCGGTTAGCTTCGCTGCGCAAGAACTCAGAGAGCGAGCGCAAGATTTTCATATAATCCTGATTCGAGCTTTGCGGAACGGCTATCATGAATACTAAACGTACCGGCAAACCATCCACGCTGGTGAACTCCATCTCTTGGCGCACCATACAGACTGCAATTTGAAGGCAGTTTACCGTTAGGTCGCGGGCGTGCGGAATGGCTATACCCCGCCCTATACCCGTGCTCATTATCTCTTCACGACCTTTCACAGCCGCAAGGAACCTATCTGGGAAGCTAAGGCATCCACAGTCGGACAATAATGCTGCCATGTAATCCAGGCAATCGCTTTTGCTTTCGAATCTCTCGACGATTTTCACCAATTCTGGTTTAAATAGTTTACTCATGATCTCACCGAATATTTATGTGAAGAGCATGGTTTTTTATCCCTTTCGATAAGTCAACCATTTTCTTAATCTAAACTTAACCCTTTTGGGGTGTTTGCCTAAGCCTTTTTTCCTGTAGTCATTGCATGATCATTACGTACTCAATACGGATGAAACATGTAATGATTATGTAATGATTATGCAATGATGCCAAGAACGGGCTAACAAAAAGGGGAGTGTCCGTAAACAACTCCCCCAGAGAGGAAATGGTAAAACTCCTGAAATTTAGCTACTTGAATCGCTTTAGTATAAAGCTTTCAAGAGCGCTTCCGGGGTGGCGGGAAAGCTAAGCTGTGCTTCGGGATTTGCTGCCTGTACGGCATCCTGCAAGGCGAAAAACACCGCCAATCCATAGATCAATGGCGGCTCTCCCGTTGCCTTAGAGCCAAAAACACTTGCTTCTTGAGAAAGCGAAGGCAGCAGCTCGATGTTGAAATGCTCGGGAATATCGCGTATTCCGGGGATTTTATAGGTGGTGGGATTGGCACTGATATAGCGTCCTTTAGCATCCCACTTCAAATCCTCCATGGTGCACCAACCATAGCCCTGCACAGCAGCACCGGCAACCTGACCAAGATCTATCCGCTCTTGCAGGCTTTGCCCGTTTTCGTGCACGATATATAGCTTCTTTAGTTCATGCTCGCCCATACGGCAATCCAGCTCCACTTCGGCCAATGCTGCGCCGTACACATAGTAATGGAAAGGACGCCCCTTCCCCACTTCGCGATCGAACCACAAATCCGGAGTGCGATAATAACCGTAGGCACCAAGAGGGATCCGCTCTACATAAGCAAAAGAAATGAGTTCTTTGAAGCTAATTGATGCTTCAGGTTTGTCATGAACATAGATGCGCTGCTCCGAGAAAAGCAAATCCTGCGGATTAACATTGAAGCCAAAGTTCTTTTCCAACAGCTTGGCAGCGGGTTCGCGGAGTTGTTCCCGCAGTTTTTCGGCAGCGATGCGGGCTGCATTGCCATTGATGTCACTTCCGGTGGAAGCTGCCGTGGGAGAGGCATTACCTACTCTTTGGGTATTGCTGCTCTCCACGCGAATATCATCCACGGGAATGCCTAACACACGGGAAACCACGATGGCAACCTTGGTGCTAAGCTCCTGCCCCATCTCCACTCCACCGGTGCTGACAGATACGCTGCCATCGATGTATATCCAGATGAGAGCAGAGCCTTGGTTTAACAAAGCAGTAGTGAAGGATATGCCAAACTTTACGGGCACAATCCCCAAGCCGCGTTTATGGTGGGGATGGCTGCTGTTGAAGGCTTTCACCTCTTGCAGTAAATCCTGATACGAAGCGTTTTGGTTTAGCTTGTTATATATTGCTTCGAGGTTACATTCCTTTATTTCCTGATTATAGGGGCTGATATCGCCGTTTTTATAGGAATTCAATCTGCGGATGGCAAGTGGATCTTTACCGAGCTGTTTGGCTATCCGCTGGATAATGCTCTCTATCACAAAGATTCCCTGAGGTGCTCCAAAACCTCGAAAAGCGGTATTGGGTGGGAGATTTGTGCGACATGCGCGTCCACGGATACGGGCATTGGGGATATGATAGGCATTCTCTGCATGGAACATCGCACGCTCCAGTATAGCAACAGAAAGATCCGCATAGGCACCACCATTGGCAAGCAGTTGGAGGTCATAAGCGAGGATCTTGCCCATATCATCATAAGCAACCTTCCACAGGCTGGTGAAGGGATGGCGTTTACCCGTGGCACGCATATCTTCATCACGATTCAGTTTTACCTGCACCGGCTTACGGCACACAAAGGCAGCCAAAGCTGCCATGCTTGCCCAGATTGTGGCAGCACGCTCTTTTCCCCCAAAAGCACCACCCAAACGAGGTACTTCAACTACAATATCGTGAGCGGGAATATCCAATAAGTGAGAAACAACTTCCTGCACTTCCATAGTGCTTTGGGTTGCACATTGCAATAACAAACGGCTATCCTCAAAGGGAATGGCACGGCAACGCTGCCCTTCCATATAGAAATGCTCCTGCCCTGAATTGTGGGTTTTTCCTTCCAGAACAAACGGAGCTGAGGCAAAAACGCTATCCACATCACCGCACTCTATCTTGCGTTCCGGAACATACCATTCGCCGGCAGCATCTGCTGCTTCGGCTTCCAACAATAAGGGTAGCTCTTCATAACTTAGCTGAATGTGTTTGATTGCTTCTTCCGCAATTGCTTCATCCTCTGCCAGCACCATTGCCAGTGGCTGCCAAGCATACATGATGATATCTGTAGGGAATAGTGGTTCGTCTTTAATTACGTGACCAATCATATTCGCTCCTGGTATGTCCCTCGCACTTAGGATACGATGCACACCCGGATAGGCTTCTGCCTTGCTGAAATCCAGATTGGTTATACGGGCATGAGCCACAGGAGAGAAGAGAAACTTGGCATGTAGCATACCGCTTATCGGTGCTTCGTCAGCAATAAAATGAGATCTCCCGGTGAGGTGCAGCTTCCCGCTGATGTGTTTGCCTTGTTTCATGATTGCACCTCCTTCAGTTCATCAAGATAGCTTAGAATATGGGTTGTAATAAGCTTGCTACGATACTCAGCACTACCACGCACATCACTAAGAGGCTCGAACTCCTCCATCACGGCTTTGGCAATGGACTCTGCATCCAGCTCTCTTGCTGTTTTACCACACAGAAGACTGCTGAACTTGGCAGATAGCTTGGGAGTGGCAGCCACCCCCCCGAGAGCTAAATCAGCTTTCCGGATTACACCTGCATCACTCTCCACGCGGATAACACTAACCACTGCGGAGATGTCCACGGATTTGCGTTTTGCGCTTTTGTGGAAACGTATAAAGCTGTGCTTGGGCAGCATGGGTAGGATAATCTCGCGGATAATCTCCCCTTTCTTTAAGGCTGTTTGGCGATAGGCAACGAAGAACTCACGGATAGGGACATTGCGAATTTCAAGGTCACTTTGTAGAATCAGAATAGCATCCAAGGCAAGCAGCATGGGCAAACTATCGCCTATGGGAGAGGCATTGGCGATGTTCCCTCCCAAAGTGCCGAAGTTGCGGATTTGTTGCGATGCTATTTGAGAGATAAGACCATGCAGTGCGGGATAATCATGTTTTATTATGCCCGAATCCAGTAAGTGGCTGTAACTTACGGCACTGCCAATATGCAAGCCATCTTGTTGCAGGTATAAGCGTTGTAACTGCGGGATACGGGTTAGATCAATTAAAATTGGGAAGCCCTTACGGCTGATGTTCATCTGTACCATAAGATCTGTTCCTCCCGCGATGAACTCAGAATCAGGTTCAACAGCATGGATGTCGAAAAGGCTCTTGAAATCCTCGGGAACCATGTATCTTTGCACCAAACGCGGAGAACCAGTTGGCTTCAATATCATTAAAGCTGGTTTATTAAAAGCAAAAAGTTCCTGTTCCACAGCTCTGCACCAATCAGGCACTATCTCTTGTGGTGTGTAGGCAGCTGCTATTTCTTGGGCAGCATCCAAGATGGATTGATAACCTGTGCAACGGCATAGATTACCTTCCAGAGCAGAGAAGATGGTTTCTTTGTCAGGATGTTTGTGGGTGGCAAAAAGAGCAAACATACCCATAACAAAGCCAGGTGTGCAATACCCGCATTGAGTGCCATGATGTTCCAGAAGAGCTTGTTGGATGGGGTGCAGTTTATCCGGATCACCCATCCCCTCCACAGTGATCAGGTGCCTTCCATGCAGTTTAGCCGCGGGATACAGGCATGAAGTAACCGCTTCATACACAACATTACCTTCTCTGGGGTAAGCGATCACCACCGTACATGCACCGCAATCACCTTCGTTGCAACTGCACTTTGTGCCATGCATCTGTTTGCTTTGGGTAAGCCAATCCAGTGTGCTGAGACCTGCCGGTATGGTTTCTATCATTAATCTTCCATTTAGAAAAAAAGTAATCTGATTAGCCGATTCTCGCGATTGTGTTGTTTCCTTCATATATTCCTACCTTATTTCTCTTCTCGGGCTTTCTCTCTTTCCAAGTCTTTCTTCTGCAGAGAATCCCTTTTGTCAAAGAACTTCTTTCCCTTCGCCAAAGCAAGACTTACTTTGCAGAAACCCTTCTCGTTGATATACACTTCCAGTGGCACAAGAGTCATGCCCTGCTCTTCAACCTTGGCTTTCAGTCTCTTTATCTCGCTTTTATGCATCAACAGCCTGCGTGGGCGCTCTGCTTCGTGATTAAAGAAAGCTGCTTTCTCCCAGGGGCTGATGTGTAAGTTAAGCAGCCAACACTGCCCATCATCCACCTTTGCATAGCTATCTTTAAAGTTAATCATCCCGGCGCGGATTGATTTGATCTCTGTACCTTTCAAAGATATGCCTGCTTCGTACTTCTGGATAATGAAGTATTCGTGCAAAGCCCGCCTGTTCTTTATCGATTTCATTGTTTAATCTCTCTTAAGATATGTTCTTTGTGCTGTGCCGCCATGTCTCTCAACTTGCTTTCGCTAACTAGGCACAGCTTTCGGTTGCGCATCACAGGTACTCCCTGGATAATACTATCCCGCACACTACTACTGTTAAGGGCGTAAACGAGGTGCGAGTATGGATTGTACATGGGTTGATTCTCTGGCTCGTTTAGTGATATTATGGCGATATCCGCCAGTTTACCTTGTTCTAAAGAGCCAATGTCGTTTTGTTTACCAAGTGCTTTGGCAGCGTTAACCGTCACCATAGCAAAGGCATCTTTGGCTGGAAGAAACTCAGGGTCATTATTCAATGCTTTATGCAGCTTGGCTGTTAAGGAAAGCTCAGAAATGAGGTCTAGGTTGTTGTTGCTCGCCACTCCATCGGTGGCAAGGCTCAGGTTTATTCCGTGCCCGGAGTATGCCTTTAGCGGAGCAAAGCCGGCGATGAGCTTAAGGTTGCTTTCCGTGCAGACGGCTATGCTGCTGGTTCCTTTTGCTGCAAGCAATTCCATTTCATTATCATCCACCCAGATACCATGCGCCAGCACATTAGGACTATCCAACAATCCTAATGAATGGAGGTATTCAACCGGTTTCATACCATGTTCCCGGATGCAGGTAAGTCTCTCCTGCTCGGTTTCTGATAGATGCATATGAAGCATGAAACCATGCTCCACCGCCACTTCTGCACACTTTGCCAGGCTTGCCTTGGAACATGTGTAGATAGAGTGTGGTGCAAGACTGAAGCTTATAAGTGGTTCGTTCCGAAATAGCTTTTGAAGCTCTATTATCTTGCTGCCTATCCCCTGTTCTGCAGTTGCAAGGCTTCCACTGGGGTCAATCAACGCTTCGCTGACCACCACCCGCAAGCCTGCTTCCTTGCAGGCATTGGCAATGGATGCCATATGAAAGTACATATCATTGGTGCAGGTGATACCATTCTTAATCATCTCCGCTGCACCATGCAGGGTTGCATCAAACACGAAAGCAGCATTAACCAGCTTTGCTTCCAGGGGCCAGATGTACTCCTGTAACCACTTATGAAGTGGCAAATCATCCGCTAAACCACGGAAATAGGTCATAGGCAAGTGGGAATGGGTGTTTATTAAGCCGGGAATAACCAAGCAGCCACCTGCATCAATCCGCTCTCCTGCCTCATAACCGGTGCTTTTTTGAGGGAAGATTGCTTCTATCCTACTGCCAACAATCCCAATGCAATGATCTTCCAACACGCGGAAACTGCCGTCCATCGTAACAAGGCAGCCTCCTTCAATCACAAGGTCAAAGCTCATCCTTGCACCTTCAAGGCTGCTTCTTGGGGTTTAAATGTCCCCTTGTTGGTAATGATTCCGGTGATATACTTCGCCGGTGTGATGTCAAATGAAGGGTTAAGCGCTGGTGAGCTTGGATTGCACACCATGTTGCCATTGATGAGCTTAATCTCATCCTCACTGCGTATCTCGATTGGGATGTCCACCCCTTCCTTGCAACTGAAATCGAAGGTGGTGAGTGGAGCTGCTATGTAGAAAGGAATCTTGTGCTCATGGGCAAGTATTGCTTTTTCGTATGTGCCTATTTTATTGGCAATATCGCCGTTTAAACAAACCCTGTCCGTTCCGGTAATAACAAGGTCAATCTCCTTCTTCCAGAAGTAAAAACCTGCTGCAGAATCGGTGATTATGGCATGGGGAATACCTTCCTGCTCCAATTCCCAAGCAGTAAGCCTTCCACCTTGGAACCTGGGACGGGTTTCATCCACATACACGAATATGTCCTTGTTCTGCTTATGTGCCACGCGGATAACCGAGAGTGCCGTCCCCCAATCCACAGTTGCCAATGCTCCGGCATTACAGTGAGTAAGAATCCTTGCACCATGGGGTATCAACTCTGCCCCAATTTTGCCCAATTCGTGGCAGTCTTCTGCACTTTTATTGGCAAATTCTTTGGCACTTAGAACCGCCACCTGCCTGGCATGGGCGTAGTCCGGAATGAATTTCAAAGTATTCTCATACACATAGTTCAAGCCATTGTTCAAGTCAATTGCGGTGGGGCGAGTGGAGAGAAGCATGTCCTTGGCAGTGCGTAAATATGCTCTAAAGCCTCCTTCGGGGGCTTGCAAAGCTGCCAGAGCCATGGCATACGCCCCCGCTGCACCAATTGCAGGTGCACCGCGCACAGTCATGTTTCTGATAGCATCCGCCACCTGATTATACTCCGCATATTCCACAATGGCAAAAGCTAGAGGTAGTTTATTCTGATCTATCATTTTTACTCGGTCATACTCAAACCATACCGAGCGATACTCTTTACCATATATCCGCATTTAATCTCCTGTGGGATAAAGCCTAATCCACTAATGCTATTTGTTTGCATAGTGCCATTTTCGTCAATATCTTTCTCAGATAAAGCACCCCATACCTACCTGATAAAGCTTATTGAGTTACCAAAACCGAGTTACTCCCAACCACCCGGTTACGAAACAATTCCTAATAGGGTTCATAACCGAAATCGGCATCTTTCTTATGAATAACAAGTAACAAAGCTGAATATGATTTTGCATTTTCAGGCAAGACTGTCATAACTTTCTTACATGTTTTTTATTAGCATTTCTACCTTAACTCATCCTTCTCATATTTCATTTCAACATCATGATACATTGTGCACAATTGCACTATTTTACATGCTGTTACATTGTCTTAGCAGACATCGTATTTACTGCTAATATTGCCGAAAAACGAAACCCAAACCATATCACATGTGAAGTGAAACAAGCACTTAGCGAAAAAAAAGATTGACAGCTAACTCAACCTTGGTTAGCAATGAAAACAGCTTAGCCAGAGTGTTGCTTTGACACCGGATAAGCTAATAAAAAATTGTGAGGTTCTTATGAATCGCAAAGCATTGCTCCTGTTGTTCGTAGTGCTTACTCTCGCTGTAAGCAGCGTCTTCGCCACCGAAAGCAGAATGACCGCTTTGGGCAATCCCTTTGGTTTTATTCGGGATAATACCGATATTAGTTACTATCCCGGCGTGATCAACATGTATGAACGAAACCTCCGTGCAGAGCTAGGCACCACTTCCTTTGACTGGAAGCTTGGCGCAAATCTCCCTCTGATGAACAACATCCTTGGAGTGTATCTTAACGAAGATACCAGAATTAATGTGGATAACTATTTCGCAAATGGTGTTAACCATTATAACACCGGGGATTTGGACATTAGCAAGAAGATACAGTTCTACTATGGTTTCATGGAAAAGTTTGGTGTCGGTTTTGGTATGGCTATCGATAGCAAAGTGGAAGACTTTGCCGATAATCCCGATAAGCTTGCCGAAATGGGAGCCAGTTACTTTGAAGTTACCGGTGGTATGAGCGATGACAAGATGGATATTGGTCTTGGTTTAGGATTCTGGGGAGCCAGCAACACCAACGAATTTGACTCCAATGAGAACTCCCTGGGTGGCTTTGGCTTCTCTGCCAATGGTCGCTATTTTGTAATGGAGAATGACAACTTTGATCTCGTTGCTGCAGCCAATTTCTCCTTTGCCGGCAACTCACTGGAAGACAAAGCCGTTGCCACCACCACCCAAGATGATGGCATGATGTACTTTGACCTCGGTGCCGGTATGAACTACAAGTTCGACGAGAACAACAAGCTTATCTTCACCTTCAAACCCCTTACCATTATGTCCGAGAGCTACACCAGCAAGACCACCGGTGTCACCGGAGAATATAAGGAAGGCGAAGCTTGGTTAGTGGTTCCCAATTACACCATAGGTCTGGAATCCCAAATCAAACCTTGGCTCACCGGCAGAGTCGGTGGCTCACAGAGCTACACCTTCTACGCTGATGTATCTGATCCCGATGGCGTGAACATTGACGAAGATGCAGATTACCGTTCTTCCTTCAATGCCGACCTTGGCTTAGCCATGGAATTCGGTAACTTCACTATCGACACAGTGCTTAGCAAATCCTTGTTGCACCAAGGCCCCGATTTCATCGGTGGCGGAGCTCCCGGTTTTGCCAGCATGGTTTCGGTTAATTACAACTACTAATCCTCAAGAAAAGCATACAAAAAAAAGGCATCCCATTTCGGGGTGCCTTTTACTTTACAAATCAGTATCTATCAGCTTTGGCTTAGCCAAGAGAAAGATGAGCTTTTACTGCCCTTTTGCTTAACAACCAATTGGCTTAGCGATTCGTCCAACGCTTCTTTAGGAGAGTGTTCTACCACAATCAAACCTCCACTATTTAGCAGCTTCCGTTCGAGTATAGCAGTTATTGTGGGATTCACCAGATTCTTCAGATAGGGTGGGTCGAGAAAGATGATATCGTATGTATCAGTGCAGGTTTTTAGGTAAGCATCCACGCGCTTTCGCCACAGATGACAACTTTCTCCGCAACCAAGCAAGGTTATATTAGCAAGAATAGTGGCTAAAGCTGCCGGTGCAAACTCTACAAAATCCACCCAGGCTGCACCACGTGACAGAGCTTCCAGTCCCAAAGAACCCGTTCCTGCAAAAAGGTCAAGCACGCGTTTGGCTTCATAATCCTGATGTACGCTGAAGATAACTTC
The DNA here is from genome assembly GCA_964588075.1 of uncultured Candidatus Cloacimonas sp. Lineage (GTDB taxonomy): Bacteria > Cloacimonadota > Cloacimonadia > Cloacimonadales > Cloacimonadaceae > Cloacimonas. The sequence continues at coordinate 141,802 of CAZPNU010000003.1, forward strand.
CCGGTTGAAAGCAGTGGTAGGTCGTGTGCTTCTTCCCGGAACCAAGGCAAGGTTCCTGCCTTTATATTTGCCGGTGATGATACGCATCAGAGGGAAAGCGGTTTCTTGCGTGGTTTACGGATGCCGGTAAACTTGATTTCCATCTGCACCGGCATGGCATCGAACTTCGGGCAGGCAAGCAAGCTGACGCTATCCGGCTGTTTACATTTACGGGTACAGCGTCTGCATATAGAATTGGGATTAGCGGGTTGTTTTATCTTCATGAACCTGCGTTTCTCATATTCTGCATCTCGAGGAAGAGGGACACCAGGTCACTAAGTTTAACCTCACTAAGCTTCTGAGATTTGTCGAAGCGGGCTAAGATGGCTATCATCAAGTCCTGAATTCGGTAATCCGTAAAATCACCCTTATCACTAACGATATTCAGCTGCGCTTGTTGTTCAATCTCTTTCAGCATTTCTGCCAGTGTATCCATTTCAGATTCATCAGCTAGCACATCCTCGGGAGTTGCGTCAAAGATTATTTCCGAGCCTTGGATGCCTTCATTCATCTTCTCAATGGTCTTTGCCATGTTGTCGAAGCCTTGATGGTGCAATATCTTCAGATAAGCGAGTTCTTCGGGAGAGAATAGCTTTTCGATGCGGGCGTCATAACGATTGTTAGGGTCGTTCAAGATACGCAGATGCAGCGCTTCAATTCTTTCACGCACTGCCGGTGAGGCGTCATTCTGGCTGATCAGTTCGTATGCAGCCAAAGCGTCGTAGAATTGGTTTTGCTCTTCAAAGAGCTTTGCTAAGGTTAAAGTAGGTTGCCAACTACGTTCATTGGTTTTCATTGCTTCTCCCGAAAATCTATCTTGAAAAAAGACATTTTAATTCGTGCTTGGATTATGTCAATCACTTTGTTATGTCCCTCTTTATCCTTGGTATCATCACATGATCATTGCATGATCATTGCATGTTTCATCCGTAATAAACATGCAATGATCTTGTAATGATCCCAAGCGATGAATCTAATCCTTCACCGTCAGTCTGTCGAGGTTTTTCTCCAAGGTCTTCTGTCCGATACCTTTAACTTTCATGAAGTCTTCCACGCTGCCAAACTCACCGTTTTCCTCCCTCCACAAGATGATTGCCTTGGCTTTCGCCTCTCCAATACCCTGAAGGGTGCAAAGTTCTTCCATGGTTGCAGTGTTGAGGTTAACCATATTTGTAAGTTCTGCATTGCTTACCTTAACCTTGCTGGATTTTTCTTTACTTTTGTTTTTTGAGCTTGGCTTATCCTTCACTTCGGTGTTGGAACTATCTCCAAACACCAATAGGTCAGGCAGCAACTTGGCGTAGGTTTTTGTCCCAATGCCTTTAATCTCTAATAGTTGATTCACAGAACCGAACTGCTGCTTTTCGCGGTAGCTGATGATATCCTTTGCTCGTTTTTCCCCTATTCCGGTAAGAGTCATCAATTCTTCCATACTCGCCTTGCGGATATCCACTCTGAGGGGAACATCCATCGCCAGCACTTGCTTCAGGCTATCCGCACTGGTTTTGCTAGCCTGCAGGGGAGCCCATCCGGCGAAATCCAAAACCGTCCCCAGCAACATGAAGCCGAGGAAATAAATTATAATTCGCTGTTCGTTAGGAGTGAGATAGTTACGCAATGGGTTCTTTAGCTTCATTATCCTCTCATTTCATGATAACGCCGGTGCTATTCTTTGCCAAGGGCTTCTGCCCAATAACTAAGATTGTCTTCCAGTGTATCACTGTAGCCGGATTGGTCATAGGCAACCCTACCATTCTTATCAATTATGCAGATATAGGGTATGCCATCGAAACCGTATTCTTTTGCCATGCTATCCTTGCCAAAAAGCAAGGTCATGGCAAAGCTGTTGTCGCTGAAGTACTTCTTGGCTTTCTCCGGGGAGCTTTCCCAAACATTGATCGAGAACACCTTTACTCCGGAAGGCATCTTGGACTTCATCCATTTATCCAAAGCGGGCATAGCTGCCCGGCAAGGACCACACCAAGTTGCCCAGAAATCCAGCACCACAACCTGCCCTTTGAGATCTGCCAACTTCACGGTTTCGTTGTTTAACCCGGTTAGTTCCCAAAGTGGAGCAGGTTTATTCAGCCTGTTCAGCAGGGCTTGCTCTCGGCGTTGGGCATCACCAGCATCCCATTGCTCTTTAGCCTTATCCAGCAAAGCCTTCCATATCTTGAGGTTAACGAGGTCTTGGTATCTGGGTTCGTCATCAATATCGGGATATTTAATGTATCCCCTATCCAGTTTAGTATGTAGGTATGATACAAGCGTGGAATAGTCCTTTCCATGCAGCAATAACTTTTCGTAGTAAGAAGAACAATTATCGTCATACTTCAAGGCGGTATCTGCTTCAAATACAGCCATTATGGTAGCCCAATCTCCCCTTGCTTCGTAAACTTCAAGCCTCTGTGCCATGGCAAGTGACTGGCTCTCCGCCTCGCTGTATTGCCCTGAAGCAACTGCATCTCGCAACAGAATGCCGGACATAGTATTCAGTAAATCGATGTTTCCGGTTTTTATAACATAGGCTTTGATCGTATCCCAATTGGAATAGATGGTATTGAGGTCAGTAACACTTTGTAAGCAAGCTTCAGCTTGCTTCTCCCGATTATTCAAGCGGTTATAATGAAACATGGTCATATTCAGGTAAGGATCGCTTGGGAACTTCTTCAATCCCTGGTTGAGAGCATTTATCGCCTCATCGTTAATCTTGGCATCTTGCCCTTGCTTTTCTGCCTCTAGCATCTGTTCGGAAACATTCACTGTTAAAAGACGGTATGCCCAATAGAAATCCGGTGATTGTTTACTGATTTTTAGAGCTCCGTTATACTGTGCTGCTTTATCCTTCTCTGTACGCAGACGAAGATAGGCAAAGATGGGGGAAGCTGGATCGCGCTCTGCTGCCTTTAGGAAGTAATCGTTACAGGCATTAGGATCAAAACTAAGCCAGAGGTTCTGCAGTTCTCTCCATTCATCCACACTGGTCATTTGCGGAATGTATTCTAAGATAATCTTGGATTTGGCATCATTGCTTTCTGCCTTGGATAACTTCTGCTTGAAATCATCCACATTAACTGTATATGCCAGCTGCCAGCAAACAATCATTAATATCAACGCTATAAGACATTTAGGCACTTTCAATCATCCTCCCATGATGAGAAATAACTCCCTCATCCTCGGTGTGCTAAAATCACAGACTTTATAATTCCTGTCAATCCCATTTTTTCTTACCAAGCATTGAACTGGGTTAAATGGTGTTTGTTCTATATCTGATTCTGACCTTACATTTCGTGAGTTGTGGTTTGGAATGAAAAAAAGTTGCCCGAAAAGCAGAATAATTGCAGGTGCCTCTTGACAAGCACTTGACTTATGTTTATATTGCTTTTGAGTGTATGTTCGGATGTGCTAGATTCGAACTGTGTGTGTTTGGCACTACTCGCACGATAAGTGTGTGTAATTGGGATACTTAACGTCAGCACGTGGAACAGCGGTGGTTGAGGTAACTAAGTTCAATGGGCTTATTCGCCCCTGCCGTCTAATAGGTATTAAACAAATTTAGTTATCCTAACAAGGAGCGAACATGAAGAAAACCCTATTTCTTATTGCAATGCTTAGTCTTGCAGTTCTTGGAGTTTTTGCAAACATTCAGGCAGTATCACCAGACTCTCCCGATTATGATGCATGGAAAATGAGTCAAGTGTACAGCCCTGAAACAGTGGCACCAGTAGTTCATCCCTCATCCAGCTTCGACACCGTGCGTAGTGAAGCAAAAGATGGATCTCTGTTATTCCCTCTTGATGGCACCTATACTCTTGCTATGGGTCCCAATGATGATGGTTACACTGATCAACTGGCCCTTCCCTTCACTTTTAATTTATATGGTGTCCAGTATAATTCATGCTGGATTAACAACAATGGCAACATCACCTTTGATATGGGTTACTCCTCCTATACCCCTTGGGGATTCCCAATCAATGGTGCACCCATGCTTGCCCCCTTCTTCGCAGACGTGGATACTCGTGGTACCGGTAGCGTGTGGTACAAAATGGAAGATCACCGTGTTATCGTAACATGGGATCATGTTGGATATTATGGCTATGGTGTTGATCGTCTTAATACCTTCCAAGTTATCTTTACCGATGGAACTGATGCAAGTATCGGTCTCGGCAACAACGTGGCTTTCAGCTATGGTGATCTTGCTTGGACAACCGGCACAGCTTCCGGCGGAACCGGCGGCTTGGGTGGAACACCTGCTACTGTTGGTGTAAACGCCGGTGATGGTATATTGTATGCACAAACCGGAAGATTCGACCATGAAGGTTATGATTATGACGGAGCTTATGGTAACAACGACGGCATCGATTGGCTGGACTGGGTGATTTTCTATTACGACACATCAGATGCTGAAGCTACTCTTACCATTACTCCTCAAGCACCAATCAATGTGTATTATGGTCCCGGTTTACCCGAAGGAACCACATATAACGATGAAGACCTCAGCACCTATTATGCCACCTATCCTCTTCCCGGAACCCAGGATGTATATCTCCCTGTTGGTGCCGGAACATGGTGGGGATGGATATTCTACGGTGGTGTTTGGCATCAAGCAGATGTGTTCCCTGTTGTTGGACCCGGAACAATTGTGTTCTCAGATGTCCCCTTCACAGGTGGCAAGGAAGATCATCCGATAGTAGTTGATGGCCAAAGCGAAGTGGTATTGCCTTTGCAACTGTCTGCCTTCACAGCCGTGATGAACGCAGAAAACTATGTGAACATCCAATGGACAACTCAAACCGAGACCAACCTTAGCGGATTCTATGTATTCCGCGGAACATCTGATGATGTCTCCCAAGCAATGCAGATTACCGCATTGATCGACCCCACCAACTCCTCTGAACAACATCAATATAATCATGTTGATAATACTTTGGAAGAAGAAGGTGTTTACTACTACTGGTTACAGGTTGCAGAGATGGATGGTTCCTTTGTGTTCCATGGTCCAACATCTGTAAACTACACTCAGCAAGTGGATCAACCCGAAGTGCCGGTTCTTGTGCCCACAACCGGTATCAGATCAATCTATCCTAATCCCATCACTCCTTATTCTGCAATCAGTTATCAAGTAGTTAAGGGTGCCGATGTGAAGTTCCAGGTGTTCAATGCTCGTGGACAAATGGTGAACAGCTTCAATGAAGGCTTCAAACCCGATGGATCTTGGAAGGCCTTCTGGAATGGCAAAGATTACAATGGCGTTGCTTGCCCCTCAGGCATCTATTTCATCAAGATGTTTGCCGGCAACGATAGCTTTATCCGCCGTGCCGTAATTATGAAGTAAATAAGTCTATCCTATGTATAAAGACCCGGTTCAAACCGGGTCTTTTTATATGTGGGTAAAAATTGCTTGACCTTCATAGCAATGTAAAGAGCGTTGCATAAACATATACTGAACTTGGAGATTAGCTACATAATGAATAAGCATTTCAAATTGGAAGATTGCCATGTGCGCCTGGCTGAAGAATTTGACCGAAACGACCTGCAGGATATTGCCAAGAGCATCTGGGATGGACACGACTATCTACCCAAGGTATTGGATAAATGGCTGATTGAGCCATATTTCTTTGTTTGTGAGTATCAGGGCAAGGTGATTGCCTGTATAAAGCTAAGCCTTTTTCCGGATCATGTGCTTTGGTTTGAAGGCTTACGCGTGAAAGCAAACTTCCAAGGCAATGGTATAGGTGGTTTCATGAACCGCGAAATGTTCAAGTTTGCCGCAACCCTCAAGGCAAAAGATCCACTCCTAAAGTTTGAGTTCTGCACCTATTATAAAAATGTTGAGAGTCTGCATTTAACTGCTAAAGTTGGGTTTAAGCGAGTTGAATCATTCTATACTCTGGATAAATATGGGGTTAAGGCACAGCTTGCGCCGGAGATTGTTCAAAACTATAACATGAGCTTATTTTCAGCCTATCCAAATTATATCCCTCTGGGATGGCAGGCAGTGCACAACTGTGAGGAAAGCCTCACGTTTATTCAACAGAAAGCTGTTGTATTCCGTACCCCACAATCCACCTATATGCTTGCCGGCTTGAACGAGAAGAATGTGGTATTTCTCTCTCCTCCGGTGAAGGATATCAAGGCAGAACTGCCGTATTTCCAGCACTTCTTCAGCCCCCGAAAGAAGTATGGCATCATCATCCCCAGAAGCTATAAAAAGCACATCCCAAGATTGGGAGCGATAGGCTTTCATTTCTGGGATAAAGAGCCTAAGATAGTGGATAATATGCTAATTCTTAGCCAGTAAACACCAACATTAAGCTCTAATAATATCTATACCAGATATAGAGAGTGGATAGGAGCATGGAATTTAGAGTGAAGATAGCTCCTATCTTACTGAAATCCTTGAAGCTAATCTTATAACCGTTGCGGTTGGCTATCCCTACTGCCACAATATTCGCTGAGGCACCAATCAAGGTTCCGTTACCCCCCAGACAGGTACCCAACGATAAAGACCACCATAACGGGTTAACTTCCGCAGGATTGCCGATATATACCGCAAGCTTCTCTATCATGGGGATCATAGCAGCCACGAAAGGCACGTTGTCTATTATCGCAGAGAACACTCCCGACACCCACAAAATAACCATCGAGGTCGCCTTTGGCTCTCCCTTGGTTATCCTCACCACGCTATTGGCGATGCTATCGATAAAACCTGTCACCACCAATGCTTCCACAATCATGAACAGCCCAATGAAAAAGAAGATGGTTATCCAGTCCACATCATGAGTAAGGATTTTTTCCACCTTCTTTCGGCTTCCCACCACCACAAGGCTAAGCCCCGCTGCCATTGAGATAGTTGCCGTTTCCAGCCCCAGTCTGGTTTGCAGACTGAATGCCACCAACATTGCTACTACTATGAAGAGTGAGAAATATAGCAATTTCTTGCTTTTTATCAGGTTGTCGTCATTATAGTCCATCAACCGGGCACGGTTTTCGTTACTAACCACCATATCCTTGCGGTAAAGCAGATACATCAAGGGGATACTTGTGCCAATTATCAGCAGCACAGGTGGGGTAAGGTTATTGATGAACTCCAGAAATGTATAATCTGTTGCGCTTCCGATTAGTATATTCGGTGGGTCACCAATCATGGTTGCAGCTCCACCCATATTGGATGCCAGCACCATGGTGATAATAAAGGGACTGGGGCTTATCTTCAGCTCCGTGGTTATCAGCAATACAATGGGTACCAGAATCATGATGGTGGTCACGCTGCCCAGAAAAGCAGACACAAAAGCCGTGGCAAGAAACATAAACACCATAATCCGCATTGGCTTACCTTGCGCAAGCTTGGCGGTTTTAATGGCGATGAACATAAACAGCCCTGTTTCCCGCAGCACAGATATAACCAACATCATCCCAATCAGGAAGAAGATTACATTCCAGTCAATTGCGGCAAAAGCAGTATGTTGGTTAACAATACCCAACAATATGATAATGAACCCGCCAATCATGGCGGCAAGCATCTTGTTTATCCACTCTGTAATGATCAAGACATAGGTTGCGATAAACACAACCAGTGCAAGAAGCATCAGGTGCATTAGGCTTGGATTACCTTCCTGAATATATCCATGGCAGTAACAACGCCAACCAGTTTTGAATCCTGCACGATGGGCAACTGCCGTTTATTGTGCGAAATCATCACAAACACCGCTTCAACAATAGAGGCAGACGGAGCAAGATACACCTCATCGTCCCGCATGATATCCTGCACCTTAACCGTATCCTGCTTCTCAAACAGGTTTTCCAACGGTTCGAAGGATTGCAGGAAGTTCAAATTGTCCAGCATCATCAGATAATCCGGCACACCAACTTTCAGGAAGTTCAGCAGGCTCACTTCACCTAGGAATTTGTTGTTATCATCAACCACAGGAATCACTGAAAAGCCATTATCATGCATAATCATACCTAGCTCTTTCAGGGTCTGTTGAGGTTTTACGGCAATAGGATTGAGAATCATGATGTCTTCAATGGTAAGGTCTTTCTTGATATCAACAGCCATTGTCCTTAAATGGTGTAATACCCCATGTCCGTCATGAGCAGAGGCTAACAAACGCATGATGCTTTCATCCTTGGAGATGCGAAGCAGGGCAGCTACCATATTCAAGTACAGCTTGGAACTGCTAATGTCTGTTATAATAAGCACCACCCAAGACACTTTGATGCCGTCCATATCTATGGGGTTCTGCAAGAAAGCCATGGCTACAACAGTATCCTGAAACCCTTCCATCCTGATATGCGGAATGCAAATCCCCGTATTATAGGCTGTGGAAGCTTCCTCATCTCTTTTTATCACCATGTCCAGAAGTTTCTTGCCGCAAATAGGCAGTTTATGGTGATGACAGATTCGTTCCACCAGGCTTTCATACACCTGCATCTTGGTTAAAATACGCTGTTCAACACATATATCCTGAGCATTGAGAAAACTTGCTAATTGCATCTCTCACCTCTAATAAGCTTCTTGGTCAAAATAGTTTTCGTTCTCATTCGGTCAACCTTTTTTATAACTCAGTGCCTAAAAATACCGCAGCACGATATACACCGTGGATATCACAAGGGAGTTCAGCGTATAGATTGCGCCTATTTTAGTGAAGTCCTTGAAGTTTATCGCAACTCCGTTCTTATGTGCTATCCCCACCGACACAATGTTCGCCGAGGCACCAATCAGTGTTCCGTTACCACCCAAACATGCCCCAAGTGATAATGACCACCATACGGGATGCATCGCCTCGGCACTGTAGTGTGTACCGATATTCTTAATCAGCGGAATCATAGTGGTAACAAAGGGGACGTTATCCACAACCGCGGAGAAGATACCGGAAAACCACAATATCACCACGGATGTCAGCTTCAGGTCATTGCCCGAAAAGCTAAGAATCTGCCGTGACACCATGTCGATAAATCCTGTTTCAATAAGGCTCTCCACAATCATAAACAAACCGGTGAAGAAAAAGATAGTTGCCCAATCGATATCATGAGCAAGCACGTCTTCCACTTTCTTGCGGTTGTTGAATATCAGCAGTGTCAAGCCGGCAATCATAGCAATTGTGGATGCTTCCAAGTGTAGCTGTCCCTGTAACACAAAGGCGGTAAGCATCAAGCCTACAACAATCAAAGACCGGTGCATCAGCTTGCGGTTGGAGATCAGGTTATCTTCTCTGAAATCCATCAAGCGGGCACGGTTCTCGTTGCTCACCTTCATCCCATTGCGATATAGCAGATAGGTTATTCCCAAGCTGCTAATCGTTATAATGATAATTACAGGGGTCAGGCTAATCATAAAGTCCATGAAGTTATAATCTGTGGCGCTCCCGATAAGGATATTAGGCGGATCACCTATCATCGTAGCAGTACCGCCTATGTTGGATGCAATCGCCATCGTGATAATAAAAGGCACAGGGCTAATCTTTAGCTCGTTGGCTATCAACATGGCTATGGGCACCAGGATCATAACTGTGGTTACGTTATCCAAAAACGCCGAAACGAAAGCCGTTACCACAAACATCATCAACATGATGTTCAAGGGTTTGGCATTGGCAAGCTTGGCTGTTTTTATGGCAATATATTGGAATATCCCCGTTTGCTTCATCACGCCCATCACCAGCATCATGCCAATCAGCATGAAGATCACATTCCAATCCACTGCCGCAAAAGCCTTATTCTGCTCCACGATTCCGGTTACCACCACCAGAAATCCGCCAAGCAAGGCTGCGGTCATCTTGTTAATATACTCTGTCATGATCATCACATATGTGACGAAGAATATAGCTAATGCTATCACCATCGGTATCATCTATCACCTCTAACTAAAATGAACTATAATAGCAAGCAATCCAACATTATCAGGTGCGGATTGATTTGCCGTGCAACGCCTTACAGCGTCTGTATGAAATTCTTAGCCCTTATAGGATGCCTTGCATATTTGGTCAACCAATTTCCCGCTCATTGTCCTATTCCTCCACACAAATAGACCTTGCATATCGCTTGTTCACTTTCCTCTCTGACGTTTTGTACACCGGATTGGAATAAAAGCGTTCCCGTGAACACAACTCTGTGCCACTTAACACATCTCTAAGACCATTGAACAATCCAACCTTGGTCAATACTGTGATGTGTTGAACGCCC
>CAZPNU010000004.1:0-132828 GCA_964588075.1 uncultured Candidatus Cloacimonas sp.
CCCAACAGCCAAGGACTTGTCTGTCGGGGACCCCGGACGCTGGAATGACGGAAGTTTTTAGCTGAGTGGTGATGGGTTTATGAATAGCAGGTGCTCGGCTTGCATAATACTGATTATACTAATGGGCTAAACAAACATCCATCTAAAGGCATACGATAATGGACATAATCAAATAGCCGTTTTATGGCTGTTCACCTGACTCAATACACCAATATCCGCTTGCTGGATAGCCGCGTGATGCCCTCGGAGATGCTGAGGATATACACTCCGCTTGGGAGTTCGGGAAGGCTGATGCTGCTTGTTTCCCCACGACTGCTGTCCTGCGTTTGGAATACCCGCTGTCCCTTCAGGTTATACAGCGTGATATTCTTGGTCATGGGCTTGGCATAACCCTTACCCAGATAGCGAAGGAAGAGGCTTTTACCCGCAGGCAATGGATTGGGGTAGCTTGTGAACTGCCATTGGTCTTGTAACTGCGGGGCAAGCTCATCTTCGTTTGCCACAGTGGTATCGGCAAGCTGGGCATTCCCTGCGTAGATGTGTACCCAACCCCTGTAATTAGTGGTTCCATGCTGGCTCTGTGGTGCACAGAAGGCTACATCATCATAACCATCTGCATTGAAATCTCCCACTGCCGGTGTTCCCCAACCAAACTGGTACATCTGGGTCGTGGGGGGAGGGGTTATCCGTAAGTCATAACGTGCATTGGGATTTGCTCCCCCCAACCAAATGCCTGCTGCTCCGTTCCAATAACCTGACCTGTGGTCAGAACACACCATGTCACTATATCCATCACCATTGAAATCTCCAAAGTTTACCTCTCTCTCGTAAACATTGATTAGGTTTGTCCAAGGTGAAGTATCCACCAGATACTCCGGTGACTGAAGTATGTTATCTGAACCGCATACTATCTTATCCCCAGTGTTATTTGTGTCCACTACCCAATTCATCAGCATATCCTCGAAGCCATCGTAGTTGAAATCCCCTATACCAAAGGCAAAGGGATATATGTATGGGTACGTGCTATCTTCGAATACTTGAATTCTATCTAGGGGATCCCAGAATCCATCGTTGCCAAAATATATGTACAAAAACCTAAGATACTGGGGATTTGGGTACAAATCAAATCCAACAGAAAAATCGTCCACTCCATCACCGTTAACATCCCCAATATGAGATACATAGGTAGTGCCTCCTCCATAGATGTCGTCAACCACAATCGCACTTTGGTAGCTCCCGCCAAAGATAACTGCAATACCAAATGTTTGCAATGAATCAGGAGTTATATGATAAGCTCCAATATCATCACAACCATCATTATTGATGTCTCCGATGTTCTCTTTGATGATAAACTCGGACGAGAATTGGGTTCCCAGGGATGCCATGGGGATAATGTGATCCGGCACTAAATCTGCACCGGGACCACCATAATAGAACCTGAGACCCATTTGGTGTGTTTGTTCGCTAATCACTACTGAATCAAGCAGGTCACTGTATCCGTCTCCGTTAAAATCACCCGACATCAGCCGTGCTCCGGGATCAGGACTCCATATCTCACCTTGATATTCAAGGTCGGGAATATCATCAAAACCGGGGCCTCCAAAGTAGCAATATATCTTTCCAGGTTCATTTGTGGCTGTATTCCTGTTCTGTGGCATAACCAAATCATCATAGCCATCCCCATTGTAATCTATGGCCGCCATTTTTGAAAACAACATGCTGTTTTCGTGGGCTCCCCGGATGGATAACATCAAGTCCATGTGATTGGTAGCAAGCAGATTGATGCTTATCAATACATAAAAGCAACATGCAAGCAATAACAACCTATTCATGGTTCCTCCCATGTGAGGGGTGAAAGAGTATTAGCTTTGTCTCTTAGCCCTCGGGTGCAGAGTCATACAATGGGAATAATATGTCAAGCAAAGTGTTATGTCTTTATTTCGCATATTCTGCTTATGATGTTACGGGTGAGTTTCATGGAAAACCAAGATAGGGATATAGTCTATATCAAACACACAGGGAAAGCAGAGAAAAGCAGAGAGAGATGCTATGCCACTGTGGGGCATTATTAACCTGTTAACCTGCTAACCATTAACCTAAAGAACCCTAACTTTTTCCTCAAATCTGTCACCAAACTCACAATCTGTCACCCACATTAATATAGGAAGCAATCTTAAGATGAAAAGACTTGCATACCTTGTAGCAAGATTTTACTTGAACTAAATCCCCAAGTAGATATCTTGGCATTTCTGGAAAAATACTATGCTCAAGGAGCAAAAAATGAAAGTTATAGAAGGGAAACTGGTATCCAAAGGGTATCGCATCGCTTTGGTAGTAAGCAGGTTCAACGAGTTCATCGGTCATAAGTTGCTGGATGGTGCTTTGGATTGTTTGTTGCGTCACGAAGTGAAGGACGAAGACATTAAAGTTATCTGGGTTCCCGGAGCTTTCGAGATCCCAATGATAGCTCAGGAAGCTGCCATGGATAAAGACATTGATGCGGTAATCTGCCTGGGTGCTGTTATCCGTGGGGCAACACCACATTTTGAATATGTGAGCGCAGAAGTTACCAAGGGTATCGCCCAGGTTAGCCTCGGCACCCGCAAACCGGTTATCTATGGTGTGTTAACCACAGACAGTGTGGAGCAGGCGATTGAGCGTGCCGGAACAAAAGCCGGGAACAAGGGTTTCAGTGCCGCAAGCGCTGCTTTGGAGATGCTGAACCTTATTGGGGAGATACGTAATGGGTCAAAGGCGTAAAGCCAGAGAGATGGCGGTTCAATGCCTCTATTCGCTGGAGTTCACAGAAGTTGAAGGCGAATTTAGAGAATATGGATTGCTGAATGAATATCCGGAGATACTGGGTAACCTTGGGGCATCTGAAAACATACATACCGATAGTTCAGTATATGCCTTTGCCGACGAGTTAGTTAAGAATTGTATAATAAACATTGGCGACGTGGAAGCTGAGATAGAAAAGCACACCGATAACTGGAGCTTGGATAGTATAGCCCGCCTGGATAGGAGCATTCTGAGCATAGCCGTTTATGAGCTATTGTTTACGGACACCCCTCCGGCAGTGGTGATAAACGAAGCTATCGAGATATCCAAAAGGTTTTGCAGTGAACCATCGGGTAAGTTTATCAATGGGATATTGGATGCCATAAACAAGGAACTTAGCCAGAAAAACCGAATGGTGTAACGACAATGGAAAAACTTGCTTGCTCGATTGGTATCTTTGCCCATAATGAGGCAGCCAATATAAAGGCGTTGTTGAACTCACTGGTAAACCAAAAGACCGCAGTGGCAGACATCAGAGAGATTATAGTGGTGTCCAGCGCTAGCACAGACGGCACCGATGAGATAGTTGGCAGTTTCATTACCGAGCACCCCATGGTTCGCCTCATAACCCAAGAAAAGCGGGAAGGGAAATCTGCAGCAATAAACCTCTTTTTGGCAGAGGCACAGCAAAACATCCTCATCGTTATCAGTGGGGATGTTATTCCGGCAGAATTCACCATTGAAAAGCTGATTGCTTCCTTCCAAGACCCTGAAGTTGGTGCATGCGGAGGCAGACCCGTTCCCGTAAATCCCCATGATACATTCATGGGTTATGCGGTGCATTTATTGTGGAGATTGCACCATCGCATGGCAATGCTATCTCCCAAATTGGGCGAGATGATTGCCTTTCGTAAAGTGATGGACAGCATCCCGCGGGATTCTGCCGTGGATGAGGCAAGTATTGAAGCAATCGTGCGCAACAAAGGCTTGAAGTTACGCTATATCCCCGAAGCGATAATCCATAACAAGGGTCCAGAAAACCTGAAGGACTTTATCAAGCAGCGAAAGCGCATCCAGAATGGGCATCTCTGGCTGCAGAAGAATCAGGATTACACAGTGGTATCTCAGGATAAGAGTGTGTTGATGAAGATAGTTAGGGCAGAGCTTGCCGAAGCACCGAGTGACGTTATAAAGCTGGGCTTGGTGATGCTACTGGAACTGTATTGTCGTATGCTCGGAAGCTGGGACTACCATGTGAAGAAGAAGAATCCCTTTGCTTGGGAAATCGCCCGCAGCACCAAAGATATAAAGATGGATAAATGATTAGTTTACTACCTCGTATAGCCGGATATTGGCTAATGAAAAAGATTGGGGCACCACGATTGATGCCCATGAACTATACCGTAAGCTTGCTATATACCTGCAACTCTCGATGCTCCACCTGTAAGATATGGAAGAAACAGGCAAAAAATCTCAGTGTGGATGAATACAAGAGCATCTTTCGCAATATAGGTAGAGCACCATATTGGATAACTTTCAGCGGAGGAGAGCCGTTCCTGCGTAATGATATAGTAGAAATCGTGAGCGAAATCTACAAGATATCCCGTCCCAAGATAATCAACATCCCCACCAATGGATTGTTAGTAAAAACAATAATAGATAAAGCAGAGGCAATCGCCAAAGCTTGCTCCGGTGCTCAGGTGATAATCAATGTTTCCATTGATGGTATTGAGGGACAGCACGATGAAATCCGTAATGTTCCTGGGAATTATAAGAAAGCATTGGCAACTTTTAGTGGTTTGAAAGCCTTGAAGCTGCCCAACCTAAGCGTGGGAATCCACACTGTTATCTCTCGCTTTAATGTTGAGAGCTTCTCCTCTGTGGCGAATGAGTTGATGCGCTTGAAGCCGGATAGCTATATCACCGAGATTGCCGAAGAGAGAGTGGAACTGGACACCATCGGAGCAGATATAACCCCCTCCTTGGTGGCGTATAAGAGTGCAGTTGATTATTTAATTCACCGCATCAAGAATGGGCAATATAAGGGGATGAACAAGATAACCCAAGCTTTTAGGATTGAGTATTACAATCTTGTTAAGCGGATAATGCGTGATAAAGTGCAAGTGATTCCCTGCTACTCCGGGGTGGCTTCATGCCAGATATCTCCGGATGGGGACATCTGGAGTTGCTGTATCAAGGCAAAGCCACTGGGAAACCTGCGGCACAACAAGTATAACTTCCGCAAGATTTGGTTTTCTCCCGCCGGAGACCTGGAGCGGTTATCGATTCACAAAAAAGAATGCTGGTGTCCATTGGCAAATGCATCGTACACCAATATGCTGATGGATGTACCTACTTTACTGCGCGTGACCTGGCGTAGCTTCTTCCGTTGGTGGAGTTAAGATATGATATCTCTTATCAGTAAAGAAGCTTGCCCTCCACGCAGTATATGCGAATACAATGCCTCCAAAGACGGTAGATTTGCATGGTTTCTGCTTACCTGGCATCCGGAGAAAGAGCTGGTGTTGGAGGAGATTATCGCCGAAATTAAACTGGAGATAATTAACTCACAGGTAAACAATCTTTCTCGCATCGAGGTGGAGAAGTGGTTAAAGAGCTTCTTTGCTGACCTACACTGGAAGCTGCATGCAAGATTTCGGAAGAGTAATCTTGTGGAAAAGGGGATTTCTCTATTCTTTGGGGTGCTGTATGATCACGAGCTATACTTCGTGCAAGCCGGAAGGGTATTTGCTATCATAGCTGATGATAAAAGAATGCGTAGTATCGGCAGAGATTGGCAGAATTCGCAGGTGCAAAGTCAACATGGCCTTCAGCTTATGGGTTATGCAGATGAAGATATGTCACTTAAGCCATCAAGAATTTATATTGCTGAAAAACAAAGGCTTATCGTTCTTTCCGGTGAGCTTGCTCGCAAGATACTTCCCAAGGTGCATGATCCAGGTACAATTGATACTTTGATAGAGACATATGCAGGTGAAGACAATCCCCTATGGCTGGTGCTGGAGGGACGTGAACGTTTGATAAAACCGAAGCGAAAACAACTTAGCAGATTGCAAATATCCAGCATTGCGTTGATTACATTAACCGTGCTCACAGCTGTATACATGGCTTTTGGGAACCGCATGATAGATCAGATGGTGCATAAAACCAAGCTTAGCGTGCAGAAAGAGAAATCCTTGCGTTTGGAGCAGATACCCACCTCATTGAAGATAAACACCGAGGATATCCGAAAGTATATGGACAGAATTGTGAGTTTGCCTGCACGAAACATAAGCCTTGAAGTGGCATGGAGCACAGAATTGCCATACACTATTAAGCTATCTCCAGCATTCAACCTGGATAACATTTATCTTGTGGCTGACTCTAGGCTTATCGCTTTTGACAAAAAGAACCGTCAACTGCTTTGGAGCAAAAACTTCGATAGTCCCTTGCGTTTTTTACAACAGGGAGAGAACATGCTACTGGTGAGTTTGGAGAATCAGCAGGTGTATGGTGTTAAAGAAGATGGCACCGTTGCTTGGCAACAAAGCCTACCTACTCAAAATATTGTCGCCGATAGGTTCGTCCCGAGTGAGATTCGCAATAGTGATGATCCTCGTCTGGATAGAAGTATTATAGTAATACCTTCACAGCGTGGTGTAAGTGTTCTTGACCCCGCCAGTGGAGAAACCCTCAGCAGCCTAACTTTAAAACAAGATCTGCAAGCCCTTTCGGCATATGACAGCTTTGCCAACTGTTTCTATGCCGTGGTTGATGGTGCTATCTTGTGTATAGAGCTTAAGATAGTGAATTGATGAAAACATTCCGGATATTGCTTGGGTTTATACTGATATCTGTATCCTTAAGTGGAACAGTTGAGGGTCTCATGCGCACCGGATTTGCCCGTTTGCAATATGATGGGGGAGGTGATTGGTATAACGACCCGGAAGTATTGCCCAACCTTGCCCGATATGCCAATTCCGTAATGGGCTCCAGCTTTCCCACAGACCAAAGTGTTGTACGGGCTTCTGATCCCAAGCTGTTTGATTATCCCTTTCTTTACCTAACCGGGCATGGAAACATCCGCTTCAGTGAACGTGAAGTGGAAAACCTGAGGACTTGGATGCTACGGGGTGGGTTCTTGTATGCTGATGATGATTATGGTATGGATGCCTCTTTTAGAAGAGAGATAAAGCGTATATTCCCCGAGCGTGAACTCAGCCCTCTGGATGGCAGTTACCCATTGTTTACCAGCTTTTATGACTTTGCTTCTGGGTTACCCAAAATACATATGCATGACGAAAAGCCCCCGCAAGCGTATGGCATATTTGATGATAATGGCAGGTTGATATGCCTCTATACCTACGAAAGCAACATCAGTGATGGCTGGGCTGACCCCTCAACACATAAAGATCCGCCTGCTGTACGAGATAAAGCTCTACAATTCGGTGTGAATATCCTGTACTATATAACCCAAAAGTAGGTTTGTATGCGCATCCTAGCTCTCTCCGACTGTCATTATAAATACCACCGCACTGAACCTGCTGATACTGATAATGCGAAGATATTGCAAAGCTTTCTTAGTGGTTGTGTGGGCAAGTATGATGTGTTAGTTCTGGGGGGAGATATCTTTGATCTTTGGTTCGACTGGAAGTTTAGCATCGTTAAGCAGTATTTTCCTATCTTGCGCTTGCTGGCAGATATCCATGATGCTGGGTGCCGAATTATCTATATCAGCGGGAACCATGACTTTTGGTTTGGGGATTTTCTCACCCGCTATATCGGATGCGAAATCCAGCCTGAGGGCTGTACATTGAAAATGGATGGTAAGATTATCCGCTTTGAGCATGGGGATACTCGTACGATTAATGATCTACGCTACCAGATCTACAGAAGAATCATTCGCTTAAGCGGAATGAAACGTCTCTTTTCTCTGCTGCATCCGGATTTTGCCCTCAGCTTGGGTACATTACTCTCCCGTACTAGCAGAAAAAGACCCCGCTCTTCGGATGAAAGAAACAGACGTACCGGTGGATTGTATCAATATGCCGAGAAGCTGATCCGAAGCAGGAAAGCAGATATTGTGGTGATGGGGCATAGTCATAAACCTGATTTAATCCACATTGCAGAAGGCTGTTATGCCAATTGCGGTGACTGGCTGGAACACCATACCTATATTGAGATTACCGATGGTAGTGTAGAATTGAAGCACTACCAACAAGCATAGAATTACAGTAAACTATAGGAGACAGAATGAAAAACAAGAATCTCAAACTCGTCCTTATCCTGATCCCGCTGATCATGGTGCTTACCATAGCAACCATATACAGCCAGAATAGGACAGCCCCGGATACAAAACAAAAGGAGACACCTGTGCCAACAACGAATCCTGCAACTACCAAAGCTGTTATCAGCACTACTTACGGTAATATCGAACTGGAATTATGGGGTGAGCTTGCCCCAAAGACAGTGCAAAACTTCATTGATCTTGCATCAAAGAACTTCTACAATGGTACCTACTTTCACCGCGTTATCCCGGATTTCATGATCCAAGGCGGTTGCCCCAACACAAAAGATGATAACCGTTCAAACGACGGACAGGGTGGACCCGGATATAGCTTTGAAGATGAATGCTACACACCCGGTCACGAACTGACTGGTGAGATTAAGGATATTGCTGCTGCAGAAATGGTTTGGACCAAGATCATTGTTCCTCACATGCAACAATCCAAGACCCCAAATGCTGATATTGATGCCATAGTTAAAGAATGCCAAAAGCAGAAGAGCCTAAGCCCCATCATGGCAAACCCGATTGAATATTATAAAACCAGAACCGGTTTCTCCGGTGCCCTTACCTCTCAAATCCTAAAAGCCAAGGTTCTTTATGGGAACATCTGCATGGCTAATTCAGGTCCCAACACCAATGGCAGCCAGTTCTTCATCGTTACCAAAAAAGATGGCACCCCGTGGTTGGATGGCAAACATACCGTGTTTGGCAAGGTTACAGCCGGTATGAATATCGTGCATACTATCGAGCAGCTTCCCCGTGACCGGGCAGACAACCCCAATCAGGATGTTCAAGCCTTTATCACAGGGATATCATTCCCCAAATAGAGGACTTCATCATGGCAAGGACTTCAGAATCCGCTCTGCAACAAGAGATAATGGCTTGTGTTAAACAGAACCAATATGTGTATCTGGCAACCATGGACAAAAAGCAGGCAAGAGTCCGCCCGGTAGTGCTGTTTCTGCATGATGATCGTTATTTCATCACTACTTTCAGTGGGGATTCCAAAGTCGCCCAAATATCCAATAACAAGCTTGTGGAAGTATGCATTCCCCTGCATGAGGATGGCCAGACAGGCTATATCCGGCTTAGTGGTTACGCTTCCATAGTTCATAATGCAACGCTCAAGGCTGATGCTTCTGAGCGTTGCTATTTCTTTGATGAATACTTCTCCGGCTACGATGATCCGGACTACACTCTCATTGAGTTGGATTTCGATTATGCCGAATACCTTCGCCCGGGAGAAAGATATTCACAAAGCTGTTCCTTGAAACGCTATTAAGCATGCTGATGGAGGTATGATGAAGCACATCTATGAGTATCATGATGAACACTTGGGTAAATGCTATATCGTTATCCCCAAGATCAGGGAAATAACTAAAGCCTTGGGAAACGTTGTGATAGTTTTCGATAATGGAGACAAACGCAGTCTTATGGTTGATGATCCCGATGTAGTGATAAATACCCTATTGCAAGCCTTGGATCACTATTATGCCCAATAACCCCATTCTGTTGGCTTTCCTAGCCACGCTGTTTACCTGGTTTATGACAGCTCTTGGCTCCAGCTTTGTGCTGTTCTTCAAATCAATCAAGCGTTCTGTGCTGGATACTATGCTTGGTTTTGCAGCGGGAGTGATGATTGCAGCCAGTTTCTGGAGTTTACTCGCCCCAGCAATAGAGCTAAGCTCTGGCAGCCCAATCCCCGCCATCATCGGCTTTCTTGCCGGAGGCTTTTTCCTGCGGCTAATCGATATGCTGTTACCCCACATGCATGTCCATCCTGCGGATGGTGAATTGGAGCGCGAAGGACTTAAAAGCCCTTGGGGTAAATCCACCCTTTTATTTCTTGCTGTTACGCTGCACAATTTCCCTGAAGGCTTAGCTGTTGGTGTTGCTTTCGGAGCAATGAGTTCCGGTTTGGCTGATGCAAGCATTGCTTCTGCTTTAGCTCTTGCCATCGGTATCGGAATTCAAAACCTTCCTGAAGGAGCTGCTGTTTCAATTCCATTGCGCAGAGAGGGCTTTTCCCGCGCGAAGAGCTTCTTTTGGGGACAGTTTTCCGGCATGGTGGAACCAATTGGCGGAGTCTTGGGTGCTCTTATGGCCCTGGCTGCCAAACCTGTTCTTCCCTATGCTTTATCCTTCGCTGCCGGAGCTATGATCTTTGTTGTGGTAGAGGAAGTAATCCCCGAAACTCAAAGCGGAAAGCATGGACATCTTGCCTCCATCGGTGTGATGTTGGGCTTTGCCTTGATGATGACTCTGGATGTAGCCTTAGGCTAATACTTCATTTTTCGAATCTTCTTGACACTCCTGTAAATTTAACATTTCCTGCTCCTAAGCTTAAGTATGCTTATTCGCTATACTTAGGAGCAGCGCACCAACAGGAGTTTCTTATGATTAACGAAAAGCTGATTCCTTATTTATCAGATTCAATTAAAGAGTATTGGGATAAACCCGGCTTTACAGACTATCCCGGACCCGCCTTGAGTTATGGAGATATTGGCAAAAGCATTCTTTGGCTACACCGTCTTTTTAAATCATCGGGCATAATGAAGGGAAGCAAGGTTGCCATTGCAGGTAAGAACTGCAGTGCTTGGGCAACTGTCTGGCTTTCCACAATCACATATGGCGCAACTGTTGTTCCCATCCTTGCTGCTTTTTCCCCTGAAGATACCCAACATATTGTTAATCACAGCGATGCCGAATTGTTGTTTATTTCCAAAGATAAATACGACACCATTGACGCCGAACAGATGCGGAAAGTGAAGTATATATTCTCTTTGGAAAGCTTCACTTTACTTCATAACAATGTGAACTCCAAAGAAGAGCTTATTCCCTCTTTCGCCGATACTCCTGATCTCGTATCCATGAAACGCTCTGAGTTTAACCTAAGCGATGTCTGTGAGAATGAGGATATCGCAGCGATAATCTACACCAGTGGCACCACCGGATTTAGTAAAGGCGTAATGTTGCCCCATCGCAGCCTGCTTGCCAACCTCATCGTAGCAAGGGAAAACCTCCTCTTCCATGTTGGTGCCAAAGTATTGGCTTTCCTCCCTCTTGCCCATGCCTATGCTTGCAGTTTCGACCTTCTATATCCCTTCACGCGTGGCAATCACATCAACTTCCTGGATAAAATCCCCGCCCCCAAGATTCTTCTTGCCGGGATGCAAGACCTTAAACCACACGTTGTGTTAACCGTCCCTTTGCTGGTGGAAAAGATTTACAAGAAGCAGCTTCAACCCTTGGTTAACACTCCAAAAATGCAACGTTTACTCAAGATACCAGTGTTAAACAAGATTGTTTGTAAGAAAATCCGTGCTAAGCTAATTACTGCATTTGGCGGTGATGTACGCGAGCTGATAACAGGTGGGGCTCCCATGAATGCCGAAGTGGAACAATTTATGAAGCTGATAAAGTTTCCCTTCACCATTGGCTATGGTATGACGGAATGCGGTCCACTCATCGCTTACGCCGGTTGGGCAGAGCACCGCTTTGAGTCCAGCGGACGCAAGGTTAAATTCCTGGATATTAAAATAGACTCCCCCGATCCGCAAAAGATACCAGGCGAAATCCTTATCAAAGGTGAACAGGTATTCACCGGATATTACAAGTTCGAAGAGGCAACCCACGAAGTTCTAAAGAACGGCTGGCTTCACAGCGGAGATATCGGCACCATGGATGCCGATGGCTTTGTGTATATCCGCGGACGCAGCAAGAACATGATTCTTGGTCCCTCCGGGGAAAACATCTATCCGGAACTGGTTGAACAGAAGCTTTGCAATCTTCCCTATGTGCTGGAAGCATTGGTGCTGGAGCGGGATAGGCAACTGCATGCCCTCATCTACCCCGATCTGGAGAACCTTGATGCAGCCCATATTCCTGAATCTAAAATACCCGAGATTATGGAGCAAAACCGTAAGGATGTGAACAAGATTATGGCAGAATTCAGCCGCATTGCTAAAATCCACATCGTTAACGAACCTTTCCAAAAGACGCCCACGCAGAAGATTAAACGATACCTATACAGCTAATTATCACGCTATGCACTTAGTAAAAGATCATGGCAGTTTTACCTGCCTTCATATAGGTGCGGGTGACAGATTTGGGATTTGGTGACAGAAATTGAAGAAAAGTTAGGGGTTAGTAGGTTAACAGGTTAATAATGCCCTTTGTGGGCATACCATCTTTCTCTGCCATCCTTTCCCTTATTGACCTTTATTCTGCGTTTAACTATTATTTTTACCCTTATCTTGGTGTTATGTCGCCCTCCGGGCTTAGGGGTGGTTAGACGTTAGAAGTTATACGTTAGACGAAGCGAGGTTTTTGAGGCTGCCTGTATAGGGCTGTCAACCTCCCGGTTGACAGAAGCGACGCAGACGCTTGTCTCTAAACGAGCTATATACGCTCAGGCGTTGTCAAGTACCATCTTTCCGGGTCTGGGTTATAGGTAGTAGTATCAACCACTTAATGAGAGCACAAAATATCAATACTATCCTGCAGTTATCCCCCAAGCCCGGAGGGCGACATAATAGATAGAATTGAGTTCTTAACTCAACCAATTAGCGCAACTTATTCTCCCCCAGTCCACAGTGTTTATCACCTCTTAATCACTCCTTAATCAAGCCTTAATAATTAAGGCTTGATTAAGGGTAGATTATCACTTGATTAAGACTTTGGAAAGAGGAGGAAATTGGGCAGGCACGAAAATCTTTAATTTGCACTTGACAGGATTTCGGCTATAATAACATTAGCACTCAATAGTAATGACTGCTAATAACCATGAGTTTCTAGATTAATAATATGGAGGAAAACAAGATGGCAAAACAAATGCAGTATGCACACGAAGCCCGCACCAGCCTAAAGCGCGGGGTGGACAAACTGGCTGACGCCGTTAAAGTAACCCTTGGACCCAGGGGAAGAAACGTTGTTTTAGATAAGAAATTCGGCTCTCCCACCATCACCAATGATGGTGTGACCATTGCCAAGGAAATTGAGTTGGAAGATGCCTTTGAAAACATGGGTGCCCAGCTTTGCAAAGAAGTTGCAGAAAAGACTCATGATAATGCCGGTGACGGAACCACAACCGCGACCATACTGGCTCAAGCCATTATTGAAGAAGGTTTGAAGCATGTTACCGCCGGTGTGAACCCCATGTATCTGAAGCGTGGTTTGGAAAAAGCCACCAAGGTTATCGTGGAAAAGATTCACGAATACAGCAAAGAAATTAAGAGCAATGGTGAGATTGCCCAGATAGCCACCATTTCTGCCAATAACGATCCCGAAATTGGTAATCTGATTGCCGAAGCCATGGAATCCGTGGGTAAAGAAGGCATCATCAACATCGAAGAAGCAAAGTCCATCGATACCGGTTTGGAGAAAGTGGAAGGAATGCAGTTCGATCGCGGTTACATTTCCCCCTATTTCGTCAGCAATCCCGAGAAGATGGTTGCTGAATTGGAAGATCCCTTCATTCTGTTGTATGACAAGAAGATAAGCGTATTGAAAGACCTGCTTCCCATCCTGCAGGAAGTTTCCCAATCCGGACGCCCGATGCTTATCATCAGCGAAGATATCGAAGGTGAGGCTTTGGCAACCCTCGTGGTGAACAAGCTTCGCGGTATCCTGAATGTTGTGGCAGTGAAAGCTCCCGGTTTTGGGGATCGTCGCAAAGCCATGCTGGAAGATATTGCCATCCTTACCGGTGCCACCCTTATCTCCGAAGAGATGGGACGCAAGCTGGATAGCGCTACCATGAGCGATCTGGGACGCGCCAAGAAAGTATTGGTGGAGAAAGAAAACACCACCATCCGCGAAGGTGCAGGCGGTCAGGAAGCCGTTGATGCCCGCATGAAACAGATTAAAGCCCAGATTGAAGAGACCACTTCGGATTATGATAAAGAAAAGCTGCAAGAACGCCTTGCCAAGCTTTCCAGCGGTGTTGCCATTATCCGCATCGGTGCTGCCACCGAAACTGAGATGAAAGAAAAGAAAGCCCGCGTGGACGATGCTCTGCATGCCACCCGTGCAGCCGTGGAAGAAGGAATCGTTCCCGGTGGTGGAGTAACCCTCATCCAGGCAGCCAAAGCCCTGAAAGCAATGAAGGGACTTAGCTACGAAGAGAAGATGGCTGTGGAAATCCTTGCCAAAGCCCTGGAAAGACCCGCCTATCAGATTGCTACCAATGCCGGCGAAGAAGGCGCAGTGGTGGTTGAGAAGCTTAAGAGCTATAAAGATGTGCATATGGGCTATAACGCAGCCACCGGCACCTTTGAAGACCTCTTCACAGCAGGTATCATTGATCCCGCCAAGGTAGTGCGCTCTGCCGTGCAGAATGCAGCCTCAATCTCTGCCCTGTTCCTTACCACAGAATGCATCGTTACGGACATCAAGGAAGCCGAAGCTCCCATGCCCCAGATGCCAAACCCCGGTATGGGCGGAATGTATTAAAATAAATAAACCCTACAGATAATCTCATACGCTAAAGCCTCTCCCCTGCGGAGGGGCTTTGTTTTTTGGCTGCCAAACTTTTGCTTGACACTCATATAGCTCAGATTTTCCTTGCTTGGTTAGATTAGTTCGCAGCGAGGTTTGAGATTATGGAGCTTATCAGCGAAGCACTTAGTTTTCCATCAGATTGTAACGTTATTTTGGGGCAGAGCCACTTTATTAAAACCGTGGAAGACCTCTATGAGGAAATGGTTAGCAGTGTCCCGGGAATCAAGTTCGGCTTGGCTTTTTGTGAGGCATCGGGTCCCTGTTTGGTTCGTAAGGACGGCACGGATAACGAACTAATTGAGCTTGCGGTGGAGAATATGTTTCGCCTGGGTGCGGGGCACAGCTTTCTGATAATCATGCGTGGAGCTTTTCCCATAAACGTATTGCCCGGCATCAAAGCGTGTAGAGAAGTGTGTAATATCTTCTGCGCCACCGCCAACCCGGTGCAGGTAATCCTCGCTCAAACCGAACAAGGCAGGGGAATACTTGGAGTGGTGGATGGCTTCTCTCCCAAAGGGATAGAGCTGGATACGGACATCAGCCACAGGAAGAAGTTCTTGCTGGATATCGGGTATAAGCGCTGAGCATGGTGCGCTCTTTCATTGCGCTGGAGCTACCACGCTCCTTAAAAGATGAGTTGGTTGCCGTAATCGACAGGTTTAAGGGCAGAGCTCCCTTGGGAGTTAACTGGGTTAAACCGGAGAATCTACATCTTACTCTGCTGTTCATCGGTGATGTTGCCCCAGAACGGATTAGGGAAATAGATGCTGAGATACAAAGACTGCTGGAAGGCTTCCCTGCATTCAAGTTCAAAGCCTTGGGGTTAGAGCTTTTCCCGGCAAGTGATCCACGCCTGATATGGCTTAAACTGCAGGAAGAGAATGATGATGTATTCAAGCTTCAGAGGCGCATGGTCGGTTCGGTGCGTAGCCTTGGCTTAGAGCCGGACAGAAAGCCCTTGAAGCTGCATGTGACTCTGGCACGCATCAAAAGCCCTGTGGAGCCGGAGCTTGCCAGAGAGATAATGCAATATGAGATAGATAAACAAAGCTTGGAATATGGCAGCATCTGCCTATTTCGCAGTGTGCTGCACCCAACGGGACCAAGCTATTCGATTTTGGAACAATATAACTTAAAATAGTCCGGAGGAATGATGCTGGATAAGAACAAGGATGCCGCCCTTAAGACGGCTATCTCCCAATTAGAGAAGAAATACGGAGTGGGAACCCTGATGCGCTTGGGTGATAAACCGCTCAAAGTGGTGGACATTATCCCCACCGGAGCCTTGAACCTCGATATCGCCCTAGGTATTGGCGGTATTCCCAAGGGTAGGATTACCGAGATTTACGGAGCAGAAGCTTCGGGAAAAACCACCCTTACTTTACATATCGCCGCCCAGTGCCAAAAAGCCGGTGGCATGGTAGCCTTTGTGGATGCCGAGCATGCTCTGGACACCTCCTATGCCAAGCGTCTGGGAGTGCAGATCGATGACCTTCTGCTGTCCCAACCCGATGGCGGAGAGCAAGCCCTGGAGATTACCGAGACCTTGGTACGCAGCTCTGCGGTGGATTTAATCATCGTGGATTCTGTTGCCGCACTGGTACCCAAGCAGGAAATTGAAGGCAGCATGGGCGATAGCCATGTGGGTTTACAGGCACGTTTGATGAGCCAGGCATTGCGTAAGCTTACCGCCATTGTATCCAAGAGCAACACCGCAGTAATCTTTATCAACCAAACCCGCATGAAGATTGGCGGAAGCCCCTATATGAACCCCGAAACCACCACCGGTGGCGTAGCCTTGAAGTTCTATTCCTCCGTGCGTCTGGAAGTCCGTTATGCCGGAGCAATCAAGGAAGCCGGAGCCGAAACACAGATTATTGGTGCACGCACCAAGGTTAAAGTGGTGAAGAATAAGTTTGCCCCGCCCTTTAAAACCGTGGAATTCCCCATCATCTTCGGTGATGGAATCTCGCATCTGGATATCATTCTGGAAATGGCAATCGTGCACGATATAATAAAGAAAAGCGGTTCCTGGTTCTCTTACAACGAGGCAAAGATTGGGCAGGGTGCCGATAAGGCAAAGCTGTTCCTGAAAGAGAATCCCGATATGCTCAGCGATGTGGAAGCCAAACTGCGCGACAAGATTAGCCCGGAAGAGTTCACCAGCACCCCGGAGGATCATGCGGCTGACGATTCGGAAGATATTTGAGCGCGACCGTAGCTCTCAGATAGTAATAGATAACGTTATTTGGGGGGTTCTGAGCGACAGAACCCTCCTTCCCATATATCCCGTCCCTTTTGACGGAGAAATTAACACAGAGGCTTTCAATGAGCTTTGTGTGCTAATTGAGAAAGTTAGCAGAGAGCAACTGCTGAAGTATCTTGCCGATAGCGAGCATAGCAGCAGCCAGTGCCGGGACTACCTGAAGCGTAAGCATGTACATCCTGAGATTGCCGACAAGCTGGTTTCTGCCTTTGTGGAAAAGCATTACATAGACGATGCACGCTTTGCCCGCATCCTCATCGCTTCCTTGGTGGAGCGGGGGAAGAGCAAAACGCACATCGTGTATAAACTACGTGAGCTTGCCTTGCCAACCGAGCTGTGGGAGGATGCCTTAAACGAGCTTTGCTCTCCCGAAAGTAGCTTGGAGAGTCTTAAAGAGCTGGTGTTAAAGCTTCGGGTGCAATACCGTGAGTTGCCGGAGAGCAAGCTGAAGGACAAAGTGTTCAGCTCCCTGTATCGCAAGGGCTTTGATCTGGATCAGATACATAGCGCATGGCGCGCAACCGGTAAGTGAAACTCACCGCTGTTGCGTTATGCAGCAAAGCGGTGTATCTTATACTCTAACAGTAAGTTTATTATTCCAATAGGAGGAAAATATGTCCGAAATTATGTATATTAAAGGACGCGAAATACTGGATTCCCGCGGGAACCCAACAGTGGAAGCCGATGTGCATCTGGATAGTGGCATCATTGCCAAGGCAGGTGTCCCCAGCGGTGCTTCCACCGGTGAGAGAGAAGCCATCGAGCTTCGTGATGGTGATAAGAAGCGTTATGGCGGCAAAGGTGTGCTAAAAGCCGTTGCCAATATCGATGATCTTATCAGTGAAGAGCTGCTTGGTTTGGAATCTCTCCAGCAGGCTAACATCGACAAACTTATGCTTAAGTTGGATGGCACCCACAACAAAGCCAAGCTTGGCGCTAACGCCATTCTTGCCGTTTCCATGGCTGTAGCCCGTGCCAGCGCACTTGAGCTTAACATCCCCTTATACCGCTATCTTGGCGGAGTCAATGCCTGCACCTTGCCCGTTCCCATGAGCAATATCCTTAATGGTGGTGCCCATGCGGATAACAATGTGGACATTCAGGAATTCATGGTTATGCCCTTGGGAGCCAGTAGCTTCCGTGAAGCCCTGCGCATGAATGCCGAAGTGTTCCATGCCTTAAAAGCCATCTTGCACAAGCGCGGTCTTGCCACTTCCGTAGGGGATGAAGGCGGTTTTGCCCCCAATCTGGACAGTAATGAAGAAGCCTTTATCGTTATCGTGGAAGCCATCAAAGCCGCAGGCTACAAGCCCGGCAAGGATATCTATATCGCCATCGACGCTGCAGCCTCCAGCTTCTATGAGAAGGGTAAGTATGTGTTCGAAGGCAAGAAAGTGGGCAGCGATGCCATGATTAAATACTACGAAAGCATGCTGAAGAAGTATCCCATCTGCTCCATCGAAGACGGCTTAGCCGAAAACGATTGGGAAGGCTGGGTGAAGCTTAATGCCAAGCTGGGCGACAAGATTCAGATTGTGGGCGATGACCTCTTTGTTACCAACCCGGAAATCATCGTACGCGGAATTAAGGAAAAAGCAGCCAATGCCGTGCTGATTAAACTTAACCAAATCGGCAGCGTTACCGAAACCATCGATGCCATCAACACCGCGCACAAAGCCGGTTGGACAACCGTGGTCAGCCATCGCAGCGGTGAAACGGGCGATACCTTCATCGCCGACCTGGCTGTTGCCATGAACTCCGGTCAGATAAAAACCGGCTCTATCTCCCGCAGTGAGCGCGTGGATAAGTATAACCAATTGCTACGCATCGAGGAAGAGCTTGGTGAAGCTGCTTACTTCCCCGGCAAAGCGGTTATCAAGCAGTTCGTGTAACTAAACCTACATATAAGCATAAACAAAGGTGCGGAGCGATATTCTCCGCACCTTTTTTTTGTTCGTGGAAGCTATCTTTTACAATCCATGGTGTAAGCGATCCAATTATCATTACCTAATCATTGCCTAATCATTACGTATGAAACAGGCAATGATTAGGCAATGATCCCGTAGTTCCTCCAGGAGATATAGAACCTATTTATTCGAATAACTTCAAACGCTTATCTCTACTTAACAATCAACACCCTACCGGTCTGCACATGTGCGCCCTGTTTTACCCTTAAGAAGTACATCCCACTGCTGAGCATGCGTCCGCTATCATCTTTGGCAGCTAACTTAATCATGTTCATGCCCTCATTCATGGTGTTGTAAGTTTGGGTAAACAGCTTTTGCCCCCTCAAGTTATACAGCTCCAATGTTGCTGTTCCACCTTCGGGAAGTTTACAGATGATGCGCATCTCGTTTTTTGCCGGATTGGGGTAGATAGTCAGCTTTTGCTCTGCCTCGGGGGTATGAACATAGGTGAAGGCTTTAGCCAGGCTTGCATCCAATACCTGTAAACTCTTGCCCCGCCCCACATAAATGCGGTCACCATTTATGGCATACGAAGTTACAATATATCCGGTAGTCCCCACCACAACCCGTTCAATATCCCGATAGGCAACTTCTTTCAGGTTATCAGGATCTTGCAGGTTAAGCACAGTTAGTCCGTCAGGACTACCAATCAACAACCCTCCCCCCAGAATATATATACTGGTAGGGATGGAATATCTGGTTTGATATATCTTTATCTCCTCAGCTCCGCTTAAGCCGGGTTTTATGCGAACAAGATATCCGCTGGTAGAAATGGCATATAGATAGTTCTCAAGCATAAGCAACCTATATGGTCGGATGAACGGCGTCTGCATATAGAGTGGTATCTCATAGATAAACTCAGGAGTTATGGATTGTCTGAGTTCGTAGCAGCGAATGGAGTAATCGGAGCCAACCCACAGCTTTCCATTATTCGCAACCGCACACTGATACCTGATGTTTTCCTGCAATTGGCTTAGTAGTACGGGATGCTCAACATCGCTTATATCTACCACAAACAAACCCTCATCATCGTTACATATATAAGCAATGTCTCCATCAAGTGTAATCTCGCCACTTGATTCACCATATCCTAATGCCAGTTCGGCTTGTGTTGTTTTACTTATCAGATCGTAAAACACCATATATCTGGTTGGCAAGCCATTCTGATAGGGCTCATTGAAGACTGTGTAAAGCAGTGTGTTATCATGCAGGATTATGTCATAATTTTGATGGGTATCAATAATATACTGAGTGTGCGAAGTTCCTCCCGCATCGAAAGACAATATCTGCAGAATGTCGGAGTTTATTCCTACTGTCCAATCTCCTTGGGAGATAATGCGGGTTACACTGTCCAGCGGGTAGTTTAGTTCGAAACTTGGAAGTGATTCATTATCAAGATTGGAGTAATTCAAACATCTACTGTTCTGGTTTGTCCGCAATGTCATTAGCCCTTCATCCATATTGAAGCTAAATATACCATTAGTGTTGTAGGTTTGCGAAAAACATATCTGTGGGGAATCCAGATTGCTGAAATCCACTCCTAAGATGCCACTACCATCATCATAAGTACTAAATTTGCACCAGAAACGGTTGTTATGGATATAACCTTTGTTCTCACTCACCTGAAACCCCAAAGGCAATGTAGCTCTTAAGATTGGCTGCTGGCTAAAATCATACACGCTAACATGGTACCCGCAACCAACCACCAAGTTGTTGCCGCTGAATGCAAAGGCAGCGTAGAAAGTGTATGCTAAGCCACTTAAGAAGTGTAGCTCGCTGCTTAACTGTAGATTGGCGGGATCTGTGGTGTTTACCACATCAACAACCGAATTACCGCAAACCAGCCAGCCATCGCCACAGGCAATATTATTAGGATTGTTGTTCACCCGTAGGGAATCCAGCAGTTGGGGAGAAGTAGGTTCGCTAAGCGTGTAGGCATAAAGATAATACTCCCATTCACTTGCCAGGAACAGAATATCATCATGAATGCTTTGGCTGATTATATTGCCAAGCTCCATCCTCGATACATACTGCGGAGAAAGCGGATTGCTAAGCGAGATTATTGCCATACAATTATTGAAAAACAGATAGGCATAATGATCATAGATGCTAATTGATTTGGCAACCCCGCTCTGTCCGGGGACATTACAACCTGCAACCAGACGCGGATGTTCCACTTCGCTAAAATCCATCACCTGCAGGTGAAGCTCTCCCCCTACGAAGAGGGCATAATCGCCATACATTCTGAAGCTTGTAACATCCCCCAACGCATGCATAGATTCGGAAATCATGGGGATGTTATCTGCCATCAACAAAGAGCCAACGCAGCACAGTAACAAGACAAAAAGTAATCCTATAACACGCATACAACCTCTGAATGAATACTTGCTAAGCTTAGGTATATTGTCAAGAACAATGTAGTTAAACACGAATGCATCACTTATTCTCATCGGAAATATGATTTAAGCAATTGAGTACAGAATGGAACAATATGTGCATCACCATAGCATTCATTAGCTTACGAGTCGGTTTATCTCGTAGGGAGGTAGAATGAGGAATATTCTTTTTTGGCTTTTACTGTGCTGCAGCAGCATACTTGCGGCTGATATCGGTCCTTTTAGTCTTGTTGACGAAGGTTATTTTGCAGGTCGCTTGGGAACTGTGGTTAATGGGGATACATTGCTTTGCGTATCCAAGCCGTTAGATGAGGGAGCAATCAGCTTAAACTACAGCATTGATGGTGGTGCAACCTGGCAACATACGGATATTGTTACGCCTTTCAGCCATATTGATGGATTTCCCACCATCTCCAAAAGCGGAAATGAGATACTGATATCCTTCCTTAATGGAAACAACAACTATGTAGCGGTGTTGAACAATAGCTTTACCCTAAACACAATAATCCCCCTGGATGAACCTACCTATGACCGTATGCCTTATGTGATAAGACAGGGAGACATTCTGCAACGGTTCTCGATGAATTATCCCTACCCGGATAGCATTGTTGTAGCGGGAGAGACAGTGCCATTCCCCGGGTTCAATTCACTATATCCAGATGAATACCGGTTACCGGCATACGCAAGTGAAAACCTGAGGGACGACTTTGGCAACCCGGTAGCTTTTACCAATGAACATCAGTACCATGGCATATATCTTAGTAACGATGACCTGTATATAAGCCAAACTTCCGGAGCAAACAACGGCTGGCCCATATTCAATGACCCGGTGGTTATCGGAGGGGAAGTGGTGGTGCTCGAGGGACAGGAAGATTATCCTGTTGATGATATCTTCAGAGGTGGACTGGTGCAGAATGCCCCAAAGTTTAGCTTGGATAACTCTTCCCAAGCCGTAAGAATGTATGGAACACGAGTTGGACCACCAGCATACAGCGAAAATCATATCGTTATGGTGGAATTGAATGGGAGTGCTTACACAGCATGGTTGGGAACAATTCAGCCCCCAAGCTCCGATACTTTTGGTGTTTGGGAAAATTACCCCATGGGCATAGATGAAGCTCCGCAGTATAGCAATACAATAGCTACTCGGGATACTGTTTGGACCCCTATTGGGGGTGGAACCTGCTCTGGCAGAACAATGTTAGTAAACTGTAAACTGTGGATAAAGAGTGATGGTTATCAAGGAAAGCAAGTATGGGGTGCAGCAGGGGGTATTGATATTATTGGTGACCTTATACCCGCTAACATTCAGCAAACTGATATACCTATTCCTCCCTATCGAGATGAACTTACCCTAATCTCGGAAAAAGATATCCGCGTTAAATACGGCTATTTCAATCCAATAGATTCTTTAAGGCATCACACTAATATGGGTGCTGATAACTGGTACATGCCTCCTGCCGGAGGAGGGGTGTTTATATATGCGAACCTAATCGCTTTGGGCAATTACGGCGACCAGATTGATAAAGGAAACCTAAACTTCGAATACCAGAGACCTCATCCCTCGATACCTTCTCAGATGGTGAACATCCCTGAAATCGGCGATACTCTGCTCACAAATATTGACCTACACCGTTACATGTTCCCGCCCACCCTGCAAGCCCCCTGGCCCCCTCATATAGATTACCCCTGGTATAATCCGCTATATCCCGAGGCAAATCCATATTTGGAGAGAGGTACAATCAATCTATACGGTTCGTTGTTGCAAAGAAGAAAGGAGATAGTACACCGCGAGTATCAGGATATCGCCGGTGAAGGAATTTGGGATATTGCCAATGGTGAATTTGGCGGAAGTTCTGCACCTGTGGCTTACACTGATTCTATTCTGGGGATAAACCTGCAGAACCGGAACTTTCCGGGTGCCAATGGTAACGGAATTGGCTATAAGTTTAACCATCAAAGCACTGCATACAACAGCAATCTAAGTTTTTATTCAGATCCTTGGTTCCACTCAGGACCATTTTCTGTTTTGGGTACCGGTATTGAGATTTGCCCAATCAACGATACCCCGAATATTACATGGAGTGGTCTTCTCCCATATGACAAAGTGCCAAAAGCCAGATGCTATGCCAAAGCGGGTAACCAAACCTTTTGTAGCGTTGATGATGAGCTTGGTTATAAAGATACTTGGTCGATACTCTCTACCCCAACCACACCCGGTAATGGGCTGATTGAGAACATTATTCCATTGGGGAATTCAACTGCATGGATTTACCAGTTGAAGGAAATAGAGGGTGGGTATAATATGCAAACAACTGATGTGCGTCCCGGAACAAGCATCCAGACAAATACAACCACGAGAATTGTCCCCAGCATCACCAACGATATCTGTAAACTGGGAAACGGCAACAGGATAATGGGGATTAGGGAGGAAGAAGCACTGCTGAAGCTGTATCGATTGGCTAATGATGGCTCTATGAGCTTGATTGCATCGCAAGATTTAAGCAGCATCCTGCCCGCTAACAGTAATATGGATGCAGTTAGACTATATTTGAAGCCGATAGACAATAACAGCTTTAGTATATTTCTCTTCAGCCCTGATAACGCTGTTACAGCTCAGGGCTCGGTATATTATGCCAACTGTAGCAGTTCTACAGGTGTTTTGGATTATACCGAGGACATTCCGCAGGTGCCGGAGATTGGTGTCTATCCCAATCCGGTTCGGGATGTGCTTTGCCTTACTTTCCGCAATATCGCCAAAGATGCACCACTTACTTTGGAGTTATACAACATTAAAGGGCAAAAGCTGTTTGGTAAGCAGATAACAGCTCATAATGGAGAAGGAGAGTATAATCTGGATACAGAGAGCGGGATGGAGCAGAAGATGCGTAGTGGAGTATATTTAATGCGAATCAGCACTAAAGGAAAAGTGATAGCCACCAAGAGGCTATGCAAGATGTAATGATATCTCAATGTAACAGAAACAGGCACCCGGTAAATAGGTGCCTGTTTCTATATAAGTAGTCTTAATGTGTTATTTCATACCTTGCGAGATGGCTTCACCCAAATCGAAGATGGGCAGATAGATAACCACGATGATACCACCGACAACCACTGCCATCATAACGATAAGCAGGGGCTCGATAAGGGAGGTTAAGCGATCAATAACTGAATCCACCAGCTTCTCATAGAACTGAGCAGCCTTGCTAAGCAGTTTATCCATATCACCTGTTTCCTCACCTGTGGCAATCATTTGCAACAAGGTGGGCGGGAACATCCCGGTGCGACGGAAGGAATTGGCAACGCCATAACCTTCTTTCACCATTACTCTTGCCTTACGCACAGCACCTTCCACCACAGCGTTCTGCACCACGTTTTCGGTAAGCTCCATGGTGTCCATAATCGGCACACCGGCAGCCATAAGAATACTGAAGGTGCGAGAGAACTTACTCATGATGGAGTTGTTTAGCACGGCACCAATAACCGGTATCTTGAGCTTTATATTGTCGATTATGAAGCGTCCCCTATCCGTAAGATACAACAGGAACAATCCAAAGAAAGCCAGAATAACAAACAACACTGCCGTGAAGGCATTATTAACAATGAAGTTACTGGTGTTGATAGCAAGCACGGTAGGAGCGGGTAGATCAGCATTGAAATCCTTATACACGCCGGCAAAGAGGGGGATAATCCAATAGAACATCACCCACACAACAACGACTAAGAAAACCATCATGAACACCGGATATGCCATGGCACTATACACTTTACGGCGGGTATCTTCAATCTTTTCCAGATAGTCCGACAGCTCATCCAACACGGTATGCAAAGTACCGGATACTTCACCCGCTTTCACCAGAGCCACATATAGGGGGTTGAACACACCCGGATGTTGCTCCATTGCTTCGGAGAGGGAAAATCCCTTGCGGATATCGTCGGACAACTTGCGTAATACCTTGGAGAAACGCTTGTTCTTTTCTTCTTTCTCTAAGTCTGTGATGGCTTTCTCGATGGTTAAACCGGCAGAAAACATGGTGGAAAGCTGTCTGGTGAAGAACACAAGAGTCTTTAGGCTGACGCCGGTTCGAATCTTGTAGATAGTTAGCATCAGCTTGTCAAAGAGAGACATCTTACCCTTAAAAGCGCCCTCGGCAGCTGCCTTGACGCTGATAATAGTGCTGCCTTCTTTGGCAAGTTTATCCACAGCCATGTCGAGAGTATCAGCTTTAATCATACCCTCAAGTCTGGCACCTTTAGCATCCTTAACTATGTATGCAAATGTTGGCATAACAGTTTACCTTTTCCCGATTACTTTATTCAACCACGGTCATCTTGATGACTTCGCGGATGGTGGTTAAACCACGCTTCATTTTTGCTATGGCAGCATCATGCAGTGTACGCATGCCGGAATTGATGGCAGCGTCGCGGATAAGATCCTGGTTTCCACCTTGGAAGATGAGGCTTCGAATCTCCGGGGTAACTGTTAAGAGTTCGAAGATACCTTCTCGACCGGAGAAACCGGTGTTATCACAATGTACACATCCTGCGCCCATCTTGAAATTGATCGTAGCAGCCTCTTCAGGAGAAAGCCCGGAATCTTTAATCTCTTGGGCGGTTGGGGTGTAGTCTTTTATGCAATATTTACATATCTTACGTACCAAACGTTGTGCCATAACCAGCGAGAGAGAAGAACCAACCAAATAAGGTTTGATTCCAATATCTATCAGACGGGTAATTGTGGAAGGAGCATCATTTGCGTGCAATGTGGAGAACACAAGGTGACCGGTAAGAGAGAACTTGATGGCAATATCAGCGGTCTCTTCGTCACGTATTTCACCGATGAGCACAATATCCGGGTCTTGACGGAGCACAGAACGAAGAGCAGAGCCGAAAGTTAACCCAATTTGCTCTTTGGTTTCAATCTGGGTAATTCCTTCCAAACGATATTCAACGGGGTCTTCCACAGTGATGATATTAGTCTCAATATCCTCAATCTCCTTCAAAGCAGCATGCAAAGAAGTAGATTTACCGGAACCGGTGGGGCCGGAAACGATGATGATACCATAGGGACGACGGATAATCTTTTTGAAGATATCCATGTCGGTATCCTCGAAACCAAGGGTGGTAAGCTTGAAACCAAATTCGCCTTTATCAAGAAGACGCATCACAACCTTTTCGCCCAACACTGTAGGAGTAATGGATACACGAACGTCCACACTCTTGAGCGATGTTTTAAGGGCAATGTGACCATCTTGGGGCAAACGGCGTTCAGCAATATTCAGCTTACTCATAACCTTGATTATAGAAACAACACCGGGATGCATTCCGATGGGCGGAGTCATAACTTCGCGCAGGGCACCATCAATACGATAGCGGATACGGGAGGTCTTAATCAGGGGTTCAATGTGAATATCTGTGGTGCCTGCTTTAATGGCTTCGTTTATAATGAGGTTAACAAGTTTCACCACCGGCGCATCTGCATCTGCAGAAGCTGATGCGATGGTTATCTCATTCTCTTCTTCATCCACAGCTACGAAATCAAAGCCGCCCACGGCGTCTTCCACTTGAGAAGTTGTTCGGATGCTTTTGTAATACTTCTCTATGGTATCATGCAGAACAGTGTCACCTATCAACTCTGGTTTGATGTTCTTGCCCAATAGTTTTTTTAAACTATCCAATACCGTAAGGTTTTCTGGATCAGCAAGGGCTACTACTATACCATCCCCTTCTTCTCTCAGAGCAATCACCCTGTTCTCAAGGGCATAAGGCTCGGGAATAAGGCTGACGATATTCAAATCCAAGTCCATAAGCTCTTGCTCATCGACGATATCGTAACCTAATTGAAGATTTAAGGCAATAAGCAGTTCACGTTCAGTGACATACCCAAGCTTAATTAGTGTTTCTCCCAGTTTTAAGCCGAAGTTGCCTTGCTTTACAAGAGCTTCTTTAATCTGGTCTTCTGTAGCATAAGCTTCATGAACAAGTACTTCGCCTATTCTGGAAAATTGCGGGTTGAAAGACATTAGTTTATCCTTTTATTCTCATTAAAGATTTGGATATAAGCAGGTTCCCGGCAGTAGTGAACTGCCGGGACCTATATTATATTATTACCAGGGGGCTACATCGGGATATCTGAATAAGGTAACTGCAGTATTGGACTGCACTGCAGTACCCAGGATTCTGCCCGTAATCAGAGCATCGGTGGTACCAGGTGTATTAGCATTGACGTCAGGATATGGAATTTCGCTTGTCTTGAAGGCTATCCTACCCTTAGCTTCACCATTCTGATTTGTAATGATCCTCCATGGCAATGGCGGATTATCCGGGTACAAGCCTAGTCCCTCTATACCCGAGATTTCCACGAAGGAACCTCGCGTACAGGTTAGGATGATGATGGCATCTCGAATGGTTAACCCTTGTCCGTCTGTCAGCACACAGAAGATGTCGCTGGTCTTGGTCTGCACAACTGTTGAGGGAGGCAGATTACCATCGAAGTACAAGGATGCAGGAATGGCCTGCATTTCGAAACGAGGATCGTTTAGGGGAAGGATAACTACTGCTGTACCATAATTGGGATTTCCAAATTGGTCATCACCGCAATGGGCAATAATCGTCACTGGGCTGAATGTCAGGGTACCTCTGTAAGTAAATGTGGTGTACGCCACACCGGCAAGAGAATCACCGTTAACGCTTACATTGCCAACATATGCTTCTGCAACAATCTGGCAATCTGGAGCATTCTGCAGTTCGAACCAAACAGCAGTGCCATTATCCACAGGGTTGTTGTGAATATCTTTAACCACCGCTCCGGCTATTACTCTCCACAAACCACCGCCCATATTGGTACCGGTATTGAAACCACCGATAAATGGCACTATACCATTGGGGTACGGTGCAGGAGGTCCGGCATGGATAACAATGTTCGTCTTAAGCGAGAATATGTATCTGCCATTCTTGCTGATTGACGCTCTTATCTTCAGCATACCAGATTCGGTGCCGCTGTTAACCGATATTTGCGCCTCACCTCCATTCGATATAACGAGTACCGAGTCGGTTTGAGCTTGGTTGTTCAGATTAGCGCCAACAGGGGCGTTGGTGTTTACTATTTTAAAGTAAACAGAATCAGCAGAATTGATTAAGTTGCCGTTTATGTCGCGAAGCTTGACGCGTAATATGGCGGATTGTAAACCACCGGTATTGGCAACATTAAGGTTGATTTGGTCAGTTTGGGTGAAACTGATTGAGTGGATCTCATTTGATGTAACGTTGAAGATGGTATTAGCAATCAGTGTATCACCATTGGCTGTAGCTTGAATCATAGCTGCACCGGCAGATAAACCGGGAGTGAAACGAACGGCGGCCACACCATCAGCTTCGGTATTAACACGAACAAGCTGAGTGGTATTTAGGAATGAACCTAAATCCGTAGTAAACTTTACGGACTGTTGCGGGCAATCATTGTTGTAGATGTCAGTTAAGTGAGCTTTCATGTTGATGTGGTTTGAACTACCAACATCACTGCTATATGCCTCAACTTCAGTCGTTCCGTCATTTACCCATGCGGTTAAGCCGATGTTTGCAGGACGCCCGGGAGCAATAACAATCTGTCTGGTTTTCAACACGCCACCTATAGAGGCGGTGATAGATTCATTACTAGCACCGGGGGTTGTTGTAGCTGTTGTCCATGAGCTGTATTTCACTGAAGCTGCCCCGTTTACGGTGGGGGCAATAGTAGTTTTACCCAGCTCATTACCGGACGAATCTACAAATCTTCCCTTTTCGCAAGTGAAGGTTACCAGGGTGTTGTTAGGAACAGTATTACCTACGCTATTTATCGGTCTTGCTGTTACAGAAATTGTCTGCATCACGCTCATTCTGTAAGGATCGTATTGTTCCTCTTTGGGAAGGTTCAATTGAATGGAAGCAATGGGAGGTATAGGTTTAATCTCTACACGGATAGAGTCGCTATCCGAGGAAAGAAGTGAATCAGCCGTGACTGTGGAGAAATTACGTACCACTGCATGGATGGTTGCCCAACCCACATCTCCGTCATCCCAGAAGGTAGTTCTGGCAACACCTGTGCTGTCAGTTAAAACACTGGTTAACACACGACCTTTATCGGTCTTGAACTGGACGATCTGGTTGAACACACCGAAATTCTCACCGTCTTTCACTTCTAC
The DNA here is from genome assembly GCA_964588075.1 of uncultured Candidatus Cloacimonas sp. Lineage (GTDB taxonomy): Bacteria > Cloacimonadota > Cloacimonadia > Cloacimonadales > Cloacimonadaceae > Cloacimonas. Next base: position 29,379 of record CAZPNU010000004.1, read on the forward strand.
GCCAACTGTGGCATAGGTGATATTATTATCTTGGTAAATGAATTCCGGCTCTGCCCAAATACGAGTGATAGTTCTCAGCTCTGACAAAGGAGCAGGAACCGGGGCTGCGGGAATTATTGGGGGTGGATTTCTTTTATCACAGCTTGCTGTGAAACTCACCATGATCAGCATGATCAGGGTAAGGATTGGCATCAAAGACTTGAATTTGCGCATTTAACGTTCCTCCTCTTGATCTTCGAAGTCGATGAGGGTTCTTGTAAGGCGCTCGTCCAGCTTCAACTCAGGTGTCTCGGCGTTCATTGCCACCAGACGAGGAGTGATTTCGATAATCAGATCGGTATTTTCCACTACTTCATAGCGGTGTTGGAACACCTTACCCACGAAAGGAAGATCACCAAGGAAGGGAAGCTTATTGGTTTTCTGCATAATGCTGGAATTCAACAAACCACCGACAATGATCTTATGTTCGTTGGGGACAGTTACAGTGGAGGTTATTCTACGAACTTTGGAGCGAGGGACATAGCCACCAACAAGTTCGGTGATAGAGCTAACTTCGGGGTTAATAACCATGGTGATGTTGCCATCTTTGTTGACCTTGGGGGTAACCTTTAACATGATACCAACTTCAGAGCGTTCAACCTGAATCTGCTTTTCCTGGTCGGTAACAACAAAGGGAACAACTTCGCCAATATGCATCTCGGCAAGCTCACCATTCAAGGCAGTTACACGGGTATCGGTCAATAACTGAGCAGCATTGTTCTCCAACAACCAATCAATGGTAACGTCAAAAGCAGTAAGCTGTCTGCTGAAATGACCAACATCTTCCAACCCATTTATTCTCTGGAAATATTGCTCATCCGGCACAACACCAAAATCATTCGGGTTGCCATGAGGTAAATAGCCAGTTACGTCAGAATAATCATAAGGTAAGCCGGCACCTTCAGAATTGATGGGATCTTCAGCTAAGATGGTGGTAAGATGGTTTAATCTGCTCCAATCGATGCCATATTTCTTGGCATTGGAAAGGTGAACCTCTATAAGACGAACACGAATTTCAACTTGGTCTTGCTTTGAATCTATGGAAGAAATGAGTTCCTTCACATCTTTGAAAGAATCCGGGTTGCCATATATCATAATTGCATTCTGACCTTCCAATGGGGTAATCTTGAGGCCGGTGTTCTGAAGAGAATCACTAACTTTCTTTGAATCAAGATTATTTAAGAAGATAATGTCACTGCGTTCGCCAACTTCTTCCATGATGTTCTGCTTCTGACCAACCAAGAAAGTGTGGCCACCAACTACCCGATATGAGTAGCCCACAGAACGGGCAACCAATGATACGGCTGTTTCAATACCAACATCCTTGATGTTAATGGTAACACGCGGTTCATCATTATTATCACCGGTATTGCCGGATTGGGTGAACGAATTATTTGATTTCCCAGCTGTTTGATCGACAGCAACAACAATGTTGGTGCCACTCAAACGAGAAAGAGCTTTTACCACAGATGATAATGTGGCATCATCGGCAGAGAAAGTAACCTTAGTGTCCAAGATAGGATTTCTGTTCGCTTGTGCACTAAGCAGCGAAGCTCCCAGCATGAGCACCAGTAATAGGGTTATCACCAGATAGCGCTTTGTTAAAAGCATGTGTTTCATATTTACTCCCAGTATCATATTAATAATTACCAGTTCCCTAAATTGCTCGTGGCAGCTTGGGAATCATCAGCAGGTTTTGAGGGACGAGGGGCAAGTTCTGTGGTTGTAGTAACTCCATTAAAGCTATAACGCACACTATTATCCCCGATATCAATTATTCTCCTTCCTTCAACGACCTGTCCAATCCTTGCTTCATGAAGTGTTCCACGATACTCTATATAGGCAATTTTGTTACCATGTTCATCACGAGCTGTAGTGGCAAGACGGAAGGTGTTCAGCAACATTTCCTTGAACTCGATCTCTCGGTCTGCTTTATCTTTGATGATATTGCCTTGCTTCAGTGGATCGCGAGTGGAGCTGAACACGAACATCTTACGATCTTGGATCGAGTTTTCGATTCTCTTGATCTTGCTCAACAAGGTGTCCGAAACCGATTCCTTGGTATGGATGGATTTAACTGGAACCTTGGACCACTGTCTTTCGATCGATAACAATCTTAATGCCATAGCAAAAAGAAGGATTACGATAAGTGCAATTGCCAAGTCTTTTACGAATCTAAGTTGCATCTTATACCACCTTTTTCACTTTGAATATAGACATTTCGAGGGTTACACGATAACGGTTGGTAGTCCCTTTCTCTTTTACCTCTTTATCAGAGACCTGTGCAGGACTAACATCCAAGGCATGGATTTTAAGAATGTGATCAAGAGCTTCCAGATCAGAAATAAACTGACCTATCTGAACGTAGCTGGCTTCCAATTCCAAGTTGTAAGTTGTTTCTATCAAACCGGGAAGTGAGAATTTGTTGCTGTCGGATAGTTTGTTTATCTGTATGGAGCGTTGATCAGCAAGCTGACCAATCATTGTTTTGAAGTCATTGATTTCATCAAAACTGAAGCTCGGGGTCTTGGTAAGACTGTTGTCGATAATCATGGCAAACTGACTAAGCTGCTGATCCATGATCCTTGCGCTGTTCAGTTGCTCTTGTGCAGTCTTGATTTTTGCATCGAGCTTTTCTACCTGTGCCATATTGTGCTTAACATTGTTTGAAGTCATAACAAAGAATAGGACGGACATCAACACCATCAGAAGCACAAAGATTAAGTATCTCTCTCTCATTGTTGTGGTCTCCTTCCTGTAGTTGCATCTTTACTATAACATTCAATAACGAATTCAAGGATAGCGGTGTCTTTCACGATTTGTCTGGTAATCTGCCCGGATTTGATCTGGGGAAAATCGTCGCTGATCTCTGGATTGTTTTTCAAGCGGTTTATAAAAGATTGGATCAAATCCAACTCCTTAACGTTAATATCCACTTCTGTGATTCCGTTCAGGGTTAATATGCCGTTTGAGAAGGTGAATTTACGCACAGCAAGCTTATCATCAATTTCTTGCCCAAGAGCGATCATTTTCTTAGCCCAGAAGATACGATTACTGAATGTATCTGCCAAGCGGTCCAAGTCTTCACTGGAAAGGTAATCTGCGCTTGTTTGGAATGTAGCAAGCTGTTTCTCAGTTTCGGCAAGATATTCCCTACGGCTGTTAACTCTTTCCTTTCCCTTGCCGCTGATATAAAACCATGCGCCAACCAAAAGGGCGAAGCCGATTACAAAACAGATGATGGAGGTAGTGAAGGTTTTCTTCTCTCTTTCTGCCTGTAATCTCATTTCCCCGAATTTATTCAGGTTAATCTTGAAGTAAAATGCGTTTGTCATCAGCCTCCCCCTATTCCATTCTCATAGCAAGGCCAATAGCCAAAGCGAGTTGCGGGTCTTTTTTATCTTGGAACTTCTCAGGCATTTCCACATTTATAAAGGGCATGAAGGTCTCGGTGGGGATAGCCACTTTCTCCTGGATGTATTCTTGCAAACCTTTCAGCTTCGCTGTTCCACCCATCAGATAAAGTTTACGAAAATCGCTATTACCGGCTTCTTTAACGTAGAACCGCAGAGATCTGCGTACTTCGTCAACAATGGCATCTTCCGTTGATTTCTCTGAAATATCAAGCATGGTGATTGTCTGAACATTGGCTACATCAGGGTTGTCCAAGAGACCATATTCAAGCTTGTGCTTCTCTGCGTCTTCCCATTCCATTTGTCTCTTGCGCATGATATCTCTGGTGAAGTTATACCCACCATATGGGATATCACGAGCAAAGAGCTTGGCATCGGGACCCCAGATAACCATATTGCTGCGATGAGCACCTAGGTTCAGCAGGACGTACACACCTTCCTCGGCAAATGCATTAAGCGCAAAGCTGTTAGCAATCGCTAAAGAGTCAATATCCACAAGGTTGGGATTTAGCCCAGCACTGACCAGGATATTAGTGTGCTCATTCAGTACATCTTTCGATGTTGCAGCAAGCAAGATGTTCATGTTGTTTGTTTTTTCTTCGACGCTCAACACCTGATAGTCCAGCACCATGTCGGTACCACTGATCGGAATGTGTTTCTTGGCTTCAAAGAAGAGAGCGGATTCCAGTTCATCCTCAGGCAGAAAGATGGTCTTTATCTGCTTGATACTGGTGTTATCACCGCCGATGGAAGTAACCAGATGCTTAATGCTCTTGGGGTTGATTCTAAGAGTTTTAAGCATTTCGATAATCACTGGGGCATATCGCTCCGGTCTAAGATCGCTGGGGATATACTCAATGCCGGTAGGCACTGTTGGGCGAATCTCATAATTAAGGAGTTTAAAGCCTTCGTGCAGCTTCTTGAGATGAACGATCTTAACGCTATGAGTACCGATGTCGATACCCACAGTTTCTTTAAATCGAACGGTTTTCTTCTTCATTCTTCCTCTTTATTTCTCTAACGAATTATTCTCTATACTAACGCACGTGGCGGTTTCTTCAGTAACCAGTTACCTTGTTCCATGGGAAGTTTTTCACCTTGTTTCTTAAATTCAGGCCAGTCCGGTGGCTTCATCTTATACATTCTGGTATCGTAGTTATAGTTCTTGCGATACCCAACCTGTTGGCTTGAATTCGCTCCCGAGTAATTCCTGGTTACCAAAGTTACAAAAACATTCGGGTTTTGGTACAACTGCACTTGAATGGGATTGGGGGCACTTGATCCACCGCACTTGTCTGTTGGTGGATGCCACAATCCTTGAGGATTGTTATTGGGATCGTTTACATAGTTTCTGCGAACGAACCCGCGCCTCTTCTGATTAACACCACCCCAGATGTTAATTGTACCGCGCATAAGGTATGGGCTCTTTTCGGGCCATAGAGGGTTATACCACGGTAAATCCAGCATGGGGGGCCACAGCGCACTGGCTGTTTGCGGCCATCTGTTCCGGTGTAAATCAATCCAAGTAAACAAGGTGTCACCTACACCCGGAATATCGATAATCTGTTCGGGGATGGATCCATGCGGATGCTGATATTCAAAAGTGAATACTCCATCTTCATAGCCATTGCCTTGACCATTGCCAAGTGCGGCCAAAGCAGCATAGATCCAAATACCACCACCGGCAGGATCTGTGAAATCAGCATCGGCACCCATGTTGGTGTGGTAACGAAGAGTATCTATGGGATTAAAATATCCGTACTTGATAACTATTGATTCCTCTGAGATTAAGCCAACCATGGAGTAACGATCACCAATGGGACTTGCCGGAGGCTCGATATTGGTAAGTAGGATATCACCAATAAGGGACAAGGAATCTGCCGCACCCCAGGATTGTCTTCCCTGGAACGTCCCTTTTATCCACAGCTTACAATTAACAAACATAGATCTACCGGCACTTGTGCCCCCACCTATGGGAGTCCACACAGTATCTCGGTAGGAAACACGGTTGTTGAATAGCGGGGGATTCTGGTAACCAAAGGGGTAGTTTGGCCATACTCCGGCTATCTTGTATGTGGCAGGTTGTATGGTTGCCAACCAAGCTTGATAGGCCCCGTCCTGAACTTCCACCATCACAATATTATCTTCGCTGAATGATGAAGGACCAACTCGCGTACCATTTTGTCTCAAAGCTGTCATCTCAGATGGATATTCATAAGTCTGGTAGTTCTCAATCAAACCACCGGGGAACACTGTCTCCTCAGGGAAATTGTGATCACCATTGGGATACACCTTGATAGTTCCTGAGGTTGTAACCAGTGCATCGAATAGGGGCCATCCGCTCATATTGCGTATCCAGATATCAGAATTACTGTGAACAGGTCCGTTGAAATAATCCCTGCCGTCAAAGCGTACAGGTTCTCCACCGGGATCTTGCTCTTGCTCGGTGAAATACATAAAAATTGGTCCGGTATCCTGAAACACTTGCAATTCGCTATACTTACGGACTATGGACTTGTTGCTGCTGAAATAAGCAACCTGACCGATACCTGTTTTGGTCTCCACCAGAGATCTTACAGAATATTCCGCTTCAGATTGTCCCGTACTACTGCTCTGTCCATCCACATTGAGACCTTCCGATTGGTAGGCAAGCCGGGAAACCTGAGACTGCATGGTGTAGGTTTTGGCATAATGGCTGCCGGATATCGGGATACTTCTCAAGGGGGTACGCAATCCACCACTAAGGGTTGGATCCGTCTTAGCCGCAGTTTCCAGAAACGATTGCCCCCTTAGTGTCTCAGCACGTAAAAGGTGTAAGCTCTGAATGCTTTCCAAATCTGTCTGGGCAGCAATAGTATCCCGCAAACTCATGCTTGAGATACTAAGCCCGCTCATCACAGCAATAACGGCTATAAGCATTGCTAAGGCTACATTACCACTTTGGCTTTTTATGATTTTAACCATTTGTCAACCCCTGTCTTGACATGTTTTTCATAGCCATGGTTGTCTTGAAATGAACTGTTTTGTATCTGTCCTTTGCAGTTTTCACTTTAGCTCGGAGTTCAACATTCACAATACAAAGTGGTTCATCAATCTTATATTGAAATAGAGCATTGTTCTCGTTTGCGTCGCCTATCTTAAACTCTTCAATGGTTATTCTATCCTTCTCTGCTCTCTTGGGGAATATATATAAAGGGTAGTTCACTTGAACGCCGTTATACATGTAGTTTGCCCTTACAACCCCTTCATGGAGGTAGAAGTGCATGAAATCATTGGGGAATTCTTCTCTGGCGGGAGGAGTTATACGGATTCCGTTCCCTTTCCCGGCTTCGTCTGATCTTCCCGTAATCTCGAGAGCTCTGGCGCTGGCTATTCCATTGAACTGGGTAAAATTGCCCGAACCGACAGCGTAACCATATTTAAGATAGTTTAAGAACTCCACGGCATCTGCCTGGAGTTGAACATAGGCGTTAATCTCTTGATACTTGGAGAAGAATACGCTTAAACCCACGCCTGCAATAACGATGAGCATCGAAGATATCAACAACACGGATATAACTTCAATCAAGGTAAACCCGTTGTTGTGAGTAAGAAGGGAAAAACCCTTTAGGATCCGCTTTTCACGAAACATCATGGATTCACCTTACCTTCAACATTATAGAAATCTTCCCTGACGCGAACGGTGTGAGTCTTTTCGGTTGCCGGATCGAGCCACTGAACTTCCGCGACTGCGTAGGAATATGGGTATTGACGTGTTACGTGATATTCCACGTTCCTGCGTACGGAAACCGACACATAACCTTGCACTTCTGCTTCGCTGGTGTCGTCGATCATAACTCTTCTTCCGCTGAAGGGTCGCATAATCTTCTCTTTCATATATAGGGTGTATTGCTTGTCAATTTCGCCCGAGGCTATGAAGGTAGCTACCCGGTGCCGATAATTCAAGCGAGTCTGCTTCTCAGCATAGACAACACCTATATATATGGTTGCTACCATCGCTGCTAAAACAACAGTGACGATCATCGCCTCAATCAGGGTAAAACCCCGCTGGCTGCGAAGCAAGCCCTTTAACGGGCTTGCTTTACACTGCTGAAAAGCATCGGCATGAATGTCTTTACAAGTGTTCTCACCAACTAAGGCAGAACTTATAGGGCATTCAGTCAGCTTCAAGCTATTAAACTCCATTCTTAGAAACCGGCTCCTGTGGCAAATTGCTTAGGATTCTCGGCGAATTCTTCGGCAACTGTGCGCTCGATGAGGTTGTTCATAACCAAGTTATACAGCGACTGGTCTCTTGTCTGCATACCTTCTTTGGTACTTGCTTGTATCACCGAAGGTATCTGATAGGTCTTTTCTTCGCGGATCAAGTTTCTCACGGCTGCATTGGCTATCATTATCTCCACGGAAGGAACACGGCCCTTTCCATCTTTTGTAGGCAACAGAGTTTGAGCGATAACTGCTTCCAGAGATTCGGACAGCATAGACCGCACCTGTTGCTGTTGTTCTTTGGGGAACATATCAATAATACGATCAATAGACTTGGTACAGCTTCCTGTATGCAGGGTGGCAAAAACCAAGTGTCCTGTTTCGGCTGCTGTCAACGCAAGTGACACCGTCTCCAAATCGCGCATTTCACCAACCAGAATCACATCCGGGTCTTCACGCAGAGCACTGCGTAGCGCAGCAGTGAAACTCCAGGTATCATGTCCCAGTTCGCGTTGGTTGATAAGGCTGTTTTTACTGCGATGCACAAACTCGATGGGGTCTTCCACCGTGATTATGTGGCAGTTACGATTTTCGTTAACGGAGTCAATCATCGTTGCCAAGGTTGTGGATTTACCGCTACCGGTAGGACCGGTAACCAGTATTAAACCCTTTTCTTTCATTGTCAAACGCTTCAAAATGTCCGGCAAGTGCAGTTCATCATAGCTTTTTATCTCATTGGGAATCACACGGAAAGCACACGAGATACCGTTTATCTGGTGAAACGCGTTCACACGGAAACGAACATCATTGCTTAGCTTGGTGGAAAAGTCAATTTCCAGATTCTTTTTGAATAAAGCTTGTTGTGATTCATTCATCACACCGTAAACCAACACTTCCACATCTTCAACCGTCTGGATGGGAAGGTTCAATTTCTTCATGCGACCGTTGACTCGCACCATGGGGTGCGAGCCGGCTGCAATATGAAGGTCTGATGCTCCCGCTTCAGCGGTAAAGCGTAATAGTTCATGGATTGTCAATTTTCCATCCTCCTGGATTAATCGGCCTCAGTTCCTCCGGATTCCGGGTTTGTCCATGAGTCGATACCATAACCGTGGAATTTGGATTCGGTTACATCATACCAAACTTGCTTGCCTTCGCCGCCGGCAAAATCCTGAGTGGAGGTGGCGATATATTTTTTGGGGGGAGCGCCAACCACTTCGAACTTCCAGTTCTTGTTTGTGGCTTCGCCTAAACGAGCTTCTTTCTGAGCTTGTTCAAGGCTGAAACCATCGGTGGAACCGTTGGTCTGCATATAAACATCGTAAGTTTTGCGAATGGTGTTGATCGCTGTTTGAGCTTCAGTACTGCGGGATTTTTCCACATAACGCAGATAACGAGGCACAGCCAAGGCTGCCAGAATGGCAACGATGATAACCACCACCAAGACTTCGATAAGGGTAAAACCCTTCTGGTTTTTCAGTTTCCTGAGCATTTGTATCCTCCTAAGGGATCTTTTTTCGTTAGCATATTAGGTATGCACAATGCGAGCCAATCCCCGATGAAATCTTTGATATCACCACCCTCTATACAAAAGTCTTGACGTCTTATCATCAGTCACGATTTTGACTTCTACCTAATAAAGACTTCCAAATTAGGATATTGTCGGAGCGATGGCAATAGCGTGGAATATTTTCTTCGCAGCGCATTTCTCCGCTAAACTATACAAGGAGCATAGACATGTTAAAACACCTTTCTGTCAGCTTTATGCTGGTTTTCCTGTTGCTCTGCATAACTCTCATTGCTGCCGAGCCTACCCCGGTTGTTACCACAAAACCTGATAAAGGTAATGAAACGGATGTCTTGGCGGAGTATCAGGGTGGAGTTATTTTGCGCAAAGACATCGAGGCTAAGATTGCTAAGCTTCCCCCAACCTATCAACCTCGCTACCGCACCGTTGATGGCCAGATCGAAGTGCTTAATATCACTGCCACCGAAGAAGCTTTCTATATGAAAGCGCTTAAGATGGGTGTGGATAAAGACCCCACCGTGCTGGAGAGGATTAAAGCCACCGAAAAACGCTACCTTATTCAAGAATATTACAAACGTAATGTTACAGACCTCGTGGTGCTGACCGATGATGAGTTACATAAGTATTACAACGAAAATCTAAGCTCTTTCTACCTGAACCCATACATCACCATAGAGCACATCCAAGTTAAAGATGAAGCAGAGGGTAAACAGGCAATCTTGGACTTAGGTAAAGGGCTTAGCCTTGCCGAAGTTTCGGACAAGTACAATCAGAATACATATTCCAAAGGCTTGAAAGGGATTATTAAAAACATCCGTCTCAACACCAATATCCCCGGCATCGGTAATGATGCAGCATTTGAGGATCTTATCCGAAACGCTGCAGTTAATCCCGCCACCTTCAGTGGTCCCGTTAAGACAGACTCCGGTTGGCACATCTTCCGCGTTACCGAATCCATCCCGGGCAGACAGAAAGCCTATGATGAAGTGGTATCCGAACTGGAACAGCGTTATCGTCCCATCAAAGAGCGTCAGATGTTGGATGATTTGATTGTTAACTTAAAAGGCAAATACAATGTTACCGTAGATACTGAGTTAGTTGCCAAGATAGACATGAAGGTACGCACCAATAACGATTCCCTTTATACTCGTCCCGTGATCGATTCCCCCAATCCTGCCTTAAAGATAACTGTTGCTCAGCTACTCGCCACTTTTGACAAGATCCCTCCCCAAGAACAAATAATGATAACCAAGGGTGGGGGTGCCCAACAATTGGTGGAGCAAGAACTGATGCAGAACCTAATCTATATAGAAGCCCAAGCCGGAAACTACAGTCAGTTTATCTCCGACAATGCCGAACTTAAAGCAGCCAAACGTTCCTTCATCCTCCGCAAGGCATACGAGCTGTTGGTGGTGAACAATGTTAGTGTAACCAAGGACGAAGTTGCTGCCCGTTATCAGAGAGATATGGAACAATATGCCAATCCCGCCTATCGTGCCATCGAAGCCTTATTCTTCGAGAATAAGAAGAATGCCGATAAAGCTTGGAGACAGTATAACAGCGCTCTGAAGAGCAAGAACGAAAAGAAGATTAAGAAGATTATCAAGAAATACTCGCTGCAACCGGATAATGCCTTCATGGATTTCCAGTATAAGAACGGCATTATTACCGGAGTCGGTCCCGATGCGGATTTCTCCAAAAAGATTTGGGATAATCCTGTCGGATACCTCAGCCCCGTGTTCACCTCGGCTAAAGGATCTTTGGTATTCTTCCGCATCTTGAGCGAAAGCCCAAAATCTTACAAGCCTCTGGCAGATAACGAAGCCAAGATTGAGGCTGCCCTGAAGAGGGAAAAGGAAAAGGTTAAGCAGGACGAGGTTACCGAGCAACTGTTCGTGGAATTCAATATGCGCAAGTATCCCGAAAAGTTCACCAGCCTACTTACCGCTGATGAGCTCTTCACCCAAGCCGATGAAGCTGCCCGAAACCGTAACTTTAAGGATGCCATTAACTTCTACGATCAGATCATCAAAAGCTATAAGAACGGCACCGATGACTACAAAGCCTCTTTCATGAAGGCATTCCTTATCGCTGAGGAAATGAAGAATCCTGAACAAGCATTGCAATTATTCCGTGACTTTCTGAAGAACTACCCCACCGGCGACCTCAATGAATCTGCCAAGTTTATGATTGACAGCCTGGAAGGTAACACTCCGGATGTGATTGAGGAAATTCAAGATTAAACAGTTACTTTGAACCGATCGAACAAAGCGGGGCTTAATGTCCCGCTTCTTTTTTTGATAAAGAGTTCTTTGCTTCCTGTAACAACAATTCAGCCCACTGTAAACAATCTTTACACAGCAGCTATTTTCCACTGTGGATCTGCCATGTTATCTCTACTTATTCCGGCACAACACCGGCGGAGTAACCTTCCATTAGTGCCACTCTGTCCCATCTCTCACGTTTTTTATTCACTGCAATCGATAATGCCAAGGGAGGAACCCACACTTCGAAGCCTTTCCACATTACTCGCTCCAAATGCGTTTTGGCATAGGGACCACAATCCACAGGCTGGGGATCGTCCAGGCATGGCGCAGGATCTGAGGCAATATCCACCCTACAGGAAAGAAACAACACCCCGAAGTCCTTGGTAACCCAGCCTTGGGTATCCACAATCGGCTCGAATATATCTTCCCGAAACAGCTCTATAATCTTGGGAATATCCCGCGATTCCACCATGATATCCACATCATGAGGATTAAGCCCAATCCCCCTTAAGCACACCGCACAGCTTCCCGTTAGCCACCAGGATATCCCGCTGCCCTGCACCCGCCGGATAAACTCCTGTAAACCCTGTTCCCAAAGCACCGGTTTAAAGTAGCCAAGTTGCTGAAACATCTCTATCCCGTTTCGCACAAAGTTCTCCCTGATAAGCTCCACATTTGGGTAATCTGCCGGATATACCTTGTAAAAGCCCTCTTCATCCGGCTGATAATAACACATCTGCAATACCGGAAGGAACTTAGGTTCCACCTCTCGAATCAGGAAATATACCTTTCCCTCACGCTTTTCTGTGCTAAGTTTCATCCTAATCACCTCTTGAAGCATACCTTGTTATGGCATGCTAAGTCCCACTTTATTTACACTTGTATAAGTTCTCACCCAAACCTTCAAATCAGTATCACGTGTCACATTGGTCTTATTGGCTTATCAGGCAGAGAGATAGATAAGACTGGCTTTGGATCGTGTCACAGTGGTCTTTGGACGTTTCTGGACGTTTTTGTATCACGATTATTGCAAATTTGCGCTGTTTATGGACTTGTTTCGGATGATCAGATTTTTGGGAGAACTCATCAGATTTGTTAACGCTTTTATTGTCACAGTGGTGGGTGGTGTGGGAGAACTGGTTCAAGTCTGAATCCGGTCTAAAGTGCTTGGGGAAAAGTCCTTATGCTATTTGTTGATAGGCTTTACATAGGGGTTAGCTTCAATGTATCTTTTGCTTCAGTCTGGTTCTTGGGGGATAAAAGAGACAGGGCTTATAGATAAATGATGGTCGGAGCACTAACTGAGATTCGGACGGTATATTTCTGGCATATTCGGCGTTTTTTTGGCAGAAAGGACTTCCCAACTTATTGCAGTTCAGGATAGTAGAACCTACTATTGTAATAAGGGAGGCGCTGATGAAAGCGACTTATGAAGCTCATCTGCAGGTCGGTTTATGGCAAGACCACTGTGACAAATTAGGCACCGTGACAGGTGTCACAGTGGTTCAGGAAGAGCATGAAATGCCGGAGATGCTGAATGGGAGAGGCTTTGAGCGCTGTGACAAATTTCCACCCGAGAAATGTGCCACAGTGCATGGTATCCATGACCCAGAAGTGAAATTATGCGAAGAGTTACTCATCTCTCATGACGAGCAGCCAGGTACCACTGCTGCGGACAAAGTTCACACTGTAACGGAGTATCTGGATCTGAGTAAAGATGCCAATCTGCCTTTGCGTAGATTGGAAGAGGCAAAGCTGCTGGGGCATTTCTGCTCTGTTGTGGTGAAACGGTTGCGTGATTGTGAGCCTAGAACTGAGGAATGGAAACAGATTGTGCTTGATTACAACAACTGATTACTGGTGCCGGAGCTGTATCAGATGCGTGATAAACGCTGTGAGAGAACTATCCGCACCTGGATAGAGCAATATCTGCATTCGGACCACAACATGTTTGCTCTTGTCCACAGCAATTGGAACACTATCAGTAAACGCAGGGTAACAGAGATCGAGAGCCAAAACCTGCTGAGCATGCTGCTGCATCCAACCCGCCATACTTGGAAAATTGCGTAAGGAATCATGCATAAAACCGAAACCGAAGATGAGGAAAACAGCTGCATAAGCCTACTGGCGTGCTGCCAATGGTTTTTTTGCAACTTTCTGGTTAAGAGTTAGATAAAATGGATTACCTTCTGCTTAAGAAGTGATAAGATGATTTGCAAAAATCGTGATACTGGCTTGACTTGGTTTATGGCGATTTGCAGCCAATGTGATACGATTTGCAACATTAAGTGAGAACGCATAAATGGAGTATTACATGATCAAGCATGGAGAGCATAGAGTTTAGTAGCTTTTGATTATTTAACTTGACTACAAAGAGGAATACTGAAACATTGGGCTTTGTAAAATAGAAGCGGTCTTATCATTTGCATAAGCCATAGCAATAAACCGAATAAGTGCATAAAAGACATGACACTTGCAAGCTAATGTACTAATAGTTGGAGATTTAGTGGGACAAGTTTTGACCCCTTGCGACAAGATTAAACTCATAACAGGTGACTGTAGAGACATCCTTTCTGGTATTTCTTCAAAGTCGGTAGATTTAATAATAACTGACCCTCCGTATAATCTAGGTCTATTCATGAAAAAAAGAAACACGAACATGGGAAAACTTAGGAGTAACCACTTTTCAAGTGCACAATGGGATCACCTAGGCTACGATGAATGGTACAATAATATGAGATTCTTTTTTCAGGAATCACACCGAATCTTAAAAAAAAAGGGCACGTTACTAATTTTCATGTCTTTGATTAAAATTGAGTCCATTATAGCGATTGCCCAAGATTTCAAGTTTTATTACAAAACTGTAGGTGTTTGGCACAAGAAGAATCCACTCCCGCGAAACATGAATCTTCATTTTGTCAACTCAACAGAGGCTTGGTGCTACTTTATAAATGACGGAACCACTGGAACATTTAACAATAATAGCAAACCTATTCATGACTTTGTTGAAACGGCAGTCATCTCAAAAGGGGAGAAAAAGTGGGGAGAGCACCCAACTCAAAAGCCAATATCACTAATTGAGTTTTTTGTTGAGTCACTATCAAATGAGAATGATGTTGTATTGGATCCATTTTCAGGTAGTGGAACTGCTGGTGTTGTCTGCAAGAAATTGAATAGGTCATATATTGGTATTGAGATTAGTAGTGACTATAATGAAATAGCATCACAGCGTATTTTAGATACAATATGAAAGTTATAGATTTGTTTGCCGGAGTGGGGGGGTTATCTTTGGGATTTATTCAAGCAGGACACGAAGTTGTCTTAGCTATAGAATCAGAGAAGGATATCGCAAAATCCTACCAGTTAAATCACCCAAAGACTTATGTCGTTGCGGAGGATATTACAAGTCTCAATTATAGTAGTCTCTTCAGTATGTACAAGGGAGTTGACATTGTTATTGGAGGCCCACCTTGTCAGGGATTTTCGCAAAAAGGGCAAAGAAAGACCTTAGATGACCCTAGAAATTTTCTTTACAAGTATTTCTATGAGGTAGTGAAGCTGATTAAGCCGAAGTTTTTCCTGTTAGAGAATGTTCCCAACATGATTTCCAATATGAATGGGTATTTTAAAAACGATATAATTAATTCTTTTAACGCTTTGGGCTACACAGTAGACGCTAATGTCTTAACTGCAAGTAACTTTGGGGTACCTCAGATAAGAAACCGTGCCTTTTTCTTAGGTATGTTAGGAAACGTAGGTATTAAGCTACCCTTTGACAATGCGAGAAGAACTTGTGTGCAGGAAGCCATTTATGACCTTCCATTCATCCAAAGTGGTGAAGGCAAAGAGTTTTATAATTACACTATGTTCCCTACATGTGAATACCAAGAGAAACTACGTGAGAATTCTAGAGGGATTTACAATCACTATGCTACTAATCACACAAGTATCGCTATAGAGAGAATGTCATTGATTCCTAAGGGAAAAGGTAGAGAAAGCCTGCCGAAAGAGCATTTAACGAAATCAATATTTAGTGGGACATGGACACGATTAACCGAAGACAAACCGGCAGTTACAATTACAACCAGATTTGATACCCCCTCATCAGGTATGTTCATTCATCCCATATTAAATCGATGCATAACAGTAAGGGAAGCAGCAAGAATTCAATCCTTCCCTGATAACTTCATTTTTTTCGGAACCAAGAGTTCTCAAATGAAGCAAGTTGGGAATGCTGTTCCTCCATTACTCGCATATGAAATCGCAAAATTAATCAGGAGTTAATTATGTTGTTTCCCCATCCAATACAACCAAGAACAAGGCGAGAATTAAGATTAGGAATTAAATCTTCATTGCCTTCAGTCAAATCGGCTTTAGCTTTGTACTTACTTGTTTATGCTGCCAATAATTTCGGAGATGAAGTGATTTATACTGAAGAGTTTACCTTAGATAATAATACAAGAGTTAGAATTTCTGATTCTCAGTATAGAAAATTGGAAATAATATTATCGGATTATCTCCCTGCAAATAGACATGATGATCAATTGCGTGAATTGATAAATAGCAACCCGCTTTATCAAAGCCAGATTGAGTCTCTAAGAGTAGCATTAGCTGATTTGTATTTCTTAGGTGATATCAATTTTTTACAAGGTGGGAGACAAGAGAGAGAGGGCGGTAATAGGTTCAATAAGAAATTGATGTATAGTTCGAATGTGGATTATTTAAGGCTAATTCTATCTAATTCTTTAGATGGTTTATCCCCCGATGCTTTAAAACTTTTGTTAAATTGGATAGGATATGTAGAAGTGGATGTTAACCTTGATCTTGAAAAAAGACTTGTTTATGCTCTTACGTTGCTAACTGAAAACACAGTTTATAGGCTAAGAACAAGTGGTGGAGTTGTTACATTTGATCAAGTTGGTATCTATACGCATATGATAGAAGATGCTGATATCAAAATTTCGCTAAAAGACAATCGGGAAACAACAGGCCCAACGCGCATTTTGTACAGTTTGTTAAGGGAAGGATTAAACAACTTCATAGACCTACCTGATAATGAAAATGAGTGCAAATTGAAAAGCGGTATCGTACAACGTGAAATTCGTAAATACAATAACCGTGTTAAAATGATGTTATCATTATTTACAAGAAACTTAGACGCGATACTAGAAATACAGCCAGAACAACAAAACGAGATCACTCGTGTACCAGAAACTTGTAAAAATCAAATAGTTTTCGGTGCTCCAGGCACTGGAAAATCTCACCATCTTATGCAAAAACTAGCTGGCGTACTAGAAGAAAGAAAGGAGAGAGTTACATTCCATCCCGAGTATGATAACCATTCCTTTGTCGGCGGATATAAACCCATAACTGAGAGTATCGATGGGGATGATAAGATTTGCTACAGATTCGTACCACAGATATTTACCAATATCTATGTAAAAGCTTGGAAGGATCTAGATAATGATTATTATCTGGTGATTGAAGAATTGAACAGAGGGAATTGCGCGGAAATATTCGGAGAGTTGTTCCAACTATTGGATCGAGATTCTAATTATAAGATAACTCCTTCTAAAGAGATGTTAGATTATCTGATAGAAGCATTTGGAGAAGATGATCATCTCGGCATTCGTGACGGGAAAATACACTTACCCCCAAATTTGACGATTCTGGCAACTATGAATACATCCGACCAATCCTTGTTCCCCATAGACAGTGCGTTTAAAAGAAGATGGAGTTGGGAGTATATTCCCATTTGTTATGATGCACAATATGAGGATGGTGTAACGGAAAATGAATCATATCACTATAATGTGGTGTTTGAAGATGGTTCTTCCTTCAAGTGGGTGGATTTTATTCGAAATGTGAATATTCAGATAAAAACCAACCCAAACCTAGGCATGGACAAGTGCCTAGGAAGCTACTTTGTTAAGGCAGTAGAGAATAAAATCGGCATACACGAATTTATCAACAAGGTTATTTTCTATTTGTGGAATGACGTGTTTAAGGATGAAGAGAATAATGTGTTTCCAAAGGATGTAAGTTACCAGGATTTCTTCCCTATTATAAGCAATGGTGTTGAGAATGTAAAGAAGATTCTTGAAAACTTAGAAATTGTCCCAACGCCTGCACCTACGCAAGAATAATGCATATCTTAATCGAGGGTTTTCCATACGATTCCGAGGCGTTAAACGCAATTTTTGCCGATAATAGCCTTATCACGACAAAAGGCAGTCGTTCCACGGTTAATTGCGTCGGATACTATCATTCGTTCGAAAATAACAATCTCGTTTACATCATACCCAAAGTATTTCTAATTAACGGCCTTGTATTTGATAAGTTCACACCTGAAGGCTTGCTTAAAGACGATACGGTTAACTCCTTTAAACATGGAGACGAGTTTCTTTGGGTCCGGCAGTTGATGGTGTATTTTTATAAGAGCCTTGCAGAATTCAGAAAAAGATGTTCGGAATCTGACCTGATAGACAGTAATCTTGCAATGAACCTGAATACTAACATTGGCGATAAAGAGTATTCGTATCTTGATCTCTTACTTTCGTTTATAAACTTTCACAAGAAGAACGACAGCATAGTTTTATATAGGCACTTAGAAAACAAGGCTAACCGGGAAAGAAAACCAAAATGGGAAAAAACCATCAGAAAATACCTGCCGATATTGGATTCCAACAACTCACCGATATATTTTAAAACGCATTCAACCGTTAAATGCGTAAACATCGAAGAGGAGCTGCTAGCTTATTTCTATTCCATAATAAACCACTTTAACATAGAACATTCCCTCAGGTTGCAACTGGATAAAAGCTATGAGATAATCTCAGGCGCGAAATTCGAGTCACTACAAAAAAATGGGTTACGACGCTTATCGAAGATTAAGCACCGATATTACAATGATACGCTAAAAAGAATGTATCGTCTGTGCGAGATGTATTTCAGCCGGACAGATCGTGCTAGTTCTAAGAAGAATAGATACGAGTTCATCACTGTCAGTAATTACAACATCATCTTTGAGGACATGGTGGACAAATTGTTCTCTGACAAACTTAGCGAAACTGTAATGGTCAACGATATGTCTTTGAATGACTTAAGATACAGTAAAGACGGCAAAATAATAGACCACATATATGAAGATGTCTCCTTGTTGGATACAAGCAAAATATTCTTCATAGGCGATTCCAAATATTACAAGCCCGGTAATGTAGCTGGGAGCCACTCGGTTTATAAGCAATTTACTTATGCTAAGAACGTAATACAATTTAACATCGACTTGTTTAACAACACGGACGCTTATTATACTCCCATGGTCAGATACAGGGATGAAGTTACTGAAGGATACAGCATTAGTCCAAACTTCTTTATTTATGGCTACATCGAGAATCACGCAGACTTTGTTAACCCCCAGTTGCAATCATTAAATGAGCCTAAGCTGTCTTCACACTATAAAATGCGCTTGTTCGACAGAGATACATTGTTTGTGCATCAATATCAGATAAACTTCTTGTTCGTACTTCGTTGCTATTCTCAGGGTGATTCTAGGCAGATCAGGTCTTTTCGAGAGCAGTCTAAACTACTATTCCGTAAGCAGTTTATTGATTTCTTTAATAACCCGGAAGAATGTAACTACGTATTGTATGAGAAAGCAATGGACATCGACCAATTACAGAGATTTGTAACGCAGAACTTCAAGCGTTTGATCGGTAAATTCTTTTATACAAATGATGGCAAGCTGATAATTGCCGTTCACTCCAACGATTTTTCTCTTGTTGACTTAGTGGTAGGTTTTTACAAAAAAGTACTTCAGTAGAATTTCCCAAGTTTCGTTGTTTGGCTTATAAGGCGTAATCTTTAAATCAATTATGAGCTCTCACTGAAAACTTTAGATATCAACACCAATACTACAAGTGGCCAAGTCCAAATGATGATGAGCCAGACGAGTGGAGAGATTCAAATATGCTAACTTATTTCAGATCAATTTATTGCGTATATAGCACAGGATTCGGTAAAGCTATAGAAGACCGTTGCACATAGAAGTGGACAAAAAGTATAGATAATAAATACTTGACAAATCAGATGCGTAGGTTATACTATCCATATAACGACACAGGAGCTAAACATGGAAAAGCAAACCATAACCTTCGCCGATCAAGAGATTGCCAACCGCCTGGCGAGTCGCAGACACTTTCTCAAAGACATTGAGCAATTAGTAGACTGGAAGAGAATCAACAAGATTCTCGACAGAGTAGAGCTCAGAAGGACTTCGGTAGCAGGCAGGGATGCTTTTTCTGCGGAAGTGATGTTCCGGATCATGTTAGTTCAGGCTTGGTACAAGCTATCGGATTACCAGATGGAAGAGCAGCTTGTTTTCAATACCATGTTCCTGTGGTTTTGTCATTTGAGTATGGAGAATCCGGTTCCGGATCATTCCACAATCTGTCGCTGGCGTGGCAGGTTTTCAGAAAAGAGAATCTACGAGAAGCTGCTTCAGGAGATCAATCATCAATTGAGTAAGCATGATATCAGAATCACAGAAGGAGTGATCGTGGACGCAACTTTGGTTGAATCGCATGCCCGTCCCCGCAGGAAAGAGTTCATCGAGACCGAACCTGTGGGAGATGATGAGATCCCCGGTCAGACAACCTTTCAGGCAACAGAACTGACGGTAGAGGAGTCCAAAGACCCTGAAGCTAGGTGGCTAAAGAAAGGCAGTAAGAGCATCTATGGCTACAAGGGGCACACAGCTGTGGACAAGGCTCACGGTCTAGTCCAAGCAATTGAGGTTACTCCTGCCAATGTCTATGATGGTCACATGCTGATGCCCTTGGTGGAGTCTCTGAAACTACCGGAGGATACGGAGGTACTTGCAGACAAGGGCTACTGCAGCCAGGACAACGAAGATGCCCTGCAAGAAAGGAAGCTGGTTTCCGGAATCATGAAGAAGAAAAAGAAGAATCAGGATATGCCAGAGGAAACCAAGCTCTTCAACCATTCTGTATCTACTCAGAGATACCGGGTAGAGCGTAGCTTTGGAGGTCTTAAGAAACACTTTCGCTGGGGCAGGTCAATCTATATGGGCCTACAGAAGACGGCAGACTTTCTGTTCATGGGAGCAATTGCCTTCAATCTGAAGCGTAGTCTGAAGATTCTTCGAGCGTGAGACAGGAGAGGTCTGCCCAGATTTTGGGAAAACCCAAAAACGGGCTTCAAAAGAGGGGTTTTGAGGGGCTAAAACAAGAAAAATGACCGAAACAGTCTCTTTGAGGCAGAAAACAGTGGGTGGATGCAGAACAAATTCATCTCAATACAAGTATCGAATGTTTATGCAATGGTCTTTATAGAGAATGTCCAAATGCTTTCATAAATAGTGGTAGAATTGAAGTTTTGGTGATAAACAGAGTTGCCTGGTATGGGAAAGTCCAAGACGAACAAAGCAGTTGTCTACGTCATATCTTACTTTTCAGTAATGTGATAGCATGATTTGTCCAAGTGAGAGCAATTTGAAGTTCAAGTGAGAGTTTGTAACTTTGGAGCTTAACAAGCGATATCTTTGCTCGCCCAGTAAACCGTCATCGTGATATGGATTCGAGCATTGTGATCACAAAATCCAATAGTATTCCGCTAAACATCCTCCGCTATGATAACTAATGAAACACTAATGTTTCTCTAATGATTCCCTAATCAGATTAGAGAATCACTAATAAATCATAGTTGAAACACAATGTACATTTATGATGGGAAATAGATGAAGAAGTGAGGAAAACAGTGTGAGTACGTAAGAAAACTGCAAATAAGCCACTACGGAGAGCTGAGTAATCCATGAAATTGCATGTGATAAATAAGCAAGGAA
This sequence comes from uncultured Candidatus Cloacimonas sp., assembly GCA_964588075.1. Taxonomy (GTDB): domain Bacteria; phylum Cloacimonadota; class Cloacimonadia; order Cloacimonadales; family Cloacimonadaceae; genus Cloacimonas. The sequence goes on from CAZPNU010000004.1 coordinate 50,694, forward strand.
GGTGTTATATTGCAGTAACAAAGAAATAGATTGACATGTATATTGCGGAAGATAAAAGTGTAAATAGATAATCATGAGGTCGAAGGAGAGGATTATGAAGCATCTGTTAGTTATTATCTTCGCAGCACTTACGCTGTATTTAGGGGCAACCGATCTGCGAATTGCTCCCGGAATGGCTTTGCGGAAAAGGGCATGTTCTGCTTATGAAAATATCTACGTTGTGGAAAAGCAGAATCTTTCACCCACACTATCTGTTCAGTTAGGGATGGAGATAAAAGGTTTCACAATTGGAATCGGAGCTGATTTGCAGAAGGATGAGCAAGTTCCAAAGTTTGTGGAGGATAGCACAAATACAGGCGTAGATATAGATTGCTTTCCGATATATGGCGTGCTTACTTATCGCTTTCCCAGCGAGATGAAGATGAAGCCGGAGATAGTAGCCCAGTTAGGGACGAGTAATAATAAGTGGAATGATAAGTGGGTTGAGGGTAATTATGTGGACTGTTACAGGGCAGATGATGGATTGTTTTATGCCTTGGGAATGGGGTTGCAGCGGGGAAAGTGGTCGCTGCAAGCTTTGTATCGAGTCAATACTGTGCCCGTGAATATTTCATATTATCGTTATGGGGTGCTGGATGATGAAGAAGATTTCGATTATCGGATAAGCCAGATAAATGTCTCCTTGGGTTATCACCTGAACTTGCATAAATGAGCTTACCGGGATAGCAGAGTTATCAGTTCGTAATGCTATGGGAAATAATATGATGAAAGAGTTTTTGGGAGAACTAAATATGAAGAAACTGCAACTAACCTTGTTGCTGCTTTGCTGTCTGCCTTTAATGGCACTGACGGATTTTGATTTAGGCTTTCTATCTGCGGAACCATCGGCAATCAACCTTGCTATGGGAGGTAAAGCTGTCTCTTGTGTGAATATATGGCACAACAGTCCACTCACCTCATACTCCAATCCGGCAATGGCTGCATATCATACGGGGATAAGCTATGGTTTGGGGAAAAGAGAGTTGCGCCAAGGAGAAGATCTTGGCATGGATTATTATGCTTCCCTGGTGAACATCAATTTGGGAGACATTAGCTTAACCCTACCATCGTATAAATTGGGGGATATGAGTGGATTACAAATTGACTATCAGCCGGTGTCTCACTATGACTCAGAGGGGAATCTGATGTTTCAGTACAAGTTATATGAAGAAGCCGGAGTATATGGGCTTGCATTTGATGCGCTGGATGTGGTGCAAAGCGGCTTGATACCGGATTGTATATATGACAACATGTCGGTTGCCGTAGGGGTTAATTATCTGGATATATCCAGCCATATAATAGCTTCTCCAGAGAGATACAATTCTAGGAATGTGGATTCATATGATTTTGGCACTGCAGTGAGGTACAGCTACGATTGGAGCGATGCCACAGAATTTGAATTGGTGGGAGCTTATAGCCGTAATAACGTTTTCGATAGTAATATCACAATAGTTGGTCCCTATAAGACTTCTATTTGGGAAGGCGAGAGTAAGGGGATAGCAGTTGCGATGCACGGTAAAGCCGAAGCTATCCTGAAAAGGATAACAGCTCCCGAACGGATGTTCTTTGATAACCTGTATAGCATCAGGTTTATGAACTCAGCGCTCTCAGAAAGAGAGGGAGATAGCAGAGGATGGGGTGTGGAAGTAGGATTGATGGATACCTTCTTTTTTAGAAAAGGGAGATACTTCGGTTATGAAGATGGTCCCAGAGGTGAGAGTGTGGGCTATGGGATAAATCTTCATTTTCGGGATTCGATATCGCTATCCTGGAACTATGCCAAATATCCCGGGATTGAAGATGATGCTGATCAGGAAGCAGAGGATATTAACCTAAGCTTTGATTTTATGGCTCTGGCAAAACACCTTATCAGATAGGACATATAACTTGAGAGCTTTCTGCTCTTCGAAGGAGGAGAAATACATGAAACATGTTTTTGCATTGATGCTGGTGGTGATATCCATCGGTTGTGGAGCGGTGGATTTGCGTATTGGCGTGGGGGCAAACACGGGTGGAAGGTTATCAACTCTGACCGAACCATTGTATTATTCAGTAAGATTAAAAGAAGCCCCACTAGTCTCGCTTCAGGCGAGCCTCAGGAAGAAAAGCCTGGATCTTGGGTTGGGAGCTGATCTTCAGGGAAAGAGAGATATGAAGCTATCTTCGCCCTCTGCAGAAGCAACCGTTAAGGACATTAGCTGCATCCCCATATATGTTACTGCAAGCTATTATTTATCTACCAAATCTGTGCTTAAGCCAATGCTGGTTGCTCAGCTTGGGATAAGCTTGAACGACCAGAAATCTGTTCAAACAGACGAGGATTGGTATGATAAGCGACAAGTGGAGGATGGGTTGTTTTATGGCGTAGGGATGGGGTTGCAGTATAACAACTTGTCGTTCAATATCCTATATCGGGTGAATGAAGTCTACGTCCAAACGGATAGGTACCATAATGGTGTTCTGGATTACTCATATGAACATGACGAAAATATAAACCAAGTTAACATGACCTTGGGTTATAGGTTGAAGCTGTAAGGAGATACCAAAGCTGTAGCGCATAAGGCAAGGCTAAAGTGCATATTCCAGAGATATGAAGGGGGCTATGCTTATTCGGGTTGACATATTTAACAAGGGTATATAACTTACCCGCAGTTGTAAATAACTATTTGGGAGACCTTATGAAACGCATCGTACTTATCATCCTTATGGCTTTATGCGCCATATTAATCACTGCCGAAGAAGCCAAGCAAGAGATACTATTTCCTGATCATCACCTGTGTCTGGAAGCATCGGGAAAACTGGTGCTGGAAGCAGACCAGGCGGTGTTTTCCTTTGATGTTATCGCCTATGGCAACACGCTTCGCTTGGCGGTTAGCCGTGCCAAAGAACAAGTGAGCGACGTGTGCCGCTCTCTCACTGCGTTGGGGATAGACCCCAAAAGCTATTCCACTGCAAGCTTCAACACTCAGCAGAAAGGCAGATCATCATTCTTTGTAACGGACAAGAAGGATTATTGCGCCACGCTGAACACCAGCGTTACCCTGAAGGATTTAAGCAAGCTGGATGAGGCTATATTGCTGCTGACGGATAAGAACGTGAAAAACCTGAGCGGGGTAAGCTTTTCGCTGGCAGATCAATCCGCTGCCAGGCAGAGAGCGCGGGAGATTGCCCTAAACCGCATTGTGGAGCAACGGCAAACCATCTGCAGGATATTGGGGGTTAAGATTACCGATGTGCAGTTGATTGACGAAGCACCATTTGAGAAGCTCCCTTGGGAGAATATGCCGGTTTACTATAATGACAGTTTTTCCCAATATAAGAATTCGGTAACCATGAGCGGTTTCAGAGAAGAGATGATGCCCATGGAGGCTACTCAATCTGCCTTCTTTGCACCGGAGATTGTTGTGGAAACGCAGGTGCGGGTGATATACCGCATTGCCATGGACGAGAAAAAATAGCAGGGACGATAATGAAGCCAAGACTCTTTTTAACCCGGCGCATACCGGAGATGGCAATGCAGCGTCTGGATGATTACTTTGAGCTGAGCTACAACCCCTGGGAGCGCTCGTTGACCCATGAGGAGATAGTTGCCGGGGTGAAGGATGCAGATGCCTTGATAAGCCTGTTGACGGATAAAATAGATAGAGAGCTTATCGATGCTGCACCGAAGCTGAAGGTTATCTCCGCTTATGCGGTGGGGTTCAATAACATCGATGTGGAGTATGCCACCGCCAGAGGAATTGCCGTATGTAACACAGCGGGAGCTTTAACAGAATCCACAGCAGATTTGACATGGGCTTTGATTATGGCAAGCTGCCGCAGAATAACTGAGAGTGAGGCATACTTAAGGGCAGGTAAATTCACCGCTTGGGAACCCATGCTGATGCTTGGACAGGATGTTTACGGCAAGACCTTGGGCATATTGGGCATGGGAAGAATCGGACAGGCAGTGGCTCGCCGGGCAAGCGGCTTTGGCATGCGGATAATCTACACGGGAACAAAGGAGCTTAGCTTACCTTTTACCGCCCAAAGGGTGGATTTGGACACCCTGATGCGGGAAGCAGATATCCTCAGTTTGCATGCCCCGTTAACGCCCATGACCAATCACCTGATAAACAGAGAGAAGCTGATGCTGATGAAGCCTACCGCAGTGTTGATAAACACCGCCAGAGGGGCAATTGTGGATGAAGCCGCCTTGATTGAACTGCTAACCGAAAAGCGGATATTTGCCGCGGGATTTGATGTGTATGAGAACGAACCGCATATCCCGGAAGCGCTGTTGGCGCTGGACAACGTAGTGTTGCTTCCGCATATCGGCTCTGCCAGTATTGCTACGCGCACTCAGATGGGCATTATGGCAGCTGAGAATGCCATTGCCGTGCTGGAGGGGAGAATTCCCCCCTCACAGATTAACAGCTTATAGAAATATGTTGAACGCTACTTAAGCAGAAAGATGGTGTATAGCACGTAAACAAAAATCAATAATGCTCCTTGCCACCTATCCAGAGAATGTCTTTTGGGGATGAACATAAAGACAAACAGTAGCAGGGTGGAGAAGAGCATCAGATAGAAATCTGTGTTAAACGAGTTTTGGTAGTCTAAGGGGTTGATTAAGGCAGATACACCCAGAATGAGCAGCAAGTTAAAGATATTGGAACCTACTATATTGCCCACGGCAATATCGGGATGCTTCTTGTATGCTGCCACGGCTGAGGTAGCGAGCTCAGGCAGTGAGGTTCCTGCAGCAACGATGGTTAGCCCAATCACCTTTTGGCTAACACCGAAAAAGGTTGCCAACAACACTGCGCTGTTCACCACCAGTCTCCCGCCCAGGATTAAAGCAGCAAGTCCCAAAACAACGCTGCCGATGGTTATTAATAGCGAATAGCTTTTCACCTTCCCTGCACCTTCACCGCTGCTATTGATGCTAAGCTTCCAGTTATAAGCTAAGAATAGAGCGAAGAGAACCAAGACAATAATTCCGTCTATCCGGGTAAGAAGGTTGGGGTGTGAGTTCGAAAACCAGCGATCATTCACCAGTAATAGGACTATCACACTTACCAGCATAGCGAAAGGTATCTCTTTCCACGTGGTGTTCCTCTTAACCGTTAATGGAAAAATGAGCGCACTTATCCCCAGAATGATGAGGATATTGAAGTTATTACTGCCAATAACATTGCCAAAGGCTATATCAGCCGAACCATTGATGCTGGAAACAATGTTTACAATAAGCTCCGGAGTGGAAGTGCCGAAGGCAACAACGGTTAAACCGATAACGATCTCCGGGACATTGAAGCGTTTTGCCAGCGAACTGGCACCCAACACCAACCAGTGCGCACCCAGAACAAGACATGCTAATCCAAGGATGAGCAAGAAAATGGTGAGTACCATATTCAATCCACAATCGAAGCTAAATGGGCTTTCAGCTTCTGATACACAGCAGAGGAGCTATATTCTTTACTGGTGGCAGAGGTTACGAGTTTGATATCCCCCCTGTTCCAAGACCACTTTTTATCACCTGAACTGATGAAATTTACTGCTGTGGCTTTGTCATTAAGCTTGATGATGGATTTTATGCCTTTGTTCATCCACAGCCAAGCCTTCAGTTGGTCCATCACAATGAGGGCACTATATTGCTCACCAACGAGGTCTTTATAGTTCTTTACTGTCTTTACATGAACCGTATAGTTTGCTTGGTAATCACGCTTTATCAGGTCTATAAGCTCTTGTTTGAAACTGCTATCCGAACCTTTAAGCATGGCAATGAGGATGGATGGTTTGGCGGGATCGGGATTCATGATACTGGTTTGCTTGGGAGCTGAACAAGCCCCAAGGATAATCAGGAAAAGGAATAAAAACTTTCTCATACGATACCTCAATAACGGAAGATGCTACCCATTTTACGCAATGTCATTGGCAGTCAAGCATATTCTTGGGCTTGCATAGATGCAAGACAACAACAAAGATTGAATTCCTGCTTGACAGAAATTCACAGCTTGTAATACTTTCGCATATGGGATTTCTAGATGATAAACCATGAGAGGTGATGATGCAAAAAGAGAGTAAATGCGTGAACATCGGCATCTTTAACGGCCTTAGCGAAGAGATGGTAAACAGCTTTGCCAAAGACCTCGAAAGGATACATGTTGCCCAGGGCAATGCAATAATTACCGAGCATTCTTGGGGTGATAACTTGTTTTTTATCTGCAGAGGCAAGGTTGAGATAAGTAAAGGTTTGGACAATCCGGAAACACCTTTTGCTCAGCTTTCGGTGCTGGAACCGGGAGAATTCTTCGGAGAGATGGGGATTATAAACGATGAACCTCGTTCGGCAAGTGTAATCGCCTTGGAAGATGTGGAGCTGTTGGTTATTCCCAGAGAAGCATTTACCAATATCACCTTCAATCACCCCGTGGTGATGTTTAATCTTATGCGCACCATCTCCGGCAGGCTGCGGGAAACCAATGAACGCTTTGTGGATGTGATGAACCAGATGCTGAGCAAAAACCGATTGATGGCTATCGGGATGGCTGCCAGCAAGATTATTCATGATATCAAGACTCCGCTTACGGTTATAGTACTTACCGCCCAACTGATTGAGAATATATATCCCGGTAGTAACGAGTTTACTGACAGCATTGTGAAACAAACCAAGCTAATAGACCAGTTGGTGCGGGAAGTGCTGGATTTTGCCAAGGGAACCGAAACTACTCCCCTAATCCAGATGATAGACATGGATGCCTTCCTGAAGGAGATATCCGATGTGTATGTATCAGCCCTCAAGGGACGCAATATAAACTTTGTGGTAGAGAATAGAATTAGGGATTATGTCTATTTTGATGAAGGAAAGATTAGGCGGGTGTTGATTAACCTTATCAAGAACGCATCTGAAGCCATCCCTACTGATGGTGAAGTGAAGATAGTTACGGGTATCTCATCCGGTTGGTTGCAGATTTCGGTAATCGATAACGGACCAGGGATATCAGCCTCCATCAGAGAGGATTTATTCCAGCCTTTTGTAACAGAAGGAAAGCCTCATGGCACAGGTTTGGGCTTGGCAATCTGCAAAAAACTTGTGCAGGAGCATCGGGGCAGGCTGGAGTATATCCCCGTGGAACCTCATGGCAGCAGGTTCGACATTCGCATTCCCCAAAATATGAAATAAATGCTTGTCAAAATATGGGCTTCGATTTCTGTGGTTCAACTAAACAATATTTAGGGAAGTGAATCATGTCAAGAATATGTGATATTTGTGGAAAGAGCGCTCAGGTCGGCAACAACCGTAGCCATGCTTTAAACGCCACCAAGCGTCGTTTCTACCCCAATTTGCACGAGATTCGCGCCATCTTCGGCAGCGAAACCAAGCGTGTGAAGATATGCAGCTCCTGTCTGAAAGCCAATAAAGTCCGCAAAGCTGTATCTAAGTAAGCTATTGTCGAATATATATCTGTAAGAGGCACACAGCGCCAGAGCTGATAAAAGTAATAGCAGCCTGTTTTTCGGGAATTAAGGGTCTAAACTGCCTTTGTTCCCGATTCTTGCTTTAGGCCAAAATTCTATATCGGAACCTTATAGGGGGTTACATGTTGATTGAAGAGATCCAGAGAAGAGTGGAACATAGTTCAACCGTGATAAACTCAGTTCGTAACGAGATAGGCAAGGTTATAGTAGGTCAAGAGGCGGTGATTGATCGCCTGCTTATCGGGATACTGGCTAATGGTCATGTGCTGATTGAGGGCGTTCCCGGGTTGGCAAAAACTCTTATCATCTCCTCCCTGGCTGCGGTGTTTGATGCTCAGTTCTCCCGCATCCAGTTCACACCGGACTTGCTGCCTGCGGACATCACCGGAACGCTTATCTATAATCAGAAGACAGGTGAGTTCAGTGCTAAGAAAGGGCCAATTTTTGCCAACTTCATCCTGGCAGACGAGATAAACCGTGCTCCATCTAAAGTGCAATCTGCCCTGTTGGAAGCGATGCAGGAACGGCAAGTTACCCTGGGAGATAAAACAGAAGCCCTGCCAAGCCCTTTCTTCGTAATGGCTACCCAGAATCCTATTGAGCAGGAAGGGACATATCCCTTGCCGGAAGCTCAGGTTGACCGCTTCATGATGAAACTGATGATCAAGTACCCTACTTTTGATGATGAAAGAGTTATTCTGGAACGGATGGTGGAAGAGAAACCCATGGTGTTAAACAAAGTGCTTAGTCCCCAAGACATAGTGCAAATGCGGGAAGTGATCAATTTGGTACATATGGAAGAGAAGCTGAAGGATTATATCCTGCATCTTGTGCAGGCCACCAGGCATCCGGAGCGTTACCCAAGGCTAAGTAATCTGAAGGGTTTGATCGAGTTTGGTGCATCTCCCCGCGCCAGTATATATCTTGCCCGAGCTTCCAAAGTTCATGCTTATCTCTCCGGCAGAGCGTATGTTATCCCGGATGATATCAAAGCTATTGGCAGGGATGTGTTACGCCATAGAATAATTCTCTCCTACGAAGCAGAAGCGGAAGAGCTGAACAGCGAAACTATAATCAACCGCATTCTGGACGAGATAGAAGTACCCTAATAAAAGCTGATGTTCACACAAAGTGCCTCGGATATCCTGAAGAAGGTACGCAGAATTGAAATCCGCACCAGGAACACTGTAAGTGAATTGTTTAGTGGTGAATATCATAGCCGCTTCAAAGGTCAGGGCTTGGAGTTTGCCGAAGTTAGGGAGTATCAACCCGGAGATAACCACAGAGAAATAGACTGGAATGTTTCTGCTCGTATGGGACAGCTTTACATCAAGAAGTTCCGTGAGACGCGTGAGTTACGTGTGGTATTTTTAGTTGATGTGAGTGCCTCACAAAACTTGGGAACTACATCCATGTTCAAACGAGAGCGTATCGCCGAATTGGTGGCAGGGCTTAGCTTCTCTGCAGTGGCAAATCATGATTTGAGTGGACTTATCATGTTCTCGGACATACCTGAGAAATATTTAGCTCCCCGTAAAGGGCGTAATAATGCTTTGGAGATTTTGAGAGAAGTTCTATATCATCAACCAAAGAGCCATAGAACCTCTCTTTCGTCCGCTTTTTTGTATGCTCATCGGATGCTGAAGAAGAGGTGCATACTATTCATAATCTCAGACTGGATAGATACGGGTTACGAGAAACCTCTCAAGATACTTGCTCAAAAGCATGATGTGGTAGCAATGCAGGTATTGGATAAAAGCGAACTTGAGCTTCCCGATGCCGGAATTCTGAAACTACAAGATCCGGAGTCAGGTGAAGAGCTTTGGCTGAACAGCTCCGATCCGAAACTACGTAAAGCGTATAAAGATAGGATAAGCCAACAGCAAGAGGAATTGCAGAGCTTCTTTCGCAAGTGTAAATGTGACTACCTACTTATTAAAACCGATGAATCATTTGTACAAGCCCTGCGTAAGTTCTTCACCCTCAGACAAAAGAGGAGAGCAGCCCGATGAGAGGACTTAACCGTTTCACCTCGTTGTGCATCATGCTGCTATTGGGGATGCTTCCATCTTTGCTCACCGCAATACTCACCCAGAAGCTTAATGGTGAGGATAGCCTAAGTGTGGGCACACCCTTCACCCTGAACATTCAAAGTGAACAAGAGATAAAACAGGTGATTGTCCCTGATAGCATATCAAGCTTCGCCATCTTGAGTAGTAAATCCATGCACGATGGAAAAAGCTGGCAGCTTAGCATCGCTCCTCTCAAGACCGGTGCTCTCAGTTTTCCCCGCTTAAAGGTGATTACCGCGGATTCAACTGCAGAGCAAGATTCCACAGATGCTTTTCGGGTGCATGTGTTATCTATCTTAGCCGAGGGGGATACCCTCCTGAGAGATATTAAACCTCTACAGCGTTATAGCCTGCAAGTTCCTTGGTGGATGTATCTACTTCTTTTGCTCCTGCTTATCATTCTAGTAGCGTATCTATTGCTAACCAAAGCCAAGAAACAAGCTCCCCTCCCAAAACCTGTTACTCCACCCCTTGCCCCTCCCAAACCAGCCTGGGAAATAGCCTTGCAAGCTCTCCAAGAACTGTTACAGAGGGGTTTGCCTGAGCGAGAGGATGCAGTTCTCTTTCATTATCAATTAAGCGATATCCTACGGAGTTTCCTGGAGGCAACCTACCGTTTTCCCGCCATGGAGATGACTGTTAGCGAAATTACGCGTTATTCCGGCAAGCGAAGGTTGAACCGATACGACGAGCTTATCAACTTTCTCAGTGCTTGTGACATGGTCAAATTCGCCAAAGCTCAGCCTTCAAAGGAAGAAATACAGAATCGTGTAGAATGGTTGCGGAGTTATCTGCAGAGTTTTATTCCCAAAACAGGGGGAGTTGGGTTATGATCCGCCTTGCCAGCCCATGGCACTTGCTCTTCCTGTGTGTTATTCCGCTATATCTGTGGTGGGAACTCCGCCACACCAAACACCGCAAGCTATCCCTATCACATACAAGGCTGGATGTTCTGAAGCAACTAAGCGCTAACCATCTGCCATATAAGTACCTATTCCCTATTCTGCGAAGCATTATTCTTACTTCCCTGATTGTTGCCACGGCTCAACCGCAATGGGGCTCAAAGTCTCGCGAAGTGAACAATAAAGGAGTGGACATCGTACTCGCCATAGACATCAGCGGTTCGATGCTGGCGATGGATTTTGCTCCGGATAGTCGCTTGGCTGCTGCTGTTAAGGTGGCGAAGGATTTTGTGTCACGACGACCCAACGATCGCTTTGCCTTGGTAGCCTTTTCGGAATACGCCCTCACTCAGATACCCATCACTTTTGATCATAATGCCATGCAAAATAGCCTGGATAACCTGCAGGTTAATGAAGAAGCTTCCGGCACGGCAATCGGCATGGGTCTTGCCAAAGCAGTGGCAAGGCTTAAGGATAGCAAGGCAAAATCACGAATTGTAATCCTCATTACCGATGGGGTGAACAACACCGGTGAAATTGATCCCCTTAGTGCCGCAGGCATGGCAAAGCAACTTGGCATAAAAGTATATCCCATCGGAGTTGGCAGTGGTGGTGTGGTGCCTTTCCCTTATGATGATCCCCTCTTTGGACGTAGCTACATAAATACTCTAATCGAGTTGGATATGGCAACTTTGAACAAGATTGCCCAAGTCACAAACACCGGCAGAGCAGCCATGGCAACCGATGCAAACAGCTTACGTGAGATAATGACCCAGATAGACAAACAAGAAAAGTCTGAGTTCAAAGCCAGGTTCAGCTACCGTTTTAGTGAGCGGTTCATGCCTTTTCTCTGGCTTGCTTTCATCCTGTTGTTAATCGAAATTCTGCTTAAGAGCTATTTCATCCCCATCCTGCCGGAGTAAGCATGAATATCGTTAATTCTCATCTCTTTTTGTTATTGCTGGTATGTCCACTGCTGCTGTACTTGATTATTTACAGAAAAAAGAGATTGCACCAACGCTTTATCCGGTATGCTCAAAGCCATTTGATGAGTTATTACTACCGTAAGGTTTCTCCCTTCTGGGTGGGTTTCCGTCTGTTTATCTTGGTGTTAGCTCTTGCAGCCATTGTGCTTGCCATGGTGCGCCCACAATGGGATTATGCTCAGAAGGACACAGAAAGCAGCGGGATGGATATCATCTTTGCCATAGATGTTTCCAAGAGTATGGATGCCCAAGATATGATGCCAAGTCGCCTGATGCGTGCCGTTATACAAATCTCCGCCTTTCTAGATCAAGTTAAATCTGATAGAATAGGGATTATCACCTTTGCCGGGGTGGGAACCGTGGAGTGCCCCTTAACTGACGATTACGAAGCAGTTAAGATAGTTCTCAGCAGTCTTTCCACTGATAACAACCCCAAACCTGGAACCAACATCGGTGCAGCCCTGAAGCTTGCTGCTGATTCCTTTGGCAAAGATCAAACCGCCGGGAGCTTAATCCTAATCTCTGATGGAGAAGATCTTGCCGGAAGCGCAGAAGAACAGGCAAAGCTACTAAAAGCTAAAGGCATCAGGATTTATACCATGGGGGTTGGTAGCCCCGATGGCTACAAGATTGTGCATCCAGAGACCGGTGAGGAAGTGCTTAGTAGGCTGGATGAGACTTCATTGACCAAGCTTGCCAAGATCAGCGGAGCAGAATACTATCGTGTAACTCCGGGAGGAGAGGAGATTCAGCTTATCCTCCAACGAATATATCATACCGAGGAAGAACGGATAAACAAGCGAAGAGTGAGTGTATTCAAGGAGCAATACCATCTATTTGCCTGGCTAGCAGTTGTTCTGCTGTTACTGGAGAGCTTGATAGATCCCCGTCGACGCAAAGGCCTGATGGCTGCGGAGAATTATTATGAAAGCTAATCCCAGACGCATAGCCGTTATCGCTATCTTGATAATTGTTCTTTTCTTTCTTGCGGAAGTGGTGCTTCGACACAAGGCATTTACTCAGAGCATTGCCGACCTGTTTTATCAAGCAAAGCGTTATTCAACAGCTGAAAAGATATTCACCCGCAATGGCAGCAAAGGCGATAAAGTTGCTTCGGCAAACCTGGCAAAGAGTTTATATAAACAAGAACGATACGCTGATGCTACCGGACCCTCTGCCGACGCTCTGGCTCAAGACAGCATCCATAGCGCACTAAATTATGATGCCGGAAACATAGCATATAAACAAGGTGATTATCAAAGTGCCTTGGAGTATTATCGTAGGGCACTGCTACAGAACCCGAATGATGCTGATACCAAAGCAAATTATGAACTTACCTTGCAGAAGCTGCAGCAACAACCGCCTCCTCCCAATCAAAAGGAAAACAAGGATGAAAAAGCTCAAGAAGATATCCGAAACATCCTGGGTGGTTTGGATAACAAGGAAAGCAGCGACCGTAAACAGCAAAGACAAAATCAAGATATTCCTCCCGATAAATGGTGGTAGTATGAAGAATGCCCTTTTATGCTTGTTCTTTTTCCCTCTTTTACTGATGGGTGTTAAAGTGGATGTTAGTGTAAACAAATACAACATCTCCACAAACGACCAATTGACCATCTCCCTTAAGATCAGTGATAGCTCGCGCTTGAATATCTCCGAGCCGGCAGCACCTGTTATAAAGCTTTTCAGCTTCAGAAACATGACCAGCTCTTCATCCAGTTCCATTAGCGTGATAAACGGCAGCCAAGTTTCGGAATTCACCCGTTTATTCAGTTATGTTTACCTACCCCAAAAAGTGGGGAAAACCCAGATTCCGTCTATAACTGTAAAAGTTAATGGCAAGGATTATCGCACCAAAGCTATCGATATCTCCATAATAGCCGGCACCGGCACAGCTCCACAGCAAAAAAGCCTAAGCCCCTCTTCGCCCTCATTCGATCCATTTTCCATGGGTTTACCGGATTATTGGGGAGGAGAAGGCTTGAATGCTGGCAACACTATGCTTTTAGCAGAGCCGGAAGTTCAAAATGTCTATCAAGGCTATCCTGCAGTGGTATCATACTATCTTTACACCGATGAGATGGTGCGCTCTTTCAATCTGGAAGCGGAAGAAGACTATGAAGGTTATGGAAAAAGCACTTTCGAACAACCTACTATGTTAAACTATGAGGAAGCCAGATACAATGGCAAAGCATATAAAAGAGCATTGATCAAGCGTTTGGCGATTATCCCCAACTCTTCCGGAAGGTTACAAGCTCCCGTGCTGAAGGGTGTTGCCAGATTATATAGTGTGGGATATCTGAACAAGACTCTTGCCAGTAGTGGAGGTCAAATTGTGGTGCGTCCCCTCCCCCGGGAAAATATGCCCCCGGAATACAGCGGTGCTGTTGGTAACTTCAAGGTTTCTCACAGTGTTTCCAAGAAAGATCTTGCCCTGGGCGAGACTCTCACCTTCAGCCTTAAACTACTGGGAAGGGGAAACTATAATCGCTTTGCTGCCCCTGGTTTTACTCAAGGTAAGGGCTTCCAGGTTTCAAGTCCCATTGTTATGGACAATCTAAAAGCCGGAATTGAGGGCAGTCGCACCTATTACTATACTCTGATTCCCCAGAGTAAAGGCAAGCTTACCTTACCTGAGCTGAAGTTCGTGTGGTTCGATAACGAATCTGCCACCTATAAAACCTATGCCCTACCTGAAACTGTTATCGAAGTGAAGGCTGCAAATGTGTTAAGTTACCTGAACCGCTTCCTGGAGCCAACCGCACCCAGCTCCATGAATCCCAAGCTTTCCCGCGTTAAGTATCCTGTTTACAAGCCCTATACGGCAAGAATATGGTATTGGTTATTTGTGCTTATTGCCTTGGGAACCGCAGCGTACATCTGCGTTAAAGCATGGGACGCAAAGCTGAAGCACAACTTCCCGGAGCTATATGCCCGCAAGCAAGCAGCCAAGTTACTAAACAAGTACCTCCGGCAAGCCACGGAAGCTGCCCAAAAGCTATCCCCTGAATTCTACCCCATATCCGAGAAAGCTCTGTTCGATTTCCTTGTCACCCGCTTTAATCTTGCCAATCACCTCTCTGTGGAGGAAAAGCTGAGTGCTTTAGAATACAAGAAAATAAGCCCGGAACTGATTGAGCAGGTTAGAGCTTTCTTGCAACGTTGCCAGCAAGCACGCTATATGCCCGAAGCAGACCGCGCAGTTAACCTGCACGATGATCTGCAACTCTTGAAGCATATTATCCATGGCTTCAGCCGTTACAACAGTACCCACATTGGAGCTTAACCCATGAAAAAGATATCTGTTATCTCTCTTATTCTGTTGTTGATGTCCCTTATTCTCTTCGCAGAGACAAATTCTCTTACCACTACTGCTCCGACCAACGAAAAGGACATCCACAATGCCGACTTCTACTATAACAAAGGTGTGGATTATTATGCCAAGGGCAACCAAGGGTTAGCAAACTTGTATTATTTAAAAGCCTTGAATCTGGATACAGCTCATAAGTTTGCCCGTAGCAATCTGGAACTTTCCCTGCGTCTCAGCACTGATAACAAGCTGTATCCCCAAAGGCTTTTTTTGGTGCGTGTTTTGTTTCAGGGCTTGGATTTCTTTAGTGTGAACCGCTTGGCAATTATCAGCCTCTTGTTACTGTTTTTAACCGTGGCTGCATTAGCTTGGCTGCTGTTTTACAATCCCGATGAAGAGCGTGCCCTTCCCATTCTGGTTTTTAGCTTCCTCTGCCTGCTCTGCCTAAGTTCCTACATCCTTTTAGGGGTGAAAAGCTATCGTCAAACGCATAATAAATTGGCAGTGGTGCTCAGCAGTTCCGAACAAGTGCTGCCCCCTTCCAGAGCAGGGAAAAAAGCCATTGCCGAGGTGCATGAAGGCTTAGTTGTCACCTTGATCAATATCAAAGATGACATGGCAAATGTGCGCCTTCCCAATGGATTGTTAGGTAAGCTCCCGGCAAAATCCCTCGCTAAAGTGCGCTAACCACCTAACATTATAAGGCTTTACAAGCTATCTTGCTCCTACCGGGGCTATGTTATGCCGCGTGCTTTCATTGCATAATCATTACATGTTTATTACGGATGAAACATGCAATGATTATGCAATGATCACGTAATTCCTCTGAGAAAGCAGCACTTATCGTAAATATCTAAAGCAATTCTTCTCTCCTTCCACAAAAACAGCCCTTCATGAGTATGATGCGGACACGCTAAGATTTCCCTTTACTAAAACATAGGTGCCTAAATAATGACAATGGCAATGAATTGATTTAAACAAGATAAGATAAAAGGAAGTAATGACATGGCTAATGCAAATGCCTTGGAAAAGTTGAAAGCAAAGCGTGCTGCTGCTCTGTTGGGCGGGGGCGAAAAACGCATCGAGGAACAGCATCAGAAAGGGAAGCTAACTGCCAGAGAACGCATAGCGTTACTTGTGGACAAGGATAGCTTCGAAGAGTTCGATATGTTTGTAACTCATCAATGCACCAATTTCGGGATGGAGAAGTTTATTCACCCCGGAGACGGTGTGGTTACCGGCAGTGCCACCATCAACGAGCGAGTTGTGTATATCTTCGCTCAGGACTTCACCGTATTTGGAGGTTCGCTCTCCAAAACCTATGCGGAGAAGATATGCAAGATTATGGATATGGCGCTTAAGAACGGCTGCCCGCTTATTGGACTTAATGATTCCGGAGGGGCTCGAATCCAGGAAGGAGTGGAAGCTTTGGCAGGATATGCCGAGATATTCTGGCGCAATGTGATGGCAAGCGGAGTTATCCCGCAGATATCCGCCATCTTGGGACCCTGTGCGGGAGGAGCTGTTTACTCACCCGCCATCACAGATTTTGTGATAATGGAAAAGAACAACAGCTACATGTTTGTAACAGGACCGAAGGTGGTTAAAACCGTGCTTAATGAAACGGTTAGCGTGGCTGACCTTGGCGGAGCAGGGGTACACGCCTCAAAAAGCGGTGTGGCACACTTCCTGTGCAACAGCGAAGAAGAGACCATGATGCTCATCAAGATGTTACTCAGCTATCTGCCTTCCAATAACATGGAAGATCCACCCTGTGTGCCGAGTGCAGACCCCATCAACCGCAGTTGCGACAGCTTGAACGAACTGATACCCGATAACCCCAATAAACCCTATGACATTTTAGACCTGATCCACCCGATTGTGGATGATGGCGAGTTCCTGCAGGTTATGAGCAACTTTGCCCAAAATATCGTGGTGGGCTTTGCCCGCTTGAATGGACACTCAGTGGGTATTGTGGCTAACCAACCCAAAGTTCTGGCAGGGGTGCTGGATAACGATGCCAGCATTAAAGCAGCGAGGTTTGTGCGCTTCTGCGATGCCTTCAATGTGCCCTTGGTGGTGTTGGAGGATGTGCCAGGATTCTTGCCGGGAACCTCACAGGAACATAACGGGATAATCCGCAATGGTGCCAAAATGCTTTTTGCCTTTGCCGAAGCTACCGTACCCAAAATAACGGTGATTATTCGCAAAGCTTATGGCGGAGCATATTGTGTGATGAACAGCAGACACATGCGGGCAGACCTGGTGTATGCCTGGCCCTCGGCAGAGATAGCCGTGATGGGTCCCAAAGGTGCTGTGGAAGTTATCTTCCGTAAAGAAGCAATGGACTCTGCCGATCCCAAAGCAACTCTGCTGGCAAAAGAAGAAGAATATCGTGAAAAGTTCGCTAACCCTTACAACGCTGCTGAAAGAGGATATGTGGATGATGTTATCGAACCTGCTTCTACCCGTTTCCGGCTGATACGAGCACTGGAGATGCTTGCCAATAAAAAGGATAGCATACCTCCCCGCAAGCATGGAAACATGCCCTTATAGAGAGCAGATAATGAAGAGATACACACTAATTATCAGCCTCCTTGTGCTGTGCCTGGCGGGATCAGCTGCGCAGACCACCGAATCTGTAGAAGTGGTGCAGAAAGCCGTTCCGGATAGCGTGTTACTCCAGCGGGAAAAGGAGATTGTGTCCGAATATGGATTTAAGGACAGCAATACTCTGGCAGAGGTTGCCCACAGGTTGCTGATTGCCGATATTGACCAATGGAAGAGATATCTGGGCTTAGAGCCGGCTAACAAGAAGCTGGACAATATGAGTTTGGACAGACTTGGCATTGCTCCCTACAGAGCTCTGCTGGCGCAACAATACAGCGTTTTTGGCTTCACGGAGCTTAGCACGCTTAGCGAAGCTGCAGCAGCCAAGAGTATGCCTATCAAGAAGCTGAAGCAAATGCTTGGATTAAGCGATGTGAACTCCCGCAAATGGGACGGGATGTCCTTGCAGGCACTGGACTTCACTCCTCAACAGATAGAGAAGCTGCACCAAGAGTTCACGGATGATGGTCTCAGATATGGGATAAATGTGACATTGGTGGGAATGCTAACCGTGTTCCTTGCGCTGTTGATTACCAGTATAGTAATCAGCCAGCTTATCCATCTGAACCGGGTTCCCAAGAAGAAACAAGCAGACATCGTGCTGGATGCCAAAGGGAAGCTGAAAAGCTCTTCCGTCACACTGAATAAAGATATCATCGTGGCAGCAATAGCCGCCCTGCATATCCATCAGCAATCCATTGAAGACAGGCGCAAGCTTGCCTTAACCTTCCGCCGTACTCCCACCAACCAATGGCGGGCAAGTGCTGTGCTAAGCATGCCAAACCGAGAAATGGGCAGTAAGAGGAGATAAGATGAAGACATATAAGCTAATTATAAACAACGAAAAGTACGATGCCCGCATCGTGGAGTATAGCCCCAGCCATGCCAAGATTAACATCAATGGTACCGATTACCTGGTGCAGATTGAGGAAGATAAAGCTCCCGGCATCCCCAAACTTGCCAGCCAGGAGAAAGCCGTGCCCATGGCACCTACGTTCAATAGTGGTGTGGAACCGGGCAGCGGAGAGATAAAGGCTCCCATCCCGGGTGTGATTGTCTCTATCCCCGTCAAAGAGGGTGATAAGGTGCAAAAGGGGCAAACCATTATAGTATTGGAAGCCATGAAGATGCAATCCGAAATTGCCTCTCCCTACGATGGTACTATAGGAAAGATTTTGGTTAAAGAACGCTCTCCCATTCAAGAAGGTGATCTGATGATGACTCTTATAGGTGCAGAGGTAAAGCCGGTTACGGCTAAGCCGAATCGCCAAGCAGCTAATTCCACAGAAAACCCAAGCCAAAAGGGAGATAGAATATTGCGTGCTCCCATTCCGGGAAGCATCATCGAAGTGAAGGCAAGCATCGGCTCATACATGAAAGATGGAGATATTGCCATAATCCTTGAAGCCATGAAGATGGAATCTGAGATTCACTGCAACTACTCCGGCAGAGTGAGCAAGATACACGTTAACAAGGGTGACCTCGTACAAGAAGGTGATGCCCTGTTAGAGTTCGAGGAATAGCCATGCTGGAACTGCAACAATTCATCCAAACCACCGGCTTCCTGAACGTAACCTGGGGCAACCTGCTGATGATAGTCTCCGGCTTGGTGTTCATCTATCTGGGTATAACCAAGGAGTTCGAACCGTTGCTGCTGGTGCCGATTGGTTTCGGCATTGTGGTGGGAAACATCCCCGGTGTATCCGAGCAGGGATTGGGAGTAACCGACCAAGGCTCAGTGCTTTCATATCTATACTTTGGTGTGAATAAAGGGGTGTACCCTTCCTTGATATTCCTTGGTATTGGGGCAATGACAGACTTCAGCACCCTGATTGCCAACCCCAAGCTTATCCTCTTGGGAGCAGCTGCTCAGTTTGGCATCTTTGCCACCTTTATGGGCAGTATCCTGATGGGCTTTAACATCATGGAAGCAGCATCCATCGGCATCATTGGCGGTGCTGATGGGCCTACCTCAATCTTCCTTGCCTCCAAGCTTGCCCCACATTTATTGGGGTCTATTGCCTTGGCTGCTTATTCCTATATGGCACTGGTACCCGTTATCCAACCCCCCATCATGCGCTTACTTACCACCAAGAAAGAACGCCTCATCCGCATGAAGTCCCTTCGCGTAGTAACCAAGAAAGAAAAGATATTCTTCCCCCTGGTTGCCTTCGTGGTAACCACCTTCATCTCCCCGGGCAGTGTGGTGTTGCTTGCCATGCTGTTCCTGGGTAACCTGCTGAAAGAAAGCGGAGTTACAGAACGGCTTGCCAACAGTGCCAGAACGGTGCTGATAGATGTGGTGACAGTACTTATCGGTTTGACCGTGGGTGCCAAGACCACCGCAGAAGTATTCCTCACCCCTGCCACCATTAAGATATTCATCATGGGAGCTGCATCCTTTGCCGTTGCTACAGCTGCGGGAGTGTTGTTTGCCAAGATTATGAACCTCTTCAGCAAGGACAAGATAAACCCCCTAATCGGCAATGCAGGTGTATCTGCTGTTCCTGCCTCAGCCCGTGTATCACAAGTTATCGGTCAGCAATATGACCGCACCAACTACCTATTGATGCACGCCATGGCACCCAATGTCGCAGGTGTTGTTGGCTCTGCTGTTGCCGCAGGTGTATTACTGGGGATATTGGGTAACTAATGAACTGGAGTACTTGCCCAAAGCCAAAGCTGAGTTATACTAAAATATAGATAAACAAATACATACTAAGGAGATTACGATGCCCAAAGTACTGATCGCCACAGAGAAACCTTTTGCCGCAGAAGCTGCGCAGAAGATTAAAGCAGAACTGGATAACGCCGGTTATGAGTACTCTTTTCTGGAGAACTACACTGATGTTGCAGACCTGCACAAGGCTCTTGCCGATGCCGAAGCAGTTATTATCCGTAGTGACATCATGGATGAAGCAGCCTTCAATGCTGCTCCCAATCTAAAGCTGGTGGTTCGTGCCGGTGCCGGATACGACAACATTGATCTGGGGGCTGCCACTGCACACAACGTTGTTGCCATGAACACTCCCGGTCAGAATTCCAATGCCGTGGCAGAGCTTGCCATAGGTATGATGATTTATATGGCACGGGGAAAGTTTAACGGCAAATCCGGAACTGAACTTTGCGGTAAAAGCTTGGTGCTGTATGGATATGGCTTTGTTGCCCGTTACACCGCCAAGATAGCAAAGGGATTTGGGATGGATGTTTATGCATATGATCCCTACCTCACCAATGAGATCATGACCAAGGATGGCGTGAAGCCTCTTGCCACCGTTGAAGACATCTTTAGAACAGGTGACTACATCTCTCTACACATCCCCGCAAATGCCGACACCAAGAAATCCATCAACTGGAGTTTGCTATCATTGATGAAGAATGATGCAACCTTGGTGAATACTGCCCGCAAAGAAGTTATAGACGAGGACGACCTGCTTAAGGCATTTGCCGAGAAGAAGAAGTTCCGCTATGTCAGTGATGTAGAGCCCGGATGCGCTGCTCAACTAATGGAATTGTATCCTGATAGAGCGTATTACACCCCCAAGAAGATGGGAGCTCAAACCGAAGAAGCCAACACCAATGCCGGAGTAGCCGCTGCCAAGCAAATAATCAACTTCTTCACCAAAGGCGATAAAACCTATAAAGTAAACTAAACTGACCCCAATTATGTCACAGCGTCCCAAGCCACATCAGCTTGGGACGCTTCTGCTTTGTTGCATCAAAGATTTTCCTTGCATGGAAAGAGCATCTGGTAAAATTGTCTATAGGCGGTGTGTGCATTTAACCGGATATGCCATCCCGCCCCAAAAGAATAAATAAAGGAGCGCCAAATGACTATCCTAAAAAGATTAGGCATCTTTCTTATCACAAACCTACTTGTGATGTTTGCCATAGGCATTATCGTGAACATCTTTGGTCTGCGTATGGAAGGGCTTTGGGGGTTATTAATCATATGTGCCCTATTTGGCATGGGTGGCTCGTTTATCTCTCTGTTGATAAGCAAATCCATGGCAAAATGGAGCTATAAAATCCAGATAATCAAGCCCGGTACCCCACACCCCAAGGCAGCATTTCTGCTTGCCACCATCGAGCAAATGGCAAGTCACCAAGGTATTAGCACTCCTGAAGTGGGTATCTACAACTCTCCCGATGCCAATGCCTTCGCTACCGGTGCTTCCCGCAACAGCTCTCTTATCGCCTTCTCCAGCGGGATTGTTGACCGACTAAGTGAGGAGGAACTGGCAGCAGTTGCCGGACACGAGCTTAGCCACATCACCAATGGCGACATGGTTACCATGACTCTGCTCATGGGCGTGGTGAATACTTTTGTGATGTTTGCTGCCCGCATCATTGCCTTTGCCATCGATAACTTCCTGCGCAGTGATGATCGTGGTGGTGGCTTGGGTTTTCTTGGCTATTACCTGGTGGTGAACTTACTGCAAAACGGCTTAATGCTGCTTGCTTACATCCCCATTTCTGCCTACTCCCGTCAACGTGAATTCGGTGCTGATGCGGGAGCAGCAAAGCTTACCGGTGCTGTGCCCATGATTGAAGCTTTAAAGAAGATTTCCTTGGCATATCATCCCGAGAAACGCAGCGATTCTTTTGCCATGGCAAAGATAAGCAATCGCCGCAAGGTATCTCTCTTTGCAACCCACCCAAGCTTAGAAGCCCGTATTGAGCGGCTTAAGGCGTTTATGTGAAACAACTCTTTGAACTAACTATTGAAAAACTGGCTATGGGCGGTTTTGGAATCGCATTCCAGAACAACAAAGCCATCTTTATCCCTTACACAGCCCCCGGTGACGTGGTGGATGTGCTTGTCACGCACGAGCGTAAAGACCACAGCTTTGCCAAAGTTAGCCGTTATATCAGCAGAGGCAAAGGCTTTAGCGAGCCTGATTGTAACGCCTTTGGCGGAGATAAGCCCTGTGGTGGCTGCGACTGGCTGATGCTGGACTACCCGTCTCAAGTGAAGCACAAACATGCATTGGTACGGCAACTATTCAGCCCTTTTATCGATGTTGAGCTTATCCATCCCACCATCGCCTCTCCCCAACCCAAGCATTACCGCAACAAAGTTTTCATGCCCGTGGGCAGGGATGACAGTAAAAAGCTGGGATACGGGATTTATGCCAGATGGTCACACTCCATTGTTCCCCACGCTGCCTGTGAGAATCATCCTCCTGTGTTCGATGCCATCGCCAAACGCATTGTGGAGCTTTGCCGCAAAGCCAAAGTGGAAGCCTACGACGAGACCAGGCATGTTGGAACCTTACGGCATATCGGCTTCCGCTGTTCCGGTGACCTGAAAGAAGTTCTGGTGGTGCTGGTTACTCGCAACGGCAAGCTTCCCTTCTCCGGTCTGCTGGCAAAGCAGCTAAGCGAGGAGTTCCCCTCCATTGTTGGCATTGTGCAGAACATCAACCGCGAAAAAGGCAACATTATCTTGGGCAACGAAGAGAAACTGCTCTATGGGCGCGAATACCTGTTCGACACCCTTGCCAACATCAAGTTCAGAATCCATTATCGTAGTTTCTGGCAGATAAATATCGGCACTATGGAGCTGATTATGGACAGCATCAGGGGCAGAATAAAACCAAGTGCCAAGGTGCTGGATGCCTTCTGTGGTATCGGTGCCATCGGGCTTGGTTTGGCAGCGGAGATTAAATCCCTGTTACTCTTGGAAGAGCTTCCCGAAGCCATTGAGGATGCCAAAGAGAATGCTTCCATGAACGGTTTCGAAAATGTAGGCTTCTTCACAGGCAAATTTGAGGAACTACTACCAGAGATTGTGGCAAAGAACTGCCCCGACACCCTTATTATGGATCCTCCCCGCAGCGGAGCCAGCAAAGAGAGCTTGGAAACCATTATCCAAAGCGGTATCAAGCAGATCATCTACCTTAGCTGCTCTCCCATGACTATGGCACGCGACATGCGACTGCTGCTGGGAAGCGGTAAATATGAACTTCAAAGCATGCAGAGCTTCGATATGTTCCCCAATACCTGGCATATTGAGTGCCTGGCGGTGCTGGGCAGGGTGTAAATCATGCGCCGGACTGTTATCATTATCCTCTTGCTTCTTGCCGGGCTGTTCCTGGGAAGCTGCAAAGAAGATAGCAGCGACAGTATTGCCCAAAAGGAAATCCGCGACATCCTTTATGATATTAGCGTGGATTTCAACCTTAAGAACATGTATGGCATCATGGAACACCTGCACACGGACTATCTTCACAAAGGAAAGATTGCATATCACTTCAACACCGATTGGCTGAATTATATGGCTCAATACAGCTTGCTGGAGATTGATGTGCTATATATCGAGGTGCAGGATAATAAAGCCGTGGTGCACTTACGCAAGAAATTCAGCTCTGCCTATGAGAATATGGAGCAAAATGACCCCGAAGAAAATGGTGATATCTCCTATTTCTACCGTGATAACGGGGTTTGGTATGTGTATGGCAATCAACTTTGGCTGAAGAAGGGAGTGCAACGGTCTCTACCTGTGCCATCCTCAAGCCACATTGTTGACAATTTTCCACAGCATTAAACAAGTGTTGAGATAGCGGTGTAAGTTGCTGTAAAATCTACCTGTTGCATCTTTTTCGTCCTGAATAATCCGGATAATGGCACAGGTAAGCTCCCTATCATGATTACGTGATCATTGCTTAATCATTGCATGTTTCATCCGTAATAAACATGTAATGATTATGTAATGATAGCAGGTGAGTAAGGGAAATCAACCGTGATTCATTGCTCTTGACAATAAAAATATCTCAAAAAAGTTATAATACGTAGCTTCACAAAGGAGGATTACCAAATGAAGCATATCATCATAATACTTAGCCTCGCCATTCTGCTCCTGAGCGGATGCGCCAGAAACATGAGTGGCCCGGTGCAAGAAACCGTGAACCTAAACCCTGTAACCACCTCTCCGGTTGTGGATGAAACCATTAGCCTGAAGAAGAAAGTGGCGGTAGGGAGATTTACCAACGAAACCCGTCTTGCCAATAGTTTTCTTAATGAAGGTAGCGGCAGTGGCGAAAGAATGTCCAAAGCTGCCACAGATATCCTAACTGCCAAGCTTGCCATGACCAAACGCTATCTCCTGTTGGAAAGACAGGATGAAATGGTGATTGGCAAAGAACAGCAGATTGCCGATATCCAGAGCTTTAAGATTCCTGCAGATTACCTTATTCTGGGCTCTATCTCGGAGTTTGGACGCAAAACCGACGGTAATGTTGGCTTTATTGACCGCACCAAGAAGCAAACCGCCTATGCCAAAGTGACCCTCCGCTTGGTTGATACCCGCAACGGCATGGTAATCTTCGGCGAAGAAGGTGCCGGGGAAGCCAGTAGCGAAGTGGGAACCACCTTGGGTATGGGCTCTCAGGCAGGATATGACGAAAGCCTTACTGATAAAGCCATTGATGCAGCCATCAGCAGTGTGATTCAGAACCTGATTAATAAGCTGTCCAATGACCCATGGAAGTCATACATCCTCAGCAGCGAAGGTGATGATTATTACATCTCCGGTGGAGAAAAACAAGGAATCAAAGCCGGCGATACCTTTAAAGTATATCAGCGCGGAAAGCAGGTTGTTAACCCCCAAACCAAGGTGACCATCGAACTTCCCGGAACCCAGATTGCCACCATAAAAGTTAAACAATGCATCCCCGGAGATGAACTTACGGAGATATCACTTGCCGAGATAGTGCAAGGTAACATCAAAGATATGGATTTAACCAACCTATACATTAGCGATAAATAAGGAAGTGCCATGAGAACTTTGTTAGGCTTATTAGCAGTGCTCTTTTTATTGGCAGCATGTGCTTCGCCACAGTATTTATACTACGGAAACACATCTCACAGCTATTACAAAGCAGTGAAGAAGCAAGACATCAAGTCTGTTGAGGATTACAAACAGAGCTTGGAAAAGGTTTTCACCAAATCCGCTGCCCTTGGCAAGCCTGTCCCCCCCGGATTATACTGCGATTATGCGCTGTTGATATTACCGGAGAAACCACAGGAAGCTAAAGCATATCTTCTGAAAGAGAGACAAGCTTGGAAGGAATCCGAGCAGCTTGTGGACTTTCTGATAGACAGATACCAGCTTGGGAAGTAAGGAGGAAGACATGAAACGCTTAAGTTTAGCCTTGCTAACCGCTGCCATCCTGTTGCTGATAACCGCCTGTGCTCCGCCTATGGTAACCCTGGGCAGCACCTTCCCCGCAATGTATCAGAACCCACCTGCATCCATCCTGATCCTTCCGCCTATTAACAAAAGCACAGCCGCCGATGCTAAAGAGTACTTTGCTTGTTCCTTAGCCGAAGCTGTGGGAATGAAGGGATACTACACCATGCCGGTGGAAGCAGTGTTTAATGTGCTGCGCGATGAAGGCTTGTATGACACTGAGAACATCACACCCGCAGTACTGAGCAACTTCAAGAAGCATTTCGGTGCGGATGCAGTGCTGTTCACCTCAATAGAAGAATGGGAAAAGTCCTGGGCAATACTATCAGGTTCGCTAACCATCACAGCCAAGTTTGCCCTACTCAGCACCGCCACAGCTGATACTCTTTGGGATTTCACCACCAAGACTACAGTAAAAATGAACTCACAAAGCGACAACATCTTTGCTGCGGCGTTGGAATCTGCCGTTAAAACAGCAGTGGAAGACTATTTCCCAAACTGCTTGAAGGCAAATGTGACCACGATGGAAACCACCATGCCCTATGGTAAGCACCATCCTCTGTATAACACCGATGCTGAGAACACCATCCCGGAAAATAAATACGGCATAATAGAAATAGATAAATAAGCCCCAAACCTTATCTACCATTGTAACAGTGAGCTCCGTATAACAGCGAAGCTCGCTGTTTTCTTTATTTCTTGCTTTACAAGAAACGCTGCCTTGGTATAATTGCTGCCGAGCTTAAAACTCATAAGGAGCTGTTTTGAGAAAACTTGAACGCTATACACTTAAGGACATGATCACCCGCACTTGCGAAGAATTCCCCAATCGCCCAGCTTTATCTATGGTGGATGACGAGCCCCTAACCTACGCTCAGGTGGAAGAACAGATAACCAACCTGATCGCTATGATGCTACAAAAAGGCATAAGTAAAGGCGATAGGGTAGCCATCCTTAGCCAGAACATGCCGAACTGGGGAATAACTTATCTTGCCATCACCAGCATGGGTGCCATTGTGGTGCCGATCTTGGTGGATTTTCATAACAACGAGATCCTGCATATCTTGCGACATTCAGGAAGCAAGATGGTGTTTGTATCCACCACCCAATATGAGAAGATCGGCTATAGCGACCTGGATCCCTTCCCTATCCTGATAAACATAGATACCTTTGAAACCATCGAACCACATATCGCTCAGGGTAAGGTGATGGAGTTCATTCAAAGCAGAGAACGGGAGTTCAACATCTTCAAACGCCAAGCATTGAAGGCAATCGGTTTAATCAACACCGAGATACAAGAGGATGATCTGGCTGCCATAATCTACACTTCCGGCACTACAGGCAGTTCCAAGGGAGTGATGCTGACCCATAAGAATATTGTTATGGATGCATACCTGACCCTGAAGATACAGAGGCTGATACATGAAGACCGCCTCATCTCCGTGCTCCCCCTTCCTCATACCTACGAATGCACCATCGGCTTCATGATTCCCATGATGCAAGGTGCATGCGTGTATTATCTTGATAAACCTCCCACAGCCAGAGTGCTGATACCTGCCATGCAGAAGATTCAACCCACCATGATATTAACAGTTCCCTTGATTATTGAGAAGATATTCAAGCTCCAGATACATCCGCAACTTACCAAGAACCTACTGATGCGGGAATTGTATAAAGTCCCCTTCATCCGCAAAGCCCTTCACAAAGTTGCGGGCAAGAAACTGATGAAGACCTTCGGCGGCAAGATTCACTTCTTCGGCATCGGTGGGGCACTGCTTTCCGCAGAAGTGGAGCGTTTCCTCTTTGAAGCAGGCTTCCCCTATGCCATTGGTTACGGCTTAACCGAGACATCTCCGCTCATTGCCGGCTGCACTCCCGCAGTGGTGAAGTTCCGTTCCACCGGCACGGTGCTGCCTACATTGGATGTACGCATTGCCGATCCTGATCCGGTTACGGGGATTGGCGAGATACAGATAAAAGGCGAAACCGTGATGAAAGGTTATTACCGCGATAAAGAGCGAACAGACAAAGTCTTTACTCCCGATGGATACTTCATGACCGGTGACCTGGGCATCCTGAAGAAGAAGAACTATTTGTACATCAAAGGACGCTGCAAGAACGTTATAATAGGCCCCAATGGCGATAACATCTATGCCGAAGAACTGGAAGCCAAGCTGAATGAGAACGAGAATGTGCTGGAATCCCTCGTGATGGAATCAGGTGGCAGCATTGTGGGAAGAGTGTTCTTGAACTATGAAAACTTGGATAAACAATTTGGCATCTCCAAAATGAGCAGTATTCAAGCAGAGAAATTCATCGCCAAGTATCTGGAAGATGTCCGCAAGCACCTGAACAACAATGTTTCATCATTCTCCCGCATCCATAAACTTGTGGAGCAGAAGGAACCGTTCGAGAAAACACCCACTCAGAAGATAAAACGCTTCCTTTATCAGTAAGTTACTAAGTCCCTCATCCTAGCCCTCTCTCCGGCTTCTCCAAGCAGGTTTGAGGCTGTGCCGCTGCTTGTCTGTATGGATTGCATGATCATTGCATAATCATTACATGTTTCATCCGTAATAAACATGTAATGATTAGGCAATGATACCAAGCACGACACCACAAATATATTGACAAATATACAGCTTGCATCACAATGATACTTCACTAACATATAGTTATAGAATTCTCGCCTTAGCGGATACTATGATTGATATAGATACCCAAACAAAGTTACAGGAGCTGATCTTGATGCAAAAAGATGATCTCAAACCAGAGACAACACAGGTAGAAGCTTTGCAACAGACTAATTCCGCTTTGATGCAGGAAGTTATGCAGCTACGCTCTTATCTTGAGATAGCAAATGGGATTATCTTGAACATCTTCCCGGATGGCAGCTTTAATTCAATATCTGCCAACTGGTTACAATACCTGGGCTATGATTTGACTTATCCTGAGCAGCGTTTGTACCTTATCGATACCGTGCATCCGGATGACTATGAAACCGTGATTAATACAATACTAAATGTGATTCGTAGCGGTAAAAAGCATTTCGGCTTGGATTATCGAAGCAAAGATAAAGATGGAACCTGGAGGTGGTTTACCGCCAACTCCGCACCTATGAAAGATGCTGATGGTAACATAAATTCTGTGCTAGCTATGGTATGGGATGTTACCCAAGAGAAGGAAATTGAGCTGCAACTCAAGAACTCCAACACCAAGTTCCGCCTGCTGTTTGAGACCATGCGCGAAGGGGTGGTGATAGTTGATAACGACGACATCATCCAATTCATCAATACCCGTTGCTGTAATATATTCGGGTATAAGCAGGATGAGTTAATCGGGAAGGTCGGCAATCAGTATCTTATTCATGAGGATGACAGGCACGAGATCGTGCTGAAGAATTTACAGAGGGTTCAAGGCCTGGCCGATGAGTACGAACTACGGGGTAGGAAAACCAACGGCGATGTTATTTGGCTTAAGATAAACGGTGCTCCCCTGCGTGACGAGAAGGGCAAAGTGATAGGCTCCGTGGGCGTAATGACAGATATCACAGAAAGCAAATATCTGAAGGAGCAGCTCTTAGCCAGTCAAAAGATGGAAGCCATCGGTAAACTTGCCGGGGGTATTGCCCACGATTTTAATAACCTGCTGAACATCATTCTGGGGTATAGTGAAGAATTAAAGGACGAACTCCCCAAGGATAGCCCGCTTATAATTGGAGTAAATGAGATTATGAAAGCGGGAGAAAGAGCTTCCGGACTTACAAGGCAGCTGCTCACTTTCAGCCGAATGCAGATTGTACGTCCAAAAGTGTTGGATATCAATGAGCTGTTAGCCAGCCTAAGTGCAACTTTACAGCGTTTGATTGGGGATAATATTATAATCAAGACGGAACTCAGCTCCGTTCTGCCTACTATCAAGATAGATCCCGGACAGATAGAACTGATAATAGTTAACCTGGCGATTAATGCCAAGGATGCCATGCCCAAGGGCGGAGTTTTTACCATCGAAACATCCGTAGTGAACGTTGGCAAGGATTATCTCCTTAGCCGTCCTGACATAAAAGTAGGGCATTATGTGCAGCTTAAGCTGAGTGATACAGGCTGTGGAATGGATAAAGCTACCCTCAGCCGTATCTTCGAACCATTTTTTACCACCAAGGGCATCGGCAGCGGAGTAGGCTTAGGGCTTTCCACAGTATATGGCATTGTGCAGCAAGCGGATGGATATATCATGGTGGAAAGCGAGCCGGATAAAGGTAGCTGCTTTACCTTGTTGTTCCCTTGTTCCGACGAAGAAGTGGAGCGAACAACCCCTCAGGGGCAGGACCAGCATTATTTAGGTAAGGGTGAGCACATCTTGATAGTGAAGGATGAGAAAGCTCTGCTGTCCTATTTTGCCAAACTGATAAAGAATCTGGGATATCGGGTGAGTTCCAGCTCGGATAGCCAAGAAGCCCTGGAGATGGTACGCAAAGGGCTTAGGCCAGATTTGCTAATCACAGATGTAGTTATGCCCGGGATGAATGGAAAACAACTATCAGATGAAGTATTGATGCTTGTTCCCGACCAAAAGCTGCTGTTTATGTCCGGCTTCACTGATGATGCCATCGTGCAGTATGATGTTTTTGAGCGGGGGATGCCCTTCATTCAGAAGCCGTTCAACTCCAAGGAAATAGCCATTCAGATACGCAAGGTGCTGGATGCAGATAAACCTCAGAAACTTGTTGCCAACATCTTTATGCTGGATGATGAAGATGGTATCCGCAGGCTGTTTGAGCGTTCCTGTAAGAAGCGTGAACACAACTTCAGCGGGGCTGCAACCTTGCAGGATGCTCTGGAGATGCTGTCCAAGGAATCTTATGATATTCTGCTGGTGGATATGCATTTATTGGGTATGGATGGGGTTTATGCGTTAACCAAGATTAGAGAAGCAGGGATAAACACTCCCGCCATTATATTCTCTGGGGCAATTCGCTCAGATGATCGTGATGCTTTAAGGCATCTGGGAGTTATAAAAACCGTGGAGAAGTCGTTCGACAACACACCGGTGTTGGTGTTTATCGAGGATTATCTATCTGGATCAAACGACTCGGTGTAGTTTAAGAACCGGGAACCTCATTTATAACCAGCCAATAAAGCCCCAAGCCGTTAACGGCCTCAACAAATTGATTAAAGTCCACCGGTTTTCTGATATAGCTGTTTGCCCCTAGATCATAACTATTGCCTATATCCACCCTTTCCCCGGATGAAGTGAGAATCACCACCGGTATCCTACGAGTTGCATCGTTAGCTCTTATCCTTTTCAACACTTCCAGTCCATCCACTTTTGGCAGCTTGAGATCAAGCAGAATTAGGGTAGGCAATAACCCTTTCCCATTAACACACTCATTGAACAGAAAGTCCAAGGCTTCCTGCCCATCTTCTTTTATCACCAGTTTGTTGGCAATATGGCTTTTAGATAATGCTCTCTTGGTTAGTTCAATGTCGCTGGGGTTATCTTCCACCAGAAGAATAACTTTACTACTCATGATTGCTCCTGTAATGTGAAGAAGAAGGTGGCACCTTCCGAGGGCTTGGATTCTGCCCAGATTCTTCCTCCGTGACGATTTATTATGCGTTGCACGGTTGCTAAACCAATTCCTGTCCCCGGATACTCCGATGCTTTATGCAGGCGTTGAAATGCACCAAACAGCTTACTTGCATGCTCCATATCGAAGCCTGCCCCGTTGTCGCTGACAAAATATACAGTTTTCTCTTGTCCCCGGACAATTCCAAACTCAATCTTGGCAAGCTCTTGCTTGTTGCTAAACTTCATCGCATTAGCAAAGAGATTGGTGAGTACTGCCTCAAGCAAGCCCTTATCTCCCAAAGCCCTTAAATTCGGCTGAATTGTGAATTCTACATGCCTGTGAGGTTCCAGTTCCAAAAGTCTGTCCCGCACCTCAGCAGCCAGACCGGATAGATCAACATCCAAAGGACTAATCTCTATTCTGCTTATCTGGGCAAGCTTTAACAATCCTTCAATCAAAGCAGCCATACGTTCTGTTTCGTTAATCACCCTATGCAAATACTCTTTTCCTTGTTCGTCCAGGCGTGCCTCATACTCATCAAGCAATGCTTGGCTCCAGCCGGAGATACCTCTCAGAGGGGAGCGTAAATCGTGCGATACAGAGAAAGAAAAGGCTTCCAGCTCTCTATTTGCTATAGCAAGCTGTGCGGTTCTTTCCTCAACCCTCTGTTCCAATTCCTCATTCAGCGAGCTTAGGGCTAGTTCTGCTTCCATTCTTTGGGTTGCATCATCATAGATTGCCACTATATATCCTGTTTCCAGTTTAAGCACATAATTGTCATAATAGGCACTAAGCCGATTATCGTGGTAGTAATGAGTTTCATATTGCATTGGCTCTCCGGTTGCAGCAACTTTCTGCAGCACACTCATCAAGCCCATTTCCTCCACGCCGGGGAAAACATCCTTAATGCGGTATCCGATAATCTCTTCCCGCTTTCTTTTGGTTATCCGTTCTCCGGCGCTGTTGATGCTGCTGATTCTGAAATCCTTGCCATCATCAATTGGCTCGTAGAAGGTTACTCCACTGCTCATGTGCTCAAACAGCTCCCGGAAAGTATATTCGCTCTCGCGCAGAGCTTCATCGGCCAGCTTGCGAGAAGTGATATCCCGCATGATATGAACCGAGCCTATGAGTTCCCGGTTATCATCCAAGATGGGATCTACGCTTATCATTAACCACTTATCACCTTCGCGAACCTCTGATACTGCACGTTGCTTGGTTCTTACCATTTTGGCATAAGGACAATCTGCCAAAGGTGTATCAGCATTGTGTACTGCTTGCCAACAATAGCTGCCGATTAATTCTGCGCTCGGATCTGATACGAAGTTATAGGTTGCCCGATTGGCACGAATGATATGGTTATCTCTATCCAGCAACCAGATAGCATCACTAATACTGTTAAAGGTGGATTGCCATTCCAAAGCTATTTTACGCTGTTCATCCTGCAAGCTGGCTTTTTCTTGTTCCAACACCAATTGTTGTTTCAACCATTCTGCATCCCTGCGTCTTTGCATCTCACGGATAACCATCGCCAAGAACAGCATCAAACCTATTCCAAAGAACGATACGAGGTATATCCTCTGCCGTAGAGGAAGGAACAGCTCTGATTTATCTATCTTGGCAACCATCTTCCAAGGGGTTCCATACACTGCCCGAATGGAGGATACAACCTTCACGCCTCTATAATCTACACCCTCAAAGACACCGCTAACTCCCAGAACTGCCTGTGC
Organism: uncultured Candidatus Cloacimonas sp.; assembly: GCA_964588075.1. GTDB lineage: Bacteria > Cloacimonadota > Cloacimonadia > Cloacimonadales > Cloacimonadaceae > Cloacimonas. The sequence continues at coordinate 83,570 of CAZPNU010000004.1, forward strand.
TGCAGGTAACTCCGGATTCTTGTTGATATTGTATCGTAGCTTTAAAGCAGTATTCTTGCGATGACGCAGTTCATTAAGGAACACCACATCATCCCCTTCCCGTCTTATCAATAGCGTTTCCGCAGTCTTACTTGAGCCTGCCCAGGAGTTTATGATTGGATACAGGGTGATGGTGGGGTCAATCTGCAACAGCCACACCCCCTTTACCGCCCTATGCGGATCAACAGGATCCAAGACCGGCACCCAGAAGGAGTAATAGATGGATTCTCCCGAGACCTTACTCTCGTTCTTGTCGATGTGGAGATCACTGGTGATGATCTTCAGCGAATCCACGGCAGCTTTCACATGTTGATAATGGTCCTCGGCAGGGGCTAAGTTACCAAAAGGTATGGATACCACCGGTTGCCCATTTAAATCCAGCAGGGCTATCCACGAGTAGTCATTTTGCTTGTAATAGATGTTCATCCATTGAATCAACAGTGCTTTGGTTTGTTCCGATTCTGCATTGCTGAGATACTTAGAAGCCATTTGTTGAAACATAGTTGTTTCAAACAGCTGTCTGGCATCCTCGTAACGCTCATTCTTCCAGTTGGCTATCTGTGTGGCTTTCAGATCAGCAATTGCCGTTAAATCGTCCAGAATGCTTCGTTTCATCTGTTGAGTTTCGTAAAGCAGGTACATGATGGCCAAGGCACCCAGAGCTAAGCACAGCATAACAAACACATAAAAGGACACCCCGAAATTCTTCCTAAATTTGCTTAATCTTTCGCTTCCGGTCCCTCTTGTTTCGGCTGTCGGCATCAATACTCCCATCCTATAATGCTTACTACGGATAATCATCTACTACAAAAAACCTGAACGATTCTTCCCCATTCCATGGTATATAAACTAAAGCTATTCTCCTGTTTACACAACTGTTTTTTTCTCAACTGCCCATTCCTGATATGCTTCACAGCGCTCATGTAAATAATTCTGGACAGATTATGGCATGGGATGTGCCTTGCTCAAGTGTAAGAACGATAAGGATTATTGGATAATATCGATATATTATGACAGGGAAAGCAGTTAAGCGCAATAGCATCATCCGCAAAGGGTTTTATATCTCCACCATGGAGGGTGTCTTTGCGCAGGTGTATGGCAATCTGGCTCAGATTGGTTCTTCTTTTATCACCAAGCTGATGGTGTTAATGGGGGCAACTCCCATGCATTACAGCATGCTTAGTGCTCTGGGTCAGGTTTCCGCCATCTGGCAACCTTTGGGGGTAGCTCTAACACACAAGCTGAAACAACGCCGTATGGCTTGTGTGTGGATTACTGCCTTAGGAAGATTGTTAACTTTGTTCTTGGGCATATCTCTGTTGTTCCCCAATCAGGAACAAGGAATTTGGTATATCCTGGTGTTACTCGCCGTTAGTGCAGGTCTGCAATCCATGGGGGCAAATATCTGGATTGCCTGGATTAGCGAGCTTATCCCACTCTCTATACGCGGACGTTTCTTTTCCAGGCGCAATCAGATCCTAATCAGTGCCGGACTGGTCATCAGCTATATTGTTAGCTTTCATGTGGACTTGTTCGAATCGGCGAAGAGTGGCTTGAAACAAAACTACATCAGCTTTCTTCATGCGCAGAACTTCTTTACTCCCCAAAATCAGGCTTGGTTCCTGGCTGGAGTATTTGCCGTCGCCACACTCATAGGCTTGGCAGGCTTGATTATTCTGGCAAAACAGCCTGAGCGTAAGATGCGGAAACTGCCGGAGCAGGGCTTACGCTCCCGCTACAGTGAGCCATTCCGGGACAAGAACTTCCGTTTGTTATTAAGCTTTGGGGCATGGTGGATGCTTGCCATCGGTATTGGCAGCCCCTTTTGGGGTCCCTATATGCTTAAAAAACTCTCCATGAGCCTCTTCGAGATGCAGCTATACAGCACCTTCCACATGGCTTCTTCATTGCTCAGCTTTCAGTTTTGGGGTAGATTTATCGATCGGTTCGGGAATAAAAGCGCAATGAAGATTTGTGTGGTTTTAGGCGGACTAAACCCCATTTTTTGGCTGTTCACCTCTGCGGGGAACTATAACATCCTCTGGTTTGAGGCTTTAGTATCCGGATTCATGTGGGCGGGAACCGGGATTGTAACCACAAACTTTGTGCTAAGCATTGCTGAGAAAGGCAAGGAGCAGGTATATTCAGGCCTCTATGCTGCAGTTACCGGAACGGCAATGATGCTCACCACGCTGGCATCGGGTATATTCTACCCCCCGGAGCTTAGCATCGGCATTCGTGTGCTGGAGCCTGAGCAAGTGGTTTTTGGCATCGGCGGAGTCATGCGCTGGTTAGCTTTGATACCTCTTTTCTTCGTGGTGGAAAAGCGGGGAGTTCCGTTGCGCAAAGCGCTGTCTGCATCTCTGCTCTTCGCTTTGGGCAGAGTATGCGGTTATTGGCAAAGCCTGTTCAAACGTATCTAAAGACCCCTTTTTATCCCATTAGTAAGCAAGTATAATCCTGATACTTATATGCTTGTTACATATATGTTTCGCATTGCTTCCTTGCTTCAAAGTGTTAATCACCTCTTAATCATCCCTTAATCAAGCCTTAACTATTAAGGCTTGATTAAGGAGTGATTATCACTTGATTAAGGCTTTGGATTGGGAGAGAACAAGTTATGAAGCTTGCGGAATGAATCTGAGATAACTTAGTGAACAATCCTAGACATCCCCCTATAACAGGCTTTTACAATTCGCTTGGATTGAAATGTGGGAATTCAGCTATGTAAGATGATGTAAAGCCGAAGGAAGCGTTTTTATTGACATAATTCAATCTCTAATTTCTCTGGCAGAGGGGTGAAGCAATATACCCAAAACAGCCCTCCATAAAAGGCAAATGGGCTTATGATAAGGATACATCATGTTAGAAAAACTACTTAAAAAGCTGTTTGGTGACAAAAGCAGTCAAGAGCTTAAATTATACGAACCCGTGGTGCGCGAGATAAATCAGATTTATGAGGGACTTAGCAAGTATGCCGACGAGCAGATAAGAGATAGAATCAGCGAGATACGAGCCGAAATTGCGGAAAAGCTGAAAGCCCTGAAAGCAGAATTGGAAGAATTACAACGCGCTTACCGCGAAGAGAAGGAAGACGGGGAACGCAGCAGAATTGATAACCGTATCGATACAGCCCGCAAGGAACTGAAGAAGCTTACCAAGGATACTTTGGATGCTTATCTGCCTGAAGTATTTGCCATTGTTAAGGATACTTGCCGCAGAATGGTTGGACAAAGCTTCATGGTCCGCGAGCACCTGCTGGAGTGGAATATGGTTCCCTTCGATGTGCAGCTAATCGGTGGTATGGCTCTGCATGATGGCAAGATTGCCGAGATGGCAACCGGTGAAGGCAAAACCCTTGTGGCAACCCTGCCTCTTTTTCTGAATGCCCTGGTTGGACGCGGAGCGCATCTGGTAACCGTGAACGATTACCTTGCCAGCCGTGATGCAGAGTGGATGACCCCCATCTTTGCCTATCATGGAATGACGGTGGGTTGCATCACTACGGGGATGGACTTTGCTTCGCGAAAAGCTGCCTATTCATGTGATGTCACTTATGGAATGAACAGTGAGTTTGGATTCGACTACCTCCGCGATAACATGGCGGTATCAGGTGAGCAGCTTGTGCAACGGGATTTCTATTATGCCATTGTGGACGAAGTGGATAGCATCCTGGTGGATGAAGCCCGAACTCCCCTTATTATCAGCGGTCCCATAGCTCAGGATAAGAATTTTTACCCGGAGTTGCGCCCCATAATTGCCCAATTGGTTCAGAGCCAGAATGCGCTTGTGCAGCGGTTCCTTACGGAGATTAGGGAAGATAATCGTGACGATAACCCCAATCCCGATAACCAACGCTTGGCTCGTAATCTGCTGCTTGTGAAGCGGGCTGCACCAAAGAACAAGGCTTTCCAAAAGCTGATGCAAGATGGCGAACTGAAGAAGATGGTGAACGACATCGAAGGCATCTACCTGCGGGATAAGAATATGCACCAGCTGGACGAGAACCTGTTCTATGCCGTGGAAGAACGACACAACAGCGTTGACCTCTGCGATAAAGGCCGAGAACTGCTATCCCGCAAAGAGGCAGATCTCTTTATCGTGCAAAGTCTGGATGAGTTGCTGAACGAAATTGATCATACTGAGAATCTCTCCGAAGCAGAGAGAATGAAGCGTAAAGAAATGGCAACCAATAGGTTTATGGATAAAAGCGAAAAGTTGCATAACATCAACCAGTTGTTGCGCGCCTTCACCCTGTTCGAGAATGACCAGGAATATGTGGTGATAGATAATAAAGTAATCATCGTGGATGAGTTCACCGGTAGGCAAATGCCCGGCAGAAGGTTCTCGGATGGGCTGCATCAAGCTTTGGAAGCAAAGGAAAATGTGGAGATAGAAGCAGGAACCCAAACCTTTGCCACCATTACCCTGCAGAACTACTTCCGCATGTTCGAGAAGTTGGCGGGTATGACCGGAACGGCAGTTACTGAGGAATCGGAGTTCATGGAGATATATAAACTCCCGGTGATGGTTATCCCCACTAATGTGCCGATTACTCGAATCGATCACGATGACATGATTTACCTTAGTAAAAACGATAAGTATCAGGCGATAATAAACGAAATCAGCTATTGGCACGAACGCAATAAACCCGTATTGGTAGGTACCGTTAGCGTGGAAGTTAGTGAGATCATCTCCCGCCTCTTGAAGCGTAAAGGGATAGCCCACAATGTGCTCAACGCCCGACAACACCAACGGGAAGCGGAAATAGTAGCCGGAGCCGGACAGCCCGGTGCCGTGACTATCGCCACCAACATGGCAGGTCGCGGAACAGACATCAAGCTGGGGAAGGGAGTTGTAACAGGAAGTTCCGAGAGCTATCGGAACTTATCCAATGCCCTAACCGAGGAAAACCCTTGGGGCTTACCGGTTGATGGTTTGCATGTGATAGGCAGTGAACGCCACGAGAGCAGGCGTATAGACCGTCAGCTGCGTGGACGTGCGGGACGCCAGGGTGATCCCGGAACATCACGCTTTTTCCTCTCGCTGGAAGATGACCTGATGCGCCTTTTTGGCAGCGACAGGATTGCTCCCATGATGATGAAGATAGGTTTAAAGCCCGGTGATGCCATCCGCCACCCTTGGATGACCAAAGCAGTGGAGAAGGCTCAGAAACGGGTGGAAGAGCATAACTTTGAGATACGTAAGAATCTGATTAAATATGACGAAGTGATGAACCAACAGCGTGAGGTTATCTATTCCTACCGCCGCAGTGTGCTGAAGGGCTATGACCTGAAAGCCGAGATATTGGACATGATAACCGAGACGATTGAGAATACGGTGAATGACATCATCCCCGCAGATAGCTACCCCGAGGATTGGAATTTGGAGCGGGTATGCATGTGGTTCAAGAATAGCCTTAATCTCCGGGTAGAGCCCAGCGATTTGGAGAGCGACCACCTGAATAGGGACTTGTTGCTGAATACCTTAACGGACTTTGCTCTGCGTGCTTATGACCATAAGGAAGCAAGCATGGGGGCAGAGCAACTAAGAAATATCGAGCGGAGAGCGTTGTTAGAAGTAGTGGATGATGAATGGCGGGATCACTTGCATGAGATGGACTTGCTGAAAGATGGGGTGCATCTCCGTTCATATGCTAACAAAGACCCGTTGATAGAGTATAAAAAGGAAAGCTTTGAGCTGTTCCAGAACCTCATTAGCCGCATTCAAGAGAATGTAACCAAGAAGGTTTATACCACCTATATCCTGTCTCAAGCGCAGATGGATGATATGTTGAAGCATGCCAACATGAGCCACGCAGATATGAATGCCTTCCTCCATGCACAGGAGCAAGCTCAACAGTTTAACCAAAACATGAGTGCCCCCCCTCAGTTTAATAACCAGCCAGAAGAAAAACAACGCCCAATAAGAGTTGCTGCCAAAGTGGGACGGAACGACCCTTGTCCCTGTGGCAGCGGGAAGAAGTATAAAAAGTGCTGCGGTCAGCATGAAGAAATAGAGGATTAAGGACAAAGCATGGCAAAAGGACTAATTATCGTGGAATCCCCCGCCAAAGCGGGAACAATCAGCAAGTTCCTGAAGAACAAGTTTAGCGTAAAAGCATCCATGGGGCATATCCGCGATTTGCCGCAGCATGAGCTGGGTGTTGATGTAGATAAAGAGTTTAAGCCAAACTATGTGATAGATAAGAAGAAAATCAAGGTTATCGGAGAACTGCGTGAGCTTGCCAAAGATGCCGATGTGGTGTATCTTGCCAGCGACCATGATCGCGAAGGGGAAGCCATAGCCTGGCATCTGAAAGAAGCTTTGGCAAAAGAACTGAAAGGCAAATCCGTTTTCCGTATCGTGTTCAACGAAATCACATCCAAGGCGATTAATACAGCCCTGGAAACCCCGGGAAGCATAGACATGCCAAAAGTTGACGCTCAGCAAGCAAGACGTATTCTGGATCGAATAGTGGGCTATAGCATCAGCCCCTTGCTGTGGAAAGTTATTGCCAAAGACCTCTCGGCAGGTAGGGTTCAATCCGTTGCCTTGCGGTTGATTTGTGAGCGCGAAGAGGAAATTCAGGCATTTGTGCCCAAAGAATTCTGGAAGATTGAAGCAGATTTCTGGCGTAACAAGCTGCCCAAGTTTAAGGCAAGCTTGGAGAAGTTTGATGGCAAGAAGCTGGAAATTGCCGACGAAAAAACGGCAACTGAACTTGTGGAAACCATAAAAAATGAAACAGCTATCCTTGCTGAGATTAAGCGAAACTCTCGCAATGTGGAGCCACCGCCTCCCTTTATAACCAGTACCTTACAGCAAGAAGCCTCCAAGATTTTGGGGTTCCAGGCTCAGCGCACCATGAGTATCGCGCAAGAGCTGTATGAAGGTATCGATTTAGGTGGTGAGAGTGCCGGACTTATCACCTACATGAGAACAGACTCCACCCGTATCGCAGATGAGGCAGTGGCTAATTGCCAAGCCCTCATCAAGGAGCGCTATGGGGCAGATTTACTGCATAATTCCGTTCGGGTATATAAGAATAAACAAAGCGCTCAGGATGCTCACGAAGCTATTCGCCCCACCGAAGCTTTCCGCACACCGGAAAGTTTGGAGGGTAAGCTCAGTAAAGAGCAGCTTAAGCTATACACCCTTATCTGGCAACGCTTTGTGGCTACTCAGATGAAGCCAGTGAAGCTCTTGGTAAGCACTGCGAAGATTGAACTGGGGAAGGCATTGTTCACTGCAAATGGCAACCAGATTACGGAAGAAGGATTCCTGAAAGCATATCCCCATGTAAACATCCCCTTAGGGGAAAAAATTCATCCTGATTATGCCAATGGCAACAATCTGGAGCATAGCGATCTGCTTTCCTCACAGCACTTCACCACTCCTCCCTCGCGCTATACAGAAGCATCACTTATCAAGGAACTGGAGGCTAAAGGCATTGGCAGACCCTCCACATACGCCAGCATTATCAGCACCATCCGCAACCGTAAGTATGTCACCATGGAGAAGAAAGCATTTTTGCCTTCACCCTTGGGAACAGATGTAAACCGCTTTCTGGTGGAGAAGTTCGATGCTATATTCAACGTAAAGTTTACTGCCCAAATGGAAGATAAGCTGGACGAGGTGGAATACAGCCGGGTTATCTGGACGGATCTGGTGCGTGGATATTACGACCAATTGCAGGGGCTAATCACCAAGGTTGACGTGAAGAAAGAGAAAAGCAGCTTCATTCAGGACAGTGGGCTTGTCTGCGATGTGTGTAAAACAGGCGCAATGGTGATCAAGCGTAGCAAGGGCGGTGAGTTCTTATCATGCAGCAGGTATCCGGAGTGCAAGAATAGCAAGAGCTTCAAACGGGATGAGGATGGCAAGATTGTGATTCTGGTGCCCACAACGCTAGATGAACAATGCCCACAATGCGGTAATCCGCTCATTATGCGCACCGGTAAGTTTGGGGAGTTCATAGCTTGTTCCACTTATCCAAAGTGTAAATATGCCAGACCCAAGACCCTGGGGATAAAGTGTCCGGAATGTGGAATTGGCGAACTGACTTCGCGTAAGAGCAAGACAGGCAGACCATTTTATTCCTGTAACCGCTACCCGGATTGTAAGTTTATCACCAACGACAAACCTTTGCCCATAGCCTGTCCAAACTGTGGCAACCCCTATATTGTTGAGAAATATTCCCGCGATAAGGGCAGCTATAAACAATGCCCCAAGTGTAACACGCAGATGGATTGATAGATGCACTTTCGCGATGGGATCAAGAGCGCTCTGCAAAGTATCTTAAGTCACAAGCTGAGATCGTTATTGACACTCACCGGAATAGTGATTGGGGTGCTGGCAGTGGTTACCATGTTCTCCAGCGTATATGCACTAAAATCCCTTATTAAAAACAATATGGAGGGTATGGGCTGGAATCGCTCCATTGTTATTACTCCCGGATCGGGAAATGCTGATCTGAATGCAGCTAATAACAAGAATGGCATTCAACGCGCCAAGCAGAGCACACCAAACTTGAATTATGAAGATTTTGTGGCACTGCGGAGCACTCTGAAGTATCAAAGCATGTATGGAATGATTGAATCCAGCAGCATCTTCCGTATCAAGAATAAAACCCGCAATGTTAGGCTACGCGCCACCAACGCAGAGTTCTTCCGTAATAAGACCTATAAGCTACAACAGGGGCGCTATTTCAACGAATACGAGAATGAAAATGCCATGGCTGTTGCTGTGTTGGGATACAATTTCGCACAGGAGCATTTTAAGGATAAAAAGACTGTGGGAGAATACCTCCAACTGGGTGAGCACCGTCTAAAGATAGTTGGAGTTCTGGGGAAAGATGCTTTGGATCCCGGGAATGGGATGAACTTCAACACTTTTGAACGCAGGGAAGATCTTAAAGCAGTGTATGTTCCCCTCCGCTATGGGGCACGGTATCTGGGAACGGGCGGTATGGTGCATCAGATATACCTGCAAGCAGCCACTGATAATGCCTATAGCAACATGAAGAAGGAAGCCAGGCAGCTTCTGCTATCACGGCATAACATGTATCCCAATTTCAGTTTCATGGATGTGGGAGATTTTCTGCTAACCATTACCACCGAGATAGATAAATTCATGAAGAAATGGAATATAACGCTAATCGCCATAGCCTCGATATCCTTGATTGTGGGAGGTATAGGTTTGTTTAGCACTTTACTTATATCCATTCAGGAGCGCATGAGTGAGATAGGTATTCGCAAGAGTATCGGCGCAACCGAAACGGATATCTTTTTCTACTTTATCTTTGAAGCCTTGGTGCTTGCTTTGTGGGGCTCAGTTTCAGGAGTGCTTTTCGCTTGGGGGCTTATAACCGGTATTGCACAGGCAATACATTTCCCATTATATCTACCCATCCAAGGGGTAGTCGTGGGCATTGGCTTCTCGCTGTTAATTGGCTTTGCTTCAGGTTTATATCCCGCCCTGAAGGCAGCAAGCATCGACCCCATCCAAGCTATCTACTACCGAGAATAGCGGTTAGCCTTTAACTAAGCTCCCCAATAAACACATCAGCTCAATCCCTCGTAGCTCCCTCGAGATTCCCGGGTCGGATGAGGGAATCACCTAGGAGTCACCTACGAATGGTGAGCCAAAAAGGCAAGGAATCAAGGGGGCTACATAAAGGGAGATGAACGCTACTTTACAATTACCTGCTTAAGCATCCTGCTGTTACCTCCCTGCGTGAGACGCAGAAAATACAGCCCAGATGAAAGTTTAATGCTTTGTTCCTTGCTGTTGAAGCTTCTTAGGTCAGCTTGGCTATACAGCTTTCTGCCTTTTAGGTCATAGATTTCCATTGCAAAGGCGCTGCCATCATTGCTCTTAATGGTGAAAGCATCATGAGCGGGATTGGGTGAATTTACAAAGCTTGGGGTGGGGGCTAAGAAATCATCCACAGCCACAGAGCCACCATTGCTGACCACCTTAATATCATCCAGGAACAGAGCAAAGGCGTCCACAGACACACAGTTCCAAGCTAGGTAAATGTTTTGCCCTGCATAAGCGCTCAGATCATAGCTATACTCTGTCCATGCTGCCGGAACTGCGAGGTAAGCTCCCGGATTGATGGCAGAAAAATTGGCAGGACTTGTCCCGGAGGTGGAAACCAACACTTTTAGCCGTTCCAAGCCATAATCTGCCTCTGCCGAACGAGCATGAAAACTGATAGTGCCAGTTTGCCCCAAATGCACTTGAGGGCTGATTAACCAATCATTATTAGGTGGAATAAGGCTGCTCATACACATCAGCATTTTAGCTCCCGAAAAAGTACTAACCGCGGATATAGGAGGGGTTGTCTCTTGCGGGGAGAACACCATCCAAGCGTAGGCCTCACCTTCGTGTGGGAAGCTAATTGAGTCCCATGTCCAAGTTAACGAAGCATCTTCATCCCTAAGGACCCAACCATTCAAAACGGTGCTGAAAGAGGTTTCTGTTTCGAAGCCTTGGTTAATAATCAAATCCGGTTGAACTATTGGAACGGTTATGCTCACCAAGTTTGAAGCAGTGCTCTCGGTATTGGTAGCGTTAACAGCTGTGACGTAATAATAGTAGGTAAATCCTGATACCACATTGGCATCATTCAAGCTCATCTGTTCTGTGCTGATGTATAAGCCATTATTGCGATAAACCCTATAATACTGTGCTGTTCCCGTTAATGGTGTCTGCCAAGTCAACATCACCTGCTGACCATTGTAGAAACCTGATAGGTTGCGTGGGGCAGAGATGGCTTCTCCTGCAGTGGTGAAACTCCAAATAGGAGATGGGTAGCTGATGGAGTTATGGTATCCCGTCACCTGCCAATAGTATTGCTTGTTATACTGCAAAGGTACCTCCATCTGCCAAACCGTACCTCCGAATGAAGTGGTAAGGACGATAAGACTATCCGGATGAGTCCCGAAGCTTAGGTCAAAACTGCTGCAGATACTTGTCCAGGTAAGGTTTGGATGTAAACTAATACCTGTGGCAGCGTTGGCTGGACTGGGCTGTATTGGTGTATAATGATGAGCCTGTAGATTCATCCGCAGGTTAGAACGGTGAGTCTTGAGGGTAAAACCTGTACCGGGAGGGCTTGCAGGATCCGGATTTGATTGGTGGTTTTGATACTGGATTGCTCTCTGTAAGCCAATATTGCTGCAATAGAAATCATCTGAGGTACTCCCATAATCAGGCGTATTCTCATCCACCGCCAGCACAAGGTTGTGCAGACCATCGTAGAGAAATGGTGAACTCAGAGCTATACGCAGCCACCCATTACCCGGTAAGGGATCAGGAAAATTGATGGCAGTTAATGAGTCGCTAAACACCAGGCTCAGGCTATCAACAGGTATCCAGTTTGGTAAGGTGCTACGATCGGTGTGCCCCAGATACACTTTTAAATCCTTGTTCCCCGGCTTAAAGAGTGAGCTGCTAACCTGATAATGAAAATATAGGGTATCAATAACTCCACCCACTCCTATCTCAGAAGCCATATAAAGCTGCTGAGAATAGCTGTAACGCGCCACAGGCTCTATGGGCAAACCTTGGTGTAATACTGTTCCTTCGCCAATGCTTATCATTTCTCCTCCACAGATGAGGGGGAGAAAAACCAGAAACAGCATCACCGTTCTCATGCTTTCAGTTTCCAGACACTAACTTGCACCTGTTTTAGTTCCCGTTTTCGGGCATGATGCTTCAAGCTTTGTAGCAAGTCGAAGGGAGGTGACATCAGCTCAAAATGTTCCTGCATGATGCTATGTAATCCTTCAAAGCTTCGCAGGGGTTCTCCATCTTTGCGGAATCCTCCCAAACGCTTGTCTGCAGGCGTGAAGCTTTCCGACCAGTCATAAGCATCAACAATCGCTATTACCCCCCCCAGATTAAGCCTGCCTCGTATGCTTCGCAGGAAGTTCTCCGGGTTTGCACTTCTTTCCAGCACATTTTCTGCTAATATGAAATCATACCCCGCAAACTTGGAGGGCAAGTTCGCACTATCAGCCTGCCAAAACTCACATCGTTCTGCATTCCCCGCTAAACCGAGCTCTAACAAACTAATCTCCATGGGGGAGATAATGTCGCCTTCCTCAATACTGTAATAGCGGATGTAGCCCTCTTCTTTCATTTGTGTGGCTAAACGTATGAGCCTAGTCGTGGCATCCAATCCTGTAACCTGTGGAAAGTACCTTGCCAATTCAAACGCACTACGGCCTGTTTTACACCCCATACAGAGGGCAGATTCCTGCCTCACCTGGTCAAAATATGGCATCAGCTTCCAGATAAGTGAGGTGTGGAAGTTATCCCCCCAGGGGCTATCTTCCCAATTCAGAGAACACCAAGGGATAATTTCCGGGTCACTCTCGTACATACTGCTTTCGCTACTCAAAGGGTTGTTGCTTTCAACGTAGCGGAAACCTGCATGTTGGAAGAAATGACGTCGGAAGGCATACCTGGCAAACCGCAGAGCTTCGTTGCCGGTGGATATAAATGATCCGCCCTTGATGAGATTATGACGCGTATCAAATGTGGGTACTGAGAAGTCATCGTAGTATGGATGAACCTTAAATCCCGGAAAGGCTGATATTGGTGTCTCTGTCCATTGCCAAACATTTCCGATTACATCGTAGAAGTCACCACAGCGGAACTTATCAACCGGACAAGTGGAAGCATAATACTCCAGATTGATGTTCCCGGGAGCTTTGTCCCAATATGGTTGGTCAGTATCCAAAACGGCATCCCTCAGGCATTGCCACTCTGACTCTCCTGGCATTCGCACAGGTTTCCCGGTGCATAAAGACATCCAGTTACAATATGCCTTTGCCTCCAGGAAGTTCACTTCCACCGGATGGTTCCATGGCATATCGATAATCTTTGCTATTGTACGTAACTTCCAATTACCGTTTTCGTCCTTAAGCCAGAACTTTGGGTGTTCAGGTTTACCATAGTTGCGCCAAGCCCATCCCTCATCACTCCAATACTCTTTTCGCTGATATCCCCCTGCCTCCACAAAGCTGAGATACTCCTTGTTGGAAACCAGATACCGTGAAGCTCGAAAATCTCCAACTTGCATCTCTTTACTGCCATACTCATTATCCCAACCATACAAGGGACTATCCCATTGTTTACCAAGCTTTACTCTTCCACCTTTAACGGGTAACAGCTCATTATGCGGTGCTTCACCTTGCTCCGTGCACACATTCCAAAAGTCCAGTTCTTGCACTTCTCCAATAGGCAATTGTCTTATAAGCACCGATGATGTCTCCAGATGGATGCGTTGGTGCTCTATTCCCATCATTATTGCCCACCAAGGACTATCCCAGTTCACTCCGCTCTCTGGCATGTGGAGGTTTGTGATTAGTTCATCAACAAAAGCCCTAACCTTATCCCGATAAGCTTTCACATTGGCTATGGACGGCCAGTTATAATGCGCCTCATTCAAATCATCCCAGCTCATTTCATCCACCCCAACAGCGAACATAGACTCATACTCGGCATCTATGCGATGGCTTATGATGTGTGCAATGTTCAGCTTATTGATATAGAACACCGCGGTATGCCCAAAATAGAATACCAAGGGATGTCGTAAAGGATCTGCCCGCATATAGAATCCCTCTTCCCGGGCAATGAGTTCATAAAGTTTCTCGTCTATACTAAAAGTTTGGTGAAAGTAATGCCGTATCTTCTCCCGCAATTCTTCCGGTGTTCCCTGGTTAAGAATAACGGTCTTTATACCTTTTATGTCGTCCATATCCGCTCCTTTATCAACCGTTCGGATTAGTTCTCTAAGATATATAGCTTCAGGGCTTCGCTTTTCCCCTTAAGCTCCACTTCGTGATGATAAGCAAACGTAGCTGCTTCCTCTGAGCTCAATCTTGCCAAGGTTGCTTCAGAAATCATCAGCCTGTTAGGTAGGGATGATTTCTCGATTCTGGCAGCAGTATTAACTGTATCACCGATAACTGTTAAATCCTTTCTGTCGAGAGTTCCCACATCTCCCTGCAACACCAGACCGGAGTTGACTCCAATTCTTATCTGAATTGGCACTTCACCGTTCTCCATGCGTAGCCGATTCAATTCGGGAATCCCCATTTCCAATATCTTTCGGGCACTTCTCACAGCATCGTTGGCGTCCGTAAACACTGCCATGATTGCATCTCCGATAAACTTATCTATATCGCCAAAGCATTCTCTGGTAATCACATCACATATCCCAAACAGGTCATTTAGCAAGCTCACCGTCGCCTCAGGACTGTTCTTCTCCGCAAAACCGGTGAAGTTCACCACATCCATATACATGACGCTTAGATCCAGTAATCTGGTATGAATGCTATCGTCGTGACCCTGTATGCGTTGCTGAATATCACTATATGTGGCAGTAGAAACATATTTGCGTATCAGGCTGTTAAATTTCTCCTGCATGATGCGATATTCCTCTTGGTGCGTTATATCGCGAAACACCTCTATCGCTGCAACCACAACCCCATTCTCATCTTTCACGGTGGAAACATGAGTCTCAACAGGAAAGCGTTTACCCGTCTTGGATTTGGGATACACCTTGGCACTGGAATTTCCCCCGCAGGCGATTGCTTTCAAGATAGGGCATACGCTTCTACACATCAATATCCCATTCTCATCAATGTGGTTCAGAATGTCGTCCTTACAGCTTTTGCCCACCACTTCCTCAGCTGGATAGCCGGTCATGGCTTCCGCTGCTTTGTTCCAGAACATAATGGTACGGTGAGTATCAACCACATACACCCCATCGTAGAGGTTGTTCAGGGTTCTCACCAACTCCGAATTTGGGTCTTGCAAATCTTTAAGAAACTGCATCATTTCTCCCCTTTATCGAGATTCGTTTGTTTTCCAACTCCATCGTTTAGTTTAACAAACAGCATTCCCAGTGCTTTCACATGCTTGCCCACAATTCTCTTCAACATCAATCCATCAGGATGGATAACACTCTGTCCATAGCGGTTTATACCACCGATCTCAACCAGAAATGCCATACACCCCATACGGTGAAAGAAGAAGTTACGGGCATTCCCCACTTCCGAGCTTGCTCCTTCGTGCACAGTATAAGTTCCCTTGCGATAGTCCCGCTTAACAGATTCTGCATAACTTCTGGCAAGAGCCAGGTTTTGTGCAAAAAGAGGCTTGTCATGTCCTCTGGCAGGAAGATAAAGCTTCTCGCTATATGCTCCGGAGGCAGAACTATGCAAGAACACCGCAAGCTCGAAATTCTGCTCCTGAGCCAAAGCCACAACTGCTTTGATCTCGCTCTCAGACATCGGCTCTTTACCTTTGTAAAATTGGCTACTCACATTGGTGTCGGGATCAATATCCCAAAACACGGGGTAATTCCGGTTCAAGTCCACTCCATCTGTCTGCAAATCCAGCTTCTTATTGGCATCTGTATCGGTGTTGTTTTTACGCTTGAATTGAAATTGCCCGCTTCCCACAATCTGGAATCCTTCCGGGTTGATGCTGGGGATAATCCACAAGCGATAATGAGCCAGTAAACTTCGATAAACCTCATTCCGCGGATACTCCTGCAGGATATGCTCTGCAAAAGCTGTGGCGATATTCACCCCAATAACTTCGTCACCATGATGCTGTCCTATAAGCAGAGCTGCTTTGGGTGCTTTTGCTTCTCCTATCTCCAGGGCATACAATGGTGTTCCGGTGTTGCTGCTGAACCCAATTATCTTCAAGCTCGCAAGATTAGGATTCATCTCCCTAACCCGGTTTAATCTTGCCGGCAACTCCTCTGCCCTTAAGTATGCCTTATCCAATGGATATACATTGCCTTTCACCGTTGCGCAGGAGGCAAGGATGACGAATAATAACGGGATACTTAATAGAAATAATACCTGTTTCATCTTCTTCAACTTCATAAGAACCATGCTTACGCGCAGCACTTTTTTAGTCAAGATACACCTGCTGTAAACTTAAAAACCTAAGCTTATCCGAACAGCAACCCCACCACCGCTGCAATGATCAACACATAAAATGGACTTAACTTGGTCTTCCAACCAATGACAAGACAAGCGCTGAAGACGATTGCCGAAAACCAATCCCGAAAAGCATCTCCCACCACCATAATCAATGCTGCAGCTATCAACCCCACCGAGAGTAACCGCAGCTTGGTGAATACGCTTTTGAACCAAGGCTGCTGTTTTAATCTAAGATAACTGAGAGTGATAATGAGCATTATCACCAACGAGGGTAAAATTACCCCTAAGGTGCAAAGAAGCGCTCCCAACACTCCGCCTTTTTGATAGCCGATGAAGGTGGCTGCATTTATAGCTATTGGTCCCGGGGTCATCTGCGAGATTGCTACCACATCCATGAACTGGGTATGGGTTAGCCAGGGATTATTTACCACAACCTCCTGACGGATCATCGCCAGAATGGCATACCCTCCTCCAAAACTGAACAGCCCTATCTTCATAAAGGTTAGCATCATCTGCAGGTAGATCATACTCGTTTATCCCTCAGACTCTGCCACAGAGAATATACAATGGTTGCCAAAATCAGATACATCGGACTCACCAACACTATCCCCGCTAATAATGCTGCCACCAACGGATACCACATATTTCTATAGTTAACCCCTGCCTTACGCGCCATCTCCACCAATGGCACGGCAATTAATGCCACCACTGCCGGACGCAGGGCATGAAAAGCTTTCTGAACCAAAGTTGCTTCCGCATAACTATTGAAAAGCATGGCAATTAACAGAATGCAGATGGTGGAAGGAATAACTGTTCCCAACACCGCCACTGCCATCCCTTTGCCTTTTGCTATGTGGTAACCGACATATATGCTTATATTAACCGCTATAGGTCCCGGACAGCTCTGCGCTGCTGCCAAGCCATCCATAAATTCCTCTTCGCTTATCCATTTATGATGATCGCATACTTCTTTGCGAATAAGAGGAATCATCGCATAGGCACCTCCAATGGTGAAGGCACCTATCTTTAGAAATGAAAGGAACAATTGCAATAGCATCAGGACAGCTTGATATGCTCCTGCACCATGGCAACAAGTTCTTTAACCAAATGCTCTTCCGGAACTTTTTTAACGATCTCGCCCCGGGCAAACAGCAAGCCTTCACCTTTGCCCCCGGCTACTCCGAAATCTGCTTCTCTGGCTTCACCCGGTCCATTTACCGCACAGCCCATCACCGCAATGGAAAGCGGATAATCCGCATATTGGGCTAAGGCTGCCTCAACTTGCTCGGTGAGGCTGATGAGGTCTATCCTGGTGCGTCCG
Source organism: uncultured Candidatus Cloacimonas sp. (assembly GCA_964588075.1). Lineage (GTDB taxonomy): Bacteria > Cloacimonadota > Cloacimonadia > Cloacimonadales > Cloacimonadaceae > Cloacimonas. The sequence goes on from CAZPNU010000004.1 coordinate 100,913, forward strand.
CAAGTTGGGCATGAGATAATGGACAATCCTTTTCGCAGTCCAAGGGAAACCAATATCTCCTTTGCCACGGCAACTTCCTTCACGGGATCAGATGTAAGCGATACCCGCATGGTATCCCCCATTCCTTCTTCCAGCAATATCCCCAGGGCAATGGAGCTTTTTATGCTTCCACGCATCAATGTGCCGGCTTCGGTCACCCCAAGATGTAAGGGGTAATCACACACTTGGCTCAATTTGCGATAGCTCTCCAACACAAGAGGGATTGAGGATGCCTTAACCGACACCTTTATTTCCTGATAGTTAAGATCTTCCAATATCCTTATGTGCCCCAGAGCTGCCTCAACCATCGCCTTACCCGAAACGCCGTATTTCTGTAATAACTCGCTGGGTAGCGAACCGCTGTTTACTCCAATGCGGATGGGGATCATTCGCTCTTTTGCTGCTGCCACAAGAGCTTGCACCCCCTCCACCTTGCCTATGTTGCCGGGGTTTATCCTCAGCCCATCTATCCCCGCGGAGATGGATGCCAAGGCAAGACGGTAATCGTAATGAATATCTGCCACCAAGGGTGCAGCAGAGACCTTTTTAAGCTCACGGATGGCTTTAACATCATCCATATCCGCCACGCTGAAGCGGATGATATCGCATCCTGCACTAACCAATTCACGGATTTGACGGCTGGCTTCGGGCAGGTTTGCTGTTTTTACTGATAACATAGATTGAATGCTTATCGGCGCAGAACCCCCGATGGGGATATTGCCCAACATAATGCGACGAGTGCTTCTTCTAACTATTTCTTTCATTGCGCTAAGCTGCCATATCCTCAATATTCTGTCAATATCAATCTGCATTCCGCCCGGAAGCAGTTCAAGCTTATCCTGAGACTTAGCTCAGTTCCGTATGATTGAATAGCCTTTGTTTCTGAGGAGCATATTATTGGCAGATAGCAATAACAGCTCTCCAGAATGTATATAAATTGTGCTCTAACTTACTCTCCCCCAATCCAAAGCCTTAATCAAGTGATAATCACTCCTTAATCAAGCCTTAATTGTTAAGGCTTGATTAAGGGTAGATTAAGAGGTGATTAACACTTTGAAGCAAGGAAGCAGTGCAAAACATATATGAAACAAGCACATAGAAAATCACTTGAACTCGTACTCTACATTAGCACATTACAACAAGGCAAAATGGATCACTAAGGAGCTCTACTGATATGGCATATAGCAGCCCTTGGTCTCAGCCCTGTATAAAAAAACGCCCCGGCAGAAACCGGGGCGTATTGTTGTATGATTAGTTAGGGTTGTTATTCCATCAGCATCATCTTGCGGGTGGAGCTGTAGCTGCCTGTTTTGAAGCGATACAGATACACACCGGAGCTGAGAGGCTGACCATTATCGTCTTTACCATTGAATACTATATGGTAGTTACCTGTGGTTTGTTCACGGTTAACCAAGGTGCGAACTTTCTGTCCCTTGAGGTTGTATATCTCCAAGCTAACAAATCCCGCATCCTTAACAGCATAGCTGATAGATGTTTCAGGATTGAAGGGGTTGGGATAGTTGCCGTTAAGGGCAGTGGCAAGCACGGGAATCACCTCGTCTTCGTTGGCAGAGATTGCCATGCTGAAGTTCAGGGTGACGTTTTGGTTGGCGTTAACCACGATGTTGTTCTGGGTATTGGTTATATACCCCGTAGCGGAGCAGGTAACGCTGTAAGTACCCACAGGAACGCTGAGGCTATATAAGCCTTGGCTGTTGGTGATGGTGGTGTTTGCACCGGCAGTGATAACTGCCCCGGCTAAACCTTGGTTATTGGGTTTGCGCACCACACCCATGATGGTACCGGAAGCAACGTTTCTCACCAGAGTGTTGGATAACACGGGGATGGAAAGCACACCGTTGGTGTACACAGCCTTGATAGCCCAGCGATAAACGCCGTTGCCCAAGGTGTTCCAGCCGTTATCGGCATAGGTGAGAGCGTTCACAGGATCGGTAGTGACGAGAGTCCATAAGGCTTCGTTGTTTTCCTGTCCTTCACGCATACGCCAGATCTTGTATCCGGTTAAGGAACGGCTACCGGAAGCGGAAGCTGAAACGAGCACTCTTTCTTCGCTAACCACGGCTCCTGCCTTGCTTTGAGCAGAGCGGGATGTTGCCGCAGATTGCACCACCATCTCTTCCGGGTTGAAGCTTAGGGCGGCAACTTCGTTGGAGATTTTGATGTTATCGATGTACCAATCGTACCACAGACCATCGTTGGTTGGCGGATCATCGGCATGGAAAGCAAACTTAATCTGCTGTCCACCGTAGGAAGCCATATCCAGTTGAATGGTGATGGGGCTGGTGGTGTAACCGCCGGCTAGGTTGGTTGCATCCCAAAGGGTTGTCCAATCCTGACCCCCGTTGGTGGAGACCTTCAGGGCATAGTGGTCATTATAAGTTGAGCCACGGAAGCAAAGGGTGGTGAAGGTCATGGTGGCAGAAGGCGGGCAGAAGAAGGGATGGGATATCAACCATTCATCCTGATGGGAATAAGTAGGTGAGAAGGCGATACCTGCCTGCTTGGTGCCATTGGTGGGCACAGCTGTGTAGCCGTAATAATCGGCAGTACCAAAGCTGCACCAGGTGGGGAATACGCCATTTGTGTTTGCGGGCTCGGTGTTGTTTATCACTTGCGTCCAGTTAGTGGGCGGGAAGGACATGGCTTCGAAGCTTTCGTAAACATCCACAGCGTTGGGGTTGGGGGCATTCCAAGTGAGGTTTGCCACAGTTTGGGCTTCATTTAAGGCTGCCACTGCTCCGTATGGGGCAAAGGCTAACTCTGTTAACACGATAGGTGGCATGATGGTATAAGGAGTGTTGCCCACGGTGAATGAACCGGTGGCATTCCTGTAACCAGTATGTGACACAACATAGGTGTAAGACTGGTTTGCATAAATTGCGGGGACACTGAATCCGCCTGTTCCGGCTACTGAAGTAGTTGTGTAATCCTGATATCCATGAATTTGGATAGTAGCACCACCCAAACCTGCTGCGGTATCGCTGGCATGAACCACACCGGAAAGACTTACGGTAGCCATGGGTTGTAAGGTAATATTGACTGTTTCGGTTTCATCTTCTTCTAAAGTGAAGTTCTGGCTTTGAGTGACATAACCGTATTTGCTGAATTCCACGGTGTATGTATTGGGCAGGATATTACGGATTTCATACTGTCCGGCTGCGTTAGTGGTGGTGGCATAAGTGGTGGTGGCAACCTGGACGGCTACTCCTGCCAGAGGGGTATTGCCTTCACCGAGCACAGTACCGGATAAGTGACCCACACCACCGGGAATACCCAGAATGGTGAGTTTGGGATATTGGGCTGTGGGAGTGACAGCAGGCGGTGCAGCGGGATCATAGATGATAGAATCGCTCTGCACGCGTTTGGCACGTCTTGTATTAACAGGATCTGTCTGACACTTGAAGACGTTGGTGGAGTTCCAATACTGCGCTTCTTGCGGGCGTTGGAACAAGAACACCAGGTTCTGTCCATCCAGATATAAGTAGTTGGAGATGAAGGGGATGGTGATAGTATTTTCACCAGTGGGGAAATCCAGCAAGCCATCAAACACCAAGGTCATATTTGTGGAAGGAATCCATGCTTCCAAAGAATCGGACGCGGTGGTGCTAACCCACACCTTGATGGGCTTCTGCAACAAATCCTGAGAGAAGTTGTTATATAGCTGAATACCTGAGATAGAGCCCATGAAGTCTCCCATTTCTTCAGGGTAATACAACACTTCAAACAAGCTGGACTTGAAATACATATTGATGGGGATGTTGGCTGTTTGGTTGCCCTCACCTATGGTTACGGCAAAGATACCGGAAGCGAGCACTAACACCGAGATGTTACCGCTTTGGTCGTTAAGCGGGTTTTGATCACCGGTTAACACAACCTTAGCATAGATGCTGGCTGCACCTTCCACGGTGGGTGTCCAGGTAACGGGAACTTGCACGGTAGCTCCGGGAGCAACGTTCACGCCAGGTGCTGAGGCAAGCTCGGTACCGGCTGCGTTGAAGAGTTTAACGGAGTAGGTGCTTTGTGTGGCAGTACCCCAGTTGAATACTGCTACGTTATAGATACTGGGAGCACCAACACTTGGGGTGGTGTTGCCGGCAAGCGTCACTGCAGCAAGGTCGTTGGTGGGGGTAACTTCTATCATAACATCGTCGATGTACAACAGACGGCTGGTTCCACCCAAGCCATGCTTGAAGGCGACATGTTTACCGGTGCCGGCATAACCGGAGAAGGTAACCACATATTCTGTCATAGTGGTGGTGAGTGCGATATTTTGAACTTCGGTATAGCTCAGGCTGCTGAGCGGATCGCTCATGATACCAACGCTGAGAGGATAGTTTGCTCCACCTGCTTTTGCCCAGAATTTCACTCTGGTGGTGTTGGTGGCAATAGCAGAGCCTAATGGAGGAGCTATCAAGATAGCCGTGGCATTAGCATCAGAGCTATTAGTCATCCCTGCAGTGTTAGGCGAGCTATGGAAGTTAGTTGTATAGGTTTGAACCAGTGCTGTAGCAGTGGATTGAACCAGCTTCAACCAGTCCGGAGGAAGATTGGGTGTGGTTACTGCATCAAATGTCTGCAGATAAGGTAGAGTATTAACTGTGGTATCGATGCAGGTTCCGCTGAGGGCAACGGTGTGTGCCAAGCGTGTATTGGCTTCACGGCTTTCACGCACAGCAGGATTAACCTTCAGCTCATAACTACGGGCAAGGTTGTCTGTAATGGTTATGGTTGCGGTATAATCACCGGGGGCTGTTGGGTTGAAGCGTCCGGTAAAGACCATGGTTTGTCCTGTGTTCAGGCTTACAGGAAGCGTAGGCACGTTTTGCAGAGAGAACATGGGGCTGCCACTGATGCTGACATTGTTTATCACCAGTGCGCCTCCACCAACATTCATCACGCTGAAGCTCTGGTTGGTGGTGCTATTCAGCAGCACAGTACCAAAGTTCTTATCAGCTGGAGTTACTAAGAAGGCAGGATCAGTACCGGTGGGGGAAATTACAAAAGTAGTTTTGGGGAACTGCCCGGTTAGTGTGCCGGCTGTCATATTCTCGGGATCATATGATTCTGTATCGCTAGTTTTGTTGCGAGCGCGATTGGTGCCCACAGTCTGACACTTGAAGTAGTCAGAACTGCTGAAGTATTGGGTATCCATGGGACGGTTCCACATCACCAACAGGTTCCCACCGGTATAGTTGAAGGGAGTAGTGAGCGGAATGGTGATGGTATTTTCGCCACCGGGATAGGTGACGTTTCCATCAAACACCAGGGTCATTTGGCTGGCAGGTACCCATGCGGCAGAGAGATCTTCCAATTGGGTGATGCCCATCCAAATCTTAGTGGGTTTGTCCACCAAGGTTGTGGTGAAGAAGTTGTTGTATAAGCTCACGGATAAGATATTACCGATTACGCCTATTTCATTTGGGTAATAGATGGTTTGGTACACGCTATTCTTGAAATACATATCTATCGGCATACGAGCATTCTGAGACCCGTCACCGATTGTTACAGAGAGGATACCTGAAGGCATTACGGTAATATTCATGTTGGGGGTTTGGTCGTTGGTATTATTCACATCACCCGCAAGAATAACTTTGCCATAGATAACCATTGCGCCTTCTGCAGCAGGAGTCCAGCTTAAGGGTATCTGCACTGTTTCACCGGCAGCAACTGTAAGTCCGGGTGCACTGGCAAGCTCTGTTCCGGTGGCATTATACAGTTTTACGGTATAAGCACTCTGGCTGGCTGTGCCATTGTTGAACACGCTGACCGTGTAAGATGTAGCAGTACCCATGCTTGGGGTGCTGTTACCGGTAAGAGTGACGGCAGCCAGGTCATTTGCGCTAATTACTTCGAACTGCATGGTGTCCAGATAGAGGGTTTGACCAGCAGCGACGTTGCCATGCTTGAAAGCTATGTAAGTGCCGGTGCCGGTATATGATGTTAATGGCACGGCATATTGCGCCCAAGCAGAGGTCATGGTAACCGTCTGTACAGGTGTGAAGGTTGCGGGATCGGTGGGATTGGTCATCACACCTACGATAACAGCATAATTATTGCCTTTGCCCCAGAACTTCACTCTTGTGGTGTTTATCGGTAATGTATTGGCAAATGGAGGTGAAATCAGCATTGCTATGGTAGCTGTGTCAGTGGGGTTATATATACCCACACAGTTCGGTGTGCTTTGCGGAGAAGTAGTAACGGTCTTTACATAACCGGTGGTAACAGATGCTTGGTAGATGCTGCTCCAGCCAAGAGGCAGAGCAGGAGGAGTAAGCTCATCGAAGCTCTGAGCTACAGGCAAACTGTAGATAGTAGCATCAATTGCAGTAGCACTAATCTGCACGGTGTGTACCAAGCGGTTATCGGTGATGGTAACGGTTGCGGTATGGTTTCCGGCTGCAGTGGGGGCATACTGAACAACAAACTGAGCTGACTGACCGGTAGCAAGGCTTGCGGGCAGAGTGGGCAGAGTTTGCAGGGTAAAGAAGGGGCTTCCACTTATACTTATTGCAGACACATTCAGGTTACCACCGCCTGCATTCATCACGCTGAAGCTCTTGTTATTTGTGGTGTTGATCAATACGTTGGGGTATGTGTAAGACTCAGGACTCACCATAAATAGAGGATTGGGGCTTAGCGGGGTCATGTGCAGGGATGTCTTGGGGAAGGTTCCCGAAAGAGTTCCTGCTGCCGAGGGGGCTGCCGGGTCGTAAACTGTGGAGTCAGAAACTAGCTTTCTGGCACGGTTTGTTCCAACGGTTTGAGCCTGGAAGTTATCAGCAGAGTTATAAAACACAGTGTCCATGGGACGATTGGCATATAACACAAGGTTCCCGCCGGAATAGGCGAAGGGGGTTTGTAAGTGAATGGTGATAGTATTCGACCCGGTGGGGAAGTTCATCGTTCCATCATAGACCAAGGTCAATTGATCCGGCAGTATCCAACCTGCACTAAGGTCTGTTAGTTGAGTGCTTCCAAGCCACAATTTTATGGGCATGTTCTGCAGGTCAGACACAAAGTTGTTATAGAAGGACACAGCGGTAATATTCCCGTACATCCCTACTTCTGTTGGATAGTAAAGGGTTTCATAAAGGCTGTTCTTGAAATAGAACTCGTAAGGGATACCTTCAGCAAGTTCACCTGTCCCTATGGTAACCACAGCCATGCCGGCAGGCATAACCGAGATGTTCATGGGTGCAGTCTGGTCGTTGTTATTGTTTACATCGCCTGCAAGCACCACTTTACCAAATATGGTCATGGGACCTTCAGTAGTGGGAGTCCAGCTAAGCTGCACGCTTCCAGTTGCACCTGCTGCAATTGTGGGTCCAGCCACACTGGCGAGTTCTGTAGTACCGCTCATCAGCTTCACAGTATAGGTGCTCTGAGATGCAGTGCCCCAGTTCCTCAAACCCACGGTATAATTCACGGGGGAGCTAACTGAAGGTGTGCCGTTACCGGTTATAGTAGTGGCACCAAGATCATTGGGGGCTATGGGATCAAAGGTGATACCATCCACATAAATGGTCTGAGAGGTGGAATTGTTACCATGCTTAAAGGCAATGGTTCTACCTGTTCCGGCATAGGCGGTTAAATCAACAATGTATTCGTTCCAGTTACTAACAACGTTTACATCTTGAACAGTTGTAAAGCTCGCCGGGTCTGTGGGGTTATCCATCACACCAACAAGCAGATGATAAGTGGTTCCGCCCTTACCCCAGAACTTCACTCTAACAGTGTTTGTGGCTATGGTTTGTGCCAAGGGGGGACCAACCAATATAGCCGTGGCTGAGGCATCGGAACTGTTATAGATAGCCACACAGTTGGGGGTGCTTTGAGGTGTGGTGGTGACAGTTTTAACATAACCACTGGTCACTGTGGACTGATATATGGCAGTCCAGTCAAAGGGAAACTCAGGAGGAGTTATATTATTATCCCAATTCTGAGAATATGGCAAGGTGCTTATGGTTGCATCACCATGTGTGGTGAAGCTCCATACAGGGCAATTTGAGGCATTGCCAAAGGTGTTATAGGGCACAATTGTCCAATAATAGGTAGTAGAGGGAAGGAATTCACCTGCAGGATCATAGGTTGTAACTGCACCCAAATCTACGTTGTTCAAAACGTTTGTGGGCGGGTTATTTGTACCTAGGAACAATCTGTAACCTGTGGGTAATCCGCCACCGCTCGACCAACTCAAGGTGGCAAAGGGGCTAACCAATGTGGCTGCATTGGCGGGAGAAACCAGGTTTGCAGGATTTGGAGCCTGGTTGGCAACCGGGTAGTTAAAGTTGAAAGTAAGCCCATTTGCCGGGTAGTTTTGGTCATTTAAAACTACATATTCAGTATTCAGAGCGGCAGCAGTGGTAGCTGTCCATGCTCCTGTTCCGGTGCGGGCATTGAAATCTGTGGCAGCAGGACCGCGTAAACCAACTTGCATGTTACCAGCAGTGGTGTTGGAGGTTATAGCGCCATAGACATATTTGATGTTATTGGTTGTTTCGTGAAGTTGAATCTGGAAGTTGAAGCTATCTCCGGTTCCATTAGCTCCATACTTCTTGTAGTTAGACCATTGTATCACGCAGATACGGTTGGGTGCTGTCCCAATGGTTTCCAAACGAAGGGATGCACCTGTCTGGGCTTGAAGGTCCCGAGTGAAGGCTACTATTCTGTTAACCAAGATATCCGGCGTGATGGCTGAGGTACTTGCCAGTGGTACGTAAGCCGATGTGGTACTTATGTTAACAGAGGGAGTGAGAGCGGATTGACCTAAGGATATCCAACCGTTGTTGTTAACAGCCAGACGGTCAAAAACCGTTCCGTTGAAGGTAAAGTTGAATCCAATGGCAAGTCCCGGTCCGGTATTGGTTGTCCCACCGGCTGGAACTGCTGGATCAACAAATCGCTGATCATCGGATGTTTCGGTGCCCAGTAACAATCCCCCACTAATTGGGGTGTATGTTTCCTGGGTTGCGCTAAAACCATATTCGGAGGTTTGGGCAAATAAGCCTCCGAAAACCCCTAATCCGAAGATTAGGAGTAGTGACATAAGCAAGGTTTTCTTCATTGCTTTTCTCCTTGAGACCGTTTGAATAATAAAAGATATAACCGAAGAGCCTTTATACAAAGCTCTTACGCACTATTATACACCTATGTAGCTATTCGGGAAGCACACAAACTCCCCTTGGAACAATCTCTTTTGTTCCCTCCAATTTGTAAAGCTAAAATGATGCCAATTTGATAAATATCTTTGGGTTACCCCTTTGAATAACGGGTGTAACTTAGCAATTCCTTCACGATTAAACTTAATAATCTTGCTTTAATCACCCGCATCAGTGATTTTCAAACAAAGAGGCAAGCTCTTGCATGCCTCTTTGTTCGTCCAATTCTCTTGTCTAATCAGTTCTCTTTCTTACCTACACTGGCGATGTAGATAACAAATTCTTCTACACCATCCACAGCAATGGCTTCGTTCATTGCTTCATCCATATATGCACCGATCATGCAAGCGCCACCACCAATAGCTTCCGCAGCCAGATGAATGTTTTGCCCCACATGCCCGGCATCCAGATACAGATAGCGGTAACCGCGCTGACCATAACGCCATGCTGTACGATATGGCACGGCACTAAGAATGATATTCACGGCAGATGTCTTGAGCATTTCCTGTCGCATACAGGCTTCGTAAATCTGCTCGGACTTTTCAGCAGTGGCATCCAGCAGCACCAGACAGTGCTTGATGGGGTGATAGTAATACAATCCGGCTTTGATGCCTTCCACATTGCGGATATCAACATATGTTTCCAGGGGATGGCGAGCTCCGGCAGAAGGGACATTACGCAAGGTTATTTCCATCCGTTCATTACTGCGGAAATCTCTTGCCCAAGAACTGCTCCAAAGCAGAAAGGAAAGCTCATCCTGGCTTAGTGCTGCACCGGAGTACTTACGCAAACTGCGCCGTTGTTCTATGGCTTTATGCAGGCTCATCTCCGGCATGTTTATCTTGCCTATTGCCGGCAGGGACACCAGTTCTCCGGCACGAACCTTCACCGCATCCGGACGAGGCACGCCAAGAGTCTGGTCGCTTTCCCGTTCATAGATGTAACGGGTTAAACGCACAAAATCTGCCCCTATCTTTTCAGCTTGGGGACGGCTTTCGTCAATCTCACTTAGCACATTGCCCAAGTTCTTCTCAAAGAACTCGAACTCGTCTTCGCTAAGCTCTGCTTCACGTAGGATGGCTTCCGGCTCGTAACCGCGTGCCTTGTAATACAAATAGCCAAAGGTCTTCATATCCATGGCGAATATCTCCTATCTGTCTTTTACCAACTGCATGGGACGAGCAATATAGCTGGTGTGCAGCAGTTTCTTGGCTTTTGCAGAGTTTGGTTTGCCAAGGTATTCCTTATACAGTTTTTGGATGGATTCGTTGTTGTGGCTCTCACGGCGTACGCACTGCTCATCTTCTCTATACAGTCCTTTGGCACGGGCAAGGCGAATGCGATTGGTGCTACGATACGGCTGTCCGCCACCACCCACACATCCGCCACGGCAAGCCATCACTTCCACAAAGTGATAAGGTGGCTCTTCGCCCTTTTGTTTGGCAGCTCTAATTTCGTTCATCAGTTTGGATACATTGCCCAAGCCTGAAGCTACGCCAATACGAACTTCTTTGCCCAGAATTTCAATTTTACCTTTCTTGATGCCCTGAGCACCCCGCACAAAGTCTATCTTCGGATCAGGCAATTCCTTGCCGGTGGCAAAGTTGTAGGCAGTTCTGAGGGCAGCTTCCATAACCCCACCGGTTGCACCGAAGATTGTTCCGGCACCGCTGTATTCGCCCAGGGGGTTATCAGCTTCGCCATCTTCCAGCTTTGCCAAGTCTATCCCGCGGGTTTTCAGCATCCTTGCCAGTTCGCGGGTGGTGATGGTTAAATCCACATCTTTATACCCGGAAGCATACATATCTACCATGCGCTCTATCTCATATTTCTTGGCGGTGCAGGGCATTACAGACACCAGGAATATCTTCTTGGGGTCTATCTTCATCTTCTCTGCCCAATAGGTCTTTACGATGGTGCCCACCATCTGATGCGGGGATTTGGAACTGGAGAAATGGGGAATCAAGTCGCTGTGGAACTTCTCCAGATAGTCCACCCAAGAGGGACAGCAAGTGGTGATAAGGGGGAATTCTTCCGGGTGCTGGGTGAAGATATGCACAAACTCGCTGGCTTCTTCCATGATGGTAAGATCTGCACCAAAATTAGTATCGAATACATATTTGAAGCCCAGTTCACGCAATGCGGTGTACATTTTCCCTTTCACATTGCTGCCAACCTTCATGCCAAATTCCTCGCCCAAGGCTACGCGCACGGCGGGAGCTTCCTGAGCCACCAACACCATCTCCGGATTATCCAAAGCCGCCCACAGGGCATCGGAATCATCTGCTTCATAGATAGCTGCAACCGGGCAATGCGCACTGCACTGACCGCATTTCACACACTCTGTTTCTTCCAAAGGACGGTGGAAGGTGGGACCCACAAAGGTATCAAACCCACGCTCAGAGTTTTCCAAGGCATGTACATCCTGAATCTCGTTGCATACATATACGCAGCGTCCGCACTGCACACAGTAGGATTGGTCTAAGGTGATGGCAACGGAGGATTCGTCTCTGCCTTTGTATTTACGGCGAACTTTTTTCAGATTCATGTGGCGGATGGCAAGCTCCTGAGATAGGTCTTGCAGCTCACATCTGCCGTTCTTGATGCATTCCGGGCAATTATTGGGGTGGTTGGAAAGGATTATCTCCAGGGCATCACGGCGCAAATCCAATAGCTTCTTGCCGGTTGTTTTAATCTGCATCCCTTCTTCGCAGGGGGTTGTGCAAGAGCGGAGGACTCTACCGTTTATCTCCACCACGCACACCCCGCAGTTTCCAAAAGCTGGTAAATCTTCGTGGTAGCAGAGATGCGGAATAGGGTAACCTGCTTTGGCGCAAGCATGCAACACTTTGGTGTTTTTTAACACCTGAGTTGCCTTTCCGTTCACATAGACTGTTATCATGGCTTCTCCTAAGAGTATTATTTCTCTGGGGGCAGAATGACGGAGATGGGGATAAATGTCAAGAAAATGTGCAGTTTTGGTCTCGCTCAGTTCTGTCCCGTCCTTTTCTTATATCCTGCCTATTGGGTTACGGTTGAGATACGGTTGCGCCTCCCAGTAAAGTGCTGGGTATCGCAACCGCATCTCAACCGTATATCAATAAGCAGGCTTTAGGGAGGAACAGCTGATTTCTCAGGAGAATGGTGCTGATAGAGAGTGGACCATCAATCATTTTACTTGACTGCCTGAAAAACACCAAAAAGAATGCGTTCGGACGCCAGAAAGGAGTTTTTATGAAGAAAGTTCTGTTTGTTCTTATGTTTATTCTGCTTCTTGCTTGTTGCTATGCAAGCGAAGTTGACGACACGATAAACGGCTTTTTGAAAAATGGTGCCACCTATATGGATGGCAGCACCAAGGTGTTTATGGCAATGCCCTTTTTTGACGATGAATATGTGGAAGAAGGGAACGCATATGATTTTCTGGCTATCTCATGCATGCTGTTTCTCTTTGTACGAGAGGATTGGGTGGAGCTTTCCAATAGTTCCACTACAAGCTACATCAAGAGTTTGGATGAGGTTGGCGCACCTTGGACGAATGAATATCAATATTATGTGATGACTATTCCTCTGGATGAGATTCAAAACCAATTTGACGATTGCTTCGATTTAGAAGACGATGAGTTGCTTAGCGATATAAAATCCTATATACGCAACCATGCAGATCACCATATAGCGGACAACTATTAACCAGAAGGAGATGACTGATGACAGCATCCAAGCGAAACAGATTGCTTAGCGTTGCCCTGTTGGCGATGTTAATGCTTTTAAGCCTGTCGACACTGATTGCCGAAGAAAGCAAGGAACAGCCCACGCAGCAGACGGAAGACAGTAAGGCATACGAAACTCTGCCCTATAACAGACAGCTTTTACTGAACAAGATAAACCGCCGCTTGGATAAACTGCAGTTAAGCTATATTAGCCAGCTTTATAAGGGTGAGCGTCATGAAGCACAGGTGTTGCTGGATGAGATTCGCAAAGCGGCAAACATCCTTGCCTACACCGCCCCCGTTGAACCTAAGATTATCACCATCAAAGAAACTCCACAGGTTACCATCAATGTCGCTCCGCCGGAACCACCTGCGCCAAAACTGCGAGCAATGGACAACGAAACCTTTCTGGACTTGAAGCAGAGCATACGCCGAAACAGTTTCGGCAATGACGGTTTGAATATTCTTAAGACCGCAGCGGAGGGCAACTACTTCAAATCCAGCCAGATTGTGGATATCCTAAGCCTCTTCGTGTACTCGGATGATAAGCTGAAAGCTCTGGAAATAAGCTACCCCAAATGTATAGACACCCAGAGCAACTTCAAGATAGTGGATGCTTTCCTGTTTGACTCGGATAAAAGAGTGGCTCAGGAGATAATCAACCGCAAAAAGAACTAGGCTTTTACAGCTTATTTATGCAGCTTCTTCTTTAGCTTAACGCTAAGCTCGTTCACCTTGGCGTCCGAGATAGCCTCATCGGCACTCTCTTCGGCGTTTGAGGATAAACTTCTTGCCTTCTCCAGGCTTGACCAAGCTTTCTTGTACTGCTTCAGCTCGTATTGTGTAAAAGCTAACCAGAGATATGCATCATAATGCTGCTCGTTGGTCGCAACTGCTTGCTGCAGAGCCTGCTCTGCTGCCTTGTAGCTCTTCATTTTGTACAATGCTTCCCCTTTGTGTCGCCAAGGGCAAGACCAGTTTGGTGCATCCTTATTAATCTTATCGTATATCGCCACGGCTTGTTCATGCTTTTCCTCAGCAAGCAGCATGTTTGCCAAAGCAAACTTCTCACCCGGGGCAAGTGAATCTGCCATAGCCTGCATGGTTTCGCTTATGCGGGTGGATTCCATGTTGCAGATATACGCAATGTTGACCTTGTTGGCATTAACACTTTCACCTTTGGCAATGGCATCACAAAGGCTGTTTACCGCAAGGCGGAAGCTTTCTTCTCCGGGATTACTAAAGTAATCATGTAATGGATTGGTTACTGTGTAGGCAAGGGTTGCTATACATAATAGCAATGCCAAACTGACGTACAGTTTCATGTGGACTCCTGAGTTGTTTATTAATAGTTGTTTGTATAATGCTTACTGGTTGTTGTTGTTGTTGTTGTTCTTCTTCTTCTTTGCTGCTTTGGTTTCGCGGTCTCTTCTGTGCCAAATCAGGTGCATCTCAAAGCCCACAAAGGCAAGAAACAGCCCAAATTCCCCACGCCATCCCAGATAAGGGAACAGCAGCCATAAGGCTATTGCCATCACAATCCATTCTACTATGGCAAGTACATACTGGTTCATAATATCTCCATTGGTTATTGTTGCATTTGTGCCCGGGCATTGCGCACCAGGCGAAAGCCAAGGTCTTTGGCAGAGGCATGTGGGGAGTTCCCTCCGCGGGAAGTGCAAATGCACAGGTCTGGCTGGCTCATCCAACCACCTCCACGAATCACTCTGTAAGTACCGCTTGCTGCACCCGTGGGGTTCTCTGCCTCTTCTTCGCCATAGGGTCCCCACCAATCCCAACACCACTCCAGTACATTTCCGCTCATATCATACAGCTCAAAGGCATTGGCTTGTTTCTTGGCCACTTCTTGCAGCTTCTTTTCGCTATTGCCATCGTACCAAGCAACATCATTGATGCGGTTACTGCCGGAGTATTGCAGGCGGTTGGCACTATCTCCACTCCTTGCTGCATATTCCCATTCTGCTTCAGTGGGCAAGCGATAACCATTTGCCTCACGATTGAAGTACACGCTGTAACGCAGGGAATCGAAATCACCCACATTGTTGGCATCAGGGAAGTGTTTATTGATCTTATAGCAAGGTGCGAAGCCCTCTTTCAGGCTAAGCTTGTTGCAAAAGTCCAGCACCTCATACCAATGCACATTGGTAACCGGCAAGTTCGCTGCACTGCGCACAGATGGATTGCTGCCCATCACGCTTTGCCACAGGCTTTGGGTAACCTCGGTGCATCCTATCAGGAAGGGAGAAAGCCACACTTCGTGCCTGGGGCGTTCGTGCTCGGGACGGTCAATAAACTGACTCCCCAAAAAGAAGCTACCTCCGGCCAGGAACACCATATCGTGGGCGTAGGGAATAAGCTCCGCATTGCTGATATTCACACTCTCCATATTTCCTGAGCCAAGCACGATATCCTTGCGAATTCCGGCATAGCGGTTAAAGAACTCCAGGCTGTATTCACCCGCAGGGATATTCTTTATTTTGCGGGTTTGATCCTCTTTAATGCTTTGTAAATACTCTCCGCCCAAATAGATATCGCCATCTGCACCGCTTTGCACAATTAAACCACCCTTCCCAAAGCTATGGCTGTTCACAATCTGGGGCAAAGTTGGTTGTGCAGAGGTTTCAGGCTCTTCGGCAGTTAGTGGTTTACTTGCGGATTGGGGAGCGGGCAGATTATCAAAATCCACCGTCAGCAGTTCATTCTCGCTAAGCATGAAAGCATATTTTAGCTGCTCACGGGGGTTCTTTAGCTCCACCAAGTGCATCCCCACGGGAATATCCGTCCAAGTGGCGGCTCCGTGAGCAAAGAGGCTTTGCACAAATTCTCCATCCAGGAAGAGATCTCCTCCAAACTGCGACAGAACTTTAATCGTGCCGCTTGCATACTGCGGTTCTTGCTCAAGCTCCTGTGTTTGTGCGGTTAGGAACAACAAACCTAATACTAACAGCACACATAGAAAATAGCGTTTCACCTCGCAGTTCCTTCTTACTTGATGATGTCTATCGGCACGCTGGTCTTGCCTTCAACGGCTGCTTTTAATTTAAGCAGTTCCTCGTTGTACATACGGATGCACCCTTCGGAAGCATTGGTGCCGATGGAAGCGGGATTGTGGGTGCCGTGAATGCCTATTCCCCGCCAAGTCTTGCCGGAGAATGAACCTTTGGCACCCGTATATAGGGCAATAAAGTAAGGTCCATAGGCACCTTTGATGGCACCTTTACCATCGCCAAAATCATGCGTCCAGGTGCTGGAATCCTTGATGTAGTTTATCTCATAATGCCCTTCGGGAGTGGCATTATCCCCTTCCTTGGTCTTGTCTGCGGGGTTCTTGCCCAGGGCAACGTTATAGCTTGCCATCAGCTTGCCATCCACATAGTGATGAAGCAGATGCCGACTCTTTTCCACCAACAAGTAGTCCCCTTTATTTATCATACGAGCCTGTTTGATAGTTTCCGGCTTGGGAGCTTTCAGCTTGGTGCTGTCCGGGGTTACGGTTACTTTTTGTTCCACGAGCTTCACGGGATCTGTAACTGTTGCTACGCTATCTGTTATGGGCTTGGGGGCGGGATTGTCGCTGCGTGGATTAAGCTTCCAATACACGAATAGTAACACTACCAACACCACAACCATTACAACAAGCAAGCAGGAAGTCCCCTTGTTTCCGCGATGACGAAAGTGGCGCAATTCTCTATTGCTCATCTGTTCTCCCTCGCAAGCAACATCTTCGGGGTGGATAACAATCTACGGTAATAAGCATATTTATCAGCATAATCTCTCCGTTCAACTAAAGAAGTCAGTATTTGCAACTTATATGCCGTGTCAAACAAAAAAAGGCATCTACCGCCATAATGGCTCATCCATGCTTCTTTTATGATAAATCTGATATCTCCAACCTCCTCTTTCGAACTTGGCATCATTGCATAATCATTGCATGTTCATTACGGATGAAACATGCAATGATTATGTAATGATCAAGCAATGCTTCCCCGAGCACAGACAAAAAGAAAGCCACTGCACAGCGGCAGTGGCTTTAACAGACTTTGCTATCTATAACTTAGTAGCGGCGTTGAAATCTGTTGCGATTGAACTCGGCTTTTTTGGCTTTGCGGCAGTCCGGGCAGCGTTGCGGCTCGTTCTGAAGACCTTTTTCTTTGTAGAATTCTTGTTCGCCTTCGGTGAATACGAATTCTTTTGAGCAGTCCTTGCAAATGAGAGTTTTGTCGGCCATGGGTATCTCCTTATTTTTCGGGATCGAACATTCTGGTGTGAGGCTCTCCCGGAACATAAGGAATAGGCTCAAGGGAATGTTTAATCGCATATAGTGTCATATAACTGTAGCTCTCAGTTTCTGTCAATACATATTTTAGAAACTTGTCTTATCAACGAAATTAAATCCATCAATCAGCATTGTTGGCACATACATCGCTGATGAGGCAAGTTCTGTGGCACCAAGAGCTAAGATGCGTCTGGTGGCATCGTGTGGTATCTCATTGAAACGTAAATTATTTATTGCATGCTTCACTTTGCCGTTCTCGAAATACAACACTCCGTCACGAGTCATACCTGTAAGTTCGCCGGATTTGGCATCCACAGTGCGAATGTACCAGAAGCGGTTGATGATTAAACCTCTGGGCACCATCTGCATCATCGCTTCTTCGTCTGCATCACCACCGGGGATATACACATTGTACACACTGGCAGGAGTGCAGCCCACTTGTTTAGCCCAATAGCGGTTTGTGGGCATGGTTTTCAGCACACCTTTTTCCACCCAGCTAAGCTCTGTGGCAGCAATGCCCTCACCATTAAAAGGATTTGCAATCAGCTCTGGATGCTTAAGCGTGGAATACCAACTGAACTTCTCCCCAAAGAAAGGCTTGTCCAACTGCCCGGTAAAGGGGGTAAATCCCTCGTCACTCTGGCGACGATTCATCATCCAGCCCATGAACCAGATAAGTTCTTGCAAGGCACCGGGACGCAGGATTACGGCTATCTTTTCCGGTTCGAAGTTCTGCATCCCCTGCAAGGCCTCTGCTTGAGCAGCCAGGCGAGTAAAATCCTTGTCCAGGTTGAAGGGAGCAAAGCGTTTTGCGTCATAATCCACTTTAGTTTCCACACTGCCTTTCTTAAGGGTCATGGAGTGACCGAACTGAGTGCTTGAATCGCAGCCCACAAAGCCATTCTTGGTGATAAGATGGTACTCGCCAAAGTGCTTTTCGGTCATACCGGATACAGTAGCATCCATCGCTTTGGCTTTATTTATGGCTTGCTGTACTATCTCCACCATTTGCTGAGGTTGCAGTTCCTTGGTTTCCGCATCGCAGTTATTCACTTCAGGCAGCTTGCATGCTCCTGCAGAGCCGATAAACTCCGGATCTTCGGGTGCAAGCTTCGCCATGCTTTCCGCTGTTCTAAGCATATAAGCAAGTGTGGCATCGTCATCTTGGTTAACCGTGCAACTGCCGGACTTGGTACCGAAGGAAACATTAAGGGTTATCTCCAGCTTTGCTCCGGCAATGTGCTGGGTAATGCCGTTTTGAGCGAAGCGGGTTTGGTGGCTGTCACTCTTATTGAGATGCAGGCTGTAATCATCTGCTGTGCAGTGATTCTTGATATATAAGGCAATTTTCTCGGCGTTCATTGGGAACCTCCCACACGGATATTGCGGAATCTTGCAGGCGCAGAACCATGGGTCATGCGTGCACTTTGGCTGGGCTGACCCTTACCACAGTTCACCACGCCAAAGGGTTGCCAAAAGCGTTCGTCGCAGATGGCATCGCAGCTGTTCCAAAACTCCGGATTGCATGATTTGTAGATAACCTTTTTTAGTGGCCTGAATAGCTTGCCATTCTTGACCTCCCAGAAGAAATCACCACCAAACTGGAAGTTTACGCGGTGCTGGTCGATAGAAAAGCTGCCTCTGCCTTGGATATACACGCCATCCTCGGTATCGGCTATCAGTTCGCCGGGGGTTAAGGGCTTGGTCCCGGGCAACAGATAGAGGTTGGGGATACGGTTGATAGGTTGGTCAAAATAGTATGTTGCTCGGTTGCACCCGCGTGAGTAATCCAAGCCGATCTCCATAGCGGTATCTCTGGTGCTGCCATACTCGTTCAGGATTCCGTCTTTTATGATATGCCATTTCTGTCCTGGCACTCCATCATCGTCAAAACCATGGGTTGCCAAGCCCTCTTTGAGGGTATTGTCACCCACGAAATTTACTATCTCACTGCCATATCGGTAGTTTTTAAGCTTTTCCGGAGTGGCAAAAGAGATGCCTGCATAGTCAGCTTCCCAGCCCAGTACACGGTCAAGCTCTGTGGGGTGTCCCACACTTTCGTGCATGGTAAGTCCCAGGTGGTTGGGGTCAAGAATCAAACTGCGTCTCTCTTCTGGACCAAGCACATCTGCCTTTACTTTTATCAGGGCTTCCTCGGCAATCTGTTTGGCTTTGTCTATCAGGTTAAGGCTTTCAATCCATTCCCAACCCACGGCTCTGCCTCCTTCGTCGAAGGTGCGGCTTTGGCTGTCGCCTTCATGCACAGCGGTGGCAATGACCATGGGGTCGATAAACTGGGTGGTGATATCCAGCCTGGTGCCGAGGGTACTGGCAAAGAGCTTCTCATCCTTGTGGATAACCAGATAGAACACCGCTTGTTTAATGCCTTCATAAGCAAGCATGGTGCGGTTTACTTCCATCATTAGATCAACTTTTTCGTGCAATGGAACATCCAATGATTCGATTTTTACCGGTGTCTTGTAGGTAGCAATATAGCTTCTTTCCGGAGCTAACGTCAACTTCTTGGATTTATTCACTGACGCGGATAGTGCAGCAATCTCAACCGCCTTTTGCACAGTTGACAGCACTGCTTCATCGCTGAACACATTTGAATGGGCAAAGCCCCAAGCTCCGTCTTTGAAGACACGGATGCCGTAGCCATAAAGCACTTCTGTGTTGGTGTGCTTTAATGAGAGATTTTGTAGGTAGATCACCTGGTCGGTGGTCTTTTGAATGCGGATGTCGGCATATTCGGCTCCGAGGCTGGCAGCAGCATTCATGGCGAGATCGAGGTATTTCATATAATCTCCTTATTATTAACCAAACAAGGTGGCAGCTTTGACCACCCAAGCAGTAAACTGCCCGACAAATATTGCACAGATCAGCATGTAAACTCCCACCACGATCAGGAAAGCACGAGCAAAGTTACTGCGATTGGGATTCTCCGTGTTGCCAAAAGCCCAAATGAACATGACAATGATGTTCACCACAGGCAGGACGCTGAGAATAAGCACCACCACCCAATCAATCACTCTCATTACAGGGGCAATGCTGTTGTCGATCAAGTTGGGACTATAATCGTCGTTTGTGCCACCTCTCAAGTATTCATCCATCCCTTCTCCTTTCCACAAAGATATTCCTCCAAGCATCCGGGATTTCACCTGCACCAGGCAGATAAAGTAAAGCAGCGAGGAGCCTAGTCCCCCGCTGCTGAGTTATAAATTATGAAAGAGCTTTTTGGCAGTGTTCAGCAAGCTTGCGGGCTTCTTCTCCTGCAAGAGTATCGAAGTTATTACCCGAACCTGCAAAGATTATTCCGCGAGAGCTGTTGATAAGGATGTTTGGCTGCTCTTTGCTGTCAATGGCATCGCTCAGCACGGCATCCAAGTCCCCACCTTGTGCGCCAACACCGGGGATGAGAATCATCCTTCCCGGCAGCAGAGCACGCATGCTACGCAGTTCTTCCCGTTGAGTAGCACCAACAACAGCACCAAGTTTATCGCAGGGGTAAGCTTGCATCCAGGAGGCTATCTTTGCTGCCAGATGCGATGGGTAGGAAGTACGTCTGTCCCCACTATCTTTGGGCTTCAGGAAGTCTACTGCGGAGGGGTTGGAAGTAAGGCACAGCGCAAAGGCAAATGCATTCTCTTGCTTCATAACCGGGCTCATCACATCTGCCCCCATCAGCGGGTTAAGCGTGATGGCGTCCACCACCATGTTCTCAAAGAAAGCCTGCACATAAGCTTGCATGGTGTTGCCAATATCGCCAACCTTACAATCAAGAATTACGGGGATTTCTTCCGGTATGTGCTCCATTGTTAGATAAAGAGCATCCAAGCCGCGCATGCCATCGGCAAGATAGAAAGCCAAGTTCGGCTTAAAGGCAAGGGCAAATGGATGAGTGGCATCGATAATCCTGCGATTAAACTCCCAAATGGGGTTTTCCGCATTAAGCACGCTTTGGGGCAAGCGGTTGAACTCCGGGTCAAGCCCCACACACAATAGGGATTTAGTAGCGGTAAAACGCTCGTTACACTTAGACCAAAACGATTTTGACACTATCTTCCCCATCTGTGTCTTCCAAAGACACCTTGATTATCTCTTCCTTGGAAGTGGGTACATTCTTGCCCACATAATCAGCTTTTAAGGGCAACTCACGGTGACCACGATCGATTAGCACTGCGAGCTGAATCTGTCTAGGACGGCCAAAATCCATCAAAGCATCAATAGCTGCACGCACCGTGCGTCCGGTATAAAGCACATCATCCACAAGAACCACAATAGCATCATCCAGCTCGAAGTTTAGCTGAGAACCTTTAATAACAGGCTGATGCGAGATGGTGGAAAGGTCATCACGATAAAGCGTTATATCCAGAATGCCTACGGGCACTTCTTGATTGGAAATAAGCTTCAAATAGGCGGAAAGTCTCTCTGCAATGGGCACACCGCGGGAACGTATGCCCACTAGGCGGATTTTCTCCAGCCCACGGTTCTGCTCAATAATCTCATGCGCCATGCGTTGCAGGCTGCGCTCCATCTGAGCCTTGTCCATAATCTGGCTTTTAGTCTGCATTATTCTCTCCTTGGGGGAATCAATCTGGTTTGATTACTGCCAGCACATCACCCTTACCCACGTTTGCACCGGAGGCAAAGGGTGCTGCCACCAAAGTGCCGTCCACGGGGGAGGGAATGTTGTTATACATCTTCATTGCTTCCAGCACCAGCACCGTCTCACCATGCTTAACTTTATCTCCGATCTGCTTTTCATACTTCACAAACATACCGGGCATGGGGCTGGCGATAGGTGTTCCGCCATCAACTGCTACAACCGGTGCAGGAGTGGCAGGGGCTGCCTGAGGAACAGGAGCAGGAGCGGGAGTTGCTTGAGGTACCGGAGCGGGAGTTCCGGCTTTAGGGGCTGGTCGGCTGCTCACCACTCTAGGTGCAGCACCTTTCTCGGACACTTCAACAAGGTAATAATTTCCGTCCACATACACATCAAATTGGCGGATATCTTCGGGCTTTGCGGGGGCTTCGGGTTTGTCTATCATTTTACCTGCTTTCGCTTTTTTACAAAGCTCTTCTTCTTTTTTAACATCTTCCAGAGTTTTGGCTTTCATATCTTCCGGCATGGGTTCCATACCGTGTTTAATCTTCAGGAATTTCTTTCCGGTTAGGTTATACAGAGCTACGATAAGCTCTTCATCAATATTCTTGGCAAGCCCTTCGCATTGAGTGTGCACATCTGCCAAAGCCGGCTCTATCACATCACCGGGACGGCAAAAGATTGGTTGTTCCCCACGGGGATAGCCAACCAAAGCCTTCTTTTGCACCTCAGTATCTATGGGCAGAGTTGTCTTGCCATACAAGCCATAACAGAGATCTTTCACCTGCTCGGTTATACGTGCATACTCTCCCGGTTTGGTATCGAAGAGGGCATTGTTCACCGCTTGAATACCCACAATCTGGCTGGTGGGAGTAACCAAGGGTATCATTCCAAGATCTTTACGCACTTTAGGGATTTCTTTAAACACATCATCCAGTTTATCCAGCTCATCCATCTGCCTCAGCTGATTCACCAAGTTCGAAAGCATACCTCCCGGGGTTTGGTGAATAATCACATCCGTGTCGATGATGGAATACTTGGTGTTATCGGCAAAATGCAGATACTTGGGGATGTCCTTTTCCATTTCCTTGCCAATTGCATTCAACAGCTTAAGGTCAAAGCCCGTATCGCGGTTTGTTCCAAGCAAGCTGCTAACCAACGGCTCCACAGCCGGATGTGAGGTGCGGTAGGCATAAGGTGCCATGCAGGTGTCGATGATATCAACTCCCGCTTCAATTGCCTTAAACAGGGCAAGATCGCCCATCCCGGAGGTGAAATGTGTATGCAGATGTATGGGGGCTTTCACATTCTCTTTCAGTGCTCTAACGAGGTTATAGGCATCATAGGGAGCAACCAAGCCGGCCATGTCTTTGATGGCAATGGTATCTGCACCCATCTCTTCCAGTTGCTTTGCCTTATTTACATAGTAATCTATGTTGTAAATCTCCCCACCCATACGCAATTCGGTAAGCGAGTAACAGATAGTCCCCTGGAAGTGTTTTTTATTCTTCTTAATCGCTTTAACAGCGGTTTCGAAGTTGCGAAAGTCATTAAGCGCATCGAACACCCGGAAGATATCTATGCCGTTATCACAGCAGCGTTGCACAAAGCTTTCCACCACATCATCGGCATAGTTCTGGTAGCCAACAAGGTTTTGTCCTCTTAGCAGCATGGAGAAGGGTGTGCGTTTGATATGCTCTTTCAGGATACGGATGCGTTCCCAGGGATCTTCCCCCAAATAGCGGTGCATAGTGTCGAAGGTTGCCCCTCCCCACACTTCCATAGAGTAGAATCCAACTTCATCCATCTGCTTTGCCACATGCAGCATATCTTCAGTTCTTCCGCGTGTGGCAAAAAGGGATTGATGACCATCGCGGAATGTGAGGTCTTGTATCTTTATAGGGTTAGCAGCTTTGGGGCGATCTGCCTCATAGCGCATAGTTGTCATTTCCAGGACGCCATGTTTGTCCATTCTGTTCTCCTCTATCTGCTTCTTTTAATTATCCGGCGTTGGCATATATCTCTGTACTGCATGGTGAGCTGTCTGCCATTGGCTGCATAGGGGTGGGTAGGATTTCCCGGTTTGGGGGCAATGTATCCCACAGCGTCATTTTCCCCGGTGATGAGGGCAATAACTGCGCTTATTGCGGCTAGTTCATTCTTGTCCTTCATATTCTCACCTATGCGGGGATGTTTCCATGCTTTTTGGGTGGTAGGCTTTCGCTCTTGGTGGAAAGAATCTCCAAAGCGTCAATCAAGCGTTTGCGTGTTTCGGAAGGCAGGATAACTGCATCCACATATCCACGAGAAGCCGCCACGTATGGATTGTTAAACTGCTCTTCGTAAATCTGGATCATCTCGGCACGCTTGGCATTCTGGTCTTCGGCACTGGTAATCTCCTTGCGGAAGATGATATTGGCTGCACCCTGAGCACCCATCACGGCAATCTCGCTGCTGGGCCAGGCAAACACCATATCTGCACCCAGATGTCTGCTGCTCATGGCGATATAACTGCCACCATAATCCTTACGGGTAACCACGGTAAGTTTGGGCACGGTTGCCTCGGAATAGCACCACAGAAGCTTGGCTCCATGGCGGATAATCCCGTTCCACTCCTGATGAGTTCCCGGCAGGTACCCCGGCACGTCAACAAAGGTGACCAAAGGGATATTAAAAGCATCACAGAAGCGGATGAAGCGGGTAGCTTTATCGGAAGCATCAATATCCAAACATCCGGCAAGCACTTTTGGCTGATTGGCAATGATACCCACAGTACGTCCGTTCAACCTGCCAAAGCCCACAATGATATTCTGGGCATAATAATAATGTGGCTCGAAGAATATGCCGTCATCCACCACACTGTGGATAACATCCCGCATATCATAGCTCATCTTGGGACTATCCGGGATAATGCTGTCCAGCTCCGGGCACAGCCTCCAGGGGTCATCACCGCTCTCCAAACGGGGAGCGTCTTCCATGTTATTGGCTGGCAAGTAGGAAAGCAGCATTTTAATCTGCTCAATCGCATCGGCATCGCTCTCACAGGCAAAATGTGCATTACCACTGCGGCTGTTATGAGCCATGGCACCGCCCAATTCTTCCTGCGTGGTATCCTCTCCGGTTACCGCACGAATAACATCCGGTCCTGTGATGAACATAAAGCTGGTGTTCTTTACCATGAACACAAAGTCCGTCATAGCGGGAGAATACACTGCCCCACCGGCACAGGGTCCCATAATTGCGGTTAGCTGCGGAATAACACCACTGGCGCGGGAATTGCGGAAGAATATGTCTCCATAACCCCTAAGGGCATCCACACCTTCTTGGATGCGTGCTCCGCCGGAATCGTTGATGCCAACGATGGGCACACCGCTCTTGAGCGCCATATCCATCACCTTGCAAATCTTGGCAGCGTGCATTTCGCCCAGACTGCCTCCACGGGCTGTGAAGTCCTGCGAAAAGGCAAAGACCGGGCGTCCATTAACCATTCCATGACCTGTAACCACGCCGTCGGAGGGAATTTCTATCTTCTCCATGCCAAAGTTGTCGCATCTGTGGGATACAAACATATCCAATTCACGAAAGGTTCCTTCATCAAACAGCATATCCAGCCGTTCACGGGCAGTAAGTTTTGAGCCTTGTTTTTGTTTCTCAATTGCCTTCTCGCCACCCATTTGTTTGGTTTTGGCTTCTTTATCCAGCAATTTCTGTATCGCATCTTTGGTAGATAGCATCAGCTTTCCTCTTTATGTGTAATATTTACTTATGTTTCCGGGCTACCGGGTTATCTGACAATAACTCTTAGGTTTTTCACACTTACTTTGTAACCGCCACCAATCATCACATACCCTTTGAACATCTCAGACATGTCTGTGATGCGGCTGATACCCCAGCTGCCAGAGCGGGCATCCTGAGTGCTTTCCGGAGCGCGCAGAGTGGAATCGTCATCATAGGCATCGAAGAAAACTACTTCCATACCCAGCTTGAGTTCTGAAGGAGTGGCAATGCGGGTGATTGCCCACCATTTTGCCCATTCTTTCACGCCACTATAAGCATTCATAAACTGTGCCTGATCTTTAGTTTCGGGGCTGGGCGGGGTAACCAGTTTACCAAGGGTTACTCTCTCCCATTCTGTGTCACCAAAAGGCTCTTCCATATAGAAATAGTCCGTGGGTTGAATATAATGAGCATCGGAATTACCGCTTGGGGCTTGAACCACCGCAGTGGGTGCAGAGGATGGAACACTTAATACCACATTTGGCAGGGAAGTGTCCAGCACCACTTTCGGCATACAACCGAATAGCATGGCTGCAGTGTAGATAACAAGTGTCAGTTTCAGCAGTAAAGAGAGGTAGAATTTGGTCTTAGCTTCCATTTTTGTCTCCTAATGGTTCTATGTTATTTTGTGTTATTTTTACGGATAAATCCATGTTGCAAAGCAGGTTTATTTTGTCAAATCATATTTGGCTGCATTCTCATATATCTCTTAGCACTTTTATATATGGGATTTCAAGCAAGCTTTTCTGTCTTCACAATTATGCGGGTGACAGATTTTGGAATCGGTGACAGAAATGGGAGAAAAGTTAGGGGGCTTCAGGTTAATGGTTAGCGGGTTAACAGGTTAATAATGCCCCGCAGTGGCATAGCATCTTCCTCTGCTTTTCTCGGCTTTTCTCTGCTTTCCCTCTGTGTTTGATATAGACTATATCCCTATCTTGGTTTTCCATGAAACTCACCCGTAACATCATAAGCAGAATATGCGAAATAAAGACATAACACTTTGCTTGACATATTATTCCCATTGTATGACTCTGCACCCGAGGGCTAAGAGACAAAGCCATTACTCTTACAACCCTCAAATGGGAGGAACCATGAATAGGTTGTTTTTGCTTGCGTGTTGTATCTTTACATTGATGGGCATCAATCTGCTTGCCACAAATCATCTAGATATAATACATATCTTACAAGGTGAGTATAACGCTTCAGGCATGGGAATGGGATTAGCTTCTATAGATTTCAACGGAGATGGTATTAAAGACCTTGTTGTTTACCAATCCAATAACCCCAGACCTGAAGATCAGGGTACCTATGTTTATGGCCGATTAATGGTCATGTTGGGGGGAAATGATTTCGATACCATACCTGAATACACAATTTTTAGCGCACCCCATGATTTGTTTGTTCAAAGAACATTGCTCAATGTTGGTGATTTCAATAACGATGGGGTGGAAGATTTTGTGATAGCCAGAAGATCAAGCAACTCCAACGATAGGTTCTGGCGGATATGTGTTTACTTTGGAGGAGAGAATCCCTCAACCACTCCCGGCTATCAGTATGATTATCCTGTGTACAACTTTGACGGTATTCCGGGTGTAGAATCTATCATTCCCAGGGCATTGGGTGATATCAACGGAGATGGATGTAATGACATCGGAATAATCAGCGATTGGAGCGGACCGGAGAGGAAAATGATTCAAATACTTTGGGGTGGTGCATTCACTCTACAAACAGTGTATGATACAAATTATGATGTTCGTTCCTATCCAACTATCAACGGAGTGGGGGATGTGAATAATGACGGATATTCCGATTTTGTAATCGGGCATTCCAACTACAACGATATTTTCAATAGTAGCGTTACCTTATACTACGGTTGTCCAAACATTTCCCAATGCGATAGCTTGAATCTGGTGGAGTACAGTACATATGAGGAACATAAAAAACCTATTTATTGCGGTGATGTTAATGGTGATGGTTTTGATGATTTCCTTGGGAGAGTTGTAAATGATAACAGCACAATCTATGGGTATTTTTGGATGGGAGCCAATGAGATAACAGACCAATGGGATATACAGCTCTGGCCTGCTTATTTTGGACCAGGATGGCCTGAATATGATTTGGTTCATGGAGATTTAAACAATGATGGTTTTGATGATCTTATAGGTTCGGATTACGAAGCGTGGGGAGATAGCGGACGTCTTGCCATTTGGTTGGGCAAGCAGAACTTCAATGGAACTGCTGATCTTTTTTTATCTTCACCTGATGGGATACCCCGGTATTCGCGCTTCGGTTATGCCATGGCATGTGGGGATTTTAACAACGATGGCTTTGATGATCTGGCAGTGGGAGCTCCCCAATCTCCTCCGGGGCTTTCCGATGTTCCCGGAGCTTTAGTAATCTATTCCGGGAATGCACAGCTTGCTGACACTACTGTTGCAAATGAGGATGAGCTTGCCCCGCAGTTACAAGACCAATGGCAGTTCACAAGCTACCCCAATCCCTTGCCTGCGGGTAAGAGCCTCTCCCTCCGCTATCTGGGTAAGGGTTATGCCAAGCCCATGACCAAGAACATTACGCTTTACAACCTGAAGGGACAGCGGGTATTCCAAACGCAGGACAGCAGTCGTGGGGAAACAAGCAGCATCAGCCTTCCCGAACTCCCAAGCGGAGTGTATATCCTCAGCATCTCCGAGGGCAACACGCGGCTATCCAGCAAACGGATATTGGTATATTGAGTCGGTTGAACAGCCATTAAACGGCTATTGGATAATGGTCAATCAGGGTATGCCAATACTCGGTTTTTGGTCTTAAGTCCATTATTATAATCAGTATTATGCAAGCCGAGCACCTGCTATTCATAAATCCATCTCCACTCAGCTAAACACTTCCGTCATTCCAGCGTCCGGGGTCCCCGACAGACAAGTCCTTGGCTGTTGGGGTGGTTCGGCTGGAATCCAGTTCTTTTGTTACTTTCGCATTACCGACGGATTTAGTGTCTCACAAGGGTTATGTCGCCCTAAGGGGCTTATTCTGTGGGGGCGTGGGACGAGGGTCTGCGCATTGCTGCGCAATGCTCCGAATCCATCGCTATGATATATCGCCCTACGGGCTCAAGGGTGGTTAGACGATAGAAGTTAAAAGTTCGTCGTAGCGTGGCTTTTTGGGGGGTCGAAGTGTCGAGAGGTTGAGAAGTTGTGAAGTACAAAAAAGTGAACAAGACTAGGTGTTGAGAAGTATAGAAGTGAACAAGACTAGGAGCTTAGGGGTGGCGTTATATAGGTATAATATTTATGATTACCCTCTGGTCTTGTTAGCTGGGGTTAGATGCAGAAATCAACCTTTGTCTTCCCCTCCATCACCCTGTCACTCTGTCACCTCATTACCTCATTACCTTGTCACCTTGTCACCCCTTGCTTATTGATATACGGTTGAGATACGGTTGCGATACCCAGCACTTTGCTGGGAGGCGCAACCGCATCTCAACCGTAACCCTATAGGCAGGATGTAAGAAAAAGGCAGGGAAAAAAAGAAGTACACTCTACGCCAAGGTATCCATGAAGCTAATAGCATGGGCAGCGCTGAAGAAGCAGAAAAAGATCAGTATGAAGGCGAAAATCAGCAAGATTATCCCGCGTTTCACCGCTTCCTCCTCATAGAGAATGGGGGTGTCCTTAATCACCTTGGTGTCGGGTGGGGGGAAGCAGCGATGCTTGATGCTTTTTATGGCAATGCGCAGAAGGTAGATACAGAGAAAAGCGGGGATGATAAGCAGCAGCACTAGAACATGTTTAAAGGCGTTGAATACTGCCATGGGATTATCCATAACTGTTGCCTTTTCCAGCATGGGAATAACCAAGCTTAACACGATGAAACCTACAATAACGGCTGATAGAAAGATACGGATTACTTTACGCCGATACTCAGGATCGGCTTTCAGGATAGTTTCACGATTCATAACTTTTCCCCCTCCGGATTTGTATCGGGATACTTTATCAGCAGCTCTTCCCTTAGCGATTTATACATATCCAATGCTATTTTGCCATTACGACGCAGATCTTCCACATCATTATAATGTAATAAATCCTCAACTTTAGCATATACTTCCGGTGGATAATCCCTATCGATATAGCGGATGCCGAAATCTGCCTTCCAAGGTCTGTATTTAATGTTGAGAAGAGGAATTAGGTGACGGTTGATAAATAGCTGAAGATTGGTTTGCGAACTTAGCCAGGAGCCTCTTGCCAGTGCTTTTTGCAGCTCGATAATCCCCAAGAAATCTGTTGCAGCAGAAGCGCGTAACACGCGATGGATGAGCTTTTCTTGCTCGGCAAAACTGCTGTTTACCGCAGTATACACATCTGCTTTATCAAACCATATAACCGCGTTGCCATGACGATCAGGCTCGGTAAACTTGTTGGGGTTGGAGGCAGGAACCACGGCAATATCGCAGTAAAAGAACGGTTCGCAACCCTTAAGCAGATAAAAGCATTGGGACATACCATGCCAGGTTGGCTCAGGCAATCTGAACCTGCGTTCGATGCCATATAGGGAATTGAAATACTTTTCCAGGATTTGGAATAGCGGTTCAGAATCTTCAACCCTAATCACTATAGTGAGATCCAGATCAGAAAATTCATCCAAATAGCCTGTGGCTGCAGAACCACCCTCCCACGCAGCAAGCACCATGGGTGTGTCTTGCAACAATTCTTTTAGCCCGGCTTTGATTGAAGCGGTACTATGCATAATCAACCTCGCATCTTGTGTCGGATTATTTAGCTAAGTGCAATTCTGTATTATGGGATAGAGCTGTCAAATAAAAGCTGCATAACCTGCTCACGCTTACCGCGGGAAAGTGAATGCAGGTCGTAGCCCAGTTCGCGGTGAATATCCCACAGGCAAAAGAGGACGTCACTTGCCTTGTGCTGCTGTAACAGGTTTGCCCACTGTTGCGCATATTCCTCTTTGTTCCAATACAGATTTAATAGCTTTGCTAAGCTTTCCAGCTTGCACATTTCCGGGTAGGGGAGTGCATCGGAAGCCAAACATTGATATGGAGGATGGTTCAGCCACAAGTATCCACGCTCTTTGGCAATCGCAGCCATGGGGGTATTGGGGAGTATTTTAAGCAAGCCCAATTGAACGGCATCGGGCAAGGTGGAGCATAGCTGATTAAGCGAGTTGAGCACGGAGGAATATGATTCCCCCGGCAAGCCTGCCAGTAAATCTGTGTGTATCCTGATGTGAGTGCGTTGTTTTAGGCTTATCAGTGCTAGTTTAGCTTTGTCCCAATTACTGTTTCTTCCGCTATAAGCTGCAATTGTGTCATTTGTGGTTTGGATGCCCACTTCAAAACGGATAAGGCCCGAGGGAGCTGCTTCCAGGATGAGGAAATCATCTTCGTCTAAGAGGTCAGGATATATCTCAAAATGGACTTCGCAACCCACAGGATGCTTAATGAAAAACTGCCAGATATGATGTGCCAACTTGGGGAAGATATTAAAGCTACGGTCTATAAACTTCAGAGTTTTGGGCTTTAACGCAATTAGGGAGTTCAGCTCTTGCTCCAAACTGATAATATCTTCAGGGATATCCGGGTCGAAGCGCAATTCGTGGCGTTTATCAGTGGAAGAAAGGCAATATATGCAGCTATAAGGGCAACCACGATAACACTCGTAGTAAACAAGCTTGCCTTCCAAACTGCTTTTATCATCTGGATGGTATGGAAAGGGCACCTTCTTCAAGGGAAGGTAGGGTGGATCCACCAGTTTGGTGAAGCCGGATGCAGCCAAGCACTTGAATGCTCCCTCTCCACCACCGGAAATACAGAAGTCATGATCTGTTAAGCCATAATCTCTGTTCGAAGATTCAGGACCTCCCATCACAACAATCGCCTTGGGAAGTAACTTCTTTAGCTCCGGGATAAGCTTTTGCAGATATTCGCAGTTCCATATATAAGCCGAAAAGCAGACGACATCCGGCTGGTAGGAATATATTGAAGCTATGACGTCCCCAAGATGATCCTTGAGAGTATAGTCGCTGATCCAAACTCTATGCCGGAGTGGGCGAATCACTTCACGTAGGTAGTAATAAGCAAGGTTGGATTGGCTCCAACTGCTGTTGATGGCGACCATGAGAATATTCTTACTTGTTTCCATACTTATTCCGGCCATGTTTTACGAGTGGGGGATACAAGTCAACAACAAAGTCCTTCAGGCTTCTTCTTATATTTCCTACCAGCCTGATTTACATACCAAGCATCCCCCCGAAATTAATAGGGCGAGATCTATGAGCTGTTTACTGGAGGC